>JAWLCE010000012.1:0-110888 GCA_041687335.1 Sumerlaeia bacterium | reverse complement strand
CGGGGATCAACCATCCCCGACCGCGCCTCTTTTTCCGCAATCTGCGTAATCTGCCAAAACGTGATTTTTTTCTGCCAGTTTGCTAACCTTTAATTCAATCCACGTGATGTTACCGCTGAGCCACTCTCCGGGTGACGGCTGGGTCCGTTTCTCCCGGTCTGGAGATATCGCCATGGCCCATCCGACCACGCAGGTGTTGATCGATGCTCCGTGTCTCAGGAGCGTGCTCTCGGTCAGCATGGCTCATGCCATGGATTCGATCGCCGAGGAGTCCTGGCAGGATTTATGGGAATGTGCCGTCGATTCAAATGTATATCAGACCTATGACTGGTACCGCTCATTCGAACGCCATTTTGGGCTTGCCGGCAAGATCCAGCTGATTCTGGTCCGTCAGGGGGAACGGCTGGTGGGGGCCTGCCCACTCATGTTCGTGCGGCAACAGCGCTTCGGAATTTTCCGCCACCGCATCCTGACTTTCCTCAGTTCGTTTTCGCCCGCCTATCCGCTCGACCAGGGCCCGCTGATTGCCCGCGATGCCGACCAGGCGGCCGTGCTCGGAGCCATGGCTCGGGCCATCACCCGCTTGGCGGGCATCAGCACGATTGAATTCGAGCTTTGCGAGCCGGGGAGCCTGGCAAGCCAGTTGCTCCAGCGCGTGGCCGAGATCCTGGACCATCGCGTCAGTCGGGTGGCGGCAATCGAGTCCCACCAGGTGGATCTGCCGGGGGATTTGGAGACGCTGATTGGCAGTCTGGGCGGGCGCACCCGCCGCAACGTGCGCCACACCTGCCGCAAATTCGAGACGCTCGGCCAGACGCGCGAGCATCGGCAGGTCCAGACGATGGATGAACTTCTTGAAATGCTGGCCACCATGCGGACCCAGAAGAGGGAGCGCTTTGACTCCACCGGCCGCCACTCGACCTTCGAGGACGACCGCTTTGATGCTTTCCTGCACGAGGTGGCGCTGGCCCTGTGGCGCCGGGGGCGGCTGATTGGCCTGGTGGCGCGGGTGGATGGCCGCATCGTTGCCACCCAACTGATCTTCAAGGACGAGCATCAGCACATTTATTCCTACAATTCATCCTCCGATCCCGAGTTCACCCAGCACAGGTTGCACTATCTGCTGAGCATCAGGCGCTTTGAGGAGGCGATCCGGCTCGGCTACCGGCGTATCGACCTGTCCACCGGCCACGCGGCGCACAAGGAACACTGGTCGCGCGGCAACACGCGAACGCTCTGGCAGAGCCGGGTCGTGCTGCGCCCCGAGGCCGAGCTCCTCTGGCGACTGAAGGAAAAACTGGCGCACTGGCATCACGAGCGGGTGCGGGCAACCATCAGGCCCACAAACTGAGGCATGGCCGACGATTCTCCTTGACGCAATGCTCACCCAAGCGGCGGGGTTGTAAGGATCGTTCGCCGGCCGGCGACCAACCAACCGACGCCCCGGCTGGGGCTATCGACTCACACATGATAAACTCATCGCGTTATGGATTTTGCGCCATGGATGCTGCCGCCGGTCCGTTTCTCCCTTCTCAGGCCTCGACGCTGGCCCCCGCCGTCGATGCGGTCCATTATTTCGTCCTCGGAATCTCCATTTTCTTTTTCCTCTTGATCGTCGGGCTGATGCTGACCTTCGTCATCCGCTACCGGCGCCGGCGCGCGGAGGCTACCACGCCCGACCTGACCCACAACCACGCCCTCGAAATCTTCTGGTCCGTCACCCCACTGCTGATCCTGGCGGCGATCTTCACGATGGGCTTCAATGCCTATATGGCCGGCCGCGTCGCCCCCGATGGCGCCCTCGAAGTCTACGTCACCGGCCGCCAGTGGAGCTGGAGTTTTTCCTACCCGCGCGAGGGGATCGTCTCTCCCGGCGAGCTGGTGGTGCCGGTCGGACGGCCTGTCAAGCTGGTGATGGCCAGTGAGGACGTGATCCACAGCTTTTTCGTGCCCGCCTTTCGCGTCAAGCAGGACGTGCTGCCCAACCGCTATACCACCCTTTGGTTCGAGGCCACCATGGAGGGTGAGTTCGTCATCTTCTGCACCGAGTATTGCGGCACCTCGCATTCGGACATGATCGGCACGGTCATCGTCAAGAGCGAGGAAGAATACCGCGCCTGGGTCGAGTCGGGCGGGGTTGGTGATATCTCGCAGCTCTCGATGGCCGAATACGGCGCGCTGCTCTTCCGCCAGAATGCCTGCAACGCCTGCCACGCCGTCGACGGCACGCGCCTGGTCGGGCCGCCCCTCAACGGCATCTTCGGACATCGCCAGCCGCTGACGGGCGGCGACGCCGTGACGGTGGACGAGGAATACCTGCGCGAGTCGATCGTCAACCCCAACGCCAAGGTCGTCGATGGCTACAGCGCCTCGATGCCCGCCTTCCCGCACCTGAAGCCCGAGCAGGTGGGCGCGTTGATCGAATACATCAAATCCCTGGAGCAGTGAGCGGCCGCAACATGTCGATTGCCACACAAATCATCGACCGCCACGGCGGGGCCGACCATGGGCATAAGAGCTATCTGGAGGATGGTAGCGGCCTGCGCTCGTGGATCTTCACGCTCGACCACAAGCGCATCGGCATCATGTATCTCGCCTCGGCGATGGCCGCCTTCCTGCTGGGTGGCCTGCTGGCGATGATCATCCGCATTGAGCTGCTAACGCCCGGGCCGACGATCATCAGCGCCGACCGCTACAACCAGGCCTTTACGCTCCACGGCGCGATCATGATCTTCCTCTTCATCATCCCGGTGATTCCGGCGGCGCTGGGCAACTTCTTCCTGCCGCTGCAACTGGGGGCCAAGGACGTGGCCTTCCCGCGCCTCAACCTGGCCAGCTATTGGATCTACGTCATCGGTGCCATCTTTGCCGTCGTCTCGATGGTGATGGGCTCGGTCGACACCGGCTGGACGTTCTATACCCCCTACAGCGTGGACAGCAACACGGCCGTCATCCCGATGGTGACGGGGGCGTTCATCCTCGGGTTCTCCTCGATCTTCACCGGCGTGAACTTCGTGGTTACGATTCACAAGATGCGGCCGGCGGGGATGGGCTGGTTCAGCATGCCGCTCTTCCTCTGGGCGCTCTATGCCACCAGCATCGTGCAGATTCTGGCCACGCCGGTCCTGGGGATCACGCTCCTGCTGCTGGCCGTGGAGCGGCTGGTCGGCATCGGCATCTTCGACCCGCTGATGGGCGGGGACCCGGTCCTGTTCCAGCATTTCTTCTGGTTCTACTCGCACCCGGCCGTCTACATCATGATCCTGCCGGCGATGGGCATCATCAGCGAGGTGATCGCCTGCTTCTCGCGCAAGAACATCTTCGGCTACCGCTTCGTCGCGCTCTCCAGCATCGGCATCGCGGTGATCGGCTTCCTGGTCTGGGGCCATCACATGTTCGTCAGCGGCCAGAGCGAGCTGGCGGGGACGATCTTTTCGGCGCTGACGTTCCTGGTGGCGATCCCCTCGGCGATCAAGGTCTTCAACTGGATCGCAACGATGTATCGCGGCTCGATCGAGCTGAAGACGCCGATGATTTATGCGCTGATGTTCCTGTTCCTCTTCTCGATCGGCGGCCTGACGGGGGTCTACCTGGGCGCGCTGGCGCTCAATGTCCACGTCCACGATACCTATTTCGTCGTCGCCCACTTCCATTACGTGATCGTCGGCGGCACGGTCATCGCCTTCATCGGCGGGCTGCACTACTGGTGGCCCAAGATGAGCGGGCGGATGTACCCCGAGCGGCTGGCGCAGGTGGTGGCGTTGATGATCTTCGTCGGCTTCAACTGGACCTTCTTTCCGCAGTTCATCCTGGGGACGCAGGGCATGCCGCGGCGCTACTACAACTACCTGCCCGAGTTCGCGCCGCTGCATCAGTTCTCCTCGGCAGGGGCGTTCGTCATGGGGGCCGGCTTTGGCCTGATGATCGCCTACTTCATCTGGTCGTGGCTGCGCGGGCCGCGCGCGCCGCAGAACCCCTGGGGCGCAACGACTCTGGAGTGGACCACCAGCTCGCCGCCAATCATGCACAATTTCCACAAGACGCCGATGGTGAGCGGCGGGGCCTATCACTACAGCGTCCATCCCTCGGAGGCAACCGTGCGCCGATGAGCCAGCCGCTTGCGACCATTTCCGGCCGGCCGGCGCCGCCGCTGGCCCACCACTTCGAGTCGATGAAGCAACAGCACGACTCCGCCGTGCTGGGGATGTGGGTCTTTCTGCTGACCGAGATTCTGCTCTTCAGCGGCCTATTCGTCGGTTACGCCGTCTACCGGGCGCTGCACCCCGAGGTCTTCCAGGCCGCCAGTCAGTTGCTCGATTGGCGGATGGGAATGCTCAACACCTTCGTGCTGCTGACCAGCAGCCTGACGATGGCGCTGGCCGTGCGCGCGGCGCAACTGGGTCGCCACCGCCAGCTGGCGCTCCTGCTGGCCTCGACGCTCGCGCTGGCGGGAGTCTTCCTGGTCGTCAAGTATTTCGAATACTCCCACAAGCTGCACCGGGGGATTGCTCCCGGGTTTTGGTTTAGCCCCCACGGCGCGGAGGCCGCCGGTCTGGCCGACCTGCCCTATGCGCGCAACTTCTTCAGCATCTATTTCGTGATGACGGCGCTGCATGGGATCCACGTGCTGATCGGTATGGCCGCGATCGGCTGGCTGCTGGCGCGCGCGCGCCGCCAGGACTTCGGGGGCGAGTATTACTACCCGGTCGAGTGCGTCGGGCTTTACTGGCACCTGGTGGACCTTGTTTGGATCTACCTCTTCCCGCTGCTCTACCTGATTGATTGAGAATGGAATGAGGTATCGGGAGAACCTGATGAAAGCTGCAACGCACCACGTCACCCCGCTGTGGGTCTATCTGGCCGTCTTTGGCGGGCTTTGCCTGCTGACGCTGGCGACCGTCGGGCAGTCGCTCGTGCTGGGCGCGCTGCAACCGGCGCCCGATCCATGGGGTGACGGCGGCGGCCACAGCTTCCTGACCAACCTCAGCATCGCACTGGCGCTGGCCATCGCTACGGTCAAGGCCGGGTTGGTGGCGCTTTTTTTCATGCACCTGCTGCATGGGGAGCGTTTCAACCTGGCGGCGCTGCTGGGCAGTCTCTTCTTCGTCGTCATCTTCTTTGGGCTCACTTTGATCGACCCTTTGACGCGAGGCCAGTTCAATCCCGAGGAGGCCCATCCGCTCGCCCCGCAGATGAACCGCATCGGTGCGCGCTTCCAGCATCCGGCGAGCGAGGACCCGGCCGAGCCCGAGCCGGCGGCGACGGAGCTTCCGCCTGAAACCGCGCCGGTGTTATAAAGGATTTTGACCATGAATGGTTCCTTCGCCAGTGCCTCGACCGTCAACGGCATCCCCTTGGGGGGCGGCCGCGCCGGCCGTTTTGACCGGCTCTGGACCGCACTGCCGGCCTTGCTGCTGGCCTATGCCTGGGCGCAGGCCGCGGCGCGATTGAACCCGGCCGTCCAGTCCGAGGAGCTGGCCGGGCTGCTGGCGCTGGCGCTGCTGGGGTCGCCGCTGTTGTGGCTGGCCGCCGGCTGGGCCGCCGCCGAGCGCCCGGTCGTCGCGGCGCGTGGGGCGCGGGCCGCCGCACGGTTGGGACGCGGGGCGGCGCTGGCGATGCCGCTGGCGCTCTTGGCGCCGGCGCCCCTGGCCACCATGCAGTTGATTTTCTCCACGGCCATCGGCGGGGTGCTGGTGTTGGCCGCGGCCGCGGCCGTTCCCGTGCGCGCGCCGGCGCGACCCATCCCGAGCGACATCGCGGCCCTTTTCAAGCCCGGCCTCAACGGCCTGGTGCTGGTGACGACGATGGTCGGCTTTTACATGGGCGCGGCTGGGGGCCTGAACCTGCCGCTGGCTGCCGCGACGCTGCTGGGCACGGGTCTGGTGGCGGCCGGCGCGAGCGCCCTCAACCAGTTCAGCGAGCGCGACTCGGACGCCTATATGCCGCGCACGGCCAGCCGCCCGCTGCCGGCCGGGCGCATCGATCCGGCGGTCGCGCTGCGGCTGGGGGCGGCCCTCGCGGTGGCGGGGCTGGCCCTGCTGGCGCTGGCGGTCAGCCCGGCGGCGGCCTTCCTGGCCGCGCTGACGCTGGCGGTCTACAACTTCCTCTACACTCCGCTCAAGCGCATCAATACCTTGTCCACGCTGGCCGGGGCGGTCTCGGGCGCGCTGCCGCCGCTGATCGGCTGGGTCGCCGCCGCCGGGTCGCTCGACGCCCGCGCTTGGATCCTCTTCCACATCATGTTTCTCTGGCAGGTCCCGCACTTCCTAGCCATCGCCTGGAAATACCGCGCTCAATACGCCGCCGCCGGCATGCCGATGTACAGCGTGCTCGACGAGCGCGGCCGCGCCACCGGCCTCCAGATGCTGCTCTACTCGATCGCACTGATCGCCGTCAGCCTCCTGCCGCTGCGCCTGGGGATGACCGGCTGGGTCTACGCCGGCGGCGCCCTGGCGCTGGGACTGGCGCTGGCCTGGTTCGCCGCCGTCTTTACGCTGCGGCCGGCCGAGCGCGCGGCGATGCGCCTGTTTTTCGCCACCATCATCTATTTGCCGCTGCTGCTGGGACTCATGCTCGCCTTCAAAGCCTGATGACTTTGCCCCCGCCCCTGTTTTACTATCCTTGGGTTTCTTTTTATCTTGCGAAGATTCGGCCGCCCCTTCGGGGCTCTGATGAATTTGGGGCTTGACCGGGGGTTCGCGGTCACCCCCGGCTACTCGCGGTCGCCCCATTCGGGGCTGGGTATTTGACGGAATGGGCAGGGAATCAACCCACGGCTGTCAATCCCAACATCAGAACTTGTCCAGGCTTGATCACTTTGCGCTTCCTCTGCGTCCTCTGCGCCTTGGCGGTTCAATATATTTGGTTGCGGCCGAAGGCTGCGCTGGGATAATCAGATGAACGCTCCCCGTGGAGCCGCGCTCACCTCGCACAAGGGATGGACCATGCCCGATTTCAACCCCGCCGATCATATCGTCACGCTCGAGCAAGCCGTCGCCTTCGCCCGTGAGCAGCAATACATGGGCAAACAAGTCGTCTTTGCCAACGGCTGCTTCGATATCCTGCACGCCGGGCATGTTTCATACCTGAACGCCTCGCGCGCCGAGGGCGACGTCTTGATCGTCGGCGTCAACAGCGACGCCAGCGAGCGGGCGATCAAGGGTCCCGGCCGGCCGATCATGCCCGAGGCCGAGCGCGCCGAGCTGCTGGCCGCGATGGAGGCGGTCGACCGGGTGGTGATCTTCGAGGAAGAGACTGCCGAGCGCTGCCTGCGCGCCATCAAGCCCGATGTGCATGCCAAGGGGACCGACTACACCGCCGAGGGCGTGCCCGAGCGCGGCATCGCCGACGAGTTGGGGATTCGCGTGGCAATCACCGGCGCGCCCAAGGTCAACGCCAGCAAGACGATCATGCGCCAGATTCGCGAGACCGAGGGCTGAGCCGCCCGCATGCCCAGAGGCTCAACTTCAGGCGAAAAAATGTCGAAAAGTCTTGCGGATGCCGGGGCGCCAGACATACATTCCTTAGAATGGGTTGTTGTTCCCGTTGAAGCCGGCCCGATGTTGCGGGCTTGAGACGCTGGTCCGATACATATGACTACCAAAGCTGATACCACCCACTGGGCGGGCGCCGGTCGCGGCTCGCTCCTGCGCGAGATCGTCGGCATTGTCCTGGCCTTACTCGCCCTGCTGATTTTTCTCTCCCTGCTGGCTGAACATTACCAGACGCGCATCAACTGGATCGGCCCCATCGGCGCCTGGATCGCCGGCAAGCTTTTCTTTGCCTTCGGCAACACGATGGCTTTCGCCTTGCCGTTCATGATCGCCGTCAGCGCCTTCCACTCTCTGCGCGGCGACAGCCCGCTCTCCCTGAGCGGACGCAGTTGGCTGCGCGGGCTGGGCGGTCTGATGATCATGGTCGCCAGTTGTGCGTTGCTGGCGCTCAAGGGCCTCCACGAAACGATCGGCCTGCCTGCCCTGCCGCTCGATGAAGCCATCGGCGGCGACCCGCGCCGGGCCTTTGCGATGGGCGGGATGGTGGGCAACATCCTCATCAGCGGCGAGGGGGCGAACATCGCCCGCCTGTTGGGGCCGCTTGGGGCGACTTTGGTCCTCAGCGCGATGTCGCTGGTCGGGCTGGTGCTGTTTACCGAAACGCTGCTGCGCGATCTGGTGCGGCTGGGTTGGCGCGGGCTGCGGGCCTTGGCGGCGCTGGCGGCGCGGGTGCGCTGGCTGGGTGCCCTGCGGGTGCTGGGCGTGCTCAATCCGCTGGCCTGGCTGCCGCGACCGACTTGGCTGCTGCGCCCGCTGCTGGCCCTGCGGCGGCTGCGTCTGCCCGTTCGTTTTGTCTCGCTCTTCCGGGGTCTCCACTTCCAGCGTGATGGCGGACGGGTCATGCCGGTCGGCCCCATTATCGAGATCGCCCCCGCGCCCCAGCGCCGGCGCCTCGAGGAGGGCGAGGCCGCGGGCAAGGCGCTGGTGCCGCGTTCGGGACGCATCATGGGTGGCCGCCGCCGCGCCGCCGCCGAAGAGGAAGCCGGCGGCGTGGCGATGGAAGTGCCGCCGCCGCCGATGGACCTCGGCTCAAGCCAGACGGTGCTCGCCGGCCAGGCCGAGCTCGACCTGTTCCCGCAGACCTATCAGCTCCCCTCGCTGGGACTGCTGACCGACCCGCCCCCGACCGCCTACACCATGTCGGAGGACGAGCAGCAACGCCTTTCGCGCAAGATCGAGCAGACGCTCGAACAGTTCAAGACTACGGTTGAGGTGATCGAGGTCATCCAAGGCCCCGTCATCACGCGTTTCGCGCTCAAGGTGGCCCCCGGCGTGCGCGTCAACCGCATCCTCGCGCTCGAGAGCGAGCTGGCGATGGCGCTCAAGGCCCAACACGTGCGCATCCTGGCCCCGATCCCGGGCCAGTCCGCCGTCGGCATCGAGGTCCCCAACAAGCGCGCCAACCCGGTGATGCTCAAGGAGCTGCTGGCGACCGAGGAATTCCGCACCCACAAGAGCAACCTGGCGTTCGCGCTGGGGCGCAACATCGCCGGCGAGCCGGTCATCTGCGACCTGGCGCAGATGCCGCACCTGCTCATTGCCGGCGCCACCGGCTCGGGCAAGTCAGTCTGCCTCAATGCGATCATCGCCTCGCTGCTCTATCGCAACCCGCCCGACAAGGTCAAGTTCGCGATGATCGACCCCAAGCGCGTCGAGCTGTCGATCTACCAGGCGATCCCGCACCTGATCGCGCCGGTGGTCTGCGATACGCGCAAGGCGGCCGCCGCGCTGGCCTGGTGCGTCGAGCAGATGGAGCAGCGCTACAAGACGCTGGCCGAGTTCGGCGTGCGCAACTCCGAGGCTTACAATGCGATGGCGACTGGCAAGATGCCGCTGGGCCGGCGGGCGCTTGGCCAGCGCATGCCCTACATGCCGCACATCGTCATCATCATCGACGAGCTGGCCGACCTGATGATGGTCGCCAAGGCCGAGATCGAGGAATATGTCATCCGCCTGGCGCAGATGGCGCGCGCGGTCGGCATGCACCTGGTGCTGGCGACCCAGCGCCCCTCGGTCAACGTGATCACCGGTCTCATCAAGGCCAACTTCCCCAGCCGGATCGCCTTCCAGGTCAGCGCCAAGGTCGACTCACGCACGATCCTGGACCTGAACGGTGCCGAGACGCTGCTGGGCCGCGGCGACATGCTCTACTCCCCCGGCGGCGCCAAGCCCTTCCGAATCCAAGGCTGCTACGTCTCGGACTCCGAGGTCGAGCGCCTCGCCGATTTCATCCGCGACCAGGAAAAGGCCCGCTACGAAAAAGAGGACTTTGAGACGCGCCCCACCCCCGCCGAGCGCGCCAAGGCCCAGGTGCGCGAGGATGGCGAAGACGAGGTCGAGGGGCTCGATTTTTCGGGCGAGGACGGCCCGGGCCGGCTCGCGACGGCCGGGCGCGCCGGCTCGGCACCGCTGACCCCCGCCGACATGGAATCGATGAGCGACGAGATGCTCTACGACATGGCGCTGCGTCTGATCCTGGAGTCGCGCAAGGCCTCGGTCAGCTACATCCAGCGCCGCATGAAGATCGGCTACGCCCGCGCCGGCCGCATCATGGACCTGATGGAAGAGCGAGGCATCGTCGGCCCCTATCAGGGCTCCAAGCCGCGCGACCTGATCGTGGACGCCGAAGAGTATTTGCGGGAGATGGATGAGTAGCGGTCATGACTCGGCTGCCCTGAAGGGGCAGCGGCAGTCAAAAAGCCCAGGGTGGAGCGAAGCGAAACCCTGGGTCGCTGGTTCATTTTCCTCAAAGCCCTGAAAGGGCGACACAGTGGCAGCCACAGGGGTGAACTGTGTCGCCCTTCAGGGCTCTTATTTTCGCCCGTCCTCAACCCAAAGTTACGCTTCGCTCCACCTTGAGCTTTTCGAACTGTGACCACCCTTTCAGGGTGAAATACTGGCACCCTTACCCAGCCGCCATGCTAAACACATATCTCGGCCGGCCGTTTGTCATCTCCCTGAATCAATGCATTTTCATCCGCCAGATGTCGCCGGCGCTGTTGATGCCGCATTTTTCCGTCCTCAACGGACCGAGGGCATGGCCGCTACGGTTCTGGCCGCGGGTGCCGCCAGGGCGGCGTCGCTGAAGCAGAGGGCCACGTGCGCGGGCGACTCGGGCCGCGTCATCAGCGAGACCACCACCGCCACCAGCGCCGAGACCGGCAGTGCCACGAACAGCGCATCGACATGGTTCCACTGGATGCCCAGCACCGGCCCGGGCAGCAGCGTCGGCACGCCGAGCCAGAGATTGGACAGGTAGGCGGGGATGCGGCCGCCGACCTCCTGGATGAACATCAGCCAGAAAAAGCTGGCGCCGAAGCCGGTGCAGAGACTGGACACCGCGCCGGCGCGCGTCATGCGCCGCCAGTAGAGCCCACCAATGTAGACCGGCAGGAACGCCGCCGCGCAAAGGCCAAAGAAGATCGCCGTCGCCGCCGCGATGATCCCCGTCGGCAACTTGTATGAGAGCGTCACGGTGGCGATCAGCGCGAGGATGATGCCCAGCCGGGTGATCAGCACGGTGCGCCGGTGACCATGCATGCCCAGGATGCCCCGCTCGAAGAAGTCGCGCCCGATGGCGGTGCCGATCGCATGAAACTGCGAGCTGAGCGTCGACATCGCCGCCGACAGCAGCGTCAGGGTGAAGATCGCGCCGAACCAGAGCGGCAGCGCCTGATTGATGAAAGTAGGGATGATCAGGTCCAGGTTGCCCCCCGGCACCGAGGCAATGGCGATCTTGCCGCCATGCTCGGGCATCGCGAACCAGACATTGCTCAGGTTGCCGACGACATAGGCGGTGCCCGGCATGACCAAGATGAAGATCCCGCCGGCCAGGACGGCGCGGTTGAGCTCGCGCCCGCTCTTGACCGTCATGAAGCGCATCGCGAGCTGGGGCTGGGCCAGCACGCCGATCCCGACCCCCATGATGATGCTGGTGACCAGAATGTAGAACATGCGGCTGCCGGCGGCGGGCATGCGCGTCCAGCCGCGGAAGCCGCCCTTTTCAAGCCCCGCCAGCGTCACCCGGCTGGTCAGCACCGGATGCTCGGCCATGAGGGCCGCCACCTGCGGCTCGGTGCGATTTTCGCCGAGCCACTCCAGCAGGGCCGCCGGCTCGGTGCCCGCGGGGGCGAGCTCACGTATCTCGGGAATCAGCGCCTGATACTGGGACTCGATGGTCGCCGGCAGCGCCTCGAGCCGGCGATGGGCCTCGGTCACGCCGCCCAGCCGCCCGTAGGCATACACGAGCAGGATCAGCATGCCCAGCAGCATCAATGTCCCCTGCAGCGCATCGGTATACATCACCCCCTTGAGGCCGCCAAAGAAGACATAGGCCGCGATCAGGATGCTGAACATCGAGACGGCAATGGCGTAGTCGATGCCGAATGTGCTCTCGATGAAGCGCGCCGCGCCGATCAAGACCGCCGCCGCGTAGAGCGGCATGAAGACCAGGATGATCAGCCCGGCGGCCGCCTGCATGAAACGCGAGCCGAAGCGCCGGCCGAGCAGCTCGGGAAAGGTGTGGGCGTCCAAAGCATGGCCCATCCGGCGGGTGCGCTTGCCAAAAAATACGAAGGCGATGAAGATGCCGACAAAGATGTTGAGGAAGACCAGCCAGAGCAGGCCCATGCCGAAGACCGCCGCAACGCCGCCAAAGCCGACAATCGCCGCCGTGCTGATGAACGTGGCACCGTAGGAGAGCGCCATCACGAACGGATGGCTCGAACGGCCGGCGACCAGGTAGTCGGCGCTGTTGCGGGTCTGCTGGTAGCCCAGGTAACCCAGGTAGGCCACCGCCCCCAGATAGACAATCACGATCATCGTCAGCACCATCGGACTCATGAGCCGTCATCCCCCCGTGTGGTGGTTTTACTGGATCGAAAAGCTATTCAACAAGCTCCGGAGAGCGGATTCCTCAGACCTCGGCCACCGCCCGTTCCGGGCGCGGCATGGGCGGCGCCGGGCTCGGGTCGTCAAAGCAGAAGGCCACGTGCGCCGGAGATTCCGGGCGGGTCAGTAAGGACACGATCACCGCGACCAGCGCCGAGACCGGCAGCGCCACGAACAGCGACTCCACGAAATTCCACTGGATGCCAAGGATGGCGTCGGGCAGCAGGGTCGGCCGGTCCAGCCAGGCCTGCGCCAGCAGGGCGGGGAATCTGCCATTGACGTTCTGGACGAACATCAGCCAGAAGAAGCTGACGCCAAAGCCGGCGCAGAGGCTGGCGACCGCACCCGCGCGCGTCATCCGCCGCCAGTAGAGTCCGCCGATGTAGGACGGCAGGAAGGAAGAGGCGCAGAGGCCGAAGAAGATCGCGGTGGCGGTGGCGATGATGCCGGCCGGCAGCTTGTAGGCCAGCGTGACCGTGACCACCAGCGAGACGATGACGCCCAGCCGGGTGATCAGCACGGTGCGCCGGTGCCCGACCGCTCCCAGCATGCCGCGTTCGAAGAAGTCGCGGCCGATGGCTGTGCCCATGGCGTGAAATTGCGAGCTGAGCGTCGACATCGCCGCCGAGAGCAGGGTCAGCATGAAAAGCCCGCCAAACCAGCGCGGCAGCGCCTGGTTGATGAACTCGGGCATGATCAGGTCGGGATTGCCCCCGGGCACCGCCGCCAGGGCAATGCGGCCGCCATGCTCGGGCATCGCAAACCAGACGTTGCTCAGGTTGCCGACGATGAAGGCGGTGCCGGTCATGAAGAGGATGAAGATGCCGCCGGCGAGGACGGCGCGATTCAGCTCGCAGCCGCTCTTGACGGTCATGAAGCGAACCGCCAGCTGGGGCTGGGCGAGCACCCCGATGCCGACGCCCATGATGATGCTGGTGATCAGCACGTAGAACATGCGGCTGCCGGTGGCGGGCATGCGCGTCCAGCCGCGGAAGCCGCCCTTTTCCAGCCCGGCCAGCACCAGCTTGTTCGAAAGCTCCGGCCGCGCGGCCAGCAGCGCCTCCACCGCCGGCAGGGCGCGGTTCTCGCCGACCCAGTCGAGCAGGGCCGCGTCGGCCACCGAATCGGGTGCGATCGCGCGAAGCTCGGGGACGAGCGCCTGATATTGGGCCTCGATGGTCGCCGGCAGCGCCTCGAGCCGCTGGTGCGCCTCGCTGACCCCGCCCAGCCGGCTGTAGGCGAAGACGATCAGGATGATCATCCCCAGCAGCATCAACGAGCCCTGCAGCGCATCGGTAAACATCACGCCCTTGAGCCCGCCGAAGAAGACATAGGAGGCAATCAGGATGCTGATGATGGCGACGGCGACGTTGAAATCCACGCTGACGAAGGTGCTCTCGATGAAACGCGCCGCGCCGATCAAAACCGCCGCCGCATAGAGCGGCATGAAGACCATGATGATCAGGCCCGCGGAGGCCTGCAGGAAGCGCGAGCCGAATCGCCGCCCGAGCAACTCGGGGAAGGTGTGGGCGTCGAGCGTGTGCCCCATCCGGCGGGTGCGCTTGCCGAAGAAGACAAATGCGATAAAGATGCCGACGAAGATGTTGAGAAAGACCAGCCAGAGCAGGCCCATGCCGAAGACCGCTGCCGCGCCGCCAAAGCCGACAATGGCCGAGGTGCTGATAAACGTGGCGCCGTAGGAAAGAGCCATCACGAAGGGGTGGCTCTTGCGGCCGGCAACCAGGTAATCGGAGCTGTTGCGGGTCTGTTGATAGCCAAGGAATCCCAGGTAGCCCACGACTCCAAGATAAACAACCACGATAATGGTCAGCACCATCGGACTCATGAGCGGGTCACTCCCTGATTCAGTTGATCGCGGCCCGTGGGCCAATCATTGCCATTGAAATCATGAGGATCTCGGCCGGCGGTCTAAAGCTGATCCTCGAGGCGGTCTTCATCTTGTTCCCATTGCCGGTCCTTCGGCGTGACCTCGTTACTGTCGCGGTTCCAGTTGATCATGCCATAGATCACGCACAATAACGTGCTGAGCAGACATAGAAGATAAACCGACCAGATCCAGAAATCGCTGAGTCCTAGCATGGGCTGGCTCTCCCTCAATTTCAGATATTGAAGTCCGAGTATTATCGGAAGGCGGGCGAAAGACAACTTGTATTTTTTTGCCAATTGCTAAAAAGAGCCGCCTGTTATCCCGTCATTCTCGTCGGCGGCGGGTGTTGATTTCGCGCAGCAATTCATTGATCGCAGTGTGCGTCTGGATCGACTCGAGCGTCCATTGGGCGCGGCGTCGCCAATTGGGGCGTTCGGGGCCGGTGCCGGGCACGTTCTGCGGCAGAGGCTCCAGCCAGAGGTCCTCGAGCGTCACCAGCGCCAGCGCGGCCTCGCTGGAGGCCAGAAAGCGCAGGCAGGCGGCCAGCACGCACGCCGGATCGCCTTCCTCGCCATGGGCCATCAACCCTCGCTCGACGAACCAGTGCGTCATCGCCCACTTGAGCCGGCTGCGCTCCACCCCTTCATATTCCAGTTGCCCCTCGTCGAGCAGCCCCAGTTCCTTCCGAATACCAAGGTCCAGCCCATCCCAGAAGGCGCGGAAGGTGGGGGTGTCATGCGTGTTGAGGCTGGCGATCATCCCCGGGTCGGGCGCGCGCGCGGCGCCGTGCGGGTCGGGGTTGAACGTGAACTGCATGACATACATCCGCCCCAGGCCATGGCGCCCCATCCGCTCGCGGACGGTCTGGGGCACCGTGCCCAGGTCCTCGCCGACGACGGCGGTGCGTGTGCGGTGCGACTCCAGGCAGATGATCGCGAAGCGCTCCTCGGTGGGGTAGCGCACGTAGACGCCCTCGGTGGGCTTGAGGCCGTGCGGCACCCAGAAGAGGCGGTGCAGCCCCATGACGTGGTCGATTCGGATCATGCCGGCCCCCCGCATGAGTTGGCGCACCGACTCGATCTCATACCTGAAACCCTGCTCGCGCAGGCGCGCCGGATGTAGCGGCGGAAAACCCCAGTCCTGGCCCAGCGCAAAGAATCCGTCGGGTGGCGAGCCGCCGCTGGCGCCCATCGCAAAGACAGCGCGCTCGCGCCAGACGTCGTAACTGTCGCTGCCCACGCCCAGCGGCATGTCCAGGTAAAGGCCGTGGCCGCGCGCCTCGAGCCGCCGGCCCAGCGCCGCCATCTGCTCATCCATCAGGAACTGGACGTAAAGGTGATAGCGGCGGTCGCGCTCGCGCCAGTCCCCCGCGCGCAGCATGCCCGCGCGCAACGGCCCCGGCCAGATGTGCCAGCTGCGCCCGAGCCGGTCGCCGACGGCGCGGAAGCTGGCGTAATCCTCGACCAGCGGCTGGCGCTCCAGGAAGCGCAGGTAATCACCCGCGCGCGCGCCGGGGTCGTTGAAAAAGAACTCGGCCAGTTCCTCGAGCAGCTCACGCTTGAGCGCCATCGCCTCGCGGTAGGGGACCTGCTCGGCGGTGCGCAGCTCGGCCAGCCGTTGCTGAAAGCCCTCCGAGGCGATCCGCTCGCGCAGGTGTGGGGCGCGGTCCAGCTCGGGGATGCGCTCGATGTCGAGGTAAAGCTCGTTCCAGAACAGGCGGCTGGCGGGAGCATAGGGGCTGGGCTCGTGGGGATTGTCACCCAGAAAGCCGGCCAGCATCGGCAGCGAGGCCACAACCCCCCCGCCCAGGCCGTTGATCCAGTCGGCCAGCGCCTCAAAATCCCCGAGCCCGCCGACGCCCCAATCGCGCTCGGTGCGCAACGCGTAGAGCGGCACGAAGGCGCCCCACTCGCGCGGCTGCCCGTCCGACTCGCTCCAGGCGCGGGGCGGGGCTGAAATGATGGCCATCTCGCCATGGCCGCCCGGCAGATCGATGATCAGGCGGTGATAGCCATGCGCCAGGCGATCGGGCAGCGTCAGCAGCTTGACCACGAACGTGATGCCCTCGACCTTGCGGGCCCCGCGCGTCGGCAGGTCGGCCAGCTCGCCCTCGATATGCTCGACCGCCCCATCCTCGCGCAGCAATTCAATCTTATAGTGGCCGGCGGCATGGTTTTCGGCCAGCCGCAGCGGAATCGGCGGCAGGAGGCCATCCCAGGCCACCCGGCTGAGCGGCAGCGGAGTGTGCCAGAGCGCCAGCCGTCGTCGTGCCAGCGCCTCGCGCGCCTCGCCGATCTCCGCGACCGGCTCGCCCAGCGCGCGCAGCACGGCCAGCAGCGACTCGGGCGTCGCCCAGACCCTTTGCCCTCGAATATCGTTATAGGTGAGCTGGACCCCATGCAGCCGAGCCAATTGCTCGAGCGCGCGCACCTTCTTCTTCTTCATCGTCCCTCACCTCGATGCAAAATTCGCCGCCAGATCATTCAGAGTCGCTCCATCTTACCAAAACTGGCGACTCGGGGGCCATGGATCTTCAGGCGCGCCGGCAGCCCATGGCAAAAGTCCTGGTTCCGGCACCCGCCCGCTGCGCAGCGGGCTTGAAACCCCACCCCCGGCGGCATAAGATGGCTCTGGAGAATGTGCCATGGATAAAGAAACTCTGCTCTCGCTCGGCCGGCCCCAACGCAAGTGCATGAACTGTGATGGGGCGCTCGACCAGATCGAGCGGCACCCCAGCGCGCTGCGCGGGGATCGACGCCGACTCGAACGGCTCGACTATTGCCCCGAATGCTGGGAGCGGGTCAAGGATGAAGTCTTCGACTCGTTCTGGATGGTGCGCCGCCAGACGGGGCCGCGGCGGGCGCCCAAGCTCAATCGCCGCCAGCGCTCCATCGCCTTGCGCGCGCTGTTTGAGTCGCTCTGGGACCGGCGCGAGCAGGAGGACGTCGCCCCCGAGCTTTACCTGCTGGCGCACCTGCTGATGAAGTGGGGCGGGCTGCGCTGGCGCGAAAATGTCCTCGATATCACCGGCCGCCCCTGCGTCATCTTCGAGGATGCCGCCAGCGGCGATCGCGTCGAAATCCCCGAGATCGAGCTGGAAGACGAACGCCTGGCGGCCATTCAGCAGCGCATCGAGGAGTTCCTCGCCGAACACGCCCAGGAGGGCGAGGAGGTCGAGTTATGACCTTCCGCTACACCTGATCCGCAATTTCACGATAAAACATCAATGCCGAGCAGCCGCCAAAGCTGATCGCGAGCGCCGCGGCCTCGTCGATCTCCTCCCGCGAGAGGCCCATGGCGCGCGCCGACTTGAGGTGCGCCCGCAGGCAGGGCTCGCAGCGCAGGGCGATTGAGAGAGCCAAGGCGATCAGCTTCTTGGCCCGCGCGTCGACCACCCCCGGCGCGTTGGCCGCCTTCATGAACGCCTGGAATGGCGCCAATGGGTCGGCGGCCGTCGCGGGCGGATTGGAGCAGCAGGCGCCATCTGCCGCCGGTTCTTCCGAGCAGCAGGCGCGTTCAAGGCTTTCGCCCGGCTTCACATGATTTTCCACGATGACTTCCTCCACTGGGCCGATCAGGTTTTGCAAATTGGTCCCGCCGACAAGGATTTCGCTCTCGGCGTCGGCGCCCGATGTTTCAATCACACGTCCAATGACAGCAGCCGCGCCGTGGCCGCGCGCGTGCAGCGCCGCCACATAGGCCTCGGCCCGCTCGGCCGGCAGGCTGACCAGCAGGCCGCCGGAGGTCTGCGGATCATACAGGATCGGCAGCAGCGACTCCGCTGTGCCGCTGGACCGCACCCAGGCCATGGCATATTCCTGATTGCGTTCGATCGCGCCCGAGAGGATTTCGTTTTCCAGACAGGCCGGCACCGCCGCGAATACTGGCAGCCGCGCCAGGTCCAGTTCGACCGAAATGCCGCTGCCGCGGGCCATCTCGACCAGGTGCCCCGCCAGTCCAAAGCCGGTCACATCGGTGCAGGCATGCGCCCCAAACTCGCGCATCAGCTCGGCGGCGTCGCGATTGAGCGCGGCCATTGAGGCCCCGATCCGCTCCAGCCACCTCGGGCCGATGCGGCCAATCTGCACGCCGAAGGCAATCATGCCCGTCCCCAGCGGCTTGGTCAGCACCAGCGCATCCCCCGCCCGCGCGCGCCCACGCTCGATCGCGCGGTCCACGCCGACCAATCCTGTGATCGAAAAGCCGCAGATCGGCTCGGCATTCTGGATGGAATGGCCGCCGACGAGCGCACAGCCGGCCTCATTGAGCTTGTCGATGCCGCCGGCCAGGATCGCCTGCATGATGGAACCGTCGAGCTGGTCGATCGGGAAGCCGATAATCGAGAGCGCCGTCAGCGGCCGCCCGCCCATCGCATAGACGTCGCTCAGGGAGTTGGCGGCGGCGATCTGGCCAAACAGGTAGGGGTCGTCGACCACCGGCGTAAAGACGTCCACCGTCTGCACGAGCGCCCACTCGTCGTCGAGCCGATAGACCCCCGCGTCGTCGCCGGCCGCCGTGCCGACAATGATGTTGGGATCGACGACCGCAGGCAGCGCGGCGAGGATGCGCTTGAGGTCGCCCTGGCCGATCTTGCTGGCGCAGCCGGCCCGCTGCACCGTCTGCGTCAGCGCCACGGCACCACCCGCCACCGGCATCCGCTCCCCGGCGCAGGGGCAGACGTTGTGGTTGATGAAGGTATCGCAGGGACATGGCTTGCTGGGCTCGCAGACGCAATGCCCAAGCTTGCGCGAGCGCGCCATGACCGTGCGGCGGCGGGCGAGATTGATCATGTCATCGGGTTCCGGGTTTTGGGTTGAGGGTTGTGGGTTCGGAGATAGCGCAAGAAACCGCCGAACCCACAACCCAATTGTATTAAAATATTATTTCGCTCAATGTCTTATCTTCCTCCTCCTGCACCGTGCGCAGGTCGAGCACCACTTCGTCATCCTGAATGCGGGCGATGATCGGCGGCTCGTGGCGGCGCAGCGCGCGGTTGAGCTGGTCGGCCGACATCCCGTCACGGCTCAGGCCGATCAGCCAGGTTGGCAGCGGCGTGGCCGGCAGCGAGCCGCCGCCGACTTCGCTGGCGCCCTCGAAGACCCGCGCCTCGAACTGGTTCTCCGCCAGCCGGCGCGCCAGCTCCAGCGCGCGCACTTTGATCGCCTCGGCCGGCAGCGTGATCATCCGCAGCGTGGGGTTCTCTCGCAGCAGCACCTCTTCGGGCTCCAGGAACAGGCGCAGCGTCTCCTGCAGCGCCAGGTCCGTCAGCTTGTCCACGCGCAACATCCGCGTCAGGGGGTGTTTCTTGATCTTGGCGATCAGCTCGGCGCGACCGACAATGATTCCCGCCTGCGGCCCGCCGATCAGCTTATCGCCGCTGAAGCAGACCAAATCGGCGCCGGCGGCGATCGATTCGGGCACCGTCGGCTCGTGGGGCAGCCCGAAGCGGCGCAGGTCGATCAGCGCCCCGCAGCCCAGGTCGTCGATGACCAGCAGCCCCGGTCTTCCTGCCTTGAGCGCCACCAGCTCGCCGATCGCAACGGACTTACTGAAGCCGACGATCCGGTAGTTGCTCGGATTGACGCGCAACAGCGCTGCCGTTGCCTCGCCAATCACAGCCTCATAATCGCGCAGGTGCGTCTTATTGGTGGTGCCGACCTCAACCAGCCGCGCACCGGCCTGATGGACGCAGTCGGGCAGGCGATAGGAGCCGCCGATCTCGATCAACTGGCCGCGCGAGACGACCACCTCGCGCCCGGCGCAGAGCGCCGCCAGGATCAGCATCGTCGCGGCGGCATTGTTATTGACCAGCATCGCCGCCTCGGCGCCGGTCAGCCGGCACAGCAGGCGCTCGCATTCATGGTTGCGCGCGCCGCGACGGCCGCTTTCCAAATCGATCTGGAGGTTACAGCAGCGGTCAAGTCCAGCCAGCGCGCGGGCGGCCCGTGCCGGCAGCACCGCCCGGCCCAGCCCTGTGTGCAGGATGATGCCGGTGGCATTGACCACCGGGCGCAGCCGTTGCAGCTCGGCTTGGGTCAACCGGGCCTCCGCGCGGGCCAGTAGCTGCTCGGGCAGCGGCGGCTCGCCTCCACCGGCCGCCAGCTCCGCGCGCGCCGCGGCCAGCGTCGCCCGCAAGGCCTCGAGCAGTTCTGGCCGGCTCCGTTCAGCGGCCAGCTCGGCGGCGCGGGGCAACTCCAGCAGGGCCGCGACCGAGCTCAACCGCCGGCGCGGGTCGTCAGCCGGGACGGCCGGATCGGGCGAAGCGGACTGGCTCACGGGTTGGCGAACCTCAGGGAAAGATGGCGGAGGTGAATGGGAGTCGAACCCACCCGCCGCGCACGCGCGGCACAACGGTTTTGAAGACCGCAGGAGCCACCGGGCCCCTGTCACCTCCAGAAGAACTGACGCGTCCGCCGGGGCCAACGTTTCATTTTAAAAAAATGATGAACCCGGAACAGGGTTGTAGCTCTAAGCGGCCGAAGGATCAAGCCAATTTGATGAATTACTCTGTTTGAGGCCGCGGCCAGTGCCATTTGGCCTGTGGTATGGTAGCGATAGTTTCCTCCAAAACCCCATGCCCCAATTCGGGGTAAACCCTATAGCAGCCCACGTGGCTTTCGGGCCAAACTCAACGTGTCATGCGAGCGGGCTCGGCTTCTGGCAGCACGTTCAGCGACTCAAACATAAGGACTTAGGAACTTTGGAGAAGTTGGACGAGCAAGGGATGGCGGTCATGATGAAATCAGGAAAAACAGCTCTATTAGTGGTGGAGGAATTTTCCACCTTTCGCCTGATTGGCGGCGCCATCCGCAGCTTGGGGTTTGATGCCCGCTGGGCACGATCTTGGGAAAAGGCCATGGTCCAGTTACAGACAGAGGATCACGATATTGTGCTGCTGGATGAAAATCAGTGGGAAGGAAACGTCCGCTCGGCCGTCGAATGGTTGCGCTCTCATGGCCGCGGTGGACAGATCATCGTGATGTCAGACATGCCGTGCATGACCAGTTGGGTGGATTATTTGAACGCCGGCGTGGTGGACCTGATCGGCAAGAGTGCCTCCTTGGCCGAGGTCAAGCATGCCCTGGAGCTGGCGGTCGAGGTTGGGGCGCCATTACAGAATCAGTGAGTATCCTTTTTTCATGATGTCAAATGCAGATCGGGAGTCAGTAAACGTGGGAAAAAAAGTTGTTGAGGCCTTTGAACGGGAAAAGGTGATCGCCGAGGAGGTGATCATGCGCTGCGATGGTGACGCCGCCTTGTTTTCATTCAATTTGCTCGGATTGCGGCGCGATCAGGGCGATGGACCTTATTTAAGTGACGAATGCAGCGTGCTGGAGGGTCGCCTGCGGCGGGTGTTTCCGCGCATGAGCCGCCCCCGCATCCTCGTTGAGCGCCCGCTAGGCGAAAACAAGTGGCGCAAGCGCGTCGAATTCAGCGTCCCCTTGACTGAAATCGAGCACCCTTCCACCTTCGCCGGCGGCATTGCCCGCGACTATCAGGGGATGGTGCAGACGTTCTAGCCCGGTCGATCCGGATCAACCCCGGACCGACAACAACCGGATCCCCCTGGTCGCATGACCGGGGGGATCTTTTAAATTTAACTAAATCAATGAGTGGAAAGAAATGGTAGCGGGGGGCGGGCTCGAACCGCCGACCTGTGGGTTATGAATCCACCGCTCTTAACCAGCTGAGCTACCCCGCCAAGGTCCAACGCGAGACGGACCCGATCCGCGGCGGATCGGGCCCGATTTTGAAACTGGTAGCGGGGGAAGGATTCGAACCTCCGACCTTTGGGTTATGAGCCCAACGAGCTACCAACTGCTCCACCCCGCAACACCGGCCCGTGACCCCGTGGATCACCTGCCGCGCCGTCATGTGACGGACTCCCATATCCTAGGTCATCAACGCACGGCTGTCAATAGCGAGAGTATGTTTTTTTCTGGCGCCATGCATCCTCCGGCGCCGAAAAACGCCGACCGCCGGAACTCCTCTATTCCCATTCAAAACGTTGGAAACACTGATAATTCAAGGCCCGAGCCGCACGCGCCTGATCTGGATAGCCGTAGGGGTCCTGCCAGCCCAGCTTGCGCGCCTCGTCATGGCAATCCCAATCAAAGCTGAATTTCACCGGGCCCGGCCAGGCGGTGGCACTGCCCCGATAGCTCGAGCAGCCCGATTCTCCATGAATTTCCACCCGCTCCAACGCCAGCTCCGGACATTCCTCCAGCGCCTTCATCACAAAACGCAATACCTTGACGGCGGGGGAGCCGGGGTTGGACTGGATCAGGCTTTGGGGCTGCTGGGTCGCCAACGCCCGCACCGCCTCCTTGAAGGGTTCGGTGGCCTTGCTGGCCTCCAGCAATCGCTCGAGCGTCTGGACCGGTCGGTCGGTCTGGATCTGGGTTTCTTGAGGCATCTTAGGTGAATCTCCCACAGTTGTCCGGGACCATCAGGTTTCCCCTGATCCCACTGTATGAGGATTCATTCGCCGAATCAACCAATAACATTGACTTGACATGATTTATGCCGTGCAGGCAGCCGCCGGCAGCCCCCCTGAGGCAGCGGTGGGTCCCCGCTGAACGGGAGGGGTGAGCGTAGAGAGAAATCGGCGCCGGACCGGGCCAATCGATGAGAGGCCCTGATCCGGTGCCGCAGATGCAGCTCAGTGGGTCGTGCGCGGACGCCGGGCCTCGGCCGAATTGGTCCGCTCGTCCAGCCGCGGCTTGGCCGGCTGGACCAGCACCTGGCGGCCCTGCATGTCGGTGCCATTGAGCGCCTCGATGGCCGACTGGCCTGCCTTTTCATCCACCATTTCAACGAAACCGAAGCCCTTGGAGCGCCCGGTGAAGGAGTCGCGGGCGATGGTGGCCCGCGAGACTTCTCCGAACTCGCCAAAGGTCGCCTGCAGATCTTCCTCCGAGGCGCGATATGAGAGGTTGCCGATATAGATGTTCATGGATCCGTTCCTTTGCATGCGATAGTCACCCACCAGGGGGATGGCTGATTCGAAATCTATAGGTTTGCCCACACTCAAAACATTTGGCCCGTCAGTTGCCGGCGCCCGCCGCGCCAGGCGGCTCACTTGATGATGCGCACCCTCGCGTTGCCGCTGCGCCGTTCAATGTTGATGCCGACGTCGAGCGGGTAGCGGATCAGGCGCAGGTCCAGCCGCGAATCGCCGACCGCCAGATTGCTGATCGTCAGCTCGGTCAGGAACGGGGGCAGCATCGGGTGGTCGAACAGCACCTCCCCCGCCGGCGCGTCGATCCGCATGTTGAGGCACGACTCGAGCAACAGGAAGGGGGCGGCCGTCGCCCAGGCCTGTGGCGAGCATGCAACCGGATAGAGTGTCGGAGCTTGGCCCGGCCGGCGGTCGAAGCCGCAAAACAGCTCGGGTAGGCGATCAAACTCCATGAATTGAGAGGTGTCGAACAGCCCCGCCAGAACCCGCTCCACATGGTCCGTCAATCCATAGCGGGCCATGCCGGCGGCGATCAAAGCGTTGTCGTGGGGCCAGACCGAGCCGTTGTGGTAGCTCATCGGATTGTAGGCCCGCTCCTGCTCATGCACCGTCCTGATCCCCCAGCCTGAGAACATGCCGCTGCCAGTCAGCGATTCTGCCACCCGCCGCGCGCGAGATGGGTTGACGATGCCGCCCAGCAGACAATGTCCCGCATTGGAGGTGCGCACGCGGCAGGGATTCTTGGCCCCATCCAGCGCGATGACGTAGGTTCCCAGCTTCTCGTCCCAGAATGATTCCTCGAAGAGGATTCGCAACTGCTCGGCCTGGCTCTCCAAGCCGGCGGCACGCTCTGCGAGTCCCAGTGCGAGCGCCATGTCCGCCGCGCCGCGCCGGGCTGCGTAAACATAGGCCTGCACCTCGCACAGCGCGATCGGCATCGGCGCCGGCGAGCCGTCGGCATGAAAGACCGAATCATGGGAGTCCTTCCAACCCTGCTGGGCCAGGCCGCGCTCGCTGCCGGTCTGGTATTCGATCAGCCCATCCCCATCCATGTCGCCGTAGCGGTCGATCCACTCGAGCGCACGCTCGACGTGGGGCCAGATCGACCGGGTGATCTCCAGGTCACCGGTGCGGCGCCAGTACATCGCCGCCAGCATGATGAAGAGCGGAGTTGAGTCGACGCTGCCATAGTAGAGGCCAAAGGGCAGCTCCCCCAGGTTGACCATCTCGCCATGTCGCATCTCGTGGAGGATCTTGCCCGGCGCGGCATCCTTCTCCGGGTTGACCTCGACGGCCTGCAGGCGGGCGAGGAAACGCAAAACCCCGCGCCCGATCTCAGGGTCGATCCCCAGGCACATCATGGCGGTGATCAGGCCGTCGCGACCAAACGGGGTGCTGTACCACGGCACACCGGCATAGGGAAATAGCCCCTCCGGCGTCTCGGTTAGCAGCATGTGCAGATCGGTGTAGGAACGCGCCAGCCAGTCGTTGAACGGCGCGAACGGGGACTCGATCAGGCAGGCGCGGTGGCGGAATTCGTTGAAGCTGGCTGCGAGCAGCTCGGAGGCGCGCCGATACGTCACCGGCTCGGCGCGCTCGTCCACGTCCGAGCAGGCGATCCGCATCGTGATGGACTGATCCTGATGGGGCTCGAGCCGGAACCGATATTCAATCCATTGCTGGCCAACGATAACGGGCGTGGGTGCGAGGTGGATCGCCGTGCTGCGCACCACGCCATCGATCCCTTCATAGGCCAGCGTCATGCTGTTGGATGATGTCAGCTGCGCCAGACGGCAGCCACGCCGTTCGCGTCGGCTGCCGCGGACTTCAAAAATATCGGCATAATCGGCATCAAATCGCATGCGCAGCACGAACTCGACTGGCTGCAAATGGTAGTTGGTCACCCTCAGCAGCTCATGGCAGGTGTCATTCCACAAAAACTTGGAGCGCGATATGTGAATCACCCCTTGCGGGACCAGCCCCAACGGGGTCTCGGGCAATTCCGGGTTGGTCAGGTCGATCGCCAGCACGCCCTGGCGGTCGTCGATGTTGGAGTTGAGCAGGATCGGGCGCTTGTTATGCAGCTCGAGCAACTGGCGCGAGAGGTAGCGCGTCCCCTTGAAATAGATCCCTTCATCATGGGTGCCACTCTGGATGATGTCACCGCAGGGGCTGAGCAACGCGAAGGTTTCGCCATGCTTAAGCACGCGCTGGTGGCTGGTGGTCTGGTCGGCCGAGGCGTGAATTTCATAATGCCGTTCGTTTTCGTCCTGTTCAGGCCGTGGCTTCATTGGTCAGGCTCCGGATACGGGTCTGAGCCAGCCGCTCGTAGATGGCGACGTAATCCGAGGCCATCCGCCCGGCCGTGAAACGCTGCTCGAAATAGCGGCGACACGCGCTCCGATCCAATTCTCCTACGGATCGCACGGCCTCGCAGGCCCCCGCCAGGTCTTCGACCACATAGCCGCTGACCCCGTCGCGCATGACCTCGTTCACCGAGCCGCGGCGATAGGCAATGACCGGCGTGCCGCAGGCGAAGGACTCAATCATCACCAGGCCAAAGGGTTCGCACCAGTTGATCGGGAACAGCAGGGCCGTGGCGTGACCAATCACCTCCTGCTTGCCCGCCTCATCAATTTCCCCAAGGAACTCGACCATCGGGTCCTCGAAGAGGTGCGCAATCTCAGCCTCGTAATACCTGCGGTCGGCGTCATCGACCTTGGCCGCCACCTTGAGCTTCATGCCGGCGGCCTTGGCGATCGCGATGGCGTGATCGACCTGTTTTTCGGGCGAGATGCGGCCGACAAAAACCATATAGGGCTCGGGCCGATCCACGAATCGGTAAAGGTTCTCAGGCAGGCCGTGGTGGACCACGCCCTGCCAGTTGGCGAACTCGAGCGGCCCTCGCTGGGACTCCGAAATCGAGACGAGCGGGATATCCTGGAACTCAATGTAAAGGCGTTGCAGCTCGGGCATGTCAAGCCGACCGTGCAGCGTGGTGGCGTGCGCCGTCTTCATCCGCCGGCTGATCGGAAAGTGCAGATAATCGCAATGAAAATGGATGATGTCGAAGCGGTGGGCCATCTGGCGCACCAGCTCGAGCATGTAAATATGATGGACCATTCGGTCGCGGCAGTTGGCATCCAGCCGCAATGCATAATCGCACCCGGCCACCAGTCGTGCCGAAGTGACCGAATCGCCGCTGGCGAAGAGCGTGACCTCATGACCCTGCTCCACCAGAGCTTCGGTCAGGTATGAAACCACGCGCTCGGTGCCACCATAGGCCTGCGGGGGAACGGACTCGTAAAGCGGAGAAACCTGGGCGATCTTCATCGATGACAGCTCCCTTGACCGGCCACACAAACAGCGCCGGCCGGCGGCGCGGCTGACGCCCCGGCGACTCCAGCGATTCCAAAAAGGTTCAGTGTTCGGCTCCGCTGGGCGGTTTGATCCGCCGCCGCGGGCGTTAACAAGGAGTTTCAGTTTGGGAAGTCCGCGTGCCCCTCAGTCCCCGCGCCCCCGTCAGTCATCGAACAGCCCTCGCTGGCCCTGCCCTGCATGGTCCCGGACCCCGATGTTGAATTCATCACTCCCGCGGCTTGAAAACAGGTCATTGAGTTGCCACAGGTAATTCATTTTAGAAACCCGACGGCCCAAGCGTCAATTTGGGGCAGGGTGGGGAAAACCCTCAATTTTGCAACGCCGCATGGGCCCAAGAACGAACGGTGCGTTCTGGCCGCCAACCAACATAAATTGAACCGCAGGGCCGCGGCGGTCGCAGGGGAGCGCAAGGGTGATCGGTCTTGTCTTGGTATGACTGGATGAAGGGCTTTCCGACCATTTTCGCGGATAGCCGGCCCGAGGGCGAGTCGCCGCAGTTTCTGGTAAAAAAACCAGCTACCTTACGGATTCTGCTTTTCCCAGGGCGGGATGACCAGCGTGCCGAGTGTGCGGCGGGGTGCTTCGGCGCTGACTGGCGGCGGGGCCGGGGCTGCGACGGGCGTCGCCGGCGCCGGCCGTTGGCTGCCATTCTGTCCGGCATATTCCGCCAGCTGACGCAGCGAGATCTCGTCCCTCACGTAGGCCTTGACCGCGTCGAAGGCTACCACGCCGCTCTTGACGTGCACCGAGATCGACTGGTCCATCGTCTGCATGCCGTCCTTCTGCCCGGTCTGGATCGACTGATAGATCGCATCGATGTTGTTGGTCCGGATGTTGTTCCGGATCGCGGAGGTGGCAAACATGATCTCGCAGGCGCAGATGCGCCCTTGGCCGTCGGCGCGCGGCAACAGGATCTGCGCCAGCACGCCAAACAGGTTGCCCGCCAGCTGCGTCTTGACCTGCTCGACCTGGTCCGCCGGGAAGACATCGATGATCCGGCCGATGGTCTGGGCGGCGCTGTTGGTGTGCAGCGTGCCGAAGACCAGGTGCCCGGTCTCGGCCGAGGTGATCGCGATGCCGATCGTCTCGTAGTCGCGCATCTCCCCGATCAGGATCACGTCGGGGTCCTGGCGCAGTGCGTATTTCAGCGCATTCTTGAAGGATAGCGTGTCCGCCGAATCACCGACCTCGCGCTGGGTCACGTAGGACTTCTTCGAGTTGTGCAGATACTCGATCGGGTCCTCGATGGTCAGGATGTGGTCGGCGCGGTGGCGGTTGATGTGGTCGATGATCGCCGCCAGCGTGGTCGACTTGCCGCTTCCGGTCGGCCCCGTCACCAGCGCCAGCCCCTTCTTGGCCTGGGTCAGGCGTTCGACCGAGGCCGGCAGCCCCAGGCTGCTGAGTTCGGGGATCGTCGCCGACAGCGCGCGCGCCACCGCCCCATACGTCCCGCGCTGCTTGTGGATGTTGAAGCGGAAGCGTCCCAGCCCATGGATGCTGTAGGCAAAGTCCAGCTCATAGCGCATCTCGGGGTCGCTCTCGAAGCGTCGGCGCTGCTCCTCGCTCAGCAGCTCGTGGATGACCACGCCGAGCGCCTCTGGCGTCATGCGGCCATGATCCGCCAGTGGGACCAGTTCCCCATTCAGCCGGATCGCCGGCGGCATCCCGGCCATCAGGTGCAAATCCGAGCCCTTGCGCTCGATCATCGCCTTGAGTAGTTCATCCATCCGCATCGGGGGTGTCCTTGGGTTGGCTTGTGGGCGCGGCCGTGCCGTCGCGGCCGGCCACGGGTGGTCGCGACTCCTTTATCGTCCTCCGCGCGCGCGGCTTGAGCCATGTAACCCGGTTGGATCAGGGGTGGGCGTGCAGGTTGAGCGGGCCGTTCCCTCCGCCCAGGCCGGGCGCGGTGCGGATCGCCTCATGGATGAAACGCTTGGCCTGGTCGATGGCCTGGGGCAGTTCGTGGCCGCGCGCCACCAGCGCCGTGATCGCCGCCGCATAGGCGCAGCCGCTGCCGTGGGTCTGGCGGGTTTCAAGGTGCGGCGCGCTGAAGCGGATCGGCTCGCTGTCGCGGCGCCAGAGCAGGTCCACCGATTCCCCCGCCAGCCGCCCCCCCTTGATCAGCACGTTCGCCGGGCCGAGCCGGCCGATCGCCCCGGCCGCGCGCAGCATCTCCTGCTCGTTGCTCACCTCGAAACCGGCCAACACCGCCGCCTCGTGCAGGTTGGGCGTCACCAGCCAGGCCAGCGGCAGCAGCAGCTCGCGCAGCGCCGTCACCGCCTCGGCCGGCAGCAGCAAAGACCCATGCTTGCTGATCATCACCGGGTCCACCACCAGCGGGAACTGGAAATCCGCCGCCCGCCGCGCCACCGCCTCGATCACCCGCGCGTCGCCCAGCGCGCCGGTCTTGGCTGCCCCCGGCTTCAGGTCCTCCAGCACCGCGTCCAGCTGGGCGATGACGAACTCGGGCATCAGCACGTCGACCTCGTCCACGCGCCGCGTGTTCTGCACCGTCAACAGCGTCAGCACGCTGGCCCCATAGACGCCGAACTGATGAAAGGTCTTGAGGTCGGCCTGGATGCCGGCGCCGCCCGAGGGATCCGAACCGGCAATGGTCAAGGCGACTGGCAACATCGGCGGATTTCTCCCTGGCTTCAGTATCCGATCGCGGCGCCGCCCAATGAGCGCGTGTCGCTGGCGCCCAGCAGCTCGCCCCGCTCGGTGCGCATGATGGTCTGCACGCTGCCGACGCTGCGCCGCAGCACCGGCTCGTGGCCCCAGGCGCGCAGCAGGGCCAGCGTGTCGGCGCTGAGGCCCTTCTCGACGACCAGTTCGTCGGGCAGCCACTGGTGGTGAACGCGCGTGGCCCGCGAGGCCTCGGCCGCATTAAAGCCGTGGTCGATCACGTTCATCACGACCTGCAGCACCTGCGTGATGATGCGGCTGCCGCCCGGCGTGCCGGTCACCATCACCGGTCGCCCATCCTTGAACAACAGCGTCGGGGTCATCGAGCTGAGCGGCCGCTTCCGCGGCTCGACGGCGTTGACCTCGCCGCCGATCAGCCCGAAGACATTGGGCGAGCCCGGCTGCGCCGAAAAGTCGTCCATCTCGTTGTTGAGCAGGATGCCGGTGCCGGCGGCGACGATGCCGGTGCCGAAACTGGTGTTGATCGTGTAGGTCACGCCAACCACGTTGCCGGCCGCGTCAATCACCGAGTAATGCGTCGTCTGGTCGCCCTCCTCGTGCAGCACCCGCCCCGGCGCAATCTCCGCCGCGGGGCGCGCGCGTTGCGGGTCGATCGTCGCCGCCAGCCGCTTCGCATATTCCTTGGAGGTCAATGCCTCCACCGGCACCTCGCCAAAGTCCGGATCGCCCAGGTAGTGGCTGCGGTCGGCATAGGCCAGCTTCATCGCCTCGGCCATATGATGAATCGCGGCCGCCGAGTTGTGCCCCATCTCGCCGATCGGGAAGTTCTCCAGAATGTTGAGCATCTGAATCAGGTGCACGCCCCCCGAGCTGGGCGGCGGCATCGAGACAATCTCCCAGCCGCGATAGCTGCCGCGCACCGGCTCGCGCTCGATGGGGCGGTAGGCCGCCATGTCCTCCATCGTGAACAGCCCGCCGTGCGCCTCCATGTCGGCGACCATCCGTCGCGCGATTTCGCCGCGATAGAAGGCCTCGGGTCCGTGCTCGGCGATCTGGCGCAGCGACCACGCCAGGTCCGCCTGCACCAGCGTCTCGCCCGCTTGATAAACAGTGCCATCGTTCTTGAAGAAGATCGCGCGCGTGGCCGGGTTGCGCTGCATCGTGCGCCGCTGCGAGCGCAGCGACAACGCCAGGTGATCGCTCACGGCCATCCCCTCGGCCAGCTCGATCGCCGGCGCGACCAGTTCGGCCAAGGGCAGCGTCCCCAGCCGCTGGCGGGCCATTTCCAGCCCCGCCACCGTCCCCGGCACCCCCGCCGACAGGTGGCTGTAAAGCGCCCGGTCGCGGTCCACCTCGCCGCGCTCGTTGACGAACATGTCGCGCGTGGCGGCTGCCGGCGCCATCTCGCGAAAATCAAACGTCGTCTGGGTGCCGCTGGCCGCCTCGTGCACCACCATGAAGCCGCCCCCGCCCAGGTTGCCGGCCTGCGGCAGCGTGACGGCCAGCGCGAAACCGACCGCGACGGCCGCATCCACGGCATTGCCCCCCCGGCGCAGCACATCCACCCCGATCTGCGAGGCCCGCGCCTCCTGGCTGGTCACCATTCCATTTTGCGCCCGCACCGGGTGCATCAGGGCATAGGGATTATAGTTGGCCGTGGGTGCCGGGGCGGGCTGCGCCGCGTGGGCTGGCGCCAGCGCCAGCAAGCCCAGCATGAGGCAGGGGAGAAGACGGGGCATCGGCAGGTTCCCTTCCTAGTGGCTCGGTTGTGGGGCGGCAAGCCGCCGTTGGTCATGCTCCGCCAGCAGGCGCGTCATCTCGGCCAGCCCGACGCGCGGCTGCCAGCCCAGCACTCGGCGCGCGCGCGAGATGTCGCCGTGGGTATTGGTGCGATGGTTGGGGTGGCAGCGCGCCGGGTCCACCGCCAACTGGCGTTCGCGATCCAGCCCCAGCAGCTCAAAAACTTCATCCACCCAGTCGCCGATGGCGTGGGTGCGGCCCGAGCCAAGCACAATCTCATCGGCTTCGGCCAGCCCGCCCATCAGCGCAAATCCCTCGACAATCTCGGGCGCCCATGACCAGTCGCGCCGCGTGGTCAGGTCGCCCACCACGACGCGCTCGGCCTGGCCCAGCGCCACGCGCACCGCATTGGCGATGATCCCCCGCTCCACAAACAGCTCGGGCCGGCGCGGCGAAGTATGGTTAAACAGCACCGCCACCGACGCCCGCAGCCCGAATTGCGTCCGGTAGTAGCGCGTATACTCATGCGCCATGATCTTGCTCGAGGCATACGGATTGGTCGCCAGAAACGGTGTCTGCGGGGTGACTCCCCCCGCGCCCGCCGCTTCATGGTCGTAGCAGTCGCACGAGCCCGCCATCACAAACGCCGCCCCCGGCGCATGCCGCCGCAGCCCCTCCAGCAGGTGGATCGTGCCCATCGTGTTGACGCGCGCCGTGGTCAGGGGATCACGCCAGGAGATGCCCACCGAGCTTTGCGCCGCCAGGTGATAGGCGACCTCGGGCGGCCGTGCCTCGATGGCGGCGAACACCGCCGCGTCGTCAGCCAGGTCGCACCCCACCACCCGCAGCTTGCCGCCCAGCTCGGCCGCCGTGGCGCGCGCGGCCTCCAGTTCTCCCGGCCAGACCAGCGCCGTCAGCTCGCAGCCGCGCCCAAGCAGCAGCTTCGCCAGGTAATAACCATCCTGACCCGTCAGTCCCGTCACGAGCACATGGGCGCCGGCGGGGATCTCGGGCGGCGTGGGAGCGGTGGTTTCCATCGTGCGCATCCGGTGTGGGCATTCCAGCAGCGGTGCGATTATAGGCCCCGACGCGCCCGCAATCAACCGTCAGGCTTTCAGCAGCGGCAGAATCTGCTTGAAGGCCGGATCGTCGGCCCCGCCCAGCGCTTCCATCACCAGCATCTCGGCCGTGGCGGGCACCGCGCCCGCCTGCGACAGCCGTGCCAGCGCCACGTGCAGATCCCATGCCCGTCGGCTGCCGACCGCGTCCTCCGGGATGAACACTCCCCAGCCGGTGTTCACCGCGCGCAGCGCCGACTGCAGGACGCAGACGTGGGCCTCGATCCCGCACAGGATCATCTGAGTGCGTCCGCTGGCGGCCGCGGCGTCAAAAAAGCCTTGGTCATCGAGGCAACCGAAGCGCAGCTTTTCCAGCGGCCGCGCCGCCTCGCCGATCGCTTCCACCACATTGGGGTGGGTCGGTCCCAGCCGCGCGCTGTTCTGCTCGGTCCACAGAATCGGGATTTCGAGCAGCCGGGCCGCCTTCGCCAGCAGCACCGCCCGCCCGACCACCCGCTCATGATCCTCGATCGCCGCCAGCAGGCGCTCCTGCAGGTCGATCACCACCAGCAGGGCCTGGTCCCGCAGAAGCCGGTTTGCCATGTTCCATCATCCTTCCGTGCAGTGGTTGCCCAGGGCCTTTTGCGGGTCCAGCAGCGTGAATCCCTCCGCGCGCAGCTGGTCGATCAACCCTGCGGCGGCCTCGGGCACCCAGCTGCGGTTATAGCCCGATCCCGTGTGCTCCGCCCATGCCAGCGGCCAGGGCAGCAGCCGGTGGCGCCCGTCATGGATCACGAAGACCCCCCCGCCATCGCGCCGCGCCGCCGCCAGGATCCGCCTGCTGACCGCCGCGCAGCGCCTGGGCCCCAGCCCGGCATCCCAGGCATAATACGTCACCGGCATCAGCCTCAGCCCGCGCCGGTCCATCACCGCCTGCACCGCCGGGGTGATCAGCCCCCAGGGGGGGCGAAAAAAATCGCTGCGCCAGCCCGGCCGCCCCAGCGCCCCAGCCACGGCTCCGTCAAACAGGTCGAGTTGGTGTTCCAGTTCGCGGCGTGAGATCAGCCACCGCGGGCCGTGATGATGCGTGTGGTTGACGAGCAGGTGACCCTCGGCCGCCATCCGGCGCACGATCCCGGCCGCCGGCGCGATCTGGCTGCCCACCAGGCAGAAGGCCGCCTTGACCGCGCGCCGGGCCAACTCGTCGAGCAGGCGTTCGGTCACCCGGCCGCGCAGGTTGGGTCCGTCATCGAATGTCAGGATCACGCCCCGCGCCGGCAGCCCCAGTTGGCGGGGCGTGCGCAGGATCGTCCGCGGGATCGCCACGGCGGGGCCGCCCGGCCTCAGGAGCCCGTTTGGGCCGCCAGCACGTCCGCGACCTTGTCGAGCAGTTCCTGGATGTCAAAGGGCTTGACGATGTAATACTGGGTCCCGCCCATCAGCGCTTCCTGGATCTTTTTGCGCTCCGAGACCCCCGTCAGCATGATGATCGGAATGGATGCGGTCTTGTCGTCGTTCTTCAGCTCGCGCATGACGTCGAAGCCTGACATCCCCGGCATCATCACGTCGAGCAGGATCAGGTCGGGCCTCTGGTCGCGACAGGCCGCCAGCGCGTCAAAACCGTTGCCGGCGGTTTCGACCTCATAACCTTCACTCTGCAGCGCCGTCTTCACGATCAGCACCACATCGCTCTCGTCGTCCACCGCTAGGATTCGCCTGGCCATTTTACTCTCCACCCGCGCCTGATTTTCAAACCTCTTCAGCAACCCCTCGATTATGTCACACCGCCACCCAATGTCAATCCCAGCCCGCCATCGTTGCCCACCCTTCATAGGAAGCGATCATGCGGCAGAACCGGCATCACGCGCCGCTCCCCCGATATCTTGCTCTGCCGATTCATCCCTCGATTGCACGGCGGCGATCTTTTCCAGAATTTTAACCAGCTCCTCCTCGTCCTCGAACAGGAATGAGCCCGGTACAAGTTGTTCGGCGAGCCCGCCGGCGCGGGTGGCGATCAGCGGCCTCCCCAACAGGCGCGCCCGCGCCGCCACCCCCGAGCTCCAGATTTCATGGTAGGGCACGACAATATAATCGGCCGCCGCCAGCCAGAGGTCGAACAACTCGTCGGAGAGGTAGCCCTCCAGGATCTCGCAGCGGGCATCGGCCTCGGCCAGCTCATGCAAGCCGCGGGCGTAGGCGTGCGCGACGTCCCACGCCAGGCGAACCGAACCGACCACCTTGTAGCGTAGCCGGGGATCCCGCACGCGCCCCATGGCCGTCAGCACGCGCTCGAACCCCTTGTGCGGCTGGATGAAACCGATCGAGAGCAGCAGCAGGGCCTCGGGCTCCAGTTGCAGTCGGCGGCGCGCGGCCTCGCGGTCGGGCGGGCAGTGCGCCGTCATGAACTGGTCGTGGGGCCAGATTTCGCAGGTCCGCCTCGTTGGGTCGAGCCGGTAATAGCGGGCAAAGGCATCGCGCTCGGCGCCGCTGTGAAATGCCAGCCGCCCGGCCAGCCGCCACCACCAGCGATCCAGCCGCGCGCGCCACCCCGGCCGGCCGTCGCCCCCGACCCGAAACTCGGTCTCGTGGATCAGGATCGTGATGCGCCGCCCCAGCGCCAGCATCAAAATAAGAAACCCCAGGCTGGTCGCCCAGCGGGCCCATGCGCTTCCGGGCCGAAAGTAGAAGGCCGGCGTGAAGTGGATCATCAGCTGTCGATAGGCCCAACCCAGCCGCAGCAGGCGCCAGGGGAACAGGCCGTCATCGAACGGGGCGCGCCAGTCGCCCCCGCCCCCCGGCGGCGAGAAGACTTCCACCGCCATCCCCTGCCGGCGCAGGAAGACGGCCTGCTGTTCGGCATACTTTGCAATCCCGCATGCCTGCGGCGGAAAGGATGATACGATCAACGTGCTCATCGATACCCTGACAAGCCCTCCGGCCACCGGCCTCGGCGGGCGAGATGGTGGCATCATAGCGATTTCCAGCCCCGATGGACACCAAATGAATGGCCTCCGCCGGCCTTCGGCGCCCCCGCCCGGCCCCCGGGCCGCTGGCCGAAAAGGGTTGACAGGCACGGGCCCCTCAGCCAAGGGTTAAAGGGCCTTGCGGAACCGGATCACCCGTTTTGGGACCCATTGGCACGGATGGCATATGGTTTTTGGTGACAGCCCCAGGCCCCTTTTTTTGTTGCTCGTGCTGCTCATTGGCTTGGCCATGGGTTCTTGCGCCACCATGCAGCCGCAGCCGGCGCAATTGCCCGAGCCGCAGCTGGCGGGAGCCCAGACCAGCCTGCAGGAACCGCGCCAGCGGCCGGTCTCCGTCACCCCCACCGCGCGGCTTGCGCGCTTGAACCTCTTCGACCGCCAGGCGCAGCGGGAGCCATATCCTCAGGAAGCCCCTGCCGAGGTGATCATTGTTGAACCGCCCGCCGAGGAACCGCTCGAGGAGGAGGTGGCGCCCCCGGCGCTGCGCCTGGTGCCCGAGGGCGACCCGCTGATCAGCGGGTCCGTCATCCGCGGCAAGCGCTGGCCGATGGTCTACAACGAGGGCCTCGGTTTTGCCTACAAACCCGAAACGGGAATCGCTTCCTTCTATTCGGATTGTGAATTGGTGGCCACCGGCGAGCGCTACTATCCCGATGGCATGACGGCCGCTCACAAGACGCTGCCCTTTGGAACCGTTGTGCGGGTCACCCGCACCGATACCGGCCACTCGGTGGTGGTCGTGATCAACGATCGCGGCCCCTTCATCAAGGGGCGGATCATCGATCTGAGCCGCGGGGCCGCCCGCAAGATCGACATGATCCGGCGCGGCGTCGTCCCCTGCGTCGTCGAGGTTCTTGCTTATCCGCTAATCGAAACCATGGGCCCCAAGGGCAACGGCTGAGGCGAGGGGAGCGGTCCGCGGGCTGTGATGATGGCCAAGGGGGTCAATGCCAGCGGCCGCGGACGCGCGCCGGCAACGCCAGCGCCTCCGGCGGCTGGGTCAGGCGTGTTCGCATGCAAAGCGTGGTGTCTTCGGCCTTGAATTCGGCCAGCGTGGTCTGGCTCCACCACAGCTTGATCTCTTCGCAAATCTGCTCCCACTGGTCATGAATCGGGCATTTATGGGCGGTGTTCTTGCAGCCGGGCAGCCCCAGGGCGCATTCCTCGAACAGCAGCTTGCCGTCAAAACACGAGACGATGTCCATCAGTGAAATATCCACCGGATCGCGGCCCAGCTTCAGCCCGCCGCCGGGCCCACGACGCGCATCAACCATGCCGGTGTCGGCCAGCGTCATGATGATGCGGGCCAGATAGGGCTGGGGCGCGCCGACCGCCTTGGCCAGTTGCCGGACCGTCATTCGTTTATCCTGTGCCGCCAGCAGTGTCATCGCGCGCAGGGCATATTGGGCGGTTCTTGAGATCAGACTCATGAAAAGGGTCACCTCGGTAAATCGGATGCTCAACCGCTTCTCGTCGGGCATACGACCGCGATCTGGCCTCCCGGGTCCAAAATGAACATTATGCCCCGGCGCCTGCAGGGGTCAACACAATTTTATACATCAAGATATGGATAGCGTTTGATAAGCGAAGTTCCTGCGCGCCGGTAAAGGTACCTTGGTCGCCCATGCCCCGAAACACATCATGCTTGACTTTAGCTCGCCCAAATGTCTTAAAAGGGTGTTTCTATTCTTGAGGGGGAGCATGCAACAATGGCCAGATTCAAGCGACTCAAGGTTCTCAATACGATGCTGGAGACCGGGCTGGTGCCCGTCTTCTACAGTGACGATCTGGAGGTGGCCAAGTCCGTCGCCCGCGCCGTGGCCGATGGCGGTGGCCGGATGCTGGAGTTCACCAACCGCGGCGACCACGCCGTTGAAATCTTTTCGGCGCTCGACCGCCATTGCCGCGTTGAGATCCCCGAGCTGATCCTGGGCGTCGGCTCCGTCGTCGATCCGGTCACCGCCGGGATGTATATCAATGTCGGCGCCAACTTCGTCGTCGGCCCCACGCTCAACCATGACGTGGCCAAAGTCTGCAACCGGCGCAAGGTCCCCTACAGCCCCGGCTGCGGCTCGGTCAGCGAGATCAGCCAGGCCGAGGAATACGGCTGCGAGATCCTCAAGATCTTCCCCGGTGCCGAGGTCGGCGGTCCCAACTTCGTCAAGTCGGTCCTCGGGCCCTGCCCCTGGACGCTGATCATGCCGACGGGCGGGGTGGACTCCACCGAGGAGTCGCTCAAGGCCTGGTTCGGCGCCGGCGTCGCCTGCGTTGGCATGGGCTCCAACCTGATCACCGCCGAGTTCCTCAAGGCCAAAAACTGGGACGGCATCTCGGCCAAGGTGCGCGAGACCCTGGCGGTCATCCAGAAGTATAAGAAGAACTGAAGATCAAAATCGGGATTTCCACCCTGAAAGGGTGGGTACAGTTCGAGAAGCCCAGGGTGAGCGAAGCGTAACCCTGGGTTGGAGGCGGGCGAAAATTCGAGCCCTGAAAGGGCGACACAGTGGCAACCCTAGGGTAGATTGTGTCGCCCTTGCACAACGCTGAATTTTGAAATAGCTCTGAATATTCCACAGGAGATGCCATCATCATGCCGATTCTCGATATCAAACCCGCCGACAAGTGTCGCTGGGACGGTGCCTCGCTCGGCGAGGTCATGCTGCGGCTCGATCCCGATTTCGGTCGCGTTCGCACCGCGCGCAGCTTCCGCGTCTGGGAAGGCGGCGGCGAGTATAACGTCGCCCGCGCCCTGCGCAAGTGCTTCGGCCTGCGCTCGACCGTCGCCACCGCGATCCCCGACAGCGAAATCGGCCACCTGCTCGAGGACCTGATCATGCAGGGCGGGGTCGACATGAGCCACGTCAAGTGGGTGCCCTATGACGGCATCGGCCGCGAGGTGCGCGTCGGCCTCAACTTCACCGAGAAGGGCTATGGCATCCGCGCCGCCGTCGGCTGCTCCGACCGCGGCCACTCCGCCGCCAGCCAACTCAAGCCCGGCGACATTGACTGGGAGAAGCTCTTCAAGACCGAGGGCGTGCGCTGGTTCCACACCGGCGGCATCTACGCGGCGCTGGCCGCCAACACCGCCGAGGTCGTGATCGAGGCCACCAAGGCCGCCAAGGCCGCCGGCACGATCGTCAGCTATGACCTCAACTACCGTGCCTCGCTCTGGAAGAACCAGGGCGGCAAGGCGCGCGCCATCGAAGTCAACCGCACCATCGCCCCCTACGTCGATGTCATGATCGGCAACGAGGAGGACTTCACCGCCGCGCTCGGCTTTGAGGTCGAGGGGCTCGACGAGCACATCAGCAAGATCGACCCGGCCAACTTCAAGAAGATGATTGAGAAGGCCGTCAAGGAGTTCCCCAACTTCAAGGTCGTCGCCACCACCCTGCGCAACGCCAAGACCGCCAACATCAACGACTGGGGCGCGATCCTCTGGGCCGGCGGCGACTTCCACACCGCCCGTCTGCGTGAGGACCTCGAGATCTACGACCGCGTCGGCGGCGGCGACGGCTTTGCCTCGGGCGTCGCCTACGCCTTCCTGATGGGCAAGGGCCCGCAGGAGGCCGTCGAGTGGGGCGCCGCCCACGGCGCGCTGGCCATGACCACCCCCGGCGACACCTCGATGGTGACGGCCAAGGAAGTCGAAAAGGCGATTGGCGCCAAGGGCGCCCGCGTCGACCGCTAAGCCGAACCACCCCGACCCAACCAACCCGGCCACCGCGGGATCCGCAGTGGCCGGGTTTTCATGTTAAAGTGATAAAACTAATTCATCCGCGTTCACCCGCGTCCCATTCTTCTCCCTCTCCCCCTCCGCGCCTCTGCCTCCAAAATCCCTCTGATCCGCGTCCATCTGCGCCTCCTATCCGCGTAAATCCGCGTCCCTTTCCAAAATCTCTTCCCCGGCGATCGCAGAAATAATGAAACAATTTGCGTCCTGTGACGTCTTGTTTCATTGAGTGGCCAACCGGTTCATTACATGAAGGAGCACGTTATGCGCTGCCATTGCCTGATTGCGAGCATCTTATTTCTGCTGATCGCGGGGGTTGCTGCGGCTCAAACGGTTGTCGTCAATGGGTTTACTGCTCTGGCAATCCAGCAGGCGGTCGATCAGGCGGCGCCGGGCGGCACGGTCTTCCTGCCCGCGGGCAACTATCTGATGGACCGCACGGTCAATATCCCGCACGCCGGGCTGACGTTGCGCGGGGCGGGCACGCTGGAAAACGTCGGCCGCACCGAGCCGGCCCCGCCCTACACCCCGCCGGTCTGGAGCGGCGGGGTCTCGCGTTGTTACACCAACAACATCGACCTGCTTTTCTTCCGCGTCCAGGCCGACGATGTCGTCTTCCGCGACCTGAAGCTGGAGGGCATCATCACCCACACCGCCGGCATCGGCGAGGGGATCAATGTCACCAGCCGCCATCGGCTGCTGGTGGAGGGCTGCGAGATCACACGCTTCCGGCGCGGCATCCAGCTCGACAACTCGCGCCAGAACCTGATCCGGGGCAACTTTATCCACAGTAACTACCGCAACGGCTACGGCTACGGGATCTCGATCGTCGGGCCCTCGATGACGGTGGGCGGCTCGCATGCGGTGATCCGCAACAACGAATTTGCCTATAACCGCCACTGCATCGCCAGCAACGGCCCCGAGACCCGCTTCGTCGTGGAGAACAACTTCTTTCGCGACAACGACCAGTCGCAGCGCCAGGCCAGCGTTGACATGCACGCCCAAGGGGGCTCGACCATTCGCTGCGTCGTCCGCAACAATTACTTCTCCAACCAGCGGCCGATCGAGATCAAGTCGGGCAGCATGGAGGTGACCGGCAACGTTTTTGATGATACCTGCTCGAGTCAGACCTGGCGGATGATCGGGTTCAACGCTCCGGTCCACAATGGAAGTTTCGTGCCCCAGTCGTGCATCAACAATGTTTTCGTCTCGGGCAACATCGACTTGAGCATGCAATGGCTGGTCTACGCATCAGTTTACAATTACCCGCCCGAGAAGTGGATCGGCTACAACCTGTTCTACAACGGCATGCTGTGGGAGGATGTTCAAACAACATACCCTCCCTTAAGCACCGACCCGCGCCCGCTGGTGGGCTGGATGCATCTGACGGACCCCGTGACCGGTGCGCGCGTGGACCAGATCCGCGTCGATGAGTGGTATGACCTCAACATTGAGGCGGCCGATCCGCAGGGCTGGTCCGACATTGCCGAGATTGGCGTCCAGATCATCGACAATGACACCTACAACTTCATCCCGGCTCCCGGAACCGGGTCGCATGACCCGCAGGGACGCTTCTTCCTGCGGCTGCGGCCAGATCTGGTCGAGGCACGATTGGTGGCAGGCTCGGATGCCTGGACCCCCATCACGGGTCAGTTGGTTGATTGGGTGGATGCCCGCCCCGGCACATTTGCATGGAATCAGTTTGGAACGCACCATGTCCAGGTCAGGGTTCGCGTGCGGCTGGGGTTGCAGGCGCGCATCGGTGACAACTGGCGCTTGCATGGTTTTGCCATCGATAAGAACGGCAATTTGCCTGTAGTGGCCTGGCACGAGGAACAGGAAGGCTGGCCCCTGGGCGTGCGGTCGTCGCTCAACAATTCAGTCGGCGGCGGCTGGATGCTCTACGATTGATTCACCTGATTCAGCCCGTCGGCTCCTGAAGCCGCTCAATCAACTGGCGGGCGTTGCGGATGGCGGCCCCGCCGACGTCGTTGTTGTAATAGACCCAGACGTCGCGCCCCTCGCCGAGCCAGCCCTCGATCCGCCGTGCATCGGCCTCGATTTCGGCCGGAGCATAGTCGCCCGAGTAGCTGCCGGTCGAGCCGTGGCGGCGGATGTAGACGAAGGGGGCAGCGTTGGGCTGCTCGATCTTGAGGTAATGCATGTCCTGGAGCACGAGCGCCGCTCCGCGCCGGTCGAGCGCCCGGGTGACCTCGGGAGCCAGCCAGTCCTCGCGCCGAAACTCGACCGCCACCGCCCACGGCTGGGCCGCGGTCGCCTCGGCCAGCTCGTCGAGGAAGGCCTCCAGCCGCGCCAGGTCCAGCCCCAGCATCGGCGGCAACTGCACCAGCAGCGGCCCCCGCCGCTCGCCCAGGTGATCCACCGCCGCGAAGAACCGCTCCAGCTGTTCGGCGCAATCCTTGAGCTTTTTCATGTGCGTGATCATCCGCCAGAGCTTGATCGCATAGCGGAACCCGGGGGTTGCCAGCTCGGCCCAGCGCTTGGCCATCGCCTCGGTCGGCAGGCGGTAGAAGGTGGCGTTGACCTCGACGGTATCAAAGTGCTCCATGAAGTAGGGCAGCCACTGGCGCTGGGCCAGTCGCGGGGGGTAGAAGACTCCATTGGCCCAATGTTTGTAGATCCAGCCGCTGGTGCCGATCCGCAGGGTTCCGCGCCGGCTCATGAGGAGGTTTCGCGCGGTCGCCGCTCGCGCGACTCCAGGCTGATCAGCTCCGCCACCGGCATCAGCGGCTTATAGTGGTCGCAGACGATGCGCACAGCCATCAGCATCGGCACCGCGATGATCGCCCCCGGAATGCCCCAGATCCAGCCCCAGAACAGCAGCCAGATAAAGATGAAGATCGGATTGATCGTGAACCGCTCGCCCAGAATCATCGGCGTGATGAAATTGCCTTCGGTCGAAGTGAGCAGGAAGTAGACCACAGGCACGATCAGGATGCGACCGGGTTCTTCATAGGTCAGCGCCGCCACCATCGTGATCACCGCCACGCCTGTGATCGCGCCCAGGTAGGGGACGAAATTGAGCAGCGCCGCCAGCACCCCCCACAGCAACGGGTTGGGCATCCCCAGCAGCCACATTGCCGTGCCAACGGCTAATCCGAGGCAGGCATTGATCACCGAGATCGTGAACAGATAGGAGGACACCTGCTGGCCGATTGCGAGGGTCAGCGTGATCGAGTGGCCCTGGCGCGTCAAGGCCCGCCGCAGCTGGCTGCCATAGGACAGCATGAAGAACAGAAGGATGACGATGACCACCAGCGAAACGATCAACTGGCCGGCCGAGGCCAGGATGGTCGCGCCGACACCATCGCCGGCCAGGCGCACCGGCACCGGAGTGCGCTCGCGCGTGGAAGTGGTGTTCTCATCTTCCGCCTCGGCTACCGGCTCATACGGCGATTCAATCTCCGGCGGTTCTTCGGGATGGGTGGGCTCTCCGATCAGCAGCGGCTGGTCGGAATCCACCTCATCTTCCGAATCCGCCGGATCTTCACTGTCTTCAGCGGGCTCGTCTTCCAGTGTCGTGATCCGGTCGATCCGTTCGGCCATGGCTGTCATGCGCGCCATCGGCGCGCGATATTCCCGAAGCTTTTCCTCCACTTGCTCCAGATTGCGTGGCAACCGGTTGATCCATTCCCCCGCCGGCCCCGTCAGGTAATAAACCCCCAGCGCCAGCATCCCCAACAGGCCCAGGACAATGGCGGCGGCGCTGAGCTTGTCGGGCAGCCCCAGCCAGCGCAGCCGATTATAAATTGGTCGCAGGATCAACTGCAGCAGCATCGCAAAGGCGATCGGCAGCAGGATCGGCCGGGCAAAATGAATGACCAGCACCCCCGCCAGCAGCAGCAGCGTCACCATCGTGGCATTGCCCAGCATGGTGCGCCGCGACGGAGGCGTGTTCAGCGGTACGCCGGCGGCATCATTTTGTTCGTCCATCTGGCACCCGATCCATGCGGCATGGGAAAAGCCTGACGAGCTTTTCCCTGATTCAGTTTACCTGATCGAGTGTAAAAACCATCAAGACCTGCCGCGGGGGAGCAGTGCATTGCGGCGCCCGAAAATGGTAGGTCGGGTCTTCGACCCGACATGGCTCGAAGAGCCGACCCACTCTCCCGGTGCGAGTTGTATGGAAAATAAAAGATCAGCCGCCGCTGGCGAGTGCCTGCGTGGATTTGGCCTGTTCTTCGCCGGCGCGGGGGGTCAGCAGCTCTCGCACGCGCTCGGCAATCCGCCGCGGCGAGAGCCCATACTGTTCATACAGCGCGCCCTGCGAGGCATGCCCGACAAACTGGTCGGGCCAGCCCAGCGTCACGACGCGCGTTGCCAGCCCCTCGGCCGCCAGCAGCTCGAGCACGGCCGAGCCGAACCCTCCAACCGTGGTGTTATCCTCGATGGTGATCAGGGTGCCGTAGCGGCGGGCGGCATCGAGCAGCAACTCGCGGTCCAGCGGCTTGACAAAGCGTGCGTTGATGACGCCCGCCCGGATGCCCTCGTCGGCCAGCAGGCGCGAGGCCTCCAGCGCGTGCAGCGTCATCGTGCCGATGCCGACCAGACAAACGTCGCTGCCCTCGACCAGCCACTCGCCACGGCCGAGCTCAAGCCGGCGCGGCTCTCGCTCCAAGTCCACCCCCGGCGTTGCCGCGCCGCGCGGGAAGCGCAGCGCGATCGGGCCGTCCTCGTGCAGCGCCGCCGTGTGGGTCATGTCGCGCAGCTCGGCCCCGTCCATCGGCGCCATCAGCACCAGGTTGGGGATCATCCGCAGGTAGGTTAGGTCGAACACGCCGTGGTGAGTCGGGCCGTCCGAGCCGACCACGCCGCCGCGATCCAGCGAGAAAACCACGGGCAGCTTCTGCAGCGCCACGTCGTGGATGATCTGGTCGAAGCCGCGCTGCAGGAAGGTCGAGTAGATGCAGACGAACGGGCGCAGCCCATCGCAGGCCATGCCGGCCGCGCTGATGACCGCGTGCTCCTCGGCGATGCCGACGTCGAAGGTGCGCTGGGGAAACTCTTCCTTGAAGCGCACCAGCCCCGTCCCCTCCAGCATCGCCGCGGTGATGGCGACGATGCGCTGGTCGCGGCGGGCCTCCCCGCGCAGCGCGTCGGTGAAGATCGAGGTATAGCTGGGCGGGCCGGCCTTGGGCGTGGGCGCCTCGCCGCTGTCGGCGTCAAAGCCCATCGGCGGGCTGTGCCAGGTAATTGGATCGGCCTCGGCATAGGAGCGGCCCTTGCCCTTGCGCGTGATCACGTGCAACAGGATCGGGCCCTTCAACTCGCGCACCTTCTGCAAAATCGGGATCAGCTCGTCCAGGTTGTGGCCATCGAAGGGGCCGAGGTAGCGGAAGCCCAGCTCCTCGAAAAACAAACCGGGCACGATCAGGCCCTTGACCGATTCCTCGATCCGGTTGGCGGCCCCGATCAGTCGCTCGCCGGCCGGCAGGCGCTTGACCAGCCCGACCAGCTCCTTGCGGCGCTGATTATAAAAACTTGTGGTCACGATCCGGTTGAAGTAATGCGCCAGTGCGCCGACGTTCTCCGAGATCGACATTTCATTGTCATTGAGCACCACCAGCATGTCGGTGCCGAGCATGCCCGCGTGGTTGAGTGCCTCGTAGCAGAGGCCGCCCGTCATCGCCCCGTCGCCCGTCACGGCGACGATCTTGTTGTCGGCGCCGGTCTGGTCGCGGGCGATCGCCATCCCGACCGCTGCCGAGATCGCCGTTGAGGCGTGGCCGGCACCGAAGCAGTCATAGGGACTTTCCGATCGCTTGAGGAACCCTGAGAGTCCGCCCTCCATCCGGATTGATTCAAAGCGATCGGCGCGGCCGGTCACCAACTTATGGGCGTAAGCCTGGTGGCCGACGTCCCAGACGATGCGGTCAGCGGGCGTCTGATAGACGTAATGCAGCGCGATCGCCAGTTCCACCGCGCCCATCGAGCTGGCCAGGTGGCCGCCGTTGATGGCCGTCACGCGCAGCAGTTCACTGCGGATTTCCTCGCCCAATTCCTTGAGCTGGTCCAGCGACAGATTTCTCAGGTCGCTGGTATCTTTGATCCGGGCGAGCAGGTCCGACATCAGGCAGGGTATCCCGTGGAAAGGCAATCGGGCGTGTTAACGCGCCGTCGTGCCCATTTTAATCACAAACCCGCCTCCCGCGACAGAAAAAGATACCCCGCGAGCCGGTCAGCCACTGGCCAGCCGCCGCAGGGTGGCCAGGTTCAGCAGGTCCAATTCGATGCCGTCGTCGCCCTTGGGGGTCTCGAGGATGAACGGGATTTTCCTCAACCGCCGGTCGCGCAGCAGGGCGGCAAAGGGCGCCTCGCCGATGCAGCCCTGGCCGATGTGCTCATGTCGATCGCGCCGCGAGCCGGCCGGCATCTTCGAGTCGTTGGCATGGATAACGCGCAGGCGATCCAGGCCGACGATTTTGTCGAACTCCGCCAGCGTCGCCATGACCTCCGCCGTATCGAGCAGCGGATAGCCGGCGGCGAAGGTGTGGCAGGTGTCGAGGCAGACCCCCAGCCGCCGCGGGTGGGCGCTGAGGGCGATGATCGCCGCCAGGTGCTCGAAGCGGTGCCCGAGCGTGGTGCCCTGGCCGGCGGTGTTCTCCAAGTAAATCTGGACCTCGCTTTGGGCGCTCGTCTCGAAGACCTCGTCGAGTCGCCCGGCGATCAGCGCTAGGCCGGCTTCATCACCCGCGCCCATATGCGCCCCGGGGTGCAGCACGATGCCGGCCACCCCGAGCGCGTCGGCGCGCTCGATCTCGTCCAGCAGCGCCTCGCGCGACTGGTTCGCCAGGACGGGGCTGGGCGAGGCCAGGTTGATCAGATAGCTGGCGTGGGCCACGACGGGGGGCAGGCTGGCGGCGGCAACCGCGGCGCGAAAGGCCTCGGCCTCGCCCGGGCGCAGTGGCCGGTCACGCCAGCGGCTGGCGTTCTTGACGAAAATCTGCAGTGCCGTGGCACCCGCCGCCAAAGCCCGCGCGACGGCGCGCTCCATGCCGCCGGCAATTGACATGTGCGCCCCCAGCGGCGGCATGGCGTGGGTGGGTTTGGCGGGCGTCATCGGCATTGCTCCTTGCCGGGCCATAAGGGCCCGATGATTGGTCTGCCGCCGATTTTCTCACTTGCAGCACAATCTAGGGAATGTGGGTCAGGTTCAGCATATGTTTCAAGTTTCGAGTTTCTAGTTTCTAGTCTGCTCAAACTCCACTGACCCCCTGTTTTTGATGGCGCGGGCGGGGGCGGGCGGTGCATCGTATTCAAGGATCGATAAGCCAATCACCGGAGGCGATGATGAAGCTGCTTGATTGGACGCGCGTGGCGCCCTGCCTGATCGGACTGGCGCTGGCGGCGGCGGCGCCGGCCCAGCCGGCCCCCGAGCAGCTCATCGAGCTGCGCGATCGCGAAATTTCCCTGCTGCGCCAGCGACTGGGCAACGCCGAGCGCGAGCTGGCCGATCAGCAACTCCATCGCCTGCTCTACCAGACCCAGCTCGAGATTGCAGCCCTGCGCGGCTTTGGCGTCACCGAGCCGGTCCGCTATGAGCCCCTTTCCCCGGCGCGGCTGAACCGGTTGATCGATGAGTCGATCATTCGGCAATACCCCGGCGAGCGGCTCGGCCTGTTCGTCTGGTTCAATACCCTGTTTGGCGCCTTGCCCGAGGGCTTCGACCTGATCGGGTATCTCAAGGAACTGATGGGCGAGCAGGCCGCCGGCATCTATGACCCCCACACGGATATTTTTTACCTCAGCCCGCAGTTCAAAATCGACAGCGGTTTCGGCCGCATCGTGCTGGCCCATGAGATCACCCATGCCCTGCAGGACCAGAATTACGATCTGCTGTCGCTGGGCGTCGAGGACCAGACCAACAGCGACCAGGCCACCGCTGCGCTCACGCTGGCCGAGGGCGATGCCACGCTGGCGATGAGCGAGCACCTGGCCCTTTACGGCAATCCGCTGTCGGCGATGCTCGACCTGCCGCGCATGCTGACGATGGACCAGCGCAAGCTGCAACAGGCCCCGCTGGTCATCCGCGAGTCGCTGCTGTTCCCCTACATGGGAGGGATGAAATTCTTCGAGCAGCTCGCCGGCCGCACGCGCGCGGGCGCCGATCAAACAAGCGACGAGGCCGGCGCGGCCGTCTGGCGCGGCGCGATCTTCCGCGACCCGCCCGAGACCACCGAGCAAGTCCTGCACCCCGAGAAATACCTGGCGCGCGAGCTGCCGGCCCCGATCATGCCCTTTGGCGACATCGACGCCGACCACTGGAGCGAGGACGTCATCGGCGAGTTCTACATCCGCACGCTGCTGTCGGTCTCGCTGGATCGCGCTCGCGCCCGCCGCGCCGCCGCCGGCTGGAACGGCGACCGCCTGCTGTTGATGCGCTGGGATGACGGCCGCCACGGCCTCAAGTGGATCACGCGCTGGGACACCCCGGCCGACGCCGATCAATTCGAGGCCGCCCTCGGTGACGCGCTCAATCGCCACCCCGGCCAGCTCGTCTTCGCCCGCCCCGCGCCCGACACGGTCATCCTCGAGGGCGAGTTCCCCGCCGGCAGCCTCATTCAGTGAGGTAATCTTTGGGAGCCCGGCCGGTGACCTGCTTGATGATTCGGCCCAGACGCCGGCCGTCGACGTGTTTGTGTTGGCGGGACTGATCCATAATGGCCGCCAGCGTGCCGGGCGGGTTCTGGTCGACAATGCGTTCAACCAAGGCCCGCGAGGCGGGATAGTAGCTTCTACTGAGTTCATCCGCCGAAGTGAGATTGTTCCAGCGGAAGATCGCGCCACCGACTTCGTCGAGCCGCGCCCCGCCTTCGAACTCGGCTTGGGCGGCGGCTTCTTCGTCCCCAAGCATATCGGCCTTCACCAGCATCGCCAGATGTTCGGCAACACCATCCCGGAACCAGCGAGTGCCGTTGCTGAATCGGAAACGCAGGAGGCGCCATCTGAATGACATGTCGCCCAGGATCATCCCCTGTGGGGCCAATATCAGGCTGAATTCGGCCAGCTCATGACTGATCAAATGAATCGTGGAGCTTTCGTACCAGAAGCTGCCGCAGTTTGATCGCTGGACCTTGCCGTCCGGTTTTTCCATCCAGACCCGGAAGGGTAAGGCCATAAAATGTCCGTCCAGATCCTCGTCGGTTTGCAGTTCAAAAGTGAAAAGGCTCGGCATCTCCTCTAATTCAATAACTCGCAGCAGGCCGCGCACATTCAAATCAATCCCCAGCTCCTGGGCGCGTGAGGTCAGGGACTCATCGAAGTGGCGCATGAATTGGGCGATGTTGTCGTTACTGGCGGGATAATGGACGATCAAGCTGGCGCCGTGGAAGGTTTCCTCCCCCTCCAGCGGCGTCGCGGCATAAGTTTCCTCAATATGAATCGCCGGCCCCTCTTCGTGCGTGGATTTCGTCGATCCCCGCGCGACCATTGAGATTGAGCCTGTTTCAAAATCACAATATCGCAATATTGGACTCATGCAGCCAGTCAACTGCATGAGCAGCAAAGAGGCCACGACCATGCGGGTGAGCATCCAATTCATCAGCGATTATCTTCCTCAACCCTGATCACGAGCGGTCGTCTCGAGACCTCCGGCAGCAGCTCGGGCAGTGGCTTCGGCAGACTCCTCGTGGTCTGCAGGTAAATGCGCTCGGCATGCGCCTACTCCAGCCGCCGCTCGCGGACTTCGCCCAGCAGCGCGGCCAGCGCCTCCTCGAAGGCCAGCGTGCCCTGGTCGCCCTTGCCGTGGCGGCGGAGCGCGACCTGGCCCGCCTCGGCTTCCTTGGCGCCGACCACCAGCATCGCCGGGATCTTGCGCAGCTCGGCGGCGCGGATCTTCTTGCCGATCTTCTCGCTCGTCTCGTCCAGCTCCGCCCGCACGCCCGCGTCGCGAAGCCGCTCCACCAGCCCGCGGGCATAGTCGATCTGGCCGTCGGTGATCGGCAGCACGGCCGCCTGCACCGGCGCCAGCCAGAGCGGGAAGTTGCCGGCGAAGTGCTCGATCAGCACGCCGACGAAGCGCTCGAGCGAGCCGAACGGGGCGCGGTGGATCATCACCGGCCGGTGCGGCTGGTTATCCGCACCGATGTATTCCAGCTCGAAGCGCTCGGGCAGGTTGTAATCGACCTGCACGGTGCCCAGCTGCCACTCGCGGCCGATCACGTCGCGCACGATGAAGTCGATCTTGGGGCCATAGAACGCCGCCTCGCCCTCGGCCTCGACAAACGGCGCCCCCAGCGTCGCCGCCGCCGCCCGGCAGGCGGCCTCGGCCTTGTCCCAATTCTCGGCCGCGCCCACGTATTTGTCGCTGGCCGGGTCGCGCAGGCTGACGCGCACGCGATAGTCATTCATCCCCAGCGTGGTGAAGACCTTGCGCACGAGGCCCAGGCAGCCGGTCAGCTCGCCGGCCAACTGCTCCTCGGTGCAAAAGATGTGCGCGTCGTCCTGGGTAAAGCCGCGCACGCGGGTCATGCCGCCCAGCTCGCCCGATTGTTCCCAGCGGTAGACCGTGCCGAACTCCGCCAGCCGGATCGGCAACTCGCGATAGCTGTGGCGCTCGCCGGCGAAGATGCGGATGTGGTGCGGGCAGTTCATCGGCTTGAGCAGGTAGCCGTCGATCTCGCCTTTCTCCATCCGGTTGGCCAGCTCGCCGCAGGGGCAACCTTCCTCGGCCAGCTTGTCGATCGTCTCGCGGTCGATCAGCGGCGGGTATTGCGAGTCCTGGTAATAGGGGAAGTGCCCCGAGGTGCGATAGAGCCCGAGCTTGCCGATGTGCGGGGTGAAGACCTGGTGGTAACCCTGGCGGCGCAGCTCCTCGCTGATGAAGTTCTGCAGCTCCTGGCGCACCACCGCCCCGGCCGGCTTCCACAGCACCAGCCCCTGGCCGACCGCGTCGTCGATCTGGAACAGCCCGAGCTGGCGGCCGATGACGCGGTGGTCGCGCTTCTTGGCCTCCTCGAGCGCCGCCAGGTGCGCCTTGAGCTTCTTTTTGTCGGCAAAGGCGGTGCCATAGACGCGCTGGAGCTGCTGCTGGCTGGCATCGCCGTGCCAGTAGGCCCCCGCCACCGAGAGCAGCTTGAAGGCGCCGATGCGGCCGCTGGAGGGCACGTGCGGCCCGCGGCAAAGGTCCTCCCAGTCGCGCCCGGGCTCGCCGGTGGCGTAGAAGCTCATGACGTCGCCCTCGGCGCGCTCGACGTTGTCGATCTTGAAGGGATCGCCGGCCAGCTTGGCCAGCGCCTCGGCGCGCGTCATCTCGTAGCGCCGGAAGGGCCGGTCCTCGGCGATGATGCGGGCCATCTCGGCCTCGATCGCCGTCAGGTCCTCCTCGCTGATCTGGTGCGGGCAATCGATGTCGTAATAGAAGCCGTTTTCCACCGGCGGGCCATAGGCCAGCCGCGTGCCCGGCCACAGCCGCTGGATCGCCTCGGCCATCACGTGGGCCGCGCTGTGGCGGATCAGGTAAAGCGTCCCCTCGTCCTCGCCGTCGCGCTCGGTCAGGATGCGCAGCCGCCCGTCGCGCGCGATCGGGCGCTCCAGGTCGATCAGTTCGGCGTCCACGACCGCCCCCAGCGCCGCCTTGGCCAATCCGGGGCCGATCTCCTCGGCCACCTGGCGCGCCGTCACCGGCTGTTCGTAGTGTTTCTGGCTGCCGTCGGGCAGGGTCAGCGTGATGCTCATGAGAGGGGGTTCCTTCCTGGGGAGGCCGCGCGGCCCCGGTTCATCCCTCCGATACGAGGGGAGGGACTATCCCCACATTCTGAACCTGACGAAATAAAGTTTCAAGACCCGCCGTGCGCCCCCCTGATCCTTCATCTTTTTTTTCGCAAAGATGCAGAGGAAAAGGCCAAAGGTCGCAAAGACAGGAATTGAATCATGATCTTCCAGGCCCATCATGCTGCTCATGATGTCACCCACCCGAACCACCTCCGCAACGACTTTGCGTTCTTTTAATTGCTCTCTGCGGCCTTTGCGACATGAACTGAAGAATCAAAGATGCGCCCGCGCCGCGCTTGCATTGCGGCCAACGATGCAGGATGATTTCCGCGGCTGTATGATCATGCCGCGCCGCCTCCGGCAAGTTCAAATCAGGAACACCTGATGAACACGCCCATGACCGCCTTCGCCCATTATGTGATGATGTCCTGGTTCACGCTGGCCGGCTTTCTTTTCTTTTACGGCTGGCTCAACGGGCCGGTGCTGGTGCTGTTCGCGCTGCACCGGATCAGCCAGTTGCGCGACCGCCGATTCGAGCTGAGCGCGACGCTGCCGACCCACGCCGCGCTGCACTACTATTGCGCCGCGGTTTATGGGCTCGTGCTGCCGGCGTTTTACTTTCTTTCGGTGCGGTTTCGCCACGAGCTTGCCTGGTGGCGGCTGGGCGAGGGGGTCAACACCCGCTGGACGATCGCCTTGGGCGCCATCTGCATGATTTGGCTGGCGGGACGGCTGGCGGGTTCCTTGCTCGCCGGCGGGCGCCCCCGTTTCGGCGGCTGGCTCGACCGGGTAATGGCCGGCGCCGGACTGGCGCTGACGCTCTGGTTTCAGTTGCTGACCCTGGCCCAGGCGCCCTACTCGCGCCATCCCTTTGGCGACATGACCAACGCGCCCCCGTTGCTCCAATCGATTGTGCCGGTGGTCTGGCAGATGCTTTACCCGCAGTTTTTCTTCCTCGGGGCGACGCTGGTTTACGGGCTCGCCTTCCTCGAGGCCCGGCGCGCGCCGGCGCCGCCCGTTTCGCCGCGCCGCCGGCGGGCGGGCTGGGCGCTGGCGGCGGTGGCGGTCGCGTTCTTGTTTGCGCCGTTCTGGCTCAGCATCCCGCGCGTCACCCATGCGCGCGCGCTGGCGCTGGTGGAGGACCACCGCGAGCTGATCGTCGAGGTCGCCGCCGAGGCCGAGCTTGACCCGCGCCTGCTGGCCGGCATCATCTACGTCGCCCACCGCCGCGACCAGCCGCGCTGGACAGGGGAGTTCATCGACCGGCTCAGCAGTGCCATGGACGATGATCTCGTGATGGAGCCAGAATTCGGCGCCACGCCGATTCTGGACGCCTCGATCGGGCTGGTGCAGATGAAGCGCACCACGCTTCTGTCCACCTGTGCCTATTTAGAGGGAGTGCAGGGTTCCGGCGTGTGGGTGGGGTGGGAGGACCTTTACTTTATGAACAAGCCGCGCTTGCCCGAGGCCATCGAGCAGCGGATCGGGATTTCGGGTGAATTTTATTATGCCATTGGCGAGGCGGGGCCGAAGTTGGAACAGCCATCATCGGCGCTGGCGGCGGCGGGCGCGATGCTCTTTCTGTTGCGCGAGCAGTGGCGCCAGGCCGGCCACCCCATCGACCAGCGCCCCGAAATTCTCGCCACGCTCTACAATCTTGGCTATAAGCGCTCGCGGCCGCACGGCTCACCGCGCGCCAATGACTTCGGCCGCCGGGTGAAGGAGTTCATGGATTCCGATGCCTGCCGCCGCCTGTTCCCCGCCGAGGAGGTCGCCGATGGCACCCGAGACTGAACCCCTCGCCGGGGACGGCCTGCAACCGTTGCGTGGGCCGCTCGGGTGGCGCCAGGTCCTCTTCACGCATCGGGACCTGCCGGTCCGCGCCGCCGCTCGTGTATCGTGGCGGCTTCGCGGTTTGATCGCCGCATGCTGGTTGGTGCTCCTGTTTGTTTTTTCATATGAGTCTAAAATCTATTTAGGAGAAATGATGCTTCTCCTGGTCTGGGTCTGGATCGGCTCGGAGTTCGGAGTGATCTTCGTCGTCGGCTGGCTCACCGCGCCGGCCCGCGCCATGCGTCGGCAGGGCCAGCTGGCCGAGCTGACCCTCACGATGCTGCGCCCGATCGAGATCGCCCAGTTCATGCTCGCCCGCCGCTTGCGGCTGGCCCTGGAAGCGCTGGCGGCGGGCGTGCTGGCCCTGGGCTTTTTTGTGCTCCAAATGCTGATCCTCGGTCCATACTCTCTGGTCCTGCTGCCGGCGGTGATCCTGGTGGGGCTCAACGCCGCGCTGACGCTTTACCTGTGGAGCTGGATGCGGCTGGCGTTCCTGTTGAGCGGGCGTTCCGTGCTGGGCCGCCTGCGCGCCGAGCTTTCATTCATGGCCATGCTGGCTCTGGTCGGCCTCTGGCTGGCGATGCTGTTCCTGGTCCCGGTGCTGTGGATCGAAAATTCATCGCCGACGCCGTCTATGAGCCATTGGAAGGAAGTGTTGTTTTATTCAATCCTGCTCGTCGTCGTTCTGCCCTTCTGGCTGGTCAAGTATGCCCTCGCCCGCGCCTGGGCCGCCCGCATTGAACAGGCCCTGCTGCATCGGGTCGAATACTAAGCCTCAATAAAAATCCGCTGCCCGATCCTTTCCTTCCTGCTGTCACCCCCCCTCGGGGGGTATGTGTTTAGCGTGATCCATCGAGCGTGGGTATAGCGTAAATTGGGCGTGGGCCTGAATCTGGCCGGGCGAAATAGCCCCGTAGGGGCAAATAGCTCCGTAGGAGCGACATGTTGGTAGAAACGCGCATTTTCTCCACAAAAGCTCCTTTAGGAGCGACACGTGCAGCTTACCCTCGGTGTAAACACAGGTTTAAATTAAAGTCATTTTCGATTGAAGGTCCCACGGCGGCACATGCCGCTCCTGACGGAGCTTGAGGCAAGGGGAACGGCCTTGCTACAAACATGTCGCTCCTGACGGAGCTAAATGCCTCCTCCGTCTGACCATGCATCACCACCGCCACGCTAAACACATACCTCAGGGGGTGTCCACTTTTCCCCCCGTCCGAAATTTCCGCGAAAGTTTCTCCCCCCGAGCGTCGATAGGGTGATTGAACACGGAGAGCGGGTTGAAACGAACCGGCTGCAATCCGGCCGCCGGCGGCGACCCTGCTCTCCAAAGCATGAACGGGAGTTCGATCATGAGACGAGCCAAGTATCCGATCGGCGTCGATATCGGGTCGCATATGGTCAAGGTCGTCCAGATGCGCCGGGCCGGCGACAGCTATGAGCTGGAGAGCGTCGGGACGGCCGAAATCTGGCCCGGCGGCCACCAGGACGCCGACCCGGCGGCGCTGCGCCAGGCCCGCATCGACGCGCTCAAGCGCGCGCTCGAGCACGGCCAGATTCGCGCCCGCCAGAGCGTCTCGGCCGTCTGCGGCGAGTCGATCATCGTCCGCTACCTGCAACTGCCGCGCATGCCCGAGGACGAACTCAAGAAGGCCCTCCAGTGGGAGGCCGAGGAATACATTCCCTTCCGGCTCAATGAGGTCAACATCGACTCGATGATCCTCGGCATGCAGGAGGAGGGCGACAATTCGAAGATGGACGTGCTGCTGGTCTCGGTCAAGAAGGACATGATCGAGGACCACGTCTCGATCATCCGGGCCGCCGGCCTCGAGCCGCGCATCGTCGATGTCGACTCCTTCGCCTTCCTCAACTGTTTCGAGCTCAATCACAATCCGGCGCCCGATGACTGTCTGGCGCTGGTCAATGTCGGCGGCTCGCTCTCGAGCATCAACATCTTCGGCCACGGCCGCACCCGCTTCAGCCGCGACGTCCCGATCGGTGGCGACACCATCACTCAGTCGATCCGTTCGCGCCTGAACTGCTCGTGGGCCGAGGCCGAGCGCCTCAAGCTGGAGCTGGGCGCGCCGGTCGAGAAGCCGGCGGCCGGAGCCGAGTCCAGCGAGCTGTCGGGCCTGCTGGCCAACATCCGCGGCACCGTCGAGGGCCTCAGCGGCGCCACGGCCGACAATTCACAGGAGGCGGTCGCCGAGGTCGCCACCCGCAACATCCTCAACAACCTCAGCTCCGAGATTCGCCGCTCGATGGAGTTCTTCGAGAGCCAGTTCCGCGGCCAGAACGTCGGCCGGATCGTGCTGGGCGGCGGCAGCTCGCGCCTGCGCGGCCTGCCCGAGTATCTCGAGGCCGAGCTGAGACTGCCGGTGGAAATCATCGACCCGCTGCGGCGCGTGCGCGTCGCCTCGCGCAATCCCAATGCCAGCCAGCTCGAGCCCCTGCGCAGCACGCTGGGTGTCTGCGTCGGCCTCGGCCTGCGCGGCGCCGCGGCCGCCTGAGCGACTGAAAAGGAAGCATCACCATGATCAGGATCAACCTGCTCGATAGCACGCAGCAAAAGAAGGCCCGCCGCGGCGCCACCCCGGGCGCCGCCACCGGTCGGGCGGGCGCCGCGCTTGTGGTCTTCGTCGCGCTGGCATTCCTCACCCTGGACGGCACGCTCGCCTGGCGGATGTGGAGCCAGGTTGACCGCTCCAAGCGGGAGCTCAAGGCCGCGGTCGCCGAGCACGCCGAGCTGGAGCGCAAGATTTCCCTGCAGACCAACGAGGCCGCGGAGGTCAGCAGGTTCCGCGAGGTCGTTGCCAATCAGATGGATGTGCTGCGCTCGCTCGATCCGCCCGACCGCATCCTCTGGAGCCAGAAGATCAACATGCTGGCCAGCCTGACCCCCAACAACGTCTTCCTCGACGAGATCCGCATCGCCGAGATGGTGGAAGAGGTCGAGACTGAGGCCTCCAAGCAGGCGATCGAAAATTGGCGCAAGTCGACCGACAAGAACAAGGGTCCCCAGCCGGCGCCGGTTCGGCGCCCTGTGATCCGCTACCGGCTCGTCCTGACGGGCCTGGCCACCGGCGAGGACCACATCGAGCAATTCGACAACGTGATGGCCTTCTACCGTTCCATGATCGACTACCAGATGGTCGACACCCAGGGCCAGCCCCAGCGGTTCATGGATGGCTTCCATCGCGAGATGGAGTTCGAGGAGATCAAGGGTGAGGTCTATGAGGGCGTGGGGGTCAACAAGTTCATCTTCCGGCTGACCACCCTGCCGATGGGCGAGGAACAAAGCAACAAACCCGAGGGGCGTCAGGTCGCCAGCGCCGGCCGCTAAGCCGCCACCCCAGATGATGACAGACGCGGGAGAAGCAACATGACACTGAGCGATGCACAAAAATCCGGGCTCCTGCTGAGCGCCTTCCTCGGCGTCATCGGCCTGGTCCTGGTCGGATATTTCCACTTCATGTTCGGTCGCGGCATGATCGCCGCCAATGAGCGCCAGCGTACCGAGCTCGCGCAGAAAATCCCGGTCCTCAAGAAGGACTTGGCTCAGATCCAGGAGTTGGTCGCGCAGAAGGAAGAGCTGGAGCGCCAGGTCGAGATGATCAACAAGGTGACCCAGCGGCTGCCGTCGAGCCCCGATGCCCCGGGTTTCCTCAACGCCCTGCTGACCTCGTTGAGCACCACCGGCATCGTCCAGGAGAAGGTCGCACCGGCCAACACCCAGCGGCGCGCGCTTTACACCGAGATTCCATACGAGGTCGAGGCGCTGGGCCATTACCATGCCATCGGCCAGTTCCTCACGCTGATCGAGCAGAATCCCGAGCGTTTCATGCGGCTGCGCGACCTGCGCATCACCAACAACCCGAATCGCCCGTCGATCCATCCGTTCGCCATCAGCGTGACGACCTTCATGTTCAATCCCTAAGCAAGCAAGGAGCGGGAAGATGTCGAGCATCGATCAATCACATAAATGGGCGCTGGCGCTGGCCTTGGCCGTGCTGCCGGCCATGGTCGCGCCGGCCCGCGCCGAATCGCCCTGGCGCGCGGTGGCGCGTCTGATCGCCCCGGCCAGCGAGCAACCAGCCGTGCCGGCGGTGGCGCTGGAGCCCCAGGCCGAGCCTGCTGCCGAGGGCCTCGCCGCCACGGCCGATCCCGAACTGGGCGTCACCCGCGGCTTCGGCGAGCAGGAGTCTGCGACCAGCAAGATGCTCTTGGCGATCGATGCCCTCGGCGAGCGCATGCCCAGCCTGCGCCCGGGCGATCCGCGCCTGGGGCTGGAAAGCCAGGAGACCCAATCCTCACTCGCGACCAACCTCTTCCAGAACCCGGAGATTCGCAAGCTGCTGGGCGACCAGCCGCGCTTCATCTATGACGCGGCCGACAAGAACGACCCGATGGTGGTGCCCTGGGTGCGCCGCGCCGCCATCTACCGCGAGCTTTCGACCCAGGCCGAGGATCACCTCAAGGATGGCCAGATCGACGAGGCGCTCGACCTGTTTGGCCGCATCATCGCCCTCAACGACCAGCGCTTCACCCCGCTGGTTCGCCAGCGCCTGTCTCAGATCCAGGCGCAACAGCAGGCCGAGGTCGAAAAGATGCTGGCGCTGCAGTCGGAGTCCTCGCCGGCCCGCGAGGTCGTCGAGCTGCCCCAGTGGGTGCAGACCAACACCAGCGGCGTGCTGCGCGAGCATGACGGCAGCGGGCTGTGCCTGGTGGGCGAGTATATGCTGCGCGTCGGCCAGCCGCTGCCCAATTACCCCGAGATCACTGTTGCTGAAATTGGCGAGCGCGCGGTGGTCTACCGGATTCGCGATCTCGAATTCAAGGTCGTCCTCAACGACCTGAAGTAAGTCAGTCAACCGTCGGCGCCCGCCCGTGCGGGACGGCGGCGAAACACAAAACCTCATGCACGGCCAGGGGTCAATCCCGCCGGCATCATGCGCGGAAGGAGACTGGGGATGTTCAGGAATAAAGGCAAGGGATGGCTTTTGGCCGTCGTGGTGGCGGTCGGCCTGGGATGGCCGGCGACGGCACAGGATGCAGCGGTCCAGCTTGAGCCGCAAGCCCAGACGACCCAGGTGGTCGCGCCGGCAGCCAATGGCACCGAGCGCATTGAGTTGACCTTCAGCGAGCCCGAGCAGGACCTGCTGACGCGGGCCGCCATCGAGAAGCTGGAGGCGCCGATCGAGTCGCTGGAATTCTCAAATGCCGACCTGCGCAACGTCATCCGCATCATCGGCGAGCGCCTCAACATCAATTTCATCTTCGACTCCGGCGAGATCACCGGCAACGTCACGCTGCGCCTGCGCAACGTGCGGCTGCGCGACGCGCTGGACTCGGTGCTCAAGACCCGCGGGCTCGCGATCGTCGTCGACCCCAGCGGCATCTTCCGCATCGTGCCCCAGACCCGCATCAGCAGCCGGCTGGTTGAGACCCGCACCGAGGTCATCCAGCTCAACTGGATCCGCGCCGAGGACGTCCAGCTGACCATGCAGCCCTTCCTCAGCAGCGAGGACCATGGCCGGCTGGTCGCCAACCAGGAGTCCAACTCGATCATCATCACCGACGTGCCGCCCCAGATCGAGATCATCCGCGACCTGATCCACAAGATCGACATCCCCGAGCGTCAGGTTCAGATCGAGGCGCGGCTGGTGGACATCAATATTGACGCCCTTCAGTCCTTCGGCACCGAGTGGACCCTGTCGCAGGCCAATACTGGCGGTCAGGTGGGGGCTCCGGGTTACGATCCCCTGCGCGTGGCCAATGTTCTCTACGAGGGACTGGGTTTTGACCAGTACGGCGCCGCGCTTGCCCTCGGCGACCAGATCGGCATCTTCGGCGGCGAGTACAACTTGAATGCCGCCTTCAATTTCCTCGAAAATCGGAACATCGTGGAGATTCTGGCCAATCCGCGCGTCACGACCCTCAACAACGTCTCGGCCAACATCGATATCATTGAGCGCATCCCCTACCGGTCGGCCACCCAGCTCGTCGCCGGCGGCAGCACATCCGAGCAGATCGAGTTCGCCGATGCCGGTATCAAGATCACCGTCCGTCCGATCATCACGCCCAATGGTTTTGTGCGGATGACGGTTGAGTTGGAGCAGGCGATCAATCGCGGCCGCGTCAACGCCGCCGATCCGCTCTCGCCCCCGCGCATGGATGAGCGCGCCGCCGGCACCAACGTCATCGTCCAGACCGGCAGCACCGTGGTTCTCGGCGGCCTGCGCCAGACCAACAACATCAACGGCATCACCGGCGTGCCCTGGCTGCACCGGGTCCCGGTGCTGGGCTGGCTCTTCAAGAACAAGACCAACACCCAGAGCCGCACCGAATTGGTGTTGATGATGACCCCCACCATCATTGAGGAGCGCCCCGAGATGAGCAAATGGGAAACCCATCTGCATGGCAAGCTCGAACGGGAGTGGAACAAGCCCGATTACTTCATGGATGACGTCAGCACCACGGACGATCTGATCCAGCGGGACTCCGAGGTCTCTCAGTAAGCCGCGGCTTCAGCCATCCAGCGATCCCGCGCGGGGCTCCTCCTCCCAGGGAGCCCCGCGCCTGATTTTTAAGCACTCCGCCCACGGGTCGGTTGCCTCTGAATCTTTCTTCATCTCTTCCTAATCAATGGGGGCGCCCTTGTCGAAAAAGAGAGAGGGCATGATCGCGCGGTAACGGCAACGGCAATGTGGCGACGAGGGCGGGGCTTTCATTCAATGTCCAATCTACAATCGATTCTCAGTCAGATTAACGGCCTGGTTGATCCTCCGGCCTTTGTCCGGTTGCTCGATTATCATCCGGATAAAATCCTTTCCGGCGACGACTCCATCAAGTGCTTCTGCCCCGTCCACCGCGAGCGTGCCGTCCGCTCGCTGATCATCCACGTCCCCTCCCGCACCTACAAATGCATGATGAAGCACTGCGCCTGTTTCAAGGGCGGACCGCTTGTCGAGCTCTGGGGGCTGCATCGCCAACTCGCGCCGATCGAGGCAGCGCTCGACCTGGCCGAACGCATGAATCTGCCCGTCGACATGGAACTCTTTCAGCGGCTCGGCACGCAATACGTCGATCAGGCGGTCGAGGCGCTGAATCGGGGCGATCTGCCCGCCGCGCGCGCATTGATCAATTCCGCCCTCGAACTGGACCCCCACAGCCTGCGCCTGCGCATGTTTTCGGCGCAGGTCAGCGAGGCCGAAGGTCTGCACGGCCGCGCGCTTGAGCAGCGCATCGAGGTTTTTGACACGCTCATCCGGGAAAAGCGTCTCGATGAGGCCGGTCCGCTGCTCGCTCGCCTGCTCGAGGTTTATCCCGAGGCGGAGGAACTGGTTGAGCGGGAAATCGAGCTGGCCCGCCTCGCCGGCCGCTCCGAGGCGCTCGCCGATGCGCTCGGCCGCAAGGCCGCCCGCTGTCGTCGCCAGGGGCTCACCGCCGAGGCGCTCGCCGCGCTTGATGAAGCTGCCCGCCTGGCGCCCACCGACGCGGAATTGATTGAGGAGCTGGCCAACCTTCATGAGCAGTCCGGTTCGATGTCCGAGCTGCTGTCCCTGCTCAAGCGGTTGGCCACGATCCACCGCGAGGCGGGCCAGATCGAGTCGCTGCTGGCGACGCTGGAGCGGCTCGCCCAACTGCGCCCGGTCGATCTCGAGGTCGACGATGAACTTTGCTTGCTGCTCGAGCAGACCGGTCGCGCCGAGGAGGCGCGCCCCCGGCGGCTGGGCCAGGTCGAGCGGCTCGCGCGCGACGGCGATCCGGCCGAGGCCGCCCGCCGGCTCGATGCCATGCTTGATGCCGAGCCGGCGCGCGCCGACTGGCTTCGTCTGCGCGCCGAGTTGGCCGTCGAGTGCGGCGACCATCCTCGTGCGCTTGAAATTTATCGTGATCTGGCAGCGCAGGCTGCCGCTCGCGGCGAGGCCGAGCTGACTGACGAATTGCTCGACCAGGCCTGCCGCCTCGATCCGCACGACCCCTCGCTGCGACGCCAGCAGGCCGAGCTGCGCCTGGCCCGCTGCGATGCCGGTAACGGTGAGTTAACGCTGGCCGACCGTGAACTGCTCGAGGTGGCAGCCCGCACCACGCTGGCCGACAAGGGCGCCGAGGCCGCCCGCCGCCTTGTCGAGCGCTGGCTGGCGAGTTTCGATGCGCAGCTCGAGGACCCCGCAGCACTGGCGGCCTGGCGATTCGCAGTCGAGCATTATCCGGCCGAAGGTGGCTGGCAGGGGCAGCTTGTCCGCATGCTGATCGCCGCCGACGAGCGCGAGGAAGCCGCAGGCCATCTTGAACACATGTTGGCTGTTGCGGCCGATCCATCGACGCGTCAGGACCTGGTTCAGCAACTGCTCGCACTTTGCCCCGACCGCGAGGACCTGCGCCGCGAACAGGCGCAACTGCTGGCCGCCGCCGATCAGCCCGCCGCCGCCGCCGCCACCTATGAACAGCTGGCCGATGAAAAACTTGACGCCGGCGATATGGACGAGGCATTTGACCTTCTGGAGCTGGCGCTGGCGCAGCTTCCACAGGACCGCCGGCTGCTTGAAAAATCCGCCGCCTGCGCCGAGCGCGCCGGCCGACTCGAGGCCGCCGCGGGATGTCATGAACGCCTTGTCATCCTCGGGCGATCCAGCGGTGACGCTGCGCTGCAGCTGGCGGCGATCGAGCGGCTGCTCGTGCTTTGCCCCGACCGCGAGGACCTGCGCCGCGAGCAGGCGCAACTGCTGGCCGCCGCCGATCAGCCCGCCGCCGCTGCCGCTGTTTACGAACAGCTGGCTGATGTCAAAGCTCACGCCGGCGAAGTCGATGAAGCCCTCCCCTTGCTGGAGCTGGCGCTGGCGCAGCTTCCGCAGGACCGCCGGCTGCTTGAAAAATCCGCCGCCTGCGCCGAGCGCGCCGGCCGACCCGAGGCCGCCGCGGGTTGCTACGAACGCCTCGTTGCGCTTGGCCGTTCGGCCGGCGATTGCGAGCTGGAGCTGGCGGCGATCCGGCACTTGGTCGCACTGGCGCCCGATCGCGGCGATCTCGCGGCCCGACTGGCCGAGTGCCTGGAAGCCCGGGGGGATGTCGAGGCCGCCGCGAGTCAATATTATGAGCTTGCTCGCGCCAGCGGCGCACCGGCCGAGTCGGTCACGCTCTGCCGCCGGATCACGGCGTTTCATCCCGACTTCACCCCCGCGCGCGACCTGCTGGTCGAGTCCCTGGTGGCGCTTGGCGAAACCGGCGAGGCCTGCGGCGAATTGGAGGCGCTCGGCGAGCAGGCGCTCGCGGCGGGACGGCTCGATCAGGCCGAAAGTTATCTCCGCCGCGCCAGTGAACTCAGCCCCGCCGATCCCCAGCGCATCGAGCGGCTGGCCCGCCTGCTCGAAGATCAGGGTCGCTTGGACGAAGCCGCGGAAATATTCTCCGCCGTGCTGGCGATCTACGAGTCGCTTTGCGAGCGGGCCCACGCCGCCGGCGTATTGCAGAAACTGGTCCGGCTGCGCCCCGAGGACCCTGCCGCGCGCCTGCGGCTGGCGCACTTTTATTCGGCCGAGGGCAGCGACCCGGCCGAGGCGGCCCGCCATTGGCTTGAGCTGGTGGCCTGGGCCGCTGACCGCGACGACCGCGACACGCTGGCTACGGCGCTCGCCGATGCGATGCCGCTGCTGCGCGAGCAGTGGCCTTGGCGGCTGGAGTGTGCCCGTCTCCTCACCGACCGTGGCATGGTCGACCTCGCCCCGGGCTTGTGGAGTGGGTTGCTGGATGACGCAAGGGCTGCCGGCTTGTGGGATGTTGTCCTCCAGGCGGCCGAAGCCGGCCTCGCTCTGACACCTGATTCCACCCACATGCGCCGCGGCCGCATCGAGGCCGCCCGAGAACTGTCGCGTCCCGCGTCGGCCCTTGAGGACTTGCGCTGGCTGGCGGCCGATGCCGAGGCGAATCATCCTGAGGAAGCCGAGCGGCACCTGAGCGAGGCGCTCGAGTTGGCTCCCGAAGACGATGAGCTGCTCGCGGCGCTGGGGCGCCTCCAGGCGCGGCTGGGCCGCTGGGCCGAGGCCGCCGTGACCATACGTCGGCTCGCTGAACTGCTCGAGCGGCTGGGCCGTGGCCCGGAGGCCCTCGCCCAGTGGCGCCGCCTGGCCGAACTTGATCCCGATGACCTGGCCCTGCGCGAGCGGCTGGCCGACATGCTGCACGAGCTGGGCCAGCAGGACGAGGCGCGCGCAATCTTCGTGGAATTGGCCACGCGCTGGCGTGAAGAGCTAGGCCGCGCCGATGAAGCACTGCGCATCCTGGCGCGCCTGCAGGAGCTATACCCGGGCGAGCCGGAGTTTCTGCGCCGGCGGGCGGCGCTGCTCGAGCAAGCGGGCGATGCGCCCGCCGCCGCCACCCTCTGGCGAGAGCTGGCCGCGATTCTGGAAACATCCGGCCAGGATGCCGAATGTGCCGAGGCCCTGATCCGCGCGGCCGGGCTGGTTGACGACGCGGCGGCGGACTGGGGCGGCGCGGCGGCGGCTTTGCGGCGGCTGGGCCGCGACGAAGAGGCGCTCGATGCCATCATGCGCGCCATCGAGATTCACGACCGCCTGGAGCGGCCGGCCGAAATGGAGCCGCTGCTCGCGCGGGCAGTCGAGCTGGCGCCTGATCGGCTCGACCTGCCCGAGGCCCTGGCGCAGATTCAGGAGCGGCTTGGCCAGCCGGCCAAGGCTGCTGTCTGCTGGTTGGGCCTCGCGGCGCGTCACGAGCGCGAGGCCCGTCCCGAAGTCGCCATCCGGATCTATCAGCACCTGACGCAGACCCAGCCCGCAAACATCGAGGCGCGGCGGCGGCTGGCAGAACTTTGCGAGGCCGGCGGCGACCAGGCCGAGGCGGCCGGCCAGCGGCGCGAGCTGGCGCGACTGGCCTCCGCCACCGGCAACCATCTCGAGGCAGCCGCCCAGCTCAAGCGACTGCTCGAGTTCAATCCCCACGATGAGGCGGCACTGCTGGCGCTTATCGAAACCCGCCGCTCGCTCGGCGATTGGGAGGGCCTCGGCGAGGTCATGGAGCAATTGGCTGACGCCCACGCCGGCGCCGGTCGACTCGATCAGGCACTTGCCGTCCTGCGCCGGCTTGAGGACCTGCGCCCCGACCAGCCCCTGCTGGTTACACGCATCGTGGACCTGTTGCTCGAGGTCGGACAGGTCGAGCCGGCGCTTGGTCGTGGCCGCGAGCTGGTCGGGCTCTGGCTCGAAGCGGGCGAGCCGGCCCGGGCGCTCCAGGCGCTCCATCGTCTGGCACAGGTGCGTCCCGAGGACCACCGGCTGCGCATCGCACTGCTGCGTGTGCTCGTCGAGCGCGGCGCCCATGCCATCGCCCGTGATGAATATCGCCAGGCGACCGGTCAGGCGCTTGAAACGGGCCGGCTCGAGGAAGCGCTCGAGCTCGGCAACGACGGGGTCATGATCTATTCCGATGACGCCCTGCTGCGTGACCTGGTGGCGCGTGCGCTGGCCCGACTGGGTCGGTTGACCGAGGCCATTCAGGCTTGGCTCGGGCTGGCCGCGCTGCATGATGAGCGCAATGAACCCGACCAGGCCCAGCTTGTCTACGAGACCCTGCTGGAAGCCGCCCCTGGCGATTGCACCGCGCTGGAGGCGCTGGTGGATTGGGCTCTGCGGCGAGACCGCCTCGAGCTGGCGATCGATCAGCTCGTTCGCCTCGCCGAGACGCAGTATCAGGCGGGGGCTCTGGATGAGGCGATCCTGACGCTCGGCCGCATCCGCGCGCTCGATCCCTCGCGACTGGATCTGGTTGCCCGGCTGGCTGAAATTTACCTCGAGGCCGGTCGCCCCATGGAAGCCCGCGCCGGCTGGCTCGATGCCGCGCGCGCCCATGCCGTTGCCGGCGCGCACGCCGAGTCGCTGGAGCTGTTCCGCAAGGCCGTTGATGTCTCACCTGATGATCCGGAGCTGCTGGCCGAGTTGCTGGCCGCCGCCGAGGCCGCCGGCGAAGACGAAACCCATCGTGGCGAGGGCCTGCGGCTGGCGGCCCTTTACGAATCAGGCGGCCGGGCCGACGATGCACTGGCCCTCTACGAGGCCTTGGCCGAGCGTCACCCCGCCGACGATGCCATTCTGGCCCGGCTCTGTGCGCTCTACGAGGCGCGTGGGCTGCGCGAGGAGGCAATCGCCGGCTGGCGCCGCCTGCACGGAATCCATCGCGAGGCGCACCGCCTCGAGCCCGCCCGCCAATGCCTGCAGTCCGCGCTCGCGCTCCAGCCCGATCATCCCGAGCTGCTCGAGTCTCTGGGTGACCTCTGCCTGACGCTGGGGCGCCGCCCCGAGGGTGTCGCGCACCTGGCGCGTGCCGCCCGGGCGCTGCGCGACTCGGGCCATTTCGACCGCGCCCGCGAGTTGTCCATCCGCAGCCTTAAGCTCGACCCGCTCAACCTGGAGCTGCGCGGCCTGCTGGCTGAGTCGCTCGAGCGGCTGGGCCAGACGTCGGCCGCGATTGAGGAATACACCCAGGCAGCCCGCGGGCTGGTCGAGGCCCATCGCGACGAGGAGGCGCGCGAACTGCTCGAGCACCTGCTTGCGCTTGATCCCTCGCGCCAGGACGAGCGCGAGTTGCTGGCCGGCCTGCTGGCGCGTGGCGGTCAGGCCGAGGTCGGCATCCATCATTACTTGAGCCTGATCGAGCGCCTGGACGCGGCCGACGACCCGCGCCGCGCGATCAAGTATTGCCGGCAGATTCTGGCGCTGGCGCCCGATCACCCCGAGGCGCATGCCCACCTTTGCACCATCTACGAGCGCACCGAAAAGTTCCGCCAGGCCTTCAAGGAATGCGAATGGCTGGCGGACCATCACGCCGCCCACGAAGATTTCGACCGTGCGCTTGAGGCCACCCGCCGCGCGCTGCGCTGGTTCCCCGATGACCTGCCGATGCGCCGCCGCCTGGTGGACCTGCTGATGCGGCTGGAACGCCACGTCGAAACCGCCGAGCAGCTGGTCCAGATCGCCGCCCTGGCCGAGTCGCGAGCCGATGCCCGCACCGCGACCTGGGCGCTCGAACTGGCCTGCCGCATCCAGCCCGACAACCTGGAGCACCTGCGCCGGCTGGCCGAGTATCAGGAACGCTCCGGCGAAAGCCATAACGCGCGCCGCACCCGCCTGGACCTGATCCGCCGCCTGCTCCTCGACGAACAGATGGAGCCGGCCCGCCTGCTGGCCGAGCGCGTGGTGGCTGCCTCGGGGACCGAGCGCGAGGAAATCAGCGCTGAAGTGGCGCTGCTGTTCGAGGAGGCCGGCCTCCCCGAAATCGCGGCCTGGCACTACCATCAACTGGCCCAGAACGCCCTGGGCGACGAGCGCTTCGAGGATGCCAAGGGCCTCGCCTACCGCGCGCTCGGGCTCAAGCTGCGCCATGTGCCCACTCGCCAGACCCTGATCGCCGCCCTGCGCGGCCTGGGCGAGAACAACCTCGCTCTCGAGGAGTATGAGCGGCTTTACGATATTCATCATCAGAATGCGGAGTGGGAACTGGCGCTCTCGGTGCTGCGCGAGATGATCGAGCTTGCCCCGGCCCAGCCCCAGCCCCACCATCGGATGGTGGGTCTGCTGCGCCAGCTCGGGCGCCATGAGCAGATGATCGAACAGTTGCGCCACCTCACCGAGCTTCTTGCCGGGGCCGGCGACATGGAGGGCGCCATCGGCTCTCTGCGCGAGCTGCTCGAGGAACGCCCCGAGGACACCCGCGCCCGTCTGCGCTTCATCGACCTCTACAGCCGGATCGGCGACGAGGTCGAGCTGGTCGATCATTTCCTCCAGCTGGCCCGCGTCTTCACCGCCAAGGGCTCGGTGGTCGAGGCCACCCGCGCCTATGAAAAACTGATCGCCATCCACCCCACGCTCGTCTCGGCGCGCGAGGAGTTCATCCAGTTCCTCAGCGCTCAGGGTCAGCTGCACCGCGCCGTCGAGGAATCGCTGGCGCTCGCCGAGGCGCTCGTGGCCGAGGGTCAGGCCGCCGAAGCCGGTCGTGTGCTCGAACGCATAATTGCCCTCACTCCCGATGATCCCGAGCCGCGCCGGCGCCTGGCCGAGATTTACCTGCTCACCCATCGGCGCGGACTGGCTCTCGAGACCTGGCGCTGGCTGGCGCACCAGCGCGAGCAGTCGGGCGACGACCACGGCCTGCTCGAGGCCCTCGGCCGTATCGTCGCAATCGACAACCTGAATACGGAATACCGTCAGCGGCTGGTTGAGCTGGCGCACCGGCTGGGAGAATCCAGCCTGGCCTGTGAGCATACCGACGTGCTCGTGCGCCAGTACACCGAGCGCGGGCTGCATGACCTGGCGGTCGCCGCCAGTCGCCGTTTGCTCGAGATCGAACCCGACCACCCGCGCGCACTCGAAAGCCTGGTGCGCGGTCAACTTGCCATCGGCGCCGCCCGCGAAGTGGTGGCCGAGCTGACCACGGTCGCAGAAAACCTCGCCCGCGCCGGCCAGATCGCGGAGGCGGTTCTCCTTTACCGCCAAGCCATCGAGCAGGGGGTCGAGGAGTTCGCTGTCCTTCGCCGCTATATCGACCTCTACCCGCAGGTCGGGCCCGAAACCGATCTGATTGATGTGTATCTGCGCCTGGCCGAATTGCTCTCGAACGAGGGCCAGGGCCGCGAGGCGGCGAAGATTTACCAGCGCTTGCTCCAGCTCTCGCCCGGCCATACGGTCGTCCGCGACCTGCTGGCCGCACTGCGCACCGGCTCGACGATCACCCCCGTCCCCGCCGGCACCGGTGCGCGCACCGGCGTGCCCGCGGCCGATCGCCAGCAACTCGAACGCTTCTTACGCTCGCAACCCGACAATATCGAAGCCCGCCTGCGCCTGGCCGAGCTGCTCGAAGCCTCCGATCCGGCCGCCGCCGATCCGCACCTCTACAAGGCCGCCCATGCCCTGTTCGAGCGCGGTGAGCTGGAGCGCGGCATTCAGTTGGCCACACGTTATCTGGAACGCCATCCCGAGGATCAGGCCCTGCGCCGGCGCCTCAGTGAGGCCCGTCGCCAGAACCAGTCCTTCGACATCATCCACGAAGCCCTCGCCCGTGAGTTGAAGAACCTGTAATCCGAGGTGCCCCTGTTCAGGGCATCGGGCTTGGGGTGGCTTGCTCCGCGGCTGCCGTCAGCTCCTCGGCGCTCCAGGGGCGGTTCTTGCGGCCGGCGCTCTCACGCGCCACCCGTTCAACCAGCTCCACCCCCACCGCCGACGCCTCATTCCCCCACGCCTGCCGGATATACGTCACCACCGCCGCGACCTGCTCGTGACTAAGGATGTGACCCCACGCCGGCATCGCGCTGTTATAGCGCTGCCCGGCGACGGTCATCGGCCCGCTCATCCCGCCCAGCACGATCCGCACCGGCGTCTCGGGCGCGCCGATGACCCACTCCGAGCCCGCCAGCGGCGGATAAGCCCCGCCCAGTCCCTCGCCATTGCGTCCGTGGCAACTGCTGCAGCGGTTGAAGACCACCCGCCCCAGTTCGATCGGATCGCGCGGAGCTTCCTCGGCGACCGCGCCGCCGCCCCGGTTGGGTCGCATCAGCGCCCCCTCGTCATAGGCATGGGTCATCCAGCCCCCGCTGTAGTGGGAGATGTACCAGCCGCCCCACGCCGTCAGCGCCAAAAAAAGAAAGATCAGGCTGATCGGGATCGGCTCGAAGCCGTCGCTGGGTTCGGCGTTCTCGCGCATGATCGAGGCATGCATGCGCGCGACGTCGGCATCGGCCTTGTCTCCGCGCAACGGGTCGTGGGCATCGTCGGGCGTGGTGGCCATCAGCGGGTCTCCGGCTCATCGTAGCTGAAATTCAGGTTGAGCAGATAAGCCACCAGGTGCCGCGCCCGGTCCGTCGGCACAAGGTATTCGTTTGCCGCCAGATAGCCCTCGGGCATTTCGATGGCGTCCAGCGGCGGCTGCGCCCCCGGCTCGATCCTGACCCGCCGGAACAGGAAGCGGTGTGGCGGCATCGTCGAGCCGGGCGAGGTGAGGGTCGGCTCGTAGAAGTGGCGGTAGTGCCAGTCCTCGCTCGGCTGGCGCAGGCCGATGTTGTGCAGATCGGGGCCGGTCCGCATCGTCCCCAGCAGGTGGGGCCGGTCGTGGATGTAATCGCGCGGCACGCTGCGCCGGCTTCCCCAGCCGCGCTCCAGGTCCGACCCAAAGCCTTCGGGCCGCACCTGCTGGCTGTGGCAGTAGATGCAGCCCAAATCCATGTAGACCTCGCGCCCCATCGCGATCGCGCCGGCCGGCGCCAGCGGGCGCTGTTCCCCGCTCTCCAGCCGCACCGGCTCAAGGGCAAACAGTTGCGCGTCGGGCACGAATACCAGCCCCACGCTCGAAATGATCACCGTGGCGATAATGCCGATGTAGATGAGCAGCGTCCGGTTCATGCCCCTGCCTCCGCCCGCGCCGGCCGTGCCGCCGGTTCAGGCTCCGGCTCCCATTCCGCGTCCGCATGCCGGCGCCGCCAGGCAAGCAGCATCCGCGCCACCAGCACGGCGAAGGCCACATGGCCCAGCGTCATCAGCGCGCCGGCCACGCTGCGCGACCAGAGGTACGGCAGCGTGTATCGCACCACGTCCAGGAACGGCACCGCCGGGTCGTTGAGCATGAATCCCTGGCGCACCCCGCCCCAGGTTAATCCGATCCAGTAGAGCGCCATCCCCACCAGCACCGACCAGAAATGGATCCGGATCAGCCGCGCCGAACTCCACTCAATCCCCGTCAGCCGCGGCATGATGTAGTAGCAGCTCCCGAACATGATCATCGTGAAGAAGCCATAGACCCCCAGGTGCGAGTGGGCGATCGTGTAGTGAGTGAAGTGGGTCACCTCGTTGAGCGAGCGCAGCGACATCAGCGAGCCCTGCGCGCTGACCGCTGTGTAGGTCATCGCCCCCGCCACCACGAAGCGCAGCGTCGGGCTGGTCCGCAGCATGTGGAAGTGCCCGCGCATGGTCAGGTGGTGGTTGATCGCCACCGTGATCACCGGGATGAACATCATCATCGAGCCGACGATCCCCACCGAGACCAGCCAGGCCGGCAGCGGCCCCCCGATCAAATGATGCGTCCCCGCCCAGTTATAGAACAGCGCCAGCGACCAGAAGCCCAGGATCGACAGGTAATAGCTGTGGATCGGCCGCCCGATCACCTTGGGGATCAGGTAATAGGCCGCCCCGACCCCGATCGGGGTCAGCCACAGCCCCAGCACATTGTGCGCGAACCACCAGTTGGTGCTCGCCTGCGCCACCCCGCGAGCCTGACCCAGGTGAATCATCACGTTGGCGATCAGGTAGAGGTATGGAAACCACAGGATCGCGCCGAACATGTACCACTGGGTCACATAGACGTGGGTCGTCTGGCGGCGGGCGAAGGTGTAGAAGGAGATCAGCGCGAACACGCTGAACAGCACCGCCAGCGCCAGCGCCACCGGCAGCGAGAACTCGATCCACTCCACGCTGGTGTGCCAGCCGGCCAGGATCCCGCCGATGCCGATCGCCACGACGATGTTCCAGAGCACGGCCGTCGCCGTCAGCACGCGCGGAAAGGCAAGCTGCACCCGCGACAGGCGCGCCTGCATCCAGAGCACCACGCCAATCCCCGCCATCGAGGCCCAGCCATAGGTCACCGCGTTCAGGTGTGCCGGCCGCACCCGCCCGAACGTCAGCCACGCCCACTGGTCCAGAAACCCCGGCGAATGCATTTTGTAGGAGGCGAGCATCGCCAGCACCGTCCCCACCAGCAGCCAGACCACTGAGCTGGCCAGAAACCACATCACCGGCCGTGCGCACGACGCGTCGATCGCCGCCCGATCGTTCAACTCGTTCTGGTTTTCAAAGTGGGCCGGATGCGGCGTCAGGGCTTGGGCACTCATGATGGATCCCCCGGAAAGCGGTCGGTCGGCCTGCCGATCGGCTCGTCCTCGTCAAAAATCGAACGCGCTCCGCGGCGCAGATCGCCGAACTGACCCCGGCGCACAGCCCAGGCCAGCCCGAAAATGGTCGTGGCGGCGATCAGCACCACCCCGCCCAGAATCATCAGAAAAGTCGCCGTCATGCCCGCCCCAGCTGATCCAATTTTTTGCCGCGCCACGGTGGCCGCCGCAGCGTAACATGATAGGCCCAACGCCCCCCGTGATGCAAATTGATCGTTCCCCGGCGGCCAGAACGGAATGCAAAGAGGCCAAGGTTTACGCGCTGTTTCCGGCTCCCGCCCGCCTCATCCAAACCCCGACCCGATGCTCAGGCCAAACACCGATCAATAGTAGCTTGCTCCATACCGTTTCGTGTAAGATATGAACAGGCTTCCAGTGCAGGGGCCGACAGCTCCGGCACCGGAATCCTCTCCAAAAAAATTGCGCACCAGGTTGGCGGCAAGGAAAAGAATGAATGGCTAAGCAAGAACTGTTGCCGGTCGTCCCGCTCAAGGAAATCGTCGTCTTCCCCAACAGCATCACCCCGCTCTTCATCGTGCGCCACAAGTCGCTGCTGGCGCTGGAAACTTCGCTGCGCCGCGACAAGAAGCTGTTGCTGGTCGCCCAGCGCAACATCGAAAGCGACCACCCCGGCATCGACGACCTCTACAACGTCGGCACGATCTCCGAGATCGTCCAGGTCCTGCGCCTCCCCGATGGTTCCGCCAAGATCCTCGTCGAGGGCCATCGCGCCGCGCGCATCACAGGTTTCGAGACCCAGGGCGATCACCTTGAGGCCACCACCGAGCCGATCACTTACGTCGATGATCAAGGCAAGCGCCTCGCCGCCCTCCAGCGCATGGTGGTCTCCCAGTTCGAGCACTACGCCCAGCTCTCTGACAAGATCCCCGAGGATCTGGGCCTCTCCATCCGCTCGCTCGAGGACTCGCTTCAGCTCGCCAACGCCATCGCCAACTATGGCCACTTCCGCACCGAGGACAAGCAGCGCGTGCTGGAGTCGATCCGCGCCGGTGAAAAGATGCTGATCCTCTCCGAGCTGCTGGCCAGCGAGAACGAGCTGCTCGAGCTCGAGAACAAGATCATCACCCAGGTCAAGAGCAAGATCGGCAAAAGCCAGAAGGAATACTTCCTCAACGAACAGCTCAAGGTCATCGAGAAGGAGCTGGGCCTCTCCAGCGAGGAAGACTTTGAGCTCGAGGACTACGAGGAGCGCATCAAGAAGAGCAAGATGAGCGACGAGGCGCGCGAGAAGGCCTTCCGTGAGCTCTCGCGCCTCTCCAAGATGGCCCAGCTCAGCCCCGAGGCCACCGTCAGCCGCACCTATCTGGACTGGCTGCTCGACCTGCCGTGGGGCAAGTTCACCAAGGACCAGCCCGACTTGGCGCGTGCCCAGAAGATCCTTGACGAGGACCACTACGGCCTCGAGAAGGTCAAGGAGCGCATCGTCGAGTATCTCGCGGTCCTCAAGCTGGTCAAGGAGTTCAAGGGCCCGATCCTCTGCCTGGTCGGCCCCCCCGGCGTCGGCAAGACCTCGCTCGCCCGCTCCATCGCCCGCACCCTCAAGCGCAAGTTCGTCCGCATCAGCCTGGGCGGCGTGCGCGATGAGGCCGAGATCCGCGGCCATCGCCGCACCTACATCGGCTCGTTGCCGGGCAAGATCATCCAGTCCCTCAAGAAGGCCGGCTCCACCAACCCCGTCTTCCTGCTCGATGAGATCGACAAGATGAGCTCGGACTTCCGCGGCGATCCGGCCTCGGCGATGCTCGAGGTCCTCGACCCCGAGCAGAATAAAACCTTCAATGACCACTACCTCGAAGTCGACTACGACCTGAGCCAGGTCATGTTCATCACGACCGCCAACACGACCTCGGGCATCCCCGGCCCCCTGCTCGACCGCATGGAGCTGATCCGTCTGCCCGGTTATACTGAGGACGAGAAGCGTCAGATCGCCCGCCGCTTCCTGATCCCCAAGCAGACCAAGGCCCACGGCCTCGGCGGGCGCAAGATCAACTTCGCCATGGACTCCATCGACCTGATCATCCAGCGCTACACCCGCGAGTCCGGCGTGCGCAACCTTGAGCGCGAGATCGCCAACCTCTGCCGCAAGGTCGCGCGCACGATCGTCAGCGAGGGTGCCGAGGCTGAGCCCACCATCCGCGTCACGCCCGTCTTCACGCGCAAGCACTTGGGCCCCGAGCGCTACCAGGACCCCACGATCCACGACAAGAACGAGGTCGGCGTCGCCACCGGTCTGGCCTGGACCGAGGCCGGCGGCGAATTGCTCCCCACCGAGTGCACGATCATGCCCGGCAAGGGCAACCTGCAACTGACCGGCAAGCTCGGCGAGGTGATGCAGGAGTCGGCCCGCGCCGCGCTCAGCTACCTGCGCGCCCGCTGGGAGCACTACGGCCTGCCCGCCGACTTCCACAAGGACATGGACATCCACATCCACCTGCCCGAGGGCGCGATCCCAAAGGACGGCCCCTCGGCCGGCGTGACGCTGATCACCGCCCTGCTCTCGGCGCTCACCCAGCGCCCCGTGCGTCAGGACGTCGCCATGACCGGCGAGATCACGCTGCGCGGCAAGGTCCTGCGTATTGGCGGGCTCAAGGAGAAGGTCATTGCCGCCCACCGCAACCGCATCCGAACCGTCATCATCCCTGCCGATAACGTGCCCGAGCTCGAGGACGTCCGCCCCGAGATCATTGAGGGGCTCGAAATTATCCCGGTGCGGACGGTGGACGAAGTGATCGCGGCCGCGCTGGTCAGTGACGACGAGCCCCCGCGCAAGCTCCCAACCTCAGGCAAGGCCAAGCGCCCCGCCGGCCGCCGCCGGCCACACCTGCATGGTTGATGGCTCAAGCGTCCAAATTTAATTGAACCGCAAAGACGCAGAGGACGCCGAGGAAACGCAAAGTCATCAAGCTTGGACGAGGATGGGAGTTGGCGATTGACAGCCGTGGGTTGCTTACCTGCCCATTTCGTCAAAAACCCAGCCCCAAAGGGGCGATCGCAAGTAGCCGTGGGTGACCCTAGGGAACCCCCGGTCAAGCGCCCAATTCATCAGAGCCCTGAAGGGGCGGCAGAATCTTCGCAAGAAAACAAGAAACCGAAAGGATAGTAGGGGGTATGTGGTTAGCGTGACCGCCGGGTCCGGGTATGGCAATGGTATTCCACCCTGAAAGGGTGGGCACAGTTCAAAAGCCCAGGGTGGAGCGAAGCGAAACCCTGGGTCTGCCGGCCCAATTCCCCGAGCCCTGAAAGGGCGACACAGTGGCAACGGGGGAGACGTGTGCAGCGAGGTTGCCAGCGCCACTTGTCTCGCTAAACACATTCCGCGCTTCAGCCCGGGGTGCGCCGACCCTTATTCCCCCGCCGGCTTCGGCCGACTACGCTAAAATCCACTTTTTATTCCACGTCCACGTAGTCATAAAACGCGTTCATGAACCCATCCAGGTAATAGATGATCTCGTCGCGGATGACCTCGGAGCCCAAATCGTCCTCGCGCTGGTATGGGATATCGCTGGCATAATAATCCACGTCGTCATGGAAGTGCTGGACCTCGTATTCGAGCTCGTCCTCGATCTCCAGCGCATCTTCCAGAAACTCGGTCAGCGAACCGCCGCTCTCGTCGACCGCCTCCTGGACCGCATCGACCACCGCCGGGGATTCAGTGGCCAGCCCGATCCGGATATATCCATCCTCGCGCAGCACCGAGACGAAGAAATGGGTGTGGTTGTTGCAGACGAACCGTGTGCGCACGTCCTCCCCGTCCAGCGGTCCCGGCTCGAGCGCCTCGATCGCCTCGAAGCGATCATCGCCGGTGTATTGTTCCTGGAGCCAATGCGCGAGCGTCGCCGGCTGGGTCTCAAAGCCCGGCTGATCCTGCGCCATGTTGTCCGTCGTCTCGTCGTTGGGTTCGTCAACCATCTTGCGGCTCCTTCGGAATACATCGGTACGCGTGCGTACCATTGATTCTTTCATCGTCCCCCGCCCGGTGTCAATCCGGGCGCAGGCGCTCCAGGAACAGTCCCGCCCGCTGCGTCAGTTGACTGGCCTCCGCGCGGGCCAGCTCGGGCACCGCGTCCTCCTCCAGCGGCCCATAAACCGCCCGCGCCTCCTCCGCGTCCGCGAACGTGATGTGCCGGAAGGGGTGTTCCAAATCCTTGCGGCGTGAGGCCTCGGCCCGCTCCGCCCAGCGCCGCGCCGTCTCCCGCGCGCGCTCCACCAGCCCCGGCCACTGCTCCGCCGTGGGCGGGGCATCCAGCTCGTTGATCGCCAGCAGCGTCGCCCATGCATGCCGCGCGCGCCCCGCCGGATAATCTGCCCAAAGCCGATCCCAAGCCTCGTGAACCCCCTCCCAGGAATCGATCACGCCCGTGCGGATCGACTCCAGCAGCGAGTCGTAGGCCGAGCCTGTCACGAGCATCCCCCCCATGTTGAGCCAGCGGCGCTCGCGCTCGCCCGCCAGCGCCTCCGCCAGCTCCGCCGCGCTCAAATTCATCCGCTCCGCATGCTCCAGCAGCGTCGTCACGGCGTAATAATGCGCGGCCTCGCGATAGGCCGCCCAGCCGCGCGCCGGCTTGATCAGCCGCACCGGCCGGCTCGAGTTCTCAACCCCGACCGCCGGCACGGCCAGCCCCGCCAGTGCATCCTCGCCCTGATCCAGCAAGGTGCGGCCGATCTCCCGCGCCTCGGCATCCTCCGCCGCCCCGGTCGCCCGCCCGGTCCATGACTCCAGCAGCCCCAGCGCCTCGAAGATCTCCTCGACCGTGTCGGGGGCCAGCGCCTCGGTCACGATCCGCTGCCGGTTGTGAACTCGCCGGTCGCGCTCGCGCCATTTGCACTCGTTGCGCTTGAGCGCATACATGTTATGGATGAACAAATACGCCGGCATCAGCGTCAGCCCGCCCTCCTCGGGCGCCAGCAGGCTGAACGGCAGCCGCACGTCGATCTCCTGCGGATAACTCCCCTTGGCCGCCAGCACGAACGAAGCGAACCGGCAGGGGAACTTGAAGTTGGTCGTCAGCCCCGGCCAGAAGCCGCGCCCCGCCCGCAATTCCGCGTCGGGCGCCCGCGAGTTGTGGTCCGAGCCGATCGTCGCCCCCGCCGCGATGTTGCTCTGGCCCAGGATCGTGCTCGAGGTCAGGAAGGAATTGTTGTGATGCTGGACGTGGTGGGGTAGCAGCAGCGAATAGATCAACTCGCAACAGCGCACCGCCGAGTTGTCGCCGACAAACACATGCTCCAGCCGCGCCCCCAGGTCCAGCTGCACGCGCGTCCCCAGGACGAACTGATGCGCGCGCACCCCGCGCCCGACCGAACAGCCATGGCCGATGATCCCCTCATCGAGCCCGACCCCCTCGCCGATGCGCGTCGGCTCCTCGGCATCGCTGCAGATGGTGAGGCTTTCGAGTCGGCTCGCCCCATCCAGCAGCGCATGCGCCCCGATCGCCGTATCGAGTATCGCCCCGCACCCGAGGATGATGCTCCGGTGCCCGACCGTGCCATAACGCCCGCGTCGCGCCGCCCCATGCCGGTCGGTCAGTTCCGCCAGCCGCCGGCGCAGCGCCGTGTCGGTGGGATGCGCCGCCCACAGGCAGGCATCCGCCGGCAGCATCCCCGGAAACGCCGCCAGCGCCCGCCGCCCTGTGGCGCTGGCCACCTGCGTCCAGCGTCGGTCGGCCTCGGCCTCGCCCGCCAGCAGCCCGCCATGCCCGAAGCGCGCCGCCGCCGTCGTCAGCATTCGCCCGACATCCTGGATCATGACGCCATCGCCGATGACGATCCGCGCCAGATAACGCGCGTGCGTGATCCCGCAGCCGTTGCCGATGTCGCAATCGATGATGGTGGATTCGGCCAGCCCGGCCGCCAGCCGCAGTCCCTCGGCCTCGAGCTGGTCGCTGCCAAACGTGCCGATCCGCACCAGGCCCTCAAACCGGCAGTGGCGCACGCGGGCCGGCTCGAAGGGCTCGCGCACCAGCACGAGCCGCCAGTCCTCCGCCGTCGAGCCCCCCCGCTCCAACGCCGCAATCTCATCGGGCTGCAACGGCCGAAAATCGGGCTCACCTGCTCCGAAAATCTCGTACCACGCCGACTCGCGCCCCGCTTCCGCATCCGCGCCGACCGTAGGTTGCCGCATTTCCGCGCGTATCTGCTCGTTGGGAGTGGCTTCCATGGATGACCTTTGACTCAGATATTCAGTCTCCAGCTTCGCATATCCCCCCCGGCGTCGGTCAAGCAGCGGGGCTCTTCGCACATGTTGAGCGCGTGTCACAAGCGTGGGCCAAGAATTGGCCCGGAAAAAAGCTTTATCAGGAGCTCAATAGCTCCGTTAGGAGCGGCATGTTGGTAGAAATGCGTCTTTCATTTCCCCAAAGCCCCGGCAGGGGCGACACTATGTTTCGCTTGTTCCTACCGGCCCAAATTCAAAATCGCCTCGGCCTCCCGGCGCGCATCGGCTCGATCCTCTTCGCTCAGGTGGGGGTCCTGGTCGAGCAGTGCCAGTGTGCGGCGGGCGGCGGCGCGTGCGCGCGCATCATCCGGTCCCCACGCCAGCGCGCTCTGCAGCATGGTCAGCCGCCAGATCTGCGCCGGGTTGTCGCGAGGCCGGGGCGCGCGTCCCAGCGCCGCCCACAACGCCTCTGCCGCCGGCTCGGGCCGCCCCAGCCGCGCCTCGGCCTCGCCCAACAGTTGCAGCACGGCCGGCGAGTAGGCATGCCATGGCACGGCGGCGCGCCCGCGCTCGGCCAGTGCCTCCCAGCGCCCCAGCCGTTGCAGCGCGATCAACCGGGCGTGACTGGCGTCGGTCTGCCATGGGTCGAAGGCCAGTGCCCGCTCAGCCTGCTCCAGCGCCGCCAGCGGCCGACCCTCGCGCAGGCGCGCCCGCGCCGCCACCGCCCCCGCCGAGCCCATCGCCATCGCCGCCTGCAGCGCCAGCAACAGCGCCCCCAGCGCCAGCGTTGCGATGACGAGTGTTTTCTCAACTCGCCGCATCACACCGCCGCTCCCGGCCGCTTGCCCCGCAACCGCGCCAGCAGCCAACAGCGCACCCACACATAAATCATGAAGATCAGCGCGCCCAGGCTGATCCAGATGCCCAAATCGAGCCCGGCGGGATGAAAATCAAACACCACCTCATGGCGCCCCGCCGGCACCGCCACCGCCAAAAACGCCCCCGACATGAAGGAGACCGGCACCGGCTCGCCGTCCACCCGGGCGATCCAGTCCGGCCAGCGGCTCTGCGCCAGGCAAAGCAGCGCCGGCTCCGGGTAATCCGTCTCATAGCGGAACGAGTTGGGCCCGCTCGGCAGCGCGCGCACCCGGAATCGCTCATCCAGCTCGATCGTCGGCCGAATGCCGGTCATCAGCGCCGCCGGGTCGATCACGATCGCCTGCTCGGGCGCTCGCTCGGGGTTCTCGGCCGTCTGCGCCGTATAAAAAAGCGCCTGATCCGGATCGTCCAGCAACGGGCTCATCGGTGCCGGGAAGGCCAGCCCCCGGAAGCGCTCGTTGCGCCAGAGCGTCAGCACCGTAAAACTCTCGCCGGTCGTTGGATCGCGGCGCAGTTCCTTGATCCGCGGGCGCAGTTCCAGCGCGATGTCCTCGGCCAGCGGAAACCTCAGCTCCACCGCCGCCGTCAGCCCCGGCACGTCCGATAGGTCGGCGTAACTGAGCACCGTCTCCACGCCCATCAGCGTCAGCATGGCCGGGCGCGCGATCATGTCCACATACATGAAGCCGCCAGGGGGCTGGTCGGTCTCGAACCCAGCCAGCAGGTTCATCCACAGGCCGATCCAGCGGGCATTGACCGGGTCATACCCCCGAGCCTCGGGCAGTCCATGCATGATCAGCCGGTTGGGATAAATCTCCGGCTGATTCTGGTCGAACTTCCAATCCATCACGTCATTGAGCCACAGGATGCGCCCGCCGCGATGCTCCCGCCGCAGCGCCTCGATCAGCTCGGTGGTCGGATACAGGCGCTCCTCGTATTCGCTGATCCGCGTCGAGGCCCGCAGCGGCTCCCCGCTCGACTGAAACGGCCAGGCCAGCCAGACCAACTCGGCCGCCGCCAGCAACGGCACCAGGAACAGCGCCCACTCCCACCGCCGCTTCGCCGCCAGCGTCAGCGCTAAGATGGCCAATAGTAAAAACATGCTGACACGAGCCGCCATCACAAGGGCGTGGCGATTGAGGATGTCGATCAGACCGGGCATCCCCCCGCCCGGCTGGAGAAAAATTGCGCCCAACCCGCGCCAGATCTCGATCCGCAGCGCATAGCTGCCCCAAAGCACGGCCAGCGCCGCCAGCGCGCCCGCGGCCAGCAGCCCCAGCGTCCCGCGTCCGATCCGTGCCGTCAGCAGCCGGTGATAACCCAGCGCCGCCAACAGCGCGATCCCCGCAGTGTAGAAAATCATCAGCCGGGCCGGCACCCTGAACCGATCGAACCCGGGCGCGAACCGGTAGAACAGTTCGAAGAGCGGGCTGTGCTCTCCCGGCGCCAGCGCCAGCCCCAGCACCACCGCCGCCACCCCCAGCAGCGCCATCCGCCGCTGGGCGCGCTCGGGCGGATTAAAAATCAGGCCCGCCCCCACCGGCGCCAGCAGCGCCAGCGACCACAGCGGCAGGTAGAAATTGACCTCGGCATAATCCGGCGGAAAGGCCCAGTAGTAGCCATGGGCCATGTGGCCGACACCCAGGAACCCGGGGTTGACCAGCAGCCACCACAGCCGCGGCGCCAGCGAGCCGTCGGTGATGTATTCCCAGCCGGCGCCCCCGGCGCGCTCAAACGAGTTGCCGATGAAGTGGAGTGTCTGGAGCACCTGCACCGCGCTCAGTGCCGCCGCCAGCGCAAACGCCCCGCCCAGCCACGCCAGCCGCCAGGGCCAGCGCCGCCCGTCCGTCCCCGGCAGCGCCAGCGCAAAGCACCACGTCGCGATCCAGCCATAAAAGGTGACCTGCGGCGAACCCGCCAACAGCGACAGCGCCACCACCAGGCCCAGCACCGACATCCTGCCCGCTCCCGGCCGCTCGACCAATCTGGCCGCCGCCAGCGCCAGCCACGGCCACCATGCCCCCACATAGATGAACAGCACCACCCCCAGCGAGAGCTTGTGCGTGAAGAACGGCGCGCCGGCGAACAGCACCGCCCCCAGCGCCGCCGCCGCCGGATGCAGCCCGAACCGGCGCGCCAGCAGCCAGCACCCCGCCAGCATCCAGACCCCGTGCGCCGCCAGCAGCAGCGCGAACGACAGCGGCAGCGGCAACAGCCAATGCAGCCAATTTGGCGGATAGAGCACGCCCACCTGCACGTCGCCCATCAACGGCCGTCCGCAGAAGGTCATCGCGTTGTAAAGCGGGGCCTCGCCCGCGCGCACCGCCTCGCGGATCAATTGCTGGTAGGGCAGATACTGGTTGACGGTATCCCCGCCCGAAGGTGCCCAGCCCACTAAAAAACGCCCATAAAGGGCGAGGAAAAACAGGACCACCACGGCGATGCCGAGCAGTCGAGCGGTCGGCTGGCGATGACCCACGGCAGTTGAACTCATACTGGTTGACCATTGGCCTTCAAATTTTCAAAACCCTTTGAATCAACCAGATTTCCGCCCCACTTGCCAACTCATTTGATCGCCGACATGTGCCGACTCCGGTCCTTCAAGAAACGGCCGCAACCAAATGAATTGAACTGCAAAGACGCAGATGACGCCGAGGAAGCGCAAAGTGATCAAGCCTGGACCTGGACGAGGATCGGAGTTGGGGGTTGACTGACGTGGGTTGATTCCCTGCCCATTTTCGGCAAAAACCCAATCCCGAAGGGCCTGATTTTAGGAAATCCCTTTGCGCATCCTCTGCGTTCTTTGCGGCTCTGCGGTTCAATCGTCTGGGTTTGGTTGCGGCTCGGCCGCGCTGGGCCTTTCGTGAACACCTCCTTCGATCTGCCCCTCCTCATGCCTCGTGCTCCTGACCCGTCGCCTCGCGCAGCTCTTTGATGCGCGCCGAGGCCATGTAAGCCGGCTCGTCTTGAACAGGCTCGCACAGGTAAATCTCATGCGCCGGGCGCGTCGTCACGCGCAGTCCTGCCGAGCGCGCCAGTGCCTCCACTCCGGCATGGTTGGGCGCCCACCAGTTGGTGGGGTCCCCCGCGAACTGATGCTCGATGAACGCCATCTTCGGCCAGCCGGGCTGGCGCATCAGGTTGCGCTCCTTGAACTCGAAGTTGACCGGCGTCCCCCAGACCTCCTCCCCGGGCATCGTCATGGTCTGGAAGACCATCAGCCGTCCGGTCAGTTCGCTGAGGATATCAAGCGCCAGCAGGGGATGGCGCAGATGGTAGAACACGCCCATGAACAGCACCAGGTCGAAGCGCCCGCGCCGGCGCGCCAGCCCATAGACGCTGGCCTGCTCGAATTGGACCTGTCCTTCGAGTCCCAGCCGCCGCGCCGCCCAGCTCGCCTGCGCCAGGTAATGGGCGTCGGGCTCGATCCCCGTGACCCGCGCCCCGCGCCGCGCCAGCTCAAAGCTGTAGAAGCCGGCGTTGCAGCCGACGTCGAGCGCCGTCCAGCCGCTCAGGTCCATCGGCAGCACCGGCGCCAGCGCCGCCCATTTGAAGGCCGGAAAATCCCCCAGCGGATGATTGGGGGCGGTCTGCACCCCGCCCTCCAGCCGCAGGTTGTGGAACCATGGCCCCAGCTCCGCGATCTCGCGCTCGAGCGGCGTGGCGGGGTTCTCCATCTGCGACTGGAGCGTGTGAAGCGGGCGCTTGTCGTTCATCGGCCGCCCACCCTGCGCGCCGCCAGCGCCTCCAGCGCGTGATGCTCCAGCTCGCCGGCTCGGTGGGCCGCGGTGTGTGCGGCCAGCACCCGCCCGCGCGCCCGCCCCCCCAGCTCGCGCCGAGCCTCCTCCTTCATGTCCAGCCACGCCAGCGTGTCCGCCGCCTCCCGCGCAACCAATATCTCCCGCCCTGGTTCAAAGAACCGATCCAGCCCCTCCCACCAGTCGCTGATGATCGGCACGCCGCAGGCCGCCGCCTCGAACAGCCGTACGCTGGGCGACCATCCCGCCGCGATCATGTCCGCGCGCGTCAGGTTGAGCGTGAAGCGCTGGGCATTGTAAAAATCGGCGTGGCGATCCGGCGGCAGGTGTTCGATCCGCTCCACGTTGCGCGGCCAGTCGATCCCCGCCGGGTATTGCGGGCCGGCGACGACGAACCGCCCCGCCGGCCGCCGCCGCGCCGCCTCCAGCAGCAGCCGCTCCAGCCCCGGCTGGCGGTCCGCGCTCCATGTCCCCATGTAGCCGGCGTCCCAGCGCGCCTGCACCGGCCGCGGGCCATAAAGCTCCGTGTCGACCGAGCAATAAAGAGCTCGCGCCATCGGCGAGCCCCACTTCTCTTCGATCCGCCGCAGCGTCGGCCCGCCGGTGAACGACAGATACAGGTCGAACATCGCAATCAACCCCGGCTCCAGGTAATCGCAATCGCCCCGCTCCAGGGCCGCCAGCGTCACCGGGGTATCGATGTCGTAAAAAGCCGTCGCGCCGCCCGCCGTCTGGGTCAGCCAGCGCCCCACCTCGATCCCCTCCGGCACATAGGAACCCAGGATCGCCACGTCGGCCCGTGCCAGCTCAGGGCCATACCGTGCCTTGAGTTCCTCAACCGAGTCATAGAGTTCAGTGCGCCCCCAAGGCGGCGTCGGCAGGTCGCGGTTGGCCGCATACCAAGGCTTGTCGCGCTCCAGAAACAGCACATCATGGCCGCGCCGCGTCAGCTCGCGCACCAGCGCCCGCCAGGTGGTTGCATGACCATTGCCCCAGCTGCTGGTGATCGAAAGGCCCAGAATCACAAATCGAAGCGGGGTGCTCATCGGGCGGCGGTCCTCCTGGCGTCGATGATTTCGGCCAGCAGCGCCTCGATCTGCAACGCGCGCCGGTCATAGGTGTGTTCTTGCAACACGCGCCGGCGCGCCGCCCGCCCGATCTCCCCTGCGATCTCGGGCGTCAATTCCTCCAGCAGCGCCGCCACCTCCGCCCCGTTGCGCGCGACCAGGCACTCGCGCCCCGGCTCCAGAAAATCCTCGATCCCCGCCCATGCATCGGTGATCAGGCAGGCGCCCGCCCCGGCGGCCTCGAACACCCGCGTCGCCGGCGACCAGCCATTGCTCGCCATGCTCTCGCGGTTGACGCTCAGCTGCGCCAGCGGGGTGCCATAAAAGGCGTTGTGGTCGGCGGTGTAGACATGTCCCAGTAGCCTGACGTTGGCCGGCCGCGCCGCACCGTCCTCCCAGCCGTTGCCTCCCAGCAGGAAGCGCCGCCCCGGCAGCCGGCGCGCGGCCTCAAAGAAAAACTCCTCGATGCGCGCCTCGCGGTCGGGCATGCGGTTGGCCAGCAGCGCCAGGTCGGCCACGAACCGCGGGTCCGATCCGGTCGGGTAATAATCGCGCGGGTCCAGCGCGTTATAGATCGGTTCGCAGCGGCGCGCACCCAGCGCCAGATAGCGCTCGATCACCGGCCGCCCCCCGCCGTAGGTCATGATGAAGTCGTAGCGCCCCACCAGCGCACGGAAGGGATCGGCGGGATCGGCCTCCACCCGCGACAGCGTCGCGGCCGCATCCACGTCCAGAAACGCCACCAGATGACCCTGCCCCGCCAGCGTCGCCACCTCGCGCTCGAGCCACTCGTCGAGCACTCCCATTCCGCTGCACTTGACGATCAGGTCGTCGCTGGACGCCTCCTCCACGGCCGCGCCGGCCGCTGCCTCATTCGGCTCAAAGATGACGCTGCGCGCCCAGCGGTCGGGCTCGATGTCGCGGTGCGCCTGACGCTCGAAGGCATCGGGTTCATAGAACGTGATCCGGTGGCCGCGCTCCGCCAGCGCCCGCACGATCCCCCGATAGTAAGTCGCCGCCCCGTTCCACCATGCCGACAGCAGGCTCGATCCGAAAAACGATATCCGATAGCACTCATTCATGACTTATGATCCCCGTTCAATCTGGCGTTGGCCGCCGCGCCGTTCGATTTACGACCTGTCTGGTCCCGGATCGCCGACCGCATCTTCGCCGCCGCCAGCATCGGCAGGCGCGCCGGTCGCCGCGCGTCGTGACCGGCGCCCTCCCCGCAGATGGCCAGCAGCTCATCCACCCGATGGGCGCAGGTGTGGCGCGCCTCGATCGCCCGCCGCCCCGCCTCCGCCAGCGCGCGCGCCAGTTCCGGTTCATGAAGCACCTCGCGCAGCATTCGCGCCATCTCGCGTCCATCGTGTGCCATCAGCATGTCGCGCCCGATCTCAAACAGCCCTTCGCAATCCTCCCATGGCGAGCAGATCAGTGGGATCCCGCACGCCAGCGCCTCAAACGGCCGGATCGTCGGGATGCCCGGCAGCATCCGCACGTAGGGTCGCCGATGCACGTGCACCGTCACGCGGGCCGCGGCGAACGCCTCGGGCACTTTGTAGTTGGGCAGCCAGTCGCCATAATCCACCCCCGCGCGCGCCAGGGCCGCGAGCGCCTCGGCCGGATAGCGCACCCCATGCACGCGCGCACGCAGCCGCAGCCGCCGCGCCGGTTCCAGCAGGAACTCGCGCAGCTCGCCCGAGCGCTCCTCGTCGCCCCAGTTGCCGATCCAGATCAGGTCCAGCGCCGCATCCCCGGCCGCCCGCGCCAGCGGCCGAAAGACCCGTGTGTCGGCCGCCTCATGCCAGGTCCAGGCCTCTCCCGTCCAGCCGCGGCGCAGGTAGAGCTGCCGGATCGATTCGCCGAAGGCCAGCACCCCGTCATAGCGCCGCAGCTCGAGCGCCTCCAGCGTCGCCGGCGCGCTGACCGCCTTATGGTGGGTGTCGTGGAACAGCAGCCGATACCGCCCGCCGTGGCGCCGGTGCCAGCCGATCCGCCGCACCAGCGCCGGCTCGTTCCACTCGTGCACGATGACCAGGTCCGCCCCCTCGAGCGCCGCCGCCGGCTCGAACGCGCGTGGGTCATAGCGGACGACCTGCAGGCGCGGATAGACCTGCCGCACCTCGCGCAGCGGCCCGCGTCCGTGGCTGGCCAGCAGGTTCTTCAGGCTCCACGCGTCGCGCGGCTCGAAGATCACCACCTCATGGCCGCGCTCGGCCAGCTCGGTTGCCACCCCGCGCAGGAAATGGGCGTTGCCGTGGTTCCAGTCCGACAGCGCCGAGTGATAAAACATCGCAATTTGCATGGTTCAGCCGGTTCCGTAGGTGATGCGCGGCTCGCTGGCCCGCGCGAGCGACTCGTAAAGCGTCAGGTAACGATCGGCCATCGGCGCGGCCTGAAACTGCAGCGCCCGCTCGCGCGCGCGTCCCCCCAGCCGGCGCAGCCGCTCGGGGTGCACGCACAACCGGTTGATCGTCGCCGCCAGCGCCTCCGGATCGTCGGGATCCACGTAGACCGCGGCGTCGGCCCACACCTCGCGCAGGCTCGCCAGGTTGCCCAGCACCAGCGCGCAGCCGCACAGCCCCGCCTCCAGCGCGCAAAGACCGAAGGGTTCATAACGCGCCGGCGCCGCAAAGATCGCCGCCCGCCCCATCCAGTCGGCGAGCTCCTCCTCGCCCAGCCGCCCCAGCGGGTGCAGCCCCGCCAGATCCGGCCCCTCGCCCGCGCTCAGCCGCTCCTCGCCGGCCACGTATACCGGCCAGGCCAGCCGCGGCGCCGCCGCCCGCAGCGCGGCCACGTTTTTCGCCTCGTCCCACAGCCGCCCCGCCGCCAGCACCAGCGGCTCCTTGCGTCGCGGGGCGAAGAGTCCCGGCCGCCGGCCATTGGGGATGGGCGTGGTCGCCGCGAAAGTTCCATAATGGCGCGCCAGCGCCCGCATCATCGCCGCCGTCGGCGCCGTCACCGCATCGGCCGCGCTCAATCCCGCCGCCACCGCCGCCCGGTAAGCCTGCCAGGGCCCGGCCGGCTCGCACCCGTGCACCGCCTCATGCCAGCTCCAGACGCACGAATGTCCCACCACCAGCACAGGGGAGCGCCAGGGCAGGATCGCATGCACGAACCCGTTGAGGTGGATCACGTCGGGATGGAACCGATCCTCCAGTTCCAGCAGCCAATTCCCCGCCGCCGTCACGTCCTCCCAGGGGTCTTCCATCCATTCCAGCTTGTAGCTGCCCACGTGCAACTCGATGTTTCCCAGCCGTGCCGCCTGCGCGCGCTGGGCCTCCGAGGGTGCGGGTCCCATCGTCGCCAGGGCCAGGCGCACCCCGCGCTCCCCCAGCGCCTCGGCCAGATCGAGCGCATAGGTCCAAACCCCTCCGACGGCGTCGGCCGTCATCAGCACGCGCGGCGGGCGCCGGTCCTCGCGCGGCATCACTTGCGCTCCCCGCCGGCGCGCGCCTCGCCGTCGGCATATATCCTGTCCAGCAGGTCGGCCGTGACGGCCAGCCGCTCCAGCTCGGGATCAAACCTTCCCCCCGCGGCCAGCCGCCGCGCCCAGGCCGCCGCCGCGCGTCCGCCCCAGGGGTCGGGGGGGCTGGCCAGTCGCTGGCGCGAGGTCGCCACCAGCCAATCGGCCGTAAAATCGAAGAACGAGCCGCTGACGTTGCGCAGCGAGACCCCGCCCTGCGTGCCGTGAATATCGGCCGCGATCACGCAGTCCTGCCCCGCCGCCAGCCGCCACGAGCACGCCAGCCGCACCTGAACCCCGGCCTCGGTCTCGAATTCCGCCGCCGCGTAATCCTCAACGCGCGAGTCCCCGGCCGCCAGCGGTTCCCCCCCCGCCAGCACCCGCCCGCGCACGTCCCGCACCGCCTCCGCCCCCAGCAGCCACAGCGCCAGGTCGGCCAGGTGAATGCCCAGGTCGATCAAACATCCCCCACCCGCCAGCTCGCGCTCGTAATACCAGGGCTTATCGGGGCCGTAGGCATTGTGGAACACCAGCTCCGCCGCAAAAATCCGGCCGAGGCGCCCGCTTTGGATCAGCTCGCGCATCGTCTCGACACCGGCCACGTGCCGGTAGCTCAAGTCCACCCCCAGCAGCCGGTCCGCCCGCCGCGCCGCTGCGATCACCGCCCGCGTCTCCTCCCCGTTGCGCCCCAGCGGCTTCTGGCAAAAGACGGCCACCCCGCGCTCGAGCGCCGCCAGCGCCTGACTCGCATGCAGTGCGCTCGGCGTGGCGATGACGACCCCATCCAACCCGAGCTCGAGCAGCTCTTCGAGCCCGCCACAGACCGCGCCCGCGCCCAGCTCGCGCCCCACGCGTCCCGCCAGCCCGCCGTCGGTGTCGGCGACGGCGGCCAGTTCGGTCAGGCCCTCGGCCTGGATCGCCTCCAGCCGATGGCGCCCGATCCAGCCCACCCCCAGGTAGCCGATGCGGGGCGGTCGCGGCATCGGCGTGCCCCGCCCCGCCCGCGCTTTGCTCGCATCCATTTGCAGCGTCTTGTCCTTCATAGCGTCACCAGCGCCTTGAGGAATCCGGCGGGCCGTTCGCTCAGCGCCTGAAACGCTGCCCCGACCTCGTCCAGCGCGAACCGGTGCGTGTAGAGCGGCTCGGGATCGAGCCCGCCCGTGGCCACCAGCTGCGCCGCCCGGTCAATCCCGCGCGCATAGACCCGCTGGTCGCGCTCATGGGCGTTGATCACGTCCAGCCCGCGCCAGTTCCAAAGCTGCATATTGACCTGTCGCGGCCCATCCTGATGATAGCCCGCAACGACCAGCCGCCCGCGCTCGCGCGTCAGCTCGCCCGCCAGGTCCAGTGGCCACTGTTCGCCCGCCGCTTCAACCACGACATCGCACAGGCGCCCTCCGGTCAGCGCGCGCACCTCCTCGATCGCGCGGCCATGGTCTTCCATCACCACGGTGGCCTCGGCGCCCAGGCGGCTCGCCAGCGCCAGCGCGCACGGCCGCCGCGTCAGCACGATCGTCCGCGCTCCCGCCCGCGCGGCCAGCGCCGCCACCACGATCCCAATGAAACCCGCCCCCACGACCGCCACCGTCTGGCCCGGTTCGATGGCGGCGCGCTCCAGGATATTGACCGCGCAGCCGAGCGCCTCGCCGGGAAACGGCCGACCCGCCAGCGCCTCGGGCAGCGTCACCACCAGGTCGGCCGGCGCGACGTCATGGCTGGCGAAGCTGTGGTAGCCCACCAGCGCCACCGGTTCGCCGACCGAGCGCCCCGTCACGCCCTCGCCCAGCTTATCGATCCAGCCCCAGCCCTCGTGCCCCGGCGCCCCCGCCTCGCGCGGGTATTCGAACCACGGCCGCCCCTGCCACAGCGGCAGGCTCGAGGCGCAGACGCCGCAGCCGGCCAGCCGCACGCGTGCCTCGCCCGGACCCAGCTCGGGCACTGCCGCCGACTCGATGATTTCAAAGCGGCCGGGCGCGCTCAGCCGAGCCGCCCGCAATGATTGGGTTCGCGCCGGCGCCCGCCGCCGCGCATTCGAGATGATTTCCACGTCCATGGGCCTCCGGTTAGAGCATTTCTCGGAAAGACGCAGTGATGAGATGTCGAGCGAGAGCAAGGTCAAGGACTTCTGGAAGCGCAGGCATGGCATCGCTATTCCGAGCATTGCGGGAGATCTTGGCCGCTGCTCGCAGCTGTCAGATCGCGCTGATTATTTTCGAGAACTGCTCTATCCCGACATTTCATTGATCAATGGATCATCCTGCGCAGCCGGCCGCGCCGCCGCTCGTTGCTGGAGCACCAGCCAGCGGTGCAGGTGCGCCAGTCCCGTCCGCACGTCCACCTGCGGGCTCCAGCCGGTGGCGCGGCCGAAGCGGCCCGTGTCCGAAACGTAATATTTCTGATCCCCCGTGCGCCAGCCCTCATAGACCAGCCGCATCTTGCGCCCGGTCAAACGCTCAACCTGCTCGATCAGTTCGAGCAGGCTGATGGTGTGCGCGGGACCCCCGCCAATGTTGAAGGCCTGCCCCGCCAGCGCTCCCGCATGCTTGCGCGCCGCCAGCAGGGCCTCCACCAGGTCCTCGACGAACAACACGTCGCGCACCTGCATCCCATCGCCGTAAATCCTGATTGGCTCGCGCGCCAGCGCCTGGATCAGGAAGTGCGCCACCCAGCCCTGGTCCTCGGTGCCGTGCTGGTGGGGGCCATAGATGCAGCTCATGCGGAAGACCACCGTTGGCAATCCGAACGAGCGCGCGTAATCGAGCACATACTGGTCGGCCGCCCCCTTCGAGCACCCGTAGGGGCTGTGGAAATCCAGCGGCCGGTTCTCATCGACTCCGCGGCTCCTCAAGGCGACATCCACCGGCTGATAGCGTCGCCCTGTCTGCGCCAACTCGATCTCACACAGGTTTCCATAAACTTTATTGGTTGAGGTGAAGACCAGCGGCACCGGCTGGCGTCGGGCCCGCAGCGCCTCCAGCAGGTGCATCGTTCCGCGCAAGTTGATGTCAAAATCCTCCACCGGCGCCGTCAGGCTGGTCGTCACCGCCACCTGCGCGGCAAAATGATAGACGCTGTCGACATCCGCAACCGCCCGCCGCACCGCGCGCGGGTCCCGCATGTCACCAACGATCGCCTCGAGCCGACCCCCATGGCGCCGCCGCAGCCAGTCCAGGTTGCGCTCGACGCCCGGTCGCCCCAGGTTGTCCAGAATTCGCACGCGCCGGCCTGTGCTCAGCAGCCGATGGGCCAGATTGGTTCCAATGAAACCGGCTCCGCCGGTGATCAACGAGATCGTCTTCATGGACAGCGGGTGTCCTTCCGCGGATCCAGAATGCGAAGCCTTCACCCCCCGGCGAGGAAGGGCTTCGGCGGCTGATTCAGGCCTTGGCCGCCGGGTTCCGTTTTCATCAATAAATGCCGGTTGGTCTGCCTTGATGGCTTAATGAAGATCATTGTGATGAACCATTCCAGAAGCTTGAATCGGGCCAGGCCGGATTATCCTCTAAGGTTTCTGCTGAATCCCCTGCTCCTGATCCTCCGCCCGGTCCCGCCCCCTTGATTCTTTATTCATTTCGCAAAGGTCGCGGAGAACCCGGAAAAAGAACCCAAAATTGTTTCGAGGCGAATTCGATGGGTTGACATCATGAAGATCATGGCGGATCTCGAAGATCATGATTCAATTCCTGCCTTTGCGACCTTTGGCCGTTCCCCTCTGCGCCTTTGCGACAAAAACATGAAGGATCAGAGCCCGCCCCTCAAGCCTGAAAAAAATGAGATTTTTTCCATCCGTTTGCCTACCATGGCGGACGGGCAGAGCTTCTCGCGGAAGGATTCCCGCATGCGGATGATCATCATCGGCGCCGGATCACTCGGCATCAACATGGCCGAGCTGCTGGTGCGCACCGGCCACGACGTCTTTGTCATCGACAAGGACAAGGACAAGCTGGACCGGCTCGAAAACTATCTGGAGCTGCGGGCGGTCCACGGCAACGGCTGCAATCCCAAGACCCTGCATCTCGCCCAGGTCGGTCAGGCCGACCTGGTGCTCGCCCTCACCCGCGCCGAGGAGACCAACCTCATTGCCGCCACCGTCGCCCGCGGCATGGGCGCCCACCGTGTCGTCGCCCGCGCCCGCTCCAACCATTACATGACCGGCGAGGACTTCGATTTTCGCAAGCAGCTCGGCATCGACCTCATCGTCAGCCCCGAGGCCCTCGCCGCCGGTGAGGTCGTCAAGTTCCTGGACAATCCCGATGCCTTGGCACTCAGTTTTTATGCGCAAAACCGTGTCCAGTTGCTCCAGTTCGAACTGACGGCCGACCACGCCTACTGCAACCGCCGCATCCGTGAGCTCGAGCTGCCGGGCGCCGTTCTCGTGGTGCTGATCTCGCGCGGCGGCGAAGTCATCATCCCCCGCGGCGACGTCCTGCTCGCACCGGGCGACCGCGTCACCCTGCTCGGCAAGAGCGGCACCATCGGCGGCATGCGCCACATCACCCAGCGCGAGCGCGGCCGCCTCGGCAGCGTCATCATCGCCGGCGGCGGCGAGACCGGCCAACTGATCGCCTCCACCCTCGAGCGCAAGGTTCGCTCCGTCAAGCTGCTCGAGATCGATTCCGACCGCGCCCGCCGCCTCGGGGGCTGGCTCGATCAGACCAACGTCCTGCTCGGAGATGCCACCGACCGTAATTTCCTGGTCGACGAGCGCATCGGCGAGGCCGACGTCTTCATCGCCGCGATGGAGACCGATGAGGACAACATCATGGCGACCCTGCTCGCCAAGAAGCTGGGCGCCGCCCGCGGCGTGGCCCTGGTCAAGCGCGCCGATTACTCGCCGATCCTCGAGGAAAACACCGCCATCGACCTGGCCCTCAACCCCAATGAGATCACCGCCACGCGCATCCTGACCATGATCCGCAGCGGCCGCATCCGCAACGTCTCCTTCCTCGAGGAAGGCCGCGTCGAGGTCATCGAGTTCAGCGCCCTGGCCGACTCCGCCGCCATCAACATCCCCTTGCGCGAACTCACCCTCCCCCCCGACTGCCTCGCCGGAGTCATCATCCGCGGCAACACCATCCGCATCCCTCGCGGCGAGGACGAATTCAAGCCCGGCGACACCGTCATCATGGTCATGCTGACCGCCGTCGCCGACCGCGTCGAGCGCCTCTTCCTCCCGCGCGGTTAACCCAGCCCCGAAGGGCGACCGCCCGCACGGTTAACCCAGCCCCGCAGGGGCGACCGCGAGTAGCCGGGGGTGACCGCAGGGAACCCCCGGTCAAGGTGCCCGAACATCCGAGCCCCGAAGGGGCGGCCGCGAGTAGCCCGGCGACACCGTCATCATGGTCATGCTGACCGCCGTCGCCGACCGCGTCGAGCGCCTCTTCCTCCCGCGCGGTTAACCCAGCCCCGAAGGGGCGACCGCGAGTAGCCGGGGGTGACCGCAGGGAACCCCCGGTCAAGGTGCCCAAACATCCGAGCCCTGAAGGGGCCGCAGAATCTTCGCAGGAAAACAAGAAAACGATAGTAGCACGAAACAGATCACGAAAATGACCTTAGCCCCGGCTGCGCTTGATGCTTTGATGGTGACATCGCATCCCAGTCACCTTGCATGTTCCACTCCAAACTGGCCGTGCCTTTTTCGTGTCGATTCGTGCTCCTCATTTCGTGTGTTTCATGAACTTACAATGCCGAATTATCCCGGGCACTATTCACCTGACTTTCCCCGCCCACCGACGTAAGATTTCCCTCCACCGGACAACGTCAGCCTGGGTCGCGAAAGGGCGCCGCAACATGAACCTCACCACCCCGCTCAACCTGCTCGGCCTGCTTTTCGCCGCCGGCCTCGCTCTGGCCGCCGCCGCCGCCGAGCCGGGCGAGACCATCCTTTGGCATGACCAGCCCGCCGGCGAGAACTGGCTGGCCGCCTACCCGCAAGGCAACGGCCGCCTCGGCGCGATGGTCTTCGGCAATCCCGACCGCGAGCGGATCGCCCTCAACGACAACACCCTCTATGCCCTCGAGCCCGAGACCTGCATGCACCGGACCGACATTCGCCCCGACCTGCCCCGCGTCATCGAGATGGTCCGTGCCGGTCGCTTCGCCGAGGCCGAGGAATTCATCCGCGCCCACTGGCTCGGTCGCAGTAACGCCCCCTATCAGCCGCTCGGCGACCTGCTGCTTCAGTTCCCTGCCGCCGGTGAGGTCACTGAATATCGCCGCGAGCTGGACCTCGCCGATGCGATCGCCCGAGTGGACTATACCCGCGCCGGCGTGCGCTTCCGCCGCGAGGTCTTCCTCAGCCATCCCGACCAGGTCCTCGTCGTGCGCCTGACCGCCGACCGCCCCGGCGCCATCGAGCTGCTCGTCGGGCTCGACACCCCGCACAAGCCGACCACCAGCCGCCGCGTCGAGGCTGCCGGGACGCTCGTCATGAGCGGCCAGGGCCCGGGCGAGGCGCTGCGCCGCGAGCTCGCCCAGGTCGAGGCCTGGGGCGACCAGCGCAAGTATCCCGCTTTTTATGAGCCCGATGGCACCGGCGGCTATCGTCGTCGCATCGATGATCCCGCTAAAGTCGTCCTCTACGGCGACGAAGTCGACGGCCGCGGCACCTTTTTCGAGGCGCGCGTCCGCGTGCTGGCCGAGGGCGGTCAGGTCGAGCCCTCCGCCGCCGGCGATGCCCTCCATGTCAAGGGCGCCGACGCCGTCACGCTGCTGCTCTCGGCGGCCACCAGCTTCAATGGTTTCGACAAGAGCCCCAGCCGCGAAGGGCTCGATCCGGCCGTCGCCGCCGCCCGCGACCTCGACCGCGCCGCTGCCCGCCCCTATGAGGATCTGCGCGCCCGCCATATCGCCGATCACCAGGCCCTCTTCGGCCGCGTGGCGCTGCGCCTGGGCGAGCCCACCCCCGCCGCCGCCCGCCCCACCGACCAGCGCATCGCCAACTATGCCGCGGGCGACGACCCCGCCCTCGCCGCGCTTTATTACCAGTTCGCCCGCTACCTGATGATTGCCGGCTCGCGCCCCGGCGGCCAGCCGCTCAATCTCCAGGGCCTCTGGAACGAGCAGATCATCCCCCCCTGGAATAGTGGATATACCGTCAACATCAACATCCAGATGAACTACTGGCCCGCCGCCCGCGGCGGTCTGGCCGAGTGCGAGGAACCCCTCTTCCGCCTCCTGCGCGAGGCCGCCGTCACCGGCGAGCGCACCGCCCGTGAAATGTTCGGCGCGCGCGGTTGGTGCATGTTCCACAACACCTCGATCTGGCGCGAGACCGCCCCCGTCGACGGCCAGACCCGTTTCAGCTGGTGGCCCCTGGCCGGTGGCTGGTTCAGCCAGCATATCTGGTCGCACTACCAGATGACCCTCGACCGCGACTTCCTAGCCCGCATGTATCCCGTCCTGCGCGGGGCCGCCCTCTTCCAGCTCGACTGGCTGATCGATCGCGGCGATGGCGTTTGGGTCACCCCGCTCGGCACCAGTCCCGAGAACAGCTTTCTCTATCCCGAGAACGGCGCCCCCGTCCGCAGCGCGATCACAATGGGCACGACGATGGACATGGCCATCATTCGTGAGCTCTTCCGCAACACGGCCAGCGCCGCCGAGCTGCTCGACCGCGACCCCGAGCTGCGCGCCGAGCTGCGCGCCAAGGCCGACCTCCTGCTGCCCTACGCCATCGGCCGCCACGGCCAGCTTCAGGAGTGGGATCAGGACTTCGACGAGGCCGAGCGCGGCCACCGCCACCTCTCCCACCTCTACGGCTTCCATCCTGGCGAGGAAATCACCCCCGAAAGCCGCCCTGATCTGCTCGATCCGATCCGCACCACCTTGGATCGCCGCGGCGACGTCTCGGGCAACTGGGGCTGGTCACTTGCTTGGAAGATGTGCATCTGGGCGCGCCTGGGCGACGGCCCGCACGTCGGCCAATTGCTGACCCACCTGCTCCAGCCGGCCACCACCGCGCCCAATCTATTCAATGTTTGCCCGGTCTTCCAGATCGACGGCAACTTTGGCGCCGCCCACGGCATCACCGAGGCCCTGCTGCAGGATCATCGGGGCTGGATCGAGCTGTTGCCGGCCCTGCCGCCCGAGTGGTCCAGCGGCGCCGTGCGTGGCCTGCGCGCACGCGGCGGGTTCATCGTCGACATGGAGTGGCACGACGGCCGGCTGACCTCGGCCACGATCCACTCCGAAGCCGGAGCGCCGCTCACCCTCCGCCACGCCGGCCGCACCATCCAGCTGGTCATCCCCAAGGGCGAGTCCCGCAGCGTCATCGACGGCGGCGTGCTGGCGGGGATGGCTGCCCTGGAATGATTCCCTCCCATTCCGTTAATACCCAGCCCCGAAGGGGCGACCGCAGGGAACCCCCGGTCATGCCGTCGATTCCCCAGAGCCCCGAAGGGGCGGCCGCGAGTAGCCTGGGGTGACCGAAGGGAACCCCCGGTCAAGCGCCGTCGTGCTTCGCCGCGCCGGCCCTACTCCGCCGGGGTTTCGGCGAGCGCGGGGGCTGGTTCCGGCTCGGGCTGGACCAGCTCGCGCGCCTTCTCGCGCGCCTTGTCGCACAGCTCGCGGAACTTGTCGCTGGCCGCCAGGATGCGGGCATCCCAGGTCGGGTCGGGCTCCAGCCCCTCGGTCTCGCGCAGGAAGGTCAGCACGGTGGCGGTGGCCGCCAGCGGGTCAAACAGAATCCACTTGCTGTTGACCGCCAGCACCAGCGCCATCAGGAAGAGCACGAACTTCACGCCGCCCCAACTGGCCGGCAGGACCAGCGCCAGCGCGCCCAGCGGCACGAGGAAGACCACGAACGCCGCCGCCGTGAAGATGTAACTGAGCAGCGTCAGCGCAACCGCGTTCTTCAGCAGGCTCTTCCAGATCTGGCAGTAAAGCAGGATGCCGTGGCGGGCCGCTTCGTAGACGTTCTCATTGCGCGTGCGGAAGGCGTGGCCGATGATCGCCTCATCGACGTAGGTCAGGCTGAAGTCGACGACCTTCTGGGCGACTTTGGCCACGCCGTCCAGCCCGGGGATCGGCAGGATGGTCATCACGCTGAAGACCGTGCGGTTCAGCGCGCCGATGATCCCCTTGACGAGCTGGTCGATCAGCGCCAGCACGCTGACTTCCTTGAAATACTCGGTCACCCGCGCGCGCGCCCATTCGGTCTGATTGGCGCCGGCGGGCAGCGTTCCGCGGTCGGCCAGCTCCACGACCAGCGCGATATGGCCGGCCTGCAGCATGTAGAGCACGTATTCCTTGAGCAGGCGCATCCCCCAGCCACTGCCCGCGAGCGCAATGATAAAAAAGACGGCCGCCGCGCCGCCGCCAAAAACCCAGCCGATCAACGCCACGAACAGCAGGGCGGCGGTCATCGCCGCCGCGACAAGGGCAAAGATCACCGCGCGGTAGACCAGGTAGGTCTTGGTTTTCATCAGCAGCCCGAAGGCTTCGCCGAGGTGGAGATTGAGCGACATCGCGGACCGTCCTTGATTGAAATCATCGGCGGCCAAACTAACCCATGCCGCCGCTTGGTTCAAGCAGGATGATCCATCGAGTTCATGATCATGATGTGGCTCTGCTGCTTAATTGTGCCGCAATTGAAGGCGCAGCTCGCGCACCGGCGGACCCTCAGGCTCGCGAGCCACCCCGTCGCGGGCCGGGAACAGCCGGACCCCCTCGGGCAGGTGGCCGGGCAGCTCAAGCAGGAGCTGGGCCGAACCCTCGGCCCGCCCCCAGCGTCCACGCGTGAACGGGACCTGGATCTCAGCCGGAGTCGAGCCGACCAGCTCGCCATTGATCAGGATGCGCGCGCCGGTGGGCTGGCTGGCCACGTAAAGCGGCCGATAAAGCACCCGCCGGTCCGGGTCGCTGCGCCCGATCCGGTCGAGCGGCACCGACGCCCCCACCCCGATCGGAGTGCCGGGAATGCGATAGCCCACGCCAAGCGAACAGCCGGCCAGAGGTAGCCAGCCGGCGACAATCAGCAGGGTCAGGATGGGGAACATCCGAAAACGCATCGGCTCCATGAGTGACGCACCTCCATCATCTTGCCTCTTGCATCCATGATGGCGAGTCGGCGGGGCGGGGGCCAAATTTATTCTGATGGCGGCTCGGCCGGCACGGCGTGCTGGGGCGGCGGCGGGTAGCCGGGCAGATTCGGCAGCTTGGGGGGCTTGCGCAGGTAGTAGCCCTCGAGGATGAGGCTTTCGGGGGGAAGCACGACCGAATAGGGCGCGATATTGGTGGTGACGACGGCGTTGGCGCCGATGCGAACATTATCGCCGACGGTGACGGCGCCGAGGACCTTGGCACCGGCGCCGACATAGACGTTGTCGCCCAGCGTGGGCCAGCCGGCCGCGCGGAAATTGCCCTTGGAAAGCAATTGGGCCCCCTGGACCAGCACGCAGTTGCGGCCCATTCGGCCGCGAATCACAATGCCGCCAAAGTTATGGATCAGTAGGCCGGGACCAATCTCCGACATGATCGAGATGCGGATGCCAAAGAAAATCTCAATCATTTTGTAGAGGATAAAATAAATTGCCATAAGCGGCTTGCGCACCAGCCCAAGGCGAATCTCACGCACCCAGCGGCCAAAGCGATAGACGGCGGTGGCCCACAGGCCGTACTCGGTCAGGGCGAAGGCGGAACTTTTTAGCGTCGAGGGTGTCCCGGCATATCGTTTGAAGTCGGCCTTGAGATTGTCGAGCATGACGGCAATCCGTTCGCAAGTCGGCGCGGCAGCGTGTCGCGGCAGCGTGGGGCAATTCTAAATGAAAAACTATCGCTGAAACAATCAGGATCGGACGGGTGCATCCTCTATCCGTTCGCCGGTGTGGCCAGCAGATCCTCGATGGCGGTGGGATCGCCAAGGTTTTCGTGCCAGGCCGGGTCGGCGAGCAGGATGTCGACCAGCCGGGGGTCCAGGGCGCGCCCGCGGTCGGCGTTGATTTCACGCTCGGCGGCGGCGATGCCGGGGGCGGGTCGATAGGGCCGGTGGCTGAGCATCGTGTCGGCCAGCTCGGCCAGCCGCAGAATGCGGGCGCCCAAGGGGATCCATTCGCCCGCCAGTCCATCGGGATAACTTGGATACGGCTCGCAGATCTCGCTGTCAAAGCGCTCGTGGTGGGAGCGAATGAGCGGGCGCACCGGTTCAAGGTGATCCAGCCCTTGGAAGAACTGCTCCCCCAGCTCGGGATGATGTCGCATGGCCTCCAGCTCGGCCGCCGTCAGCGCATCGGGCTTCTGGAGGATATCGGCGGGCAGCGAGGCCTTGCCGATGTCGTGGAGCAGGCCGGCCAGGGCGAGGGTCTCGAGGTCGTCGCCGGTCAGGCCCAACGCCCGGCCAACCTTGATCGCCAGGTGGGCGACGCGCCGGCCGTGCTCGGGATAATACGGCGCCTTGCGCCAGAGCATGTTGCACAGGCTGCCGACGACCCGGTCGGTGGTCTCGACCCGGTCCAGGTTGTCGGTCAGCAGGGCGCGCACCAGCGCCCGCCGCTTCTGGCTCGCCTTCTGGGCATACATCGCCTGGTCGGCATCGGCAATCAGGCTGTCGATGGATTGGGCGTCGGCGGAGCGCAGGCCCAGGCTGATGCTGATCATCATGCGCTCGTCGGTCTGATGCTGGTTGCGCTCGATGAAGGCCTGCTCGATGCGCTGGCGGACCAGGGTCGCCTGCTCCTGATTGGTGTTGGCCATCAGGACCACGAACTCGTCGCCGCCGAAGCGCACGACGACGTCATGGGCGCGCACGTTGGCTTGGATCAGCCCGGCCGTCTCGCGCAGAATGTAGTCGCCGAAGGGATGGCCGTAGGAGTCGTTGGTGCGTTTGAAGTCGCACAGGTCGATCATCAGCAGGCTGATCGGGGTGTTGTAGCGCTTGACGCGTGGGATCTCCAGCTCGAGCATGCGGTCCAGGAAAAACCGGTTGCGCAGCCCCGTCAGGGCGTCGGTCTCGGCGCGCAGCTCGGCCCGCTTGCGTAGCGCGAGATTCTCGAGCGCGGCGGCGGCCAGCCGGGCAAAGATTTCAAGCACCGGTTTATAGAGCGGGGTGCCGTCGTGGCGCGGCTGATCGGCATAGATGATCCCCAGCGGCTTGACGCCGATCACCAGCGGGAGCAGCACGCCGCGCTCAGCCGGCTCGAGCTGGGCGTGTTCGCCCAGGAAACTGGCCAGATGATCCTGCGGCTGATGCTCGAGGATGAGGGCCTCACCCTGCAGCATCGCCGCCACGAAGCGGTTGCGGCCCTCCTCGGCGGGAACCTGTCGCGGGCGCAGCGGGTGGTCAAAGCCGGTGTTGACCTCGCCGCGCAGCACGCCGGACTCGGGCTGGACCAGCGCGATGTAAATGCGCGGCAGGCGGAACTGACGGCTGAGGATCGACATGAACATCGAAAGCAGGGTCTGGCGTTCACTGCCGATCATCGCCCGGTGCATCAGCTCGTGCAGGCGGCGCATCTGCTCATTCTGGAGGTCCAGCTCGGCATGGCGCAGGATGCGGCGGATCGAGTGATGGGCGGCGGCCGCAAACTGGCGCAGCGGCTCGGAGAGTTCCGGCTCCAGCGTTTCGGGTCGCTCGCCGAGGGCCATCCAGAGGGCGCCGGTGAAATGAATCCCCTTGGCGAGCGGGACGACCAGCAGGCGGGTGGCGGTTTCGGGTATCTGGGCCTGTCGCGCCTCGACAGGGTCCAGGAAGATCTCGCCCTCTCCCGTCAGCAGAAATGGATCGGGTGCGCGCTCGGCCAGCTCACGCTCCAGCTTGGGGGCCAGCTTGAAGGGGCGATAATAATTGCGCCGCTCGATCCGTTCTCGCGTAACCAGCAAAGCTTGGCCCGGGCTGCCGCCGACGGGCAACAGCAAGCCACCGGCAAGCACCGTTCCCTCGCCGAGCAAATACTCGACCCCCTGCCCGCAGGCCTGGCGCAGCGACTCAAGGTCATCACTGGCCAGGATTGCGCCCAGATGAGTCAGGTGGGGTATTTGTTCCATGATGATCCGCGTCGTCATCCGCGGCAATCCTCCGGGCGTGGTGGTGATCCGGACCGGTCGGCGGATGCCGGAAAATCGAACAACCAACGACCCTTGCAAGTGGAGGCGACCAACCGCTGCATTATCGAGTTGACGCCGGTGCGAGGCAAGGGCAAACGGCAGGGGCGCATTTTCCCGGGCGCATCTCTGGTTTTTTTTGGGGGGGGATTCGTCGGCCGATCCTTCGCTTCAAAAAAATCGCGCCGCCGGCTTCAGCCGGGTATGTGGTTAGCGTAATGCATCGAGCGTGGCTGGCCGGTGGCTCAGCCCCGTGAGGGGCAAATAGCTCCGGAGGAGCGACATGTCGATAGCAATCGGCACTCCTTGGTCAGAGCTCCGTAGGAGCGGCATGTGCTGATATCCCCCACCGCTCCCCCACGCTGCATGACCATGCATCGCCACCGCCTCGCTGAACATATACTTAGCCGCCGGTCGATTGATTCCCTGCCCATTTTCCTGCAAAAAACTCAGCCCCGCAGGGGCGACCGCGAGTAGCCGGGGGTGACCGCAGGGAACCCCCGGTCTCACGCCCAAACATCCGAGCCCCGAAGGGGCGGCCGCGGGTAGCTGAGGGTTGACTGACGTGGGTTGATTCCTTGCCCATTTCCTGCAAAAAACCCAGCCCCGCAGGGGCGACCGCGAGTAGCCGGGGGTGACCGCAGGGAACCCCCGGTCAAGATGCCCAAACATCCGAGCCCCGAAGGGGCGGCCGAACCTCCGCAGGATAGCAAAAAATGAGGGATAGTAGCACAAACTTGAGATGCGCCCCATTTTCCCCCAATTATTTTCTTGCCTGTCTCTGCGTAAAGCCTTATAGATTAACCTGTTAGACCCAAGTGGAAGCCGCGCGATCGGCTGAGCCGGGCGGGAAACATTGCAGCGGGGTATGTCAAGGGAGACATGCAATGATTAAGATTGATATTGTCAAGCGCATCGCCGTTGAGCTCGCGATCAAGGATCGCGAGGCCTTGACCGTCGTCGATACCATCATAGATTCGATCAAGCAGTGCATCCGCGAGCATGAGCGGATGGAGATTCGCAATTTCGGCGTCTTTCAGGTCAAGCAGCGCAAGCCGCGCACCGGCCGCAACCCGCGCAACAAGAAAGAATACCCGATCAAGCCGCGCAAGGTCGTCACCTTCAAGCTGGGCAAGGAACTCAAGGACTTCGCTCAGACGTCGGTGCCGTCAATGGCAGCGGGTCCGATGCTCGAACAAGCCGGCACGGCTCAGGCCACCGCCACGCTGGCCCAGCCCGAACTGAAGAGCTGAAGGCGCGCGGGAGACCTCCGATTCTTATTCAGCCTTGATTTTATGGCGTTTGTCGTTCCGAAGCAGCGATTTCGCGCATTGAGTTCTTGATGAGCGACAGGGGAGTGCATCGTGCAGGCCGCCCAAGGGCGGTTTTTTTTATGCCCCCCAGCAGCTGGCCCAAATATTTGATGCATCAGCCTTCCAGCTGGGCCGCGAGCGCCTCGATGCTGGTGACGGGCTCACGGCACGTGTATTGCCGGCAGACGGTGGCGGTTGGGCGATCGCCATTCATCCGTTTGCCCCTCAGCAAAGCAATCGCTGTCGTCTCCGCCTCGGAGCCCGCCGCCAGCACGCGCGCGGGCAGGTAGCGGCGCCAGACCGTTTCGATCAGCGCGCGTGTGGCGGGGTCGCTGGGTTTGCCGACAATGGCGACCTCCAGTGGCGGGGCGAGCGCGAAGGCCGCCGCCCCAAGCATGTGATGATGTGCGGCCGGCTGCCCGGCCAGCGATTCATGGAGCTTGGCCATGGTCCGGTCGGCGGCGGCGCGCCAGTCGGCCCGGTCCAGGAGCAGCCCCAGCCGCAGAAGGGCATGGACGGCCGAGGAATTCCCGGCCGGGGTTGCGCCGTCGTAGGTGTCCTTGACCCTTGCCGAGAGCGTCGGGTCGCGCCCGTCGGTGGTGAAAAACCCACCCGTGCGCGGGTCCTCGAAAAGCTCAAGCATGCGCTGGACGAGCCCCGCGGCGCGCTCGAGCAGCTCACCATCGAATGTCGTCTCGTAAAGGTCGATCAGCCCCAGCGCCAAGTTGGCATAATCTTCAAGGAAGGCGCGGATCTGGGCGCGGCCGGCGCGCCAGACGTGGAGCAGGTCGCCCTCGCCGTCGCGCATCGCGCGCTGGATGAAGTCGGCTCCGCGGCGCGCGGCTAGGGCATAGTGCTCCCCGCCCCCGGCCTGCGTCCCGCGGGCCAGCGCCGAAATCATCAGCCCATTCCAGGAGACGATGACCTTGTCATCGGTCAGCGGCGGCACCCGTTCGGCGCGCGCGGCCAGCAGCCTTGGCCGCAGTGAAGCCAGCCGCGCCTCAAGCTGTTCCTCGGTCATCCCGCGCTCCTGCGCGAAAGCCGCCGGCTCATGGCGCACATTGAGGATGCTCGCCCCGCCGCCTTCCTGCCAGTTGCCATCGGACGTGATGCCATAGTATGCGCAGAACAGCCCGGCGTCCTCGCGTCCGAGCAGCGCCTCGACCTCCCCCGGCCGCCAGATGTAATACTTGCCCTCGGCCCCCTCGCTGTCGGCATCCTGGCTGGAGTAAAAGCCGCCGTCGGGGTGGGTCATCTCGCGCAGGACGTAGTCAAGTGTGGCGAAGGCGACCGCGCGGAATTCGCCCTCCCCGGTGGCGAGCCAGCCGTCGAGGTAAACCGGCGCCAGCAGGGCGTTGTCATAGAGCATCTTTTCAAAGTGCGGCACGAGCCACTGATCATCCACGCTGTAGCGGTGGAAGCCGCCGCCGAGCTGGTCGCAAAGACCGCCGCGGGCCATCCGGCGCAGCGTGAGCGTGACGGCCTCGAGCGCCTCGGCGTCACCGGTTTCCGCATGATGGCGCAGCAGCAGGGACAGGCTCATCGAGGGGGGAAACTTTGGGGCGCCGCCGAAGCCGCCCCACGTGCGATCGAGCCGCGAAACCAATCCGCGGGCCGCGCGCATCACCAGTCCGCTGTCCGGCGCGCGCTCCTCGCCGGGCTCCTGCTCGTGCGCAATCAACTGCGCGATCTGCTCGCTGCTGTGCTCGACCGACTCCGGACGTTCGCGCCAGACGCGGGCGACCTGTTCCAGCACGCGGCCGAACCCGGGCATGCCATGACGGTCCTGCGGCGGAAAGTAGGTGCCGCCGAAAAAGGGCAGGCCGCGCGGGGTCAGGAAGACGCTCATCGGCCAGCCGCCGTGGCCCGTCAACATCTGGACCGCCTGCATGTGGATGTCGTCGAGGTCGGGGCGTTCCTCGCGGTCGACCTTGATGGCGATGAAGTGATCGTTGAGAAAGGCCGCCAGCGTCGGGTCCTCGAAGGATTCGCGCTCCATCACGTGGCACCAGTGGCAGGCCGCATAGCCAATGGAGAGGAAGATCGGCTTGTTCTCGGCGCGGGCGCGGGCGAGCGCCTCCTCGCCCCACGGATACCAGTCCACCGGGTTGTGCGCGTGCTGGAGCAGGTAGGGGCTGGTCTCACCGGCCAGCCGATTGGCGCGCGGGGGTTGGTGGTTCATCTTAGACCCCTGTTTCCTTGGTGCTCAAACTACCTCCCATTTTAGCACCCACCGGCTGCAACCGGCGCGGATGTACGCAAAAAGGGGCGGACGCACCGTTTGGTCCGTCCGCCCCCTTTTTGACTGCCGGGCGATTCAATCAGCCCTTGGCCACCTGGCTGGTCACAATCATCGTCTTGAGGATCTTGATCGCCTCATCGAGCATGATATCGCTGAAGGGGCCTTCCTCGACCGGCTCGATGGTGGTGGTGTCGGTCGTGGCGGCATCGGCGGGCTTGCCGGGCTCGATGGTGTTGTGTTCACCCAGCAGCGCCCCGCGCTTGATCAATTCAATCTCGTGACCCTCGGGCAGCTTCACCCCGATGTCGGGCTCGATCCCCTTCTCATGGATCGATTCGCCCGAGGGGGTGTAGTAGCGGGCTGTGGTCAGGCGCAGCCCCGACGGCTTGATGTCGCCGCCTTCGGTGCGCTCCAGCGAGTGGCGCAGCGTGCTGATGGTCTGCACCGAGCCCTTGCCGAAGGTGTTGGTCCCCTCGGGCCCGACGATGACCCCGCGCTTGTGGTCCTTCATCGCGCCGGCAAAAATCTCCGAGGCCGACGCCGAACCCTTGTTGACCAGCACCACCATCGGCTGGCGGGCAAGCTGACCCTCCAGCGCATAATAGTTGCGGTTGTCGGAGGGGTTGCGTCCCTTGATCGAGACGATCAGCTTGCCCTCGGGCAGGAATATGTCGCAGATGTCGACGGCCTTGTCGAGCAGGCCCCCCGCGTCGTTGCGCAGGTCCACCACCAAGCCGGCCACATTCTGCTTGTTGAAGTTCTCGACCGCCTTGCGCACCTCGCGGGCCGTGTCTTCCTGAAAGCGCGCGATGCGCAGGTAGCCAATGTTGCCCTCGAGGGTCTGGCTGAAGACGCTGTCGACGTGGACGGTCTCGCGGGTGATGGTGAAGTCGAGCGGCTCATCGGCACCTTCGCGGACCACCTTGATGGTGACCTTGGTGCCCGAGGGGCCGGTCAGGCGCTTGACCGCGTCCGGCAGCGGCATCTCGCGCGTGCTCTCGCCCTCGATCTCGATGATGCGGTCCCAGGGGGCGACACCAACCTTGGCGGCTGGCGAGCTTGGCAGCGGCGAGATGACCGTCAGCACGCCGTCGCGCTGGGTGATGACCAGGCCCACGCCCGAATACTCGCCCTCGGTGTCGCGGGTCAGTTGTTCCTGCATCGCCGGCGGCATCCATGAGCTGTGCGGGTCCAGCGCCATCATCATCCCGTTGATGGCGCCCTCAAAAACCTTCTGGCTCTCGATCTCGTCGACGTAGCGGGCCTGTATCTGCTGATAGATCTCGGCAAACAGCTCGGCAAATTCGTGAAGTTCGCTGTTATTGCGGCGCTGCTCCTCCATCGCGGCGATCTGGGTGGGCATCTTGACCAGAAACAGCCCGCCGGTGACAAGCAGCAGCAGGCAGATCCAGAGCAGGCGGCCCTCCAGGGAGCCCCGGCGTGCGGAGCACGATGAGCGCGGGTTGATCCTCATAACAAATCCATCCAGTCTGTCCGGAAGTTGCGGTGGAAGATTGCAGGCGCTTGGCTTCCGCCGCCGCCGGATGCGGGGCTGACCGCAAGGCGGCCACCGGATCCAGTAGCCGAAGAATATCATTTTCGCCCCCCCCGGTGCAATGGGGCAGCCGTCGCGGCCGGGGGTGTTTTTCGTTTGGGCCGGCGCCGCCCCGCCGGCTGGGGCACTGGCACAATTTCACTTATCGCTGCGGCCCCTGAGAATGCCGCCACATGCGTCGGTCGAAACCCAGCCCCGAAAGGGGCGACCGCGAGTAGCCGGGGGTGACCGAAGGAAACCCCCGGTCATGCGCCGTCGATTTCCCAGAGCCCCGAAGGGGCGACCGCGAGTAGCCGGGGGTGACCGCAGGGAACCCCCGGTCAAGGTGCCCAAACATCTGAGCCCCGAAGGGGCGGCCGAATCGTCGCCTGAATTGTGTTGATCATTCGCGCGCAAAGGAGGAAAAAAGCCAGATATTGAACGGAAGGAAGGCACCGATGCAGCGGCGTGAACTTCTGAGCAGACTGATCATTCTGACCGCAGCCGCCGCCGTGCTGCTGGCACCCGCCCTGGGGGCGGCGCAAATCAACCAGCAACAGATGAATGTCCTGTTCATCGCCGTGGACGACCTGCGCCCCCAGATGGGTTGCTACGGCCAGCAAGAGATGATCACGCCCAATATGGATAAGCTGGCCGCCGGCGGCGCGCTCTTCACGCGCGCCTACTGCCAGCAGGCGGTCTGCTCGCCCTCGCGCACCAGCCTGCTGACCGGCATGCGGCCCGACACCACCAAAGTCTACGATCTGAAGACCCACTTCCGCTCCACCGTCCCCGACGTGGTGACCCTGCCCCAGCACTTCAAAAACCACGGCTACCACAGCGTCGGCATCGGCAAGATCTACCACGGCGGCTTGGAGGATGCCCCCTCCTATAGCGAGCCCCATATCCAAGCCAATGGGATCAGGTACGCGGACGCGCAAAACCAGCAAGCGTATGAGGTGGTCGAGCGGAATTACAAGAAGGAGCGAGCGGCCGCGGTGGCCGCGGGCAAACGGCCTCCCGCGGGTTCCAAGGTCAAAGGCGCCGCCTTCGAATCTGCCGACGTCCCCGATAACACATACAACGACGGCTGGACGGCTGACCACGCCATCGAGATCCTCCACCGCATCAAGGACAAGCCCTTCTTTTTCGCCGTCGGCTTCAGCAAGCCCCACCTGCCGTTCGTCGCGCCCAAAAAGTATTGGGACATGTATGACCCGGCCAGGATCGAGCTGGCCGACAACCCCGAGCCCCCCAGGGGCGCCCCCTCCTACGCCCTCACCGGATTCGGCGAGTTGCGCAACTACATTGGCATGCCCAAGCAGGGCCCGATCCCCGACGACCTGGCCCGCCAACTGATCCACGGCTACTACGCCGCCACCAGCTACGTCGATGCCCAGATCGGGCGTGTGCTCGATGCGCTGGAAGCCGAGGGTCTCGCCGACAACACCATCGTCGTCCTCTGGGGCGACCACGGCTGGCACTTGGGCGACCATGGTCAGTGGTGCAAGCACACCAACTTCGAGATGGCCACGCGCGTCCCGATGCTGCTGCGCGCCCCGGGCATGAAGCACGCCGGGATGAAAAGCGACGCCCTGACCGAATTCGTCGACATCTACCCCACCCTGTGCGAGCTGGCCGGCCTGCCGCTGCCCGCCCACCTGGAGGGGGTCAGCTTCGCCCCGCTGCTGGAGGATCCCACCCGCCCCTGGAAAACCGCGGCCTTCAGCCAATACCCTCGCGGGGAGCTCATGGGTTACTCGCTCCGCACCCCCCGCCACCGCTACACCGAATGGCGCAACCGCAAGACCGGCGAGATTGACGCCGTGGAGATTTACGACCACGAGCGCGATCCGCAGGAAAACATCAACCTGGCGGCCGAGGAAGGGCACGCGGCGCTGCGCGAGGAACTGGCCGCGCTGATGAGCGCCGGCTGGCCCGGCGCACGCCCGAAGCTCTGAATGATCCTCAGAAGAGCATGGGTCATGCGATAGGATTCTGCGCGGACGACATTCTGATGACCCCGTAATTGAAACCCCCCTTGCTCCATAGGAGCAAATTACTCCGGAGGAGCGGCCTGTATGGCACCGGCATTCCACCCTGAAAGGGTGGACCCAGTTCAAAAGCCCAGGGTGAGCGCAGCGTAACCCTGGGTCCGCCAGCCATATTCCCCGAGCCCTGAAAGGGCGACACAATGGCAACGACAGGGGGACCGTGTTCTCCGAGCTTACAAGCGCCACTTGCCTCGCTAAACACATACACGACCCGACTCCAATCGCTTCACCTCACCGATTCCCCTGGCTCCGTAGGAGCAAATAGCTCCGCTAGGAGCGACCTGTTTGTAGCAATCGCCCCCCCTGCGTCAAAGCTCCGCTAGGAGCGGCCTGTAACGACAGAGCCGGCCCCCACAAGCCCCGGCAGGGGCGACACATCACTAGCCCCGGGCGTGAGCCCGGGGTTAGGTGCATATGAACTCCCCAAGCCCCGGCAGGGGCGACACATCACTAGCCCCGGGCGTGAGCCCGGGGTTAGGTGCCTGTGAATTCCACAAGCCCCGGCAGGGGCGAAACAACACTAGCCCCGGGCGTGAGCCCGGGGTTAGGTGCCTGTGAACTCCACAAGCCCCGGCAGGGGCGACACATCACTAGCCCCGGGCGTGAGCCCGGGGTTAGGTGCATATGAACTCCACAAGCCCCGGCAGGGGCGACACTTATATTTCGTTGAACTGGCGCCCATAGTCCGGATGCGTCTCCCACACCCCCGCCAGGGAACTTCGGCCCGGCATAAAATACTTTTCCGATTGTGACCTGCAATTGTCCATGCTACGTTGCATCTGCTTTCCTCTCGGTTGTTTTCACGAGGCGACAGCGCAACCCGCGCCGAGCCTCCATCTGGTTAGATACCGTGAGGACGGGAAAACTGTCGGAAGGTAGGATTGGGATTTTAGTGCTACTGACGACAACCCACGCGCAGCTACATGGCCGGCCCAAATTGCTCGAGCCGTTGCACCAGTATTCTGTTTTTTCCAATTACAGATGGCCGAACGATCAGACCGTTAAGCGCTACGTCCATTCTTCACGATGTCCGTCGTCCGGACAGGATGGACGAGTCGGAGATAGCATTTTTCTGACACATCTGGCAGTCAAGGAGAGGGTTAGGAGGGTAAGATACACGCCATGCTTGACCGCTTTGATAGAGTAGCCAAACTCGGCCTTTTTGAGGACTATACCCATACCGCTGGCTGCGAGTTCGGGATGATCACCTTGATATATGGTGAGAATGGAGTCGGTAAATCTACATTGGCTGCTGCCCTGGATTCTTTGCGCGAGAGAAACCCCGCAGAGGTCCTACGACGTAGGAAATTACCTGGTGACGTGCCGCCGAGCATGAGAGTTTGCCTGAACGGCATAGATTACACTTTTGACGGTGGTGACTGGAGCGACCAGCCGGCAGATGATACCCTCGATGTGTTCTATCCCGGGTTCGTTTCACGGAATGTACACGCCACAACGGCAGTTGATCCTGACCACAAACGCAATCTCTGCGAACTTGTCCTTGGACGCACAGCTGTAGCAAAAGTTGCAAGGTTGGCTGCCGCAGACGGTGAGGGACGGGCGACTTTAGCGGAAATAAGAAATCTCGATAGTCAAATATCGCTTCTTATTAAGAAGCCTGACACTCTGGACACTTTTCTTGGCCTGCCTATGGACAACGATATCGACGAGAAGATTCAAAAGGTCCGTGATGAACTCAAGGAGGCCCAGAGCAAAGATGCTATCCTGACACGTGCACTGCCGCAGGAAGTGACACTCCCTAAGATCAGTCGCATTGACATCGTCAGCATTCTGGAGCGCTCGAGCATAGACGTTGCGGCCGATGTTGCCACAAAGGTAAAAACACATATCAAGGCGCACCTTGATCGCGAAGGAGAGACTTGGCTAGCATACGGTGTCAAGCATCTCGGCGCGGACGAGACTTGTCCATTCTGTGGACAGACGACTGCCGATTCCGTTCTGATCACCGCGATCCGCTCATATTTTAGCACCGCCTACGCCACATTTACAGAATCCCTTGCCAAAGACGTGCAGAGGGTGCGAGAAGAAATTGGATCATCTGTTTTTGCGAAACTCAACGCTGCGCTCCTGACTCAATTTGCCAATGCGGGGCAGTGGGCTGACGTAATGCCAATTGACCAATCAGCACTTAACTCCACATTAAGTCAAGCTGAAGCAGTCTGGAAGTCCGCGGCAACCATGCTGGGGAACCTCATTACCAGAAAGCAGGCGAATCCTCTGGAGAAGATTGATGGATCTTCAGCCGACGACGCCATCGCCGAATATGAGAGGGCATTGGATTTCATTCGCGGATGTAACGACGTCCTCAAAGAGTGCGCCACCAAAGTCTCCGAGCGAAAGGCAAACCTTTTAAAGTCAAACATCAATGAGATCCATAATCGCCTCTCTCGGCTTGAGAATCAGAAGAAGCGTTACGAGCCGGGCGTCCAGGATATACTGATGAAAAGGACCGCGCTGATCGAAAAGCGTCAGAAAATTGATAAAGAGAAAAAAAACTTGAAGAATGAGATCAACGACCATGCCGCAAGGGTGACGGGAAAGTACCAGGTGGGAATCAACCACTACCTGTCTCACTTCGGTTGTGACATCCGAATAGAGTCTGTTGAGCCTCGTTTTCCGAGCGGCCGGGCAAGCGTGCAGTATAAGCTCAAAGTTCATGGTCACGACATTGACCTCGGTGTTTCCACCTCGGGGCCGTGCTTTGAAACAGTCTTGAGCGAGGGTGACAAGTACACGCTCGCCCTATCATTTTTCTTTGCACGCATCAAGGATGTAGCGAATTTGAGTGGACGTACAATCGTGCTTGATGACCCGGTGAATAGTCTCGGCAGTTCCCGCAGGGGACTTATTGTCGGGGTAATACGCGATCTCGTTGCTCGTGGGGCACAAGTCCTCATTTTGACTCACGATGAACGTCTGGCGGCAATGGTTTGGCAGGACAAGAAGCTTAAAAGCGTAGTCCCATTGCAGGTTGAGAGAACCAGAAATGGAAGCCACTTGCGACAGTGGGAAATTGAGCGTGCCACACAAACCGAATATGTCGAGCACTACCTGACGCTAGTTGAATACCTGGAGCATGGGGGCGACCACAGGAGGGCGGCAGCCTGCATTCGTCCCTATGTAGAGCAGCGGCTGCGGCACATGTCCCCTGGGCCGCCACTCCAGAGTCGTGATTCCCTTGGTGTGATGATTGGAAAAATCCGTGACTCGAAGTCTGGTTCGCGCCTCGACCGCCTTCGTAGGATGCTACCAGACTTGGAGGCCATAAATGACGCAGCATTACCGAGCCACCACGCCAGTGATGATGTTCCGGCCATGAAACCCCTTTCACCTGACGGTGTCAGGATTTTCGCCGAGAAAGCATTGGATGTATTGGAGTGGACTGGCGAACAAGCGGGTGCACCGTTTCCAGAACCCGTTGCGCGGCTCCCGATTTAGTAAGCTGGGACGTTCCCTCACCTCAAGTCGCGTGCATTGTTACCCACGTGCAGTGCTCTAGGTAAACCTCGACGAATCGCCGGGCCGTCTGCCGGTCGCCGCAGAAGAAGACCGGCACACCCCAGTCCACGCAGATCGACACTACCGCGCCGAAGACTGAGTTCGTATGCGCCCCGCCTGCATAGCGGCCGTCCAGGACATCGCGCAGCGATCCTTTGACAACGATGCAGGCATGCTCATACCCCTGCAGCCGGCGCAGCTCGATGTGGAAGCGGCGGCGCGAGCGGATGACGGTCTGGACGAAGTCCTGCAGAGACTTTGCGCTCGACCGCCACCCGCTCTTCGCAACCCACCAGCGAGTAATCCCCCGCAGGCAGGGCCTTGCGCACGACCACGAACCGCTTCGGGTCGAACGAGTAGGGCTCCAAATTTCAAGGACGTTTACCATATCGTTTTTCTCTTGAACAGCTCCAACTGAATTTCGTCCTGATCCGGCTGCTTGGGCCTGCGGCCGAGTTTGCGGGCGCGCCCACGGTTCGGTCCAGTTCCTTCTCAAAGCCGCTCAAAGAAATTTGTGCGACGATCCGCGTCACATTCCTCTCCTCATCCTCCGCGCCTCCGCAGCTCTCCCCTCTTTACATCCGCGCCCATCCGCCCAATCCGCAAATCCGCGTCCCATTCTTCTCCCTCACTGCCAACCTTTTCGTGTCAATTCGTGTTCCTCATTTCGTGTCCTTTCGTGAACGCATTTTTCCTAATATTATGTCCCCCTAAGGCCCATTAAGCTCCCCCAAGGGAATTCCGTTTTTCCCGCCTGCCGCCCTATACTTCCCCCACGCGCCGCCGACCGGCGCGCCGCCACTCCCCTCGGGTTTCGCCGCTTTTGGACCACCGCGACCCCATCGCCTCGCTCGATCGCTCCGCCGCCTTCCTCGGCCGCTTGGTCGAGGCCTGGGCTCGCGCCGCCGAGGGCCGCTTGCTGGAACAATCCATATCATATCCCGGCCGCAGCGATTGCCCGATCAACCCCGACTACCTCCGGCAAGTCGACCTCGCCAGCCAAATCCTCTGGCGCCTCGCCGCTGTCCGTAAAACCCTCGTCCTCATCGAGCAGCACCTCGACGCCCCTCCGTCGTCGACACCGCCAACCGCGCCCACAACCGCGACTAAATTTGATTCCGAGCCCGTCGAGCCCACCACGCCTCCGGTCGCCGCTGAGAGCGCGCCGCCGGCTGCTCCTCTGCCCGCCCCCGATTCCGCGCATTTCCCCCGCAGCCTCTCCGACCGCTCCACCCTCGCGGGCTGTCAGCTCTCCGGCACGTCCAACCCGCTTGAAAATTTTCAGCTCTCCCCCCTCGACGCCAGCCGCAGGCCCGCGCGAAATCCGGCCGACTTCGCTGAGGAGACAGACAGCGACCCAATCAATCCCATCAATGCCAGCCCCGCCGCCCCTCTCCCCGGCGGCGTGCGCGCCTGCCCCGCCGTCCCCACCATCCCGACCCTGCTCATCGACCTCGATGACACCGAAAGCGCCATCCGCAACGCCCGCTGGGCG
>JAWLCE010000011.1:0-112569 GCA_041687335.1 Sumerlaeia bacterium | reverse complement strand
CTCCTTGACCTCGTTGATCGCCGCGCCGGCCGCCGGCCGCAGCTCGGCGGGCAGGGCGCCCAGCTCGCGCATCAGGGTCGACAGCTCGCCCTTCTTGCCGAGGCTGGCCACCCGCTCCGCCTCCAACGCCGGGGCATCGGCGGCGGCGGCGATTCGCTCGCGCGCCGCCTCGCCCAGGGCCCGCGCCCGCGTCACCAGCGAGTCGAGCGCGGGGGTGCTCATGACTGGGCGGCCGGCTGGGCCAGTTCGCCGCGCACCTTGTCCACGATCGCCGCAAAGGCCTCGGCGTCGGTGTAGGCCATCTCGGCCAGCACCTTGCGGTCGATCTCGATGCCCGCCAGCTTCATTGCGTGCATGAAGTCGCTGTACTTGAGCCCGTTGGCGCGAACCGCCGCGTTGATGCGGGCGATCCAGAGCGCGCGGAACTCACGCTTGCGTACGCGCCGGTCGCGGTAGGCATAACGCAAGCCGCGTTTGACGGTTTCCTTGGCGTTTTTATAGAGCTTGGACCTTGCGCCGTAGGCGCCCTTGGCCAGCTTGAGGACCTTCTTGCGGCGCCGCCGCGTGGCGACGCTGTTCTTGACCCGTGGCATGATTTCTTCTCCGTCTCTTCTTCGGGATCTTTATTTTGATGCAGTTAACGGCCGGTCTCAGGCCCCGGGGATCAGCTTCTTGATGCGCTTGAGGTCGTTCGCGTCCACCAGCGTGGTCTGACGCAGCCGCCGCTTGCGCTTGGCATTCTTCTTGGTCAGGATGTGGCTGTGGTTGGCCCGGCCACGCTTCAACTCACCGCTGGCGGTCAACTTGAACCGCTTCTTGACGGCGCCCTTGCACTTCATCTTGGGCATTTCGTTGCACTCGCTTCCCTTGATTATTCGTCGCCGGCGCTGTCGCCACCGGCGGTCTTGAGTTTGCGCGGCGCCATGATGATCGTCTGCATCCGCATCTGGGTGTTGCCGCGGTTCGAGGACTCCACCGTGGCCAGGTCGGTCAGCTCCTGAACCAATTGGTCGATTCTCTGGCTGCCGATCTCGTAGTGACGCATCTCACGTGCCCGATAGCGCAGCGTGATCTTCAGCTTGTTGCCCTTCTCCAGAAACTCACGCGCGTGCTTGAGCTTGATGCTCATGTCGTGCGGGTCGATGTTGGGCCGCAGCTTGATTTCCTTGATCTCGGTCTTGACCGTCTTCTTGCGCGCCGCCTTCACCTTGCGCTTCTGCTCGTAGATGAACTTGGTGTAATCCATGATCCGGCAGACCGGCGGCTCCGAGTCCGGCGCGACCTCGACCAGGTCGAAGCCCTTGCCTTGGGCGCGCTCGAGCGCCTCGCCAGTGGCCACGATGCCCAGCTGCTTGCCGGCCTCGTCGATCAAGCGCACCTCGGCGGAGCGAATCTGATCGTTGATGCGGGTGTTTGTCCTGATGTGCCTACCCTCCCTTTGCAATTTTTGCGATCGCCCTGGGCCCGCCCGACGCGCGACCCGCCGCCGCAAAACAAAAAAACCGCGACGAGATTGCTCCCGCCCCGGTTATGCCATCGCAACGATAACCGCCGTCCCCGCCTCGCAGGGCCGCGCCATCGCCTGATCGCATCGCGCCGGGCCGCCATCCCTCTTGCGGGGGATGAACTCTGACCCATGGCGCCTGACCCGCCGCGCAACCTCGTTTCCAAGGCGCTGGGGGTGAGAGGGCGGGATGCCTGTGGAGCCCTCTTCTTTATATGGGGAAGGCCCGCCGGCCATTCGGCACTCAGCCACCTTTGCCCCAAACCCCCTTATACCTCCCCACCCACCAACCGTCAATAAGTAATACTGAATATTTTGCCCTGCATTCACCCCCGCCTTCTGATTCGAAATATCGACAGCGATACGCGCGCCAGAAATCCTTGATCTTCCCGCCCCCGCCCGCTAACATGCGGCGGTTTATATCCCCTGCGGAGATCATGCCTGCGGGGTACATATCCTCTGGGAGAACGGCGCAAGATGGGCAAGACGTATAAAATCGCGGTGATGGGCGGCGACGGCACCGGCCCCGAGGTCGTGGCCGAGGGCTTAAAGGTGCTTAAGGCAGCCGAGGCCAAGTTCGGCTTCAAGCTCGAGACGCAGGATTTTGATTTCGGCGGCGAGCGCTACATGCGCACCGGGGAGCTGCTGCCCGACGCGGCCATCGAGGACCTGCGCAAGTTCGACGCGATCTATCTGGGCGCCATCGGTCATCCCGACGTCAAGCCTGGCATCCTCGAGAAGGGCATCCTGCTCAAGGCACGGTTCGCGCTGGATCAATACATCAACCTGCGCCCCGTCAAGCTGTTCCCCGGCGTCGAGACGCCGATCAAGGGCAAGGGCCCCGAGGACATCGACTTTGTCGTCGTGCGCGAGAACAGCCAGGATGCCTACACCGGCATGGGTGGACTGATGCACGAGGGCACGCCCAACGAAGTCGCCATGCAGACCGCGGTCTATACCCGCTTCGGCGTCGATCGCGCGCTCAAGTATGCCTTCGAGCTGACGCGCAAGCGCCACGCCAAGAATGCCTGGCGCGGTCTTTCCGACAAGGACCGGGCCGAGGGCAAGACCGGCCAGCTGACCCTGTGCGGCAAGACCAACGTCCTGACCTACATCTACGGCCTCTGGGAGCGCGCCTTCCATGAGATGGGCGCGGCCTATCCCGAGATCAAGCGGGATTACACCCACGTCGATGCCACCACGATGTGGTTTGTCAAAAATCCTGAGTGGTTCGACGTGATTGTGACCGGCAACATGTTCGGCGACATCATCACGGACTTGGGCGCCATGATTCAGGGCGGCATGGGCGTGGCGGCCGGTGGCAACATCAATCCCGAGGGTGTTTCGATGTTCGAGCCGATCGGCGGCTCGGCTCCGAAGTACACCGGCATGGGCGTGATCAACCCGATCGCGGCGATCTGTTCGGGCCAGATGATGCTCGAGGTCTTGGGCGAGGATGCGGCTGGCGCGGCGATCGAAAATGCCGTCAAGGACGTCATCGCCAACAAGCTCAAGAGCCTGGCGGCGGGCCGGATGGGTTACTCGACCAGCCAGGTCGGCGACCTGATTGCCGAGCGGGTGTGACGATGAGCATCAAAACTGAGTCTATGCGCATTTACATCTCCGCCGATCACGGCGGCTATACCTACAAGAAAATGCTCAAGGATCGGCTCGGGGCCGCCGGCCACGACGTCCGCGACATGGGCAATCTTGTGAATGATCCTGAGGATGATTATCCCGACTTCATCATTCCGATGGCCGAGGCGGTCCTCAAGGATCCGGGCAGCCTCGGCATCGTGTTGGGTCGTTCGGGCAATGGCGAAGCCATCGCGGCTAATAAGGTCGCCGGCATCCGCGCCGCGCTCTGCCTGAGCGTCGAGATGGCGCGCAAGGCCCGCGAGCACAACAACGCCCAGGTACTCTCCCTGGGTGGCGATTATGTCAGCGAAGATGAGGCGCTCGCCATCGCCGAGGCCTTTATCGCCACCGCGTGGAGTGGCGAGCCTCGCCACCAGCGTCGGATCGACAAGATGTCACAGTATGAGGGGCGCCGGGCTTAACCCCGGCGCTTCGCCCGCCCTGCTATAGCCAGACCCATCGGGCGGCGGGATTTCCTTTCGGGTGTGTCTTCATGAGCAACCGCATCCACCCCACCGCCATCATTGATCCGCGGGCCGATCTCGACGAGGATGTCGAGGTCGGCCCGCATGCCATTATTGAGGAAGGCGTCTCCATCGGCGCCCGCACGCGCATCGGTCCCTTTGTCCACATCCAGGGCCAGACCGAAATCGGCGCCGACAACACCATCTACACCGGGGCCACCATTGGTCTGCCGCCCCAGTTCATCGGCTTCAAGGGCGAAGCAACCCGAACGGTGATTGGCACGGGCAATACAATCCGCGAGTATGCCAACATCAATCGCGCCTTGACGATGGAGGGGGCCACCATCATCGGCAACAATTGTTTCATCATGGGTTTCTCGCATATCGCCCATGATTGTATCCTCGGCAATCAGGTCACGCTGGCCAATGGCGCCCTGCTGGCGGGCCACGTCATCGTCGGCGACCGCGCCTTCATTTCCGGCAACTGCGGCGTTCACCAGTTCGTGCGCATCGGACGGCTGGTCATGCTGGGCGGCATGACGCGACTGACGCAGGATGCCCCGCCTTTTACCATTGTGGTCGGCGACAAAGCCGAGGTCTATGGCATCAACACGGTCGGACTGCGGCGGGCCGGCTTGAGCAGCGAAGTGCGCAATGAATTGCGACAACTGGTCCACAAGGTTTACCGTCGCGATATGACCCGCAGTGAGGCATTGGCAGCCATTGAAGTGGATGCCTTGCATGATGAGGGGCGCGAGTTCGTTGATTTTATCAAAACCAGCAAACGCGGCGTCGTGCCCCTCTCGACCGGCGGCAAGCTGGCCGATGGCGAGAGCGAATAGGCCCTCGGCGCCACGGTGGCGCCTGTTGATTCTCCACCAATATTTTCTCCCGACCTACCCTCTCGGGAATGTTCCCCTCTTTAATTAAGACACGCCCCGATTCCAGTCGCACGCTTGTCTGCATTATAAATTGATGCAGCACCAGCACTCACGTCCATATGCAGGCCGATTCCCGCGGAAACGGCGAAAATGCTGACGCTGAAATAACGGATTCGATTCGCGGCTCCGGCCCGTTCGATCCGCCAGACACATGGCGAGTTGCGGTGCGCATCGACTCGACCGGCGAATCATCCGGCTGGCATGGCCTTGATGTCCATTGACATGCCAGTTGTGCCGCAGGCCGAGATTCCGTTATGGAATCGGACATATTTGAATCCCAAAGGAGATTGGCATGATGCGAAGCAGAATACTCGTTCTTGCTCTTTCGCTGGCCTTGGCGACACCTGTCGGCGCCGCCCAATCCCAGCAACAGGAGCGTAACGGGCAGCGCGAACAGCAGTTGCAGCAGCAACAACAGCAGCAGCAACCGCAACAGCAACGGCTTGGTCAGCAGGGGCAGCAGGAGCAGCAGAGCCAGCAGGGCGAAAAAATTCGCCAGGCCCTCAAGCAGGCCCACCAGTTGCAGCAGCAGGGCCAGAACGAACAGGCGGCCCAGCAGCTTCAGCAGGCGGCCCAGATGCTGCGCCAGGAAATGCGCCAGGCCCAGGCCAACGGCAGCGCCCAGATGAATGGCGCCCAGTCCGTTCAGCTCGATCAGCGCAGCCGGCAACAGATCGAGCAGGTCCTGGATCGCGCTCTGGATGCGATGCGTGATGACGATCGTCAGCAGGCCGTCCAGCAGCTCCAGCAGGCCGAGCAGTTGCTCACTCAGCAGGCCAGCAACCTGGAGTCCCAGGATCGTCAGCAGGTCCAGCAGACCTCCCAGCAGGTCCGCCAGCTTGCTGACCAGATCGAACAGCAGGGGCAGGTCAGCGAGAGCCAGGTCCAGCAGACCTTCGCCCGCGCTTACCAGACCATCGGCTCCCAGCAAAAGGCCAGCCAGATCCAACAGGAAAACCTGACCAATGGCCAAGAGGAACCGCAGCACTTCAATGGCCGTGAAAGCCAGCAGAGCCAGGATCACCAGCAGCAGCAACAACAGCAACAGCGTGATCAGTGGAATCAGCCGCGCCAGCAGACTCGGCCGATGTCAACCGAGCCGGCGCGCGTGCAGATGGATCGGCCGGCCGCGCAATACACCCAGCAGCAGACCCAGCAGCGCACGCAAACCCAACCGGGCACTCAGCAGATGGGTGACCTCGAAGCCATCACCTGGTTCCAGGAGTGGCGGATCAAGGCCAACATGGACAGCGCCCGGGACTCTCTGCGTGAAGGCGACCGCCAGGAAGCCATCAACCAGCTTGGCAACTCGATCGATTGGATTCAGGATCAGTTCGAGGACGCCCAGCCGGGCGAACGCCAGCGGCTCAATCAGGCCATTAACGACCTGCGCCAGCTGGGCCAGCAGGTCCAGCAGGGCCAGGTCAGCGACCAGCAAGTAGTCCAGGTCTACAGCCGCGTCTACCAGACGCTTGGGTTCGAGGATGATCCCCAGGCAACCGGCTGGACCGACAGCTCGCAAGATCAGCGCCAGGCACGGCGCGATGGTACGATGGAACGCCAGACCTATCGCCAAGAAACAACCACCACCCTCCAGAATGGCGAAATTGAGAGCCGCAATGGCGAAATCGAGAGCCGCGTCGGCAATGTCGAAGCGATCAATTGGTATCAGGAGTGGCGGATCAAGGCCAACATGGACAGCGCCCGCGACGCGCTGCGCGAAGGCGATCGCCAGGAAGCCCTTAATCAGCTCGGCAATGCCATCGACTGGATTCGCGACCAGTATGAGGACGCCCAGACGGGCGAGGTTCAGCTGCTCAACCAGGCCCTTCAGGACCTGCAGCAGCTTGGCCAGGAGATCCAGCGCCGCCAGGTGAGCGACCAGGAAGTGCTCCAAGTCTACAGTCGCGTCTATCAGACGCTGGCCTTCGACGACGACCCGCGCGAGACCAGCTGGTTCGGCGGCCGCGAGACCGACCAGCGCCAGGCACGTCAGAATGACCAGTGGCAATACCAGCGCCGCGACACCAACTACCAGCGTGGCAATGGTCAGGTCGAGGGGCGAGTCGGTGAACTTGCCGCTATCAACTGGTTCCAGGAGTGGCGCATCAAAGCCAACCTGTGGGACGCCCGCGAAGCCCTGCACGAGGACAACCGCCAGGAGGCCCTCCAACAGCTCAATCAGGCGCAGGACTGGATCCGCGATCAGTACCCTGACGCACAGCCGGGCGAGGTTGACCTGCTTACTCAGGCCAACCAGCTGATCTTCCAGCTTGGCCAGCAGATTGAGCGGGGTCAGGTCAACGACCGCCAGGTCGTCCGCATCTATGAGCGCATCTATCAGACCCTGGGCTTCGACGACCGCCCCGAGCAGACTGGGTGGTACGCCGAGGAACAGCGTGAGGCCCTCCAGCAGGAAGAGCGTTGGATGTGGGAGCAGCGCCGGCCAGAACCTTACCAGCCGCGCCAGCGCACTTGGGGACAGCCGCTCGGTGAGCAGCGTGACACCCGTTTCCGCGGCGAGCAGCGGGAGTCCGAGCAGCTCAATGGCCATATCTACTTCGAAAATGACCAGCAGCAGTTCCGCCAGAGCCAGCAGCTTCAGCAGCAGGACCGTCAGTGGGGCCAGCCGCTGGGAGATCAGCAGGACCAGCAGTTCACCCGCCAGCAGCAACAGCGTGAGCAGCAATACTTACGCCAGCAGCAGCAGCGTGAACAGCAGTCGGCGAGCCAGCAGCAGCAGCGTGAGCAGCAGTTCTCACGCCAGCAGCAGCAGGACCAGCGTTGGGGCCAGCAGATGAATGGCGCCGAGCGTGAAAGCTTCTCGCGTCAGGAGGAGCAGTACACCCGCCAGCAGGACCAGCGTTGGAGCCAGCAGCAGATGAATGGGAAGGATCGCGAGCAGGCGCAGGCCAATGGCTCGCAGCAGGATCAGCAGCTTCAGCAGACCATCCAGCGCATCGAGCAGCTCAGCCGCCAGATCGAACAGGGTCAGGCCCAGGAAGCTCAGGTCGAGCGTGAGCTTACCCAGATCCATCAGTCGTTGACCCAGCATCATCTGGCCAAGGCCGAGCAGATGCTCAAGCAGGCCCAGCAGCAGTCGGGTCAGCAGCAGCAGGGTCAGCAGGCCCAGCAGCAGCAGATCGACCAGCAAAAGGCCCGCGAGGTCGGCTATCACATCCAGGAAGCGATCGAAAACCATCAGCAGAAGGTTGAAGTCAGCGGCGAGCAGATCGAACAGCAGACCCGCCAGTTGATCACCCAACTGCGCCAGAGCAGTCAGCAGCTGGCACAGGGTCAGACCCAGCAGGTCCAGCAGGTTCAGCAGCAGTTGAGCCAGTTCAAGCAGCAGGTCCAGCAGGATACTCGCCAGCTCAACGGCAATGGCATGGACCAGTCGCGCGTTCAGCGCCAGCAGGACCAGCAGCAGCAGTATCTGGACCAGGGCCGCGAGGACGTCCGTTTCCGCCAGGACCAGCAGCAGCGTTACCTGGATCAGCAACAGCAACGCAGTCAGCAGCAGTCTCGCTGAAACTGATGCGTTGAAACCCTCATGAACAGGGAACCACTTATCCTCCGATTGTTCATCGAAAAGAGGATAAGTGGTTCCTTATTTTGATTGCCCGACCCACGGCATGGGCATCTGAGGCAAGGCTTCTTTCATGGCCCAGCTATTCCACCGCAGTGCCAATTCAGTCTTTCGACTGACTCTTCTCGGGCTGGTTCTGCTGGTGATGCTTGCCGGCCTCGCCTGGTCGCAATGGCTGCAATCGGACTACATCATGGGCACCAACTATCCGATCATCCAGCCGATTCCTTTCAGCCACCAGCATCACGTCCTGGATGATGGGCTGGATTGCCGATACTGCCACGCCACCGTTGAAATCTCTTCATTCGCCGGCATGCCTTCAACCCACGTCTGCATGACATGCCATTCACAAATCTGGACCGACAGCCCGATGCTCGCCCCTGTGCGCGAGAGCCTGCTGACCCGCCGGCCGATCCCTTGGGTGCGCGTCCACGACCTGCCCGACTTCACATACTTTGATCACTCGGTGCATGTCAACAAGGGCATCGGCTGTTCGACTTGCCATGGGCGGGTGGACATGATGCCGCTGATCTGGAAGACCGAGACCCTGACAATGCGCTGGTGCCTGGACTGCCACACCCAACCCGAACTATTCGTCCGCCCGCGCGAGGAAATCTTCAACATGGAATACGTTCAGCCGGCGGATCAATTGGAGTTGGGCACGCGCCTGGTGCGGGAATACGGCATCCGCAGTCTGACTCAATGCTCCACCTGTCACCGCTGATACGGGAGGGTTCTGATGACCGATGCCCCACAGTCCGCACACCAGACCGCGACGGATGATCCCGTCGAGGCGCTGCGCAAGCGCCTTGGGCGGCTGCGAGGACGCGAGCTGTGGCACGCAATCGAGGAGCTGGCCGAATCCCCCGCGCTGCACCGCTGGTTCGAGGAAACATTCCCGCGCCACAGCGCGGCGATGGCGGAGGCTGTCAACCGCCGTCAATTCATCCAACTGGCCGCCGCCTCGCTGGCGCTGGCCGGGCTGGGCGGCTGCACCAGCCAACCACGCGAACACATCCTGCCCTACGTCAACCAGCCGGAAATGGTGGTGCCGGGGCATCCCCGACAATATGCCACGGCTTTGACCTTGGGCGGCCTTGCGCGCGGGGCTTTGGTCGAGACCCATACCGAGCGCCCGACCAAGATTGAAGGCAATCCGCTCCATCCCGCCAGTCTTGGCGCCACCGACCTGTTCATGCAGGCCGACGTGCTCTCGCTCTACGATCCCGAACGCGCCACCAGCTATCTGCGCGGCGGGGTCCTCAGCTCACCCGATGCCTTCATCAGCGATTACCTGCGCGAATGGGACGCATTGCGCGCCAACGGCGGGGCCGGGCTGCGCTTGCTGACTGGAGCGATTTCATCGCCAACGCTGACCACGCAGATCCAGCGTTGGCTTGATATTTTTCCCGCCGCCCGATGGCACTGGCACGAGCCGGCTCACGGCACCGGCGGTCGGCTTGGAGCGCAACTCGCATTTGGCCGGGACCTGCAACCAGTTTTTCACACCGATGCCGCCGAGGTGATCGTCGCCCTGGATGCTGACTTCCTGACCCATGGTCCTGCGATGATCCCGCAGGCACGGGGGTTTATCGACCGCCGCCGCATGCGCGCCGGGACGACAACAATGAATCGGCTACACGCCATTGAATCCAATTATACGGCCACCGGAGCGATGGCCGACGAGCGATTGCCGCTACGGCCGGCGCGGATCCCTGCGGCGGCGCGTTACCTCGCCGACCGGCTCGGTGTCGCGTCGGGTGGGGGCGATGATGATGGGCTCACACCATTTCAGCGCCGCTGGCTCGACCGCGCCGCCGCCGACCTGCGCGCCCACGCCGGCCGCTCACTGCTGCTGGCAGGCGAATATCAACCCGCCGCCGTTCATGCGCTCGCCTATGCGATCAACCAGCAGTTGGGCAATTTCGGAACGACGATCACAATGATTCCGCCGCCCCTGACCGGCACTCCCGATCCGCACGCTTCACTGGCCGAACTGGCCGAAGCGATCGACGCCGGCGAGGTGGACACCCTCATCATGCTGGGCGGCAATCCCGTCTACAGCGCCCCGGCCGACCTTGATCTAGGCAACCGCCTGCTCAAGGTTCGCCAACGGGTCTACTGGTCGCTCTACCACGATGAAACCGCCTCCTATGCGAACTGGTTTTTGCCGGCGGCCCACGAACTGGAAGGCTGGTCCGATGCCCGCGCTTTTGACGGCAGCGCAACGATCGTTCAGCCGCTGATCGCCCCGCTCTACAACGGCTGGACCCCGCACGAGCTGCTGGCGATCCTCGCCGGGGAGCCGCGCGTGCCTGGCCAGGAACTCATCCGCCGTCACTGGTCGGGCCGGTTGGACGGCGAGGATCCCGAGGAGGCCTGGCGCCGGGCGCTCCATGACGGCATCATCGCCAACAGCGCGTCTCATCCCGAAATGCCGCCAATGGCTACCGACCTGCCGCGGCGATTGTTCGAGGCCTGGGCGCGCGAGCAGCCCGCCGCTCCGGAGACCCTGGAGATCATCTTCCGCCCCGATCCGACGATCTGGGACGGCCGCTATGCCAACAACGGCTGGCTTCAGGAATGCCCCAAACCGATGACGCGCCTGACGTGGAGCAATGCCGCCCTCATCGCTCCCGCCACGGCCGATCGGCTCGGGCTGGCCAATCGGGATATCGTTGAGCTCGAGCTGGATGGCCGCGTCGTCGAGGCGCCGATCTGGGTGCTGGCGGGACATGCGCCGGACTGCGTGACGGTGCATCTGGGTTATGGGCGGCGGCTGGGCGGGCGCGTCGGCGCGGGCCACGGCTTCAGCGCCTACGAAATTCGTGCCACCTCCAATCTCTGGCAGGCAATCGGCGCAAGGCTGCGCCGGATCAAGACAGGGCCGCCGCTGGCCGCCGCTCAATACCAGATCCAGCAAGGCGAGCGCGAGTTTGCGCTCCAGGGGAATCTGGAAAATTTTCGCGACGACCCGGAGCATTTCATTCATCTGCATCATGCCGAGGAACCGGTAACCGACCTCTATCCCGAGGGCGCCGGCCTGTTCAAGAACGAGCCGCTGTCGTGGGGCATGTCGATCGATCTGACAGCCTGCGTTGGCTGCAATGCCTGCGTGGTGGCGTGCGTGGCAGAAAACAATGTCCCGGTGGTCGGCGAGCGCGAGGTAGTTCGCGGCCGCGAAATGCATTGGCTGCGCATCGACCATTACATCGAAGGACCGGCCGATCATCCCGCAACCATTTTTCAGCCCATGCTCTGCCAGCACTGCGAAAAGGCCCCTTGCGAATATGTCTGCCCGGTCAAGGCCACCGTGCATGACGAGATGGGGCTCAACGTGATGGTCTACAATCGCTGCATCGGCACGCGCTACTGCTCGAATAACTGCCCCTATAAGGTGCGCCGCTTCAATTTCCTCTCCTATGCCAATGAGAACGAGACGCGCGCCCTACAGTACAATCCCGACGTGACCGTGCGCATGCGCGGCGTGATGGAGAAGTGCACCTTCTGCATCCAACGCATCAGCCGCGCGCGCATCGATGCCAAGAACGAGGGGCGCCCTGTGCGCGACGGCGAGGTCACGACCGCCTGTCAGTCCGCCTGTCCGACGCGCGCCATCGAGTTTGGCAACCTGAACGATCCCGAAAGCCGCGTCGTCGCACTCAAGCAGGAGCCCCACGCCTATGGCGTGCTCGAGGAACTCAACACCTTTCCCCGCATCAGTTATCTTGCGCGCGTGCGGAACCCGGCCCCGGCTGCCGAGGAGGATGTTTCCCCCTCATGAAAAAGCTGCGCCAGGAACATCCCGCCCTGCCGCCGGTCCTTGAGCCCAACCAGGATTACGGACGGCTGGTCGACCAGGTCAGCGGGGTCATTCTGCGCCAGCCGGCGCCGCGGTTCTGGTGGGGTGGATTCCTGCTGGGATTGTCGCTGCTGATGATCTTCATGCTATCGACGTTGCTGCTGTTCGGCCGCGGCGTCGGCATCTGGGGACTGCAGGTGCCCGTGGCCTGGGCCTTTGATATCACCAACTTCGTCTGGTGGGTCGGCATCGGCCATGCCGGCACGCTGATCTCGGCGATCCTGCTGCTGGTCAAACAGGACTGGCGCAATTCCATCAATCGTCTGGCCGAGGCAATGACCGTCTTTGCCGTCACCTGCGCCGGCCTGTTTCCGATCCTGCACCTGGGCCGGCCGCAGGTGGCCTATTTCATCCTCCCCTACCCCAATACGATGGAATTATGGCCCCAGTTCCGCAGCCCGCTGGTTTGGGATGTCTTCGCCGTAACCACATACTTCACCGTCTCGCTGGTCTTCTGGTATGTCGGGATGATTCCCGATCTGGCGACGATGCGCGACCGCTCGCGCAACCGGCTGGCGCGCCGGCTCTATGGAGTTGCCGCGCTCGGCTGGCGCGGGGCCGCCCGCCACTGGCAACGCTACCGGACGGCCTACCTGGTACTGGCGGCGCTGGCCACACCGCTGGTCGTCTCAGTCCATTCGATCGTCGGCCTCGACTTTGCCGTCTCGGTGGTGCCTGGCTGGCATGCGACCATCTTTCCCCCATACTTCGTCGCCGGCGCGATCCTTTCGGGCATGGCGATGGTGCTGACGCTGGCGATCCCGCTGCGCGCGGCCTATGGCCTGCACAACATGATTACGGCTCGCCACATCGACTTCATGTGCTACCTGGCCATCGCCACCAGTCTGCTGGTCGGCTATGGCTACTTCTCGGAAGCCTTCTTCGCCTGGTACAGCGGTTCCGGCTACGAGCGCTTCATGATGGCCGATCGCATCATGGGCGACTATGCCTGGGCCTACTGGGGCTTGATCCTGTTCAACGTGCTGGCTCCGCAGACGTTCTGGCTGGCGGGCGTGCGACGCGCGCTGCCGCTGGTCTGGGTCATCTCGCTCGTGATCAATGTCGGCATGTGGCTGGAGCGTTTCGTCATCATCGCCGGCAGCCTCTCGCGCGGCTACACGCCTTCAATCTGGCTCAACTTCCGGCCGACGATCTGGGACTTTGCAACCATGCTGGGCTCGATGGGGATCTTCATTACGGGCATGTTCCTGTTCATCCGCCTGTTGCCGCTGGTCACGATCCACGAGGTCAGCGAGTTGGTCCACCACCAGAAGCAGCTTGAGGGACGGCTCGGGGAGGTGGCTCGCTGATGGAGCAGGGGCTGGACAATGTCCGCAGCTGGGGCTTGCTCGCCGAGTTCGCTGAACCCGAGCAGCTCATCGCCGCCGTCCGCCGCGTGCGCGCCGAAGGCTACACCCAGGTCGAGGCCTACAGCCCATTCTCAATCGTGGAGGTCGAACCGGCGCTGGGGCTCCCCCCGACGCGGCTGCGTTATGCGGTGGCGGCGGCGGGTTTTGCCGGCGCGGGCCTGGGTTATTTCATGCAGTGGTTTGCGCTCGTCTACCAGTACCCGCTCAATATCGGGGACAAACCACTCCACAGCTGGCCGGCGTTCCTGCCGATCACATTCGAGGTCGGCATTCTGTTTGCCGCGCTGACCGCGGCCTTCGGCATGCTGGCGCGCAATGGATTGCCACGGGTCCATCACCCGCTGTTCGCCGCGCCGCATTTCGAACGCGCCACCATCGACGGATTTTTCCTCAGCATCGAAGCCAATGATCCTCGCTACAAAATGCCCGACACCCGGACCCTGCTGGAGTCGCTCGGTCCGCGCTCACTGACGCTGGTGCGCGAGGAGTTCGAAGATGTCGCGCATGCAACGGTCGCGCCGGAGCCCAGGCCATGATGAAAGCCGCCACCATTGACCAAATTGAGGACCGCCTGATTGGCATCCTGCGGCTGGCCATCGTGCTCTTGTGGACCCTGATGCTGCTGGGCTGCCGCCAGGGGATGTACGACGATCCTGCGCGCGAGACATTTGAGGTCAGCTCTGTTTTTGCCGATGGCACTTCCGCACGCCCCAAAATTCCCGGCACGGTCGCGCAAGGAGACCTCGACCTGCCCCCGCGCCAGCGCACCGGCGTCACGGCCGGGGGCGCATGGGTCGATGACATCCCGCTGGAAGTCTCGCGCGAGTTGCTCGAGCGTGGACGACAGCGTTACGACATCTACTGCGCCCCCTGCCATGACCGCACCGGCCAGGGTCAGGGCCTGATCGTGCTGCGGGGGTTTCCGGCTCCGCCGACGCTGCACCAGGACCGCCTGCGCGCCGCACCCGCCGGCTACTTTTTTGATGTCATCACCAACGGCTACGGCGTGATGTACAGCTATCGGGATCGCATCACACCCACCGACCGCTGGGCGATCATCGGCTGGATTCGCGTCCTTCAACTCAGCCAGCACATCCCGGCGGACGATTTGCCGGCAGCGGACCAGGAAAGGCTGCCTGCGCCATGAAGGATGCTTTTCTCATCGGCCGCCGTCTGATTGCCTGGGAGCGCCGCACCCTCATCATCGGGTTCATCGCGCTGGCGCTGCTGGCCATCGGCGCCATTTTCGACCTGCGCCAGGCGCTTCGGTCATGGCTGCTGGGCTGGGCCTACTGGAGCAACATCGCCTTCGGTTCGCTCGTGCTGCTGATGCTGCAATACATGGTGAACGGCGAATGGGGCTACCTCATTCGCCGTCCGCTCGAGGCCGGCGCCCGGCTGGTGCCCCTCATGCTGCTGGCCTTTGCGCCGCTGCTGCTGGGCATGGGCCTGGTTTATCCCTGGACCCAGCCCGATCAGCTGACGCCGCTGGTGGAAGCCAAGCTGCTCTACCTTAACCCGACCTTCTTCACCTTTCGCTGGCTGGCCTGTCTGTTCCTCTGGACGGCGCTCGCCTGGGCGCTGGTGGGATGGTCGCGCCGGCGCGACCTTGCCGGCACCGCACGGCCCGCGCCCTGGCTCGTGCCGCTGAGCGTCATCGGCATGATCGTCTACTTCCTGACCTTCACCTTCGCCGCCACGGATTGGCTGATGTCGCTCTCACCACGATTCTTCTCGTCGATCTATCCGGTCATTCTGATTGTCGGGCAGGCGCTCTCGGCGCTGGCGCTGGGCACGGTGGCCGTGTTGGCGCTCGCGCGCACGGGTCTTCTCGGGCTGGCCGTCAGGCGCCGCCACATCAACGACCTGGGCAACCTGCTGATGGCCTTCGTGCTGCTGTGGAGCTACATGGGCCTGATGCAGTTCATCATCATCTGGATGGCCAACATGCGCGAGGACAACAACTGGTTCATCGAACGAAATCATGGCGGCTGGCAATGGCTGGCGCTGGCGCTGGCGGTCCTGCACTTTGCGCTTCCATTCCTGGTGCTGTTGCACGTGCGGATCAAGCAGGACGCCGCGTTCCTGCTGCCGGTGGCCGTTTATCTTCTGGTTGTCCATGCGCTGCATTTCATCTGGCTGGTGGTGCCCTCGCTTCATCCCGGCCGCTTCTATCTGCACTGGATGGACCTGTTGGCGCCGCTGGCCATCGGGGGCATCTGGCTGGCCCTCTGGCTGCGGGAACTGCGCCATGCCCCGCTACTGGCACTCAACGACCCGGCCTTCACCCATCTGCTTGAGGCAGGAAACGAGCATCAGAGGCCATGAATGAACTGCCGCACAAACCCACCCATGAGACGCGCGACCTACCCTTTGGGCCGCTGGCGCTGGCCGTGCTGGGCATCCTGCTTGGACTCGGGCTCGTGATTGCGCTGGTGGCATTCCTTTACGGCTGGCTGGGCGTACTGCTGTCTGGTGATCCCCCCGATGTCGTCTCGCGCGTCGAACGGCCGGTGCCACCTGAGCCACGCCTGATTGTGATCCCCGGCGCGCAGATGCGCGAACTGAGGAACCGGGAGGAGGCACTCCTCACCAGCTATGGTTGGACCGATGCCGAGCAAGGGATCGCACGGATTCCGGCCGCGCGCGCGCTGGAACTGGCAGTCGAGCGCGGTCTGCCCGGCTGGCCGGCCCATGAGGAGGGACAGCCATGAGGCGCCTGCTCGTCTATCTTGTCCTGCTGGTATCGGCTCCCGTCGCCGCGGTCGCGCAGGAGCGGATGTTCTGGCCGGAACAGGCTTCCGAGCAGGCGCCACGGCTGGACGCTTTCTATCTGGCCCTTGTGGCAATCAACGGCGCCGTGATGGTCCTGATCGCCGCTCTGATCATCGTCTTTGCCTGGTATTACCGGCGCGGCTCGCACGTCAACCGCCGCTTCCCGCCCCATGACCTGCTGCTGCTCGAGACCAGCTGGATCGTGGGGACGCTGCTCATCTTCCTCGCCATCTTCGCCTGGAGCACGGTGCTCTTCTTCCGCGTCCAGTCCCCCCCCAGCGGCATCGACCTGGATATCTATGCCGTCGCCCGGCAATGGATGTGGAAGTTTCAACACCCCGAGGGCCCCTCCGAGATCAACGAACTCCACCTCCCGGTGGGGCACCGCGTCCGGTTGACGATGGTTTCGCAGGATGTCATCCACAGCTTTTTCGTCCCCGCCTTCCGCGTCAAGATGGACGTGCTGCCGGGGCGCTATACCAGCGTATATTTCACTCCCACCCGCACCGGCACCTATCACCTCTTCTGCGCTGAATACTGCGGCACCGACCACTCCGGCATGCGCGGCCAGATCATCGTGATGGAGCCGGCCGATTATCAGCACTGGCTCGATGGCCAACGCCCCGAGACCACCCTCGCCCAAGAGGGCCGCATCCTCTACCTGCGCCATGGCTGCAGTGGCTGTCATGAACCGGAATCGCAAATTCTGGCGCCCTCCCTGCGGGGACTTTGGGGCTCGTCGGTGAGATTGGAAAACGGCGAGCGGGTCACGGCCGACCACCGCTATGTCCGCGATGCCATCCTGCTGCCCCAGCGGGAGATCGTTGCGGGGTATGAGCCGATCATGCCCAGCTACACGGGTGTCATCGATGAGGCTGACATGCTGCGGCTGCTCGAATACATCAGGTCGCTTAGTCGTGAGGAGGCAGCGCCATGAAGGAGGCGATGATCGGCCAACCCGGCCGCCACTACCTCAACGAGGGAGGCTTCGGCTGGAAATCCTGGCTGCTGACCACCGATCACAAACGGATCGGCATCCTGTACATGATCTCGATCACCTCGTTCTTCCTGCTCGGCGGCATTTTTGCCTTGCTCATCCGACTCGAGTTGCTCACCCCGCAGGCCGACCTGGTCAGCTCCGAGACCTATAACCGCCTCTTCACCATGCACGGGGTGGTGATGGTGTGGTTTTTTCTGATTCCCTCGATTCCAGCCGTGTTTGGCAATTTCCTCATCCCGATCATGATCGGCGCGCGCGACATGGCCTTCCCGCGACTGAACCTCGCAAGCTGGTACCTGTTCATGCTCGGCGGCATCGTCGCTATTGGCGCCATTGTCATCGGCGGGGTTGATACCGGCTGGACGTTTTATACCCCCTACAGCTCAACCTATGCCAACGCCTATGTCGTCCTGACCGTGATTGGCATCTTCATTGCCGGGTTCGGCACTATTTTCACGGCGATCAACTTCATCGTCACGACCCACACGATGCGCGCTCCGGGCATGGGCTGGTTCCGCCTGCCGCTGTTCATCTGGTCCAACTATGCCACGGCGATCATTGTCATTCTCGCAACCCCGGTGATCGGCATCACATTGGTGCTGGTGGGCGTTGAACGCCTGCTGGGGTTCGGCATTTTCGACCCCGCGATGGGCGGCGACCCGCTGCTGTTCCAGCACATGTTCTGGTTCTACTCGCACCCGGCTGTCTACATCATGATCCTGCCGGGGATGGGCGTGGTCAGCGAACTCGTGGCCTGCTTCGCCTACCGACGTATCTTTGGCTATATCTTCGTCGCCTTCGCCTCGATCGCGATCGCGCTGCTGGGCTTCTTCGTCTGGGGCCATCATATGTTCGTCAGTGGCCAGTCGCTTTTCGCCGGGCTGCTGTTCTCTCTGCTGAGCTACCTGGTGGCGGTTCCATCGGCGGTCAAGGTCTTCAACTGGACTGCCACGCTCTACAAGGGCTCCATCCGCCTGGAAGCGCCCATGATTTATGCGCTGGGCTTTATTGGCCTCTTCACGCTGGGCGGGTTGACGGGCCTGATGCTGGCCGCCGCCGCCATCGACATCCATGTCCACGACACCTACTTTGTCATCGCGCATTTCCACTACATCATGGTCGGCGGCATGGTGCTGGCCTACATGGGCGCTTTGCATTTCTGGTGGCCCAAGATCACCGGCCGGCTCTACCCCAATGGCTGGGCGATCATTGCCGCAATCCTGATCTTCGTCGGCTTCAACCTGACGTTCTTCCCGCAGTTCGTGCTCGGTTACCTCGGCATGCCGCGCCGCTACCATACCTACCCCGAGGAATTCCAGATGCTCAATGTGCTGAGCACGGCGGGCGCCACGATTCTGGGCGGCGGCTATGCCTTGCCGCTGGGCTACCTGCTCTGGTCGCTGGGCTGGGGCAAGCGCGCCGGCCCCAATCCCTGGGATGCCCGCGGGCTGGAGTGGGAGATGACCACCACCCCGCCGATCAAGGAAAACTTCGAGGTCATCCCGCTCGTCGAACGCGAGGCTTACGACTACGCCGAGCCGGCGCTCAACATCGGCGAGCAACTGCGCTTCGAGCGAGAGATGGCCGCGCAAGGCGAAAAGGGTTACCGATGAGCAGCCAACGCCACACCTCGCTGCTGCACCAGTTCAACGACCTGGAACAGCAGCGTTTGTCCTATGAGGTCGGGATGTGGATCTTCCTCGCCACCGAATTCCTCCTCTTCGGCACGATGTTTGCCGGCTACATGGTCTATCGCACCCACTTCCCGGCCGCCTGGGCCGCTGGCTCCCAGGAGCTCAACGTTTTGCTCGGTCTGATCAATACCGCCATCCTCTTGATCTCGAGCATGTTCATCGCGCTGGCGGTGCGCGCCGGCCAGCTTGGTCTGGGCCGGTCGGCGGCCAAATTCCTCCTCGTCACGATGGCGCTGGGATCAATGTTCCTGGCGATCAAGGCTTACGAATATCACGACAAGTGGTCGCATCACCTCGTCCCGGGGCTGAACTTCGAGGCCCATCCCGAGCACCCGTTCGGCCTCCCCCTGTTCCTGTCCTTTTACTTCACCATGACCGGCGTTCACGCGTTCCACATGATCATCGGCCTTGGCATCGTGGGGCTGATGGCCTTCTGGTGCTGGCGCGGCCGGTTCACGGCCGAACATAATTCCCCTCTGGTCATGACGGGACTTTACTGGCATTTTGTCGACATCGTCTGGATTTACCTCTATCCGCTCTTTTACCTGATCGGGAGGTGACGCCGCGTGGGTGCCCACATCGCCAGCCAAAAGACTTACTTTACCGTGACCGTGGCCTTGCTGATGCTGCTGGTTGTCAAGGTGGGCTTGGCCTATGTGCATATTGGCATCTGGAGCCTCGTGCTGACCCTTACGGTCGCGACCGCCAAGGCCCTGCTGGTCATCCTCTACTTCATGCACGTGCGCTGGAGCACACGCCTAGTCTGGGCCGTTGCCTCGGTCGGAGTGGTCTGGCTGCTGGTCATGTTTGCGCTCATGATGAGCGATTATCTCACGCGCGGCGATGTCCACTACATGCTCAACCAGCCCCCCGTCAGTCATACCGTCAATGAAAGATAACGACGACGGGCAAGCCGGCAGATCCCGCTTTTTCGAGTCACTGGCGGCGCATGATGGTAATATTTTTGCGGCGCATGGACCGCCACGCAATCCAGCATGGAACGCCGACCCAACATGTCTCTGTTCCTTCTGCTCTATCTGCTCCTCTACGGCGGCATGAATGTTTACATTTTCTTCCGGCTGCTGCCGGTGCTGCGCCGGGTGGGCTGGTGGTTGCCCCTGGCGCTGGCCGCGCTGCTCGTCTTCATGGTTGCAGGCCCGATCCTGGCGCGGATGCTCGAGCGCACCGACATGGTCCGGCTGGCGCAGGTGGTCGGTGCCATCACCTACACCTGGATGGCCCTCGCGCTCTGGTTTTTTTTCCTCGGCGTGCTGATTGACCTGTGGAATGCCTCCTTTGCCGTCGCCGGCTGGCGCTGGCCGACGGCGGCCGCCCTTCGTCTGCCCCCGTCCACGGCGGTGCCGCTGATCGGCGGACTGGTCCTGCTGGCGGGCATCTGGGGCGCCTTCGAGGCCCACTTCATCCGCCTGGAGCGGGTCGAGCTGACCACCCCGCGCCTGCCCGCGGGGGCTCCACCGATCCGCATCGCCCAGATCTCAGACCTGCACCTGGGATTGATTGAGCGCGATGGGCGCCTTTCACAGGTGCTTGATTTGTTGGAGCGAGAAAAACCCGACCTTATTCTCGCCACGGGCGACCTGGTCGATGGCTCGGCCCACCACATGGAACACCTGACGGACATGCTCGCGGCCCACCGCCCCCCGCTCGGCAAGTTTGCCATCCTCGGCAACCACGAGTGGTATGTCGGCATGAAGAACAGCATCGGGTTCCTCGAGGCCTCGGGCTTTACCGTGTTGCGCGGCGAGACATTGGCCGTTGGGCCGCTGCTGCTGGCGGGCGTGGATGACCCTGCCGGCTTGCGCCGCGATCCCGAACTCGTGCACGTGGAACATGAGGCGCTGCCCGCCGCCGACGTAGAACGGCCCTTCACGATCCTGCTCAAGCATCGCCCATGGGTCGAGGAATCGTCGCAGGGACGCTTCGACCTGCAACTCTCGGGCCACACCCACAACGGCCAGATCTTTCCCTTTAATTGGATCGTTCGGACGCAGTATCGCTATCTGCGCGGGCTTTATGAGCTGAACGACGGCGCCAGGCTCTACGTCAGCCGCGGCACCGGCACCTGGGGCCCACGCCTGCGGCTGGGCTCCCCCCCCGAGCTGACCATTTTCACCCTCACGCCGGAATGACAGTCCATTCGCCATCAAGACCACCTAAATTGGCCCGCCGCCCACCGCGGGCGTATAATGGACATGATGTCAAATCCTGAACCGGCAAAAGGAGTTCGGCCATGGCAAAGGCTGGATCGCGCACCGTTGAACTGCTGGCTGACGAGGCCGATGCGCTGCTCGGCCATGTCTGCCAGACGATCCCGAAGGACCGGCTGCTGCTGCCCGGCCCCGACTATGTCGACCGCGCCTGGGCACCCAGCAACCGCTCGCCACGCGTGCTGGTCAACCTGCAGCGGATCATTGGGCACGGACGGCTCGCCGGCACGGGCTATGTTTCGATCCTGCCGGTGGACCAGGGGATCGAACATTCCGCCGGTGCCAGCTTCGCGCCCAACCCGATCTATTTCGATGGCGAATACATTATTCGGCTGGCCCACGAAGGCGGCTGCAATGCCGTCGCCTCGACCTTCGGCGTGCTGGGTTCCGTCGCGCGCCGCTGGGCCCATAAGATCCCCTACATTGTGAAAATCAACCACAACGAGCTGCTCACCTACCCGAACAAATACGATCAGATTATGTTTGGCACGATTGACCAGGCCTTTGAGATGGGCGCGGCGGCGGTCGGGGCGACCATCTACTTCGGCTCGGAAGAATCGGGCCGCCAGATCGTCGAGGTCGCCGAGGCCTTCGCTTATGCCCATGAGCTTGGTATGGCGACGATCCTCTGGTGCTACCTGCGCAGCTCCGCCTTCAAGAAAGACAAGGACTACCATCTGGCCGCCGACCTGACCGGACAGGCCAATCACCTCGGCGTCACGATCCAGGCCGATATCATCAAGCAGAAGCTGCCCGAAAATAACGGCGGCTACACGGCCGTCGCCGAGGGCGGCTCATACGGCAAGACTCACAAGAAGGTCTACAGCGAGCTGACCAGCGATCACCCGATCGACCTGACTCGATATCAGGTCGCCAATTGCTACATGGGCCGCGCCGGCCTGATCAACTCGGGCGGCGCCAGTTCGGGCAAGGGCGACCTGGCCGAGGCCGTCCGCACCGCCGTTATCAACAAGCGCGCCGGCGGCATGGGCCTGATCAGCGGACGCAAGGCATTCCAGCGCCCCTTCGAGGAGGGCGTCGAGCTGCTCAACGCCATTCAGGATGTCTATCTGGACGAATCGATCACCGTGGCGTGAATTCGGGGAGGACAGACCGTGATCGAGGAACGAACCCCACCGCACCAGCCACTGGATCGGCGCCAAGTGCTGGTGCTGCTCGGCTTTCTGCTGCTGACCTTCGCCGCCGCCGCGATCGGCTCGCTCTTTACCACCGGTGGGCTTGATCCCTGGTATCGGCAGCTCGAAAAGCCCGCGCTGAACCCGCCCTCCTGGGTCTTCGGCCCGGTCTGGACGCTGCTCTATATCTTAATGGCGACGGCGGCGTGGCTTGTCTGGCGGCGCGGGGACTGGGGCCGGGCGCGACTAGCGCTGGGGCTGTGGGTGGTGCAGCTGGCGCTCAACAGCTTCTGGTCGATTCTGTTTTTTGGCATGCGCGCGCCGGGGCCGGCCTTCGTCGAGCTGGTCGTGCTCTGGCTGGCGATCCTGGCCACCACGATCGCCTTCGCGCGTTGGAGCCGTCCCGCCGCCCTGCTGATGCTCCCCTATCTGGCTTGGGTCACCTTCGCCGGATATCTAAATTTCAGCATCTGGCTCCTCAACTGATCCGGAAATGCGCTTTCTTAATTGAAACTGCCCTTGCTTCCAGCCCAGCCGATGTCCTAGTATGTAAGCCGCGAGGTGGAGGCAATGGTTCCAATCCGGGTCGTGGTGACAGATTACATTGAGGCGGACCTGGAGTGGGAACGGGCGCGGCTGACCGAGGCCGGCATTGAATTGGCGATCCACCAGCTCAAGTCAGCCTCCCTTAAAGAGTGCGCCACGGCAACCAGCCAGGCCGATGTCATCATCGTCAATCTGTTGCCGATCACGGCCGAACTGGTCGCCTGCTGGCAACGCTGTCGGCTGGTGCTGCGCCACGGCGTCGGTTATGACAACGTGGACGTGGCGGCCTTGACCGCTCGCGGCATCCGGTTTGCCAATGTGCCTGATTATTGCATCGATGTCATGGCCGAACAGACGATGGCGTTGCTGCTGGCCGCGGCGCGCCGGCTGCCGTTCAGCCGCAAGATGCTCGAGCGTTCGGTGCGCCTGGGGGCATGGGATCTTTCCGACCGCGCGCCGATGTTTCAACTGCGCGACAAGACGCTGGGCGTCGTCGGTTGCGGCCGGATCGGCTCCTGCGTGGTCTCGCGGCTGGCCTCATTCGGCATGAACATTCTGGTCTGCGATCCCTTCCCCAGCGGGCGTCCCAACTCCTGCTTGGGTTATGAGCCGGTGCCGCTCGAGGCGCTGCTGCGCCAGTCCGACTATGTCACGCTGCACGCGGCGCTCAACGAGCAGACGCGCGGGATGATCAATGCGGCCGCGCTGGCCATGATGAAGCCCACCGCTTGGCTGATCAATACGGCGCGGGCGGGGCTGATTGACCAACCGGCACTGGTCGCGGCACTGGAAGCCGGCGTCATCGGCGGAGCGGCGCTGGATGTCTTCGATCCCGAGCCTCCGCCGCCGGGCCACCCGTTGCTGGAACTCGACAACGTCATCCTGACACCCCACCTGGGCTGGTACAGCATTGAATCGGAATGGGATATCCGGCGCAAGCTCATCGACCAGGTGCTGCGCTTCGCCGCCGGCGAGGAGCCGCTGAACTGGGTCAATCGAGCTGCTCTGGCGGAGCATGCATCAAGCCGTCGCGAAACGAGATGAGCCATGGTATGCTGACCACGGTTTTGGGTGTCTCATAATTCTGGCTTGAGAGAGGGAACTTTCATGAATCGCCGCCTTCATCGCTGGATGATCCTGCTGCCGGTCCTGTTCGTGCTGGCCGGCTGCCAGTCCACCACGCGCGTCACGCATCTGCCCCAGATCAACCAGCCCGCGCGGCTGGGCACGCCGCCCGCGCCGACCTGGGTGACCATCACCGATGAGCGTCTGGATCGCTGGGATAGCCGCGCCATGGTCGCCAACATGCGCGAGGGACTTGAGCGTGTGTATGGCAACGCAATCCAGGTCGTGCAGGACCGCTCGCGCGTGCCGACCGACCAGACACATGTCGACATCCAGGTGCGTGCGCTGGGAGCCAGCCTGCGCCACCGGTTGGTGCGCATTCCCAATCTCTCGGCCAATGCCAACGTCATCAGCCACTCGTCCGGCCAGACCGGCAGCCCCGAAGAGGGCGGCAACTGGTGGTTCGGCCAGAGCCACTTGGTCGTGAAGGTGAACCAGCCGGACGGCCGTCGGATCGAGCGTCAATTTTATACTGAGGATGCAGCCCTGAATCTGTTGGGCCGCAGCACCGGCTCCGCCTCCGCGCGGCGGGCCTGGCAGGCGCTCGAGCCCGAGTTGTTCAGCTTTCTTGATGAAATCATCCGCGCAGGCCGCACGCGACTCTAAAAACAACCCGAGGAGCCGACACCATGAGCGTCGAGACTGCATCGATTGAAAAACTGGTTGCCGAGGAACTTGAGGCTGCGGCCCAATTCCTCGAATCGATGATCCGCTACCCTTCCACCCCTGGGCGCGAGCACGAACTGATGCAGTTCATCGAGCGCGAGATTGCGCCGTTGGCCGACAAGGTCGAGCGCATCTATTTCCCCGCCGACTTCAAGAATGATCCCGAGTATTCCTATCCCGTCGAAGGAATAGATTACGATGGACGCTACAACTTGCGTGTCGTTTTGGGCGACGAGCAGGCGGCGGGTCCGGCGCTTATGTTCAATGCCCACACCGACGTAGTGCCGGCATCGGAGAACCAGCCGCGCGCCTTTGAGCCCTATCGCGAGGATGGCAAAGTATTCGGCCGCGGCGCGTGCGACGACAAGGGCGGGGTTGCGGCACTTTACTTGATGTTGCGCGTGCTGGCGCGGCTGCCCGAGCGCCCGCGCGCGCGCCTGGTGCTGCACCTGGTCAACGAGGAGGAGGTCGGCGGCAATGGCACGCTGCTGATGATCCGCACCGGCGAGAAGGCCGACGGCTTCGTCGTGCTCGAACCGACGCGCGGCAACCTGTTGCCGTCGGTGCGCGGGGCGGTCTGGTTCCGCTTGCGCTTTACCGGCAAGGCCGGCCACGTCGGCAGCGCCGGCAAGACCGTCAGCGCCCTCAAGCTGGCAATCGAGGCGATCGCGCTGCTGGAAAAGTTCCATGCCGAAACACTGGCCGCCAGCCGCGGCCAGCGCTTCTTCGACGCCTTCCCCAATCCGATGCCGATTAACTTCGGGCGGCTCGAGGCGGGGGTCTGGCCGGCCTCGGCACCCAACCAGGCGGTTCTCGAGGGCGTCATGGGCCTGCTGCCCAACCGCACCCGCGAGCAGGTCATGGAGGGCATGGAGCGCACGCTTCGCGAGCAGGGTTCGGACTGGCTGCGCGACAATTTCACGATCGAGTTCATGTATCGCCATGACTCGCATGTGACCGAGCCTGACCACCCGCTTGTGGCGACGCTGCAGGCGGCGGCGAAGGAATCCGGCCTGCCAGCCGAGCTCTCGGCAATGGTGGCCTCATGCGATTCCTGCTACTACAGCAACATGCTGGGGATGCCCGGCGTTGTCTTCGGCCCCGGGGACCTTGGCGTTGCCCACGCCGCTGAGGAGCACCTGGAGCTTGACCAACTCCACAAGGCAGCGGCCGCCCTCACCCGCCTTGCCCTGACATGGAACGGCTGAGAAACGCGCAGCCTCAGGCCTCGATTCCATATTCGGCCATCTTGCGGGCGAGCGTGTTGCGGTGAATCTGAAGCATCTGGGCCGCCTGGCCGCGGTTGCCTGCACAATAGCGCAGCGCCCGTCGGATCGCCTCGGCCTCGACGCTCGCCAGGCTGGTGGGTGGTCCACTGGGTCGCGCGCGCCGAATCGAGGCGGTCATCTCGGTTGAGCCTGTGTGCGTGGCGCTCGTTGTGGACTCGTAGCGCGGCATCGCAGCCGAAAACTGAAAGTGCTCCGCGCGCAATATGCCATCGTCCGACATGATCAGCGCGCGTTCGACGGCATGGGTCAGCTCACGGATGTTGCCCGGCCATTTGTAGCCTTCCAGCACGGGCCAAAGCTCATCAACCACCCCGATGAACGGCTTGCCCAGCCGCGCCGCCAACCGCGGGGCGAAATGAGCCACCAACGGGCGCACGTCCTCCACGCGCTGACGTAGCGGCGCCAAAGTCAGGGGCATCACGCTCAGCCGGAAGTATAGATCTCCACGAAACCTCCCCTGCTCGACGGCGCGCTTTAGATTTCGATTGGTTGCGGCGATGATGCGCGCGTTGCAGGGAATGGGCCGCACTCCGCCGACGCGATAAAACAACCGCTCCTCCAGGAAGCGCAACAGCTTGGGTTGCAACTCCAGCGCCAGCTCGCCGATCTCATCCAGAAACAGCGTGCCGCCCTCGGCCAGCTCCACCTTGCCGCGCTTGAGGCGGTCGGCGCCGGTGAAGGCCCCCGCCTCATGACCGAATAGCTCACTCTCCAGCAGCCCCGCCGGGATCGCCGAACAATCAATTGGCACAAAATGGCCACCCGCGCGCGGACTGGCCTGATGAAGCAGCCGCGCGGCCAGTTCCTTGCCGGTGCCGGTCTCGCCTGTCAGCAACACGGAGGCGTCGCTGGCGCCCATGCGCCGCAGTTGCTCGCGCAACAATTGGGCCTCCTCGGAGACCCCCACCAGCGGCTCATCCTCACTGCGACTTTCGCTCCAGAGCACGTATTGATCCATTTGGATGGCAAAGCGAACGGCGCCGGAGACCACCCGCGCGACACGCGCCAGCCAAGCCAGCTCGCCCATCTGGAAGGCCTCGCCGGCCGGGCCGCGGCAGATGCAGACGGCGCCAAAGACGCCGCCGCGTCGCGTCAGCGGTGCGATCATCACCCGGCGCGGATGCGTTGAGGAATCGGGGGCATCCGTCAGCACCGGCGTCCCTTCGGCCAGCACCCGGCGCAGGCCCTCCTGACCAATGCGCAACTCGTCGCCGGCGGCAACCGCGACCAGCGGCTGGGCCTCGCCCGCGCCGTCGCGCAGCACAAGCATGCCCGCCTCGGCATCGAACATGGCCAGCAATTTCCTCAGCACGCGCTGCAGCATCTCCTGAATCTGGTCGGAATCGCTGTCGAATAGGTCGCCCAGTTGCTCGACCAGCTCGCCGGCGCGACCATGTTCCAAGTCCGCAACCGACGGCTCACTTACCCGCAGGCTGGCCATCGGCGCCGGCTCCAAGTGAACCACCGTATCGGAGAAGCGCGCGGCCTGGAGTTCCTCCGGCGCATCGAAGATAAACAACGTGCGGCCGATTTGAATTCTGTCGCCCGCTGCCAGAATCCGGTTATCGGCCGGCTGTCCGTTGATCAGGATGCCATTCTTGCTGCCCAGATCGGTGATGACGCAGCCATTGGCGCCCTGCTCGACCTGGGCGTGATAGCGTGAAACCTGATGATCGGCCAATACGATTTCATTGTCGGCGGCACGCCCGAGTCGCAACCGCTCGCGCAACTCAAAGCGGCGGCCCGCATGAAAACCCGCTGCGGCAAGAAGATGGCTCATCGATTCAGCCAGCCTAACGCAACAAGATGTCCGGCCCGATGCTGTCGAATACTCCCTGGCGCCAGACCTCATTGATGCGCGCGCACCAGCGATCCACGGGGTTGAGGTCGTCGGTGATGACAATGCCGGCGTCGGCAGGATATTCAAAACGCCGCGCTTCGAGCCAGGCATCCACCAATTGGGACTCCTCTCCCCCCGGCGGCGAAAACGGCTCCATCGAAAAAAACATCAGAATGTTGTTCAGCTCATCGGGATCCGCCCCCTCCTCGCCCAGCCTCACCTCACTGGCGGCGAAGACACTGGCTGCGGTGCGAAACAGCGCGGAACTCATCTGGCTTTCCAAGCCACTGGCAAAGGCGATCGTGTTGAGCGCCAGCACGCCGCCCGGAGCCAGCACGCGCGCCGTGTCGAGGAATGCCTCACGCGAAAACAGGTGATATGGCTGCGAGCCGCCGCTGAACACATCGAGCACGATCGCGTCATAGCGATGTTCGGTGGCACGCAGGAAGGCGCGCCCGTCCTCCTCGATCAGGTTGAAGGTGGCAGGATCGCAGCCAAAAAATTGCTGCGCCGCCCGAACGATCGTCGGGTCCAACTCCACCACGTCGACCTCATAGCCTCGCTCCAGAAGCGGCTTGAGCAGCGCCCCGCCCCCCAGCCCCACCAGCAGGGCGCGACCGGCCGACGGCTGATGGCGCGCCAGGAACCGCTCGATCACCTGGGAATAGGACGACACCAATTGGTCCGATTCCAGCCAGATACTCGTCTGAACGGTGCCATCGAGCAGCATCATCCGGAGGGTGGCGTTACCATAGGCGCGATCCAACACCTTGACCTGGCCGTAGCGCCCTTCTGTGTTGAAGACAAGAGTTTCACGCGAATCACCGAGCGGGCCGACCCGAGCCGCCGATTCCCCCGCCAGCGCCAGCAGCATGAGCCCCAATCCTCCCGTCATCAGCCAGCCCAACTGGCGGCCGATGAGAAACCAGATGACCGCCGGGGCCAGAATGACACCGGTGGTGATCCAGAGCGAGGTTCTTACGCCGAGGTCTGGAATGAGAAAAAAACCGGTCAGGATCGTGCCCACAACACTGCCCACCGTCGAGACGGCATACAGGACGCCCGCCGTCCGCCCCGCCTGCCGCAGGTCCGCCAACGCCAACCGCAGAACCCATGGCGATACCATTCCCAAGAGTGTCAGGGGCGGCGCGAGCAGAATGAATGAACCGGTCAGCACCCCCAGGCGCACCCGCCAGGCTTCGCCAAAAGCCTCATAGGCTCCCACCAGCACTGGCCCGTGAACCAACGGGATGACCGCAATCATCAGACCAGCCGCCGAGATCAAGCCAAAGAGCACGTTCGGGCTGGGATGGCGATCGGCCAACATCCCCCCCAGCCAGTACCCCACTGATAAAGAAGTTAGCGTCACAGCAATCAGCGCCGTCCAGATGTAGAGGCTGACGCCGAAGATCGGCCCCGCGAGCCGCGCGCCGATCAGCTCCAGCATGATGATGCCGGCGCCGGTCATGAACGTGGTCATCAACAGAAACCTGAGTTGCAGCGGTGGCTGGGCGGTCACCGCTGCGGAGACTGGTTCCCGTCGGACGGGTGGGAATTTGGTTTTCATGACTTCCTCTCCAGGAGCGATCGCGCCGCTCTCTTCAAATTACCCCCCCCCGACCAGACTGCCAAGCTTCATTTACTCCGGCCTTAAATTGACACCGCCACCATGCCAACCTAAACTGGATCAGTCGTCGCTACATACCAAATGTTCGCGCAGGGAGGTTCGGGGAGATGACGCGATCGCTGATGTTCGGACTGGCGCTGGCCGGCATGCTGGCGCTGCAGGGCTGCACCCTGTTCTACGATGCTTATTACGTCGATCGCGGGTTTGAGGTCAATGAATACGGCCTTCTGGGCCACCCCTTCGCTCATGTGGCCCCGGCGGGGGGGCCCTATGGGCTCTTCCCAATCATGCGAACGATCAACATCCGCACCCAGGAACATCCGCCGATTGGGAGCTGACCCGGACGCGGCCCCGGATCTTCTTCAAAAATCAAGACTCATCCATCATCACATCAGGGCCGATAAGCTGATCAGTCCTTATCCGCACTCGCGGATGGCTTGAGGGTTGGCCATCCATGTCGGAGGATCATGAAGGAGTCAGCGATGAGTCTCAATGCCCAAGTCATGGATGATTTCGGTAGTTTCCGATCCATGTCGGATATGGCCAATGGCCGTCCGCCGCGTGTGAATTATGGCGGCCAACCGCTTGAAATGGCCGACCTGCTGAGGACCTGCATCGAGCAGCGGGCCTCGGATCTTCACTTGGCTGTTGGGCGCCCTCCTGTGTTGCGCATCAATGGAGTCCTTCGAGACCTGGATGCGCAGGGGCTGGCTCCCCAAGACTGCCGCCGCCTGATTTATGGCGTGCTCAATGACGTGCAGAAGCAAAAATTCGAAGAGGTCAAAGAGCTCGATTTTTCATTATCGGTGAACACCCTGGGCCGCTTCCGCGTCAACATCCATCTGCAGCGCGGCACCGTTGCCGCAGCCTTCCGCGTCATCGATTCGAACATCCGTTCCTTTGAAGAACTGAACCTGCCGGCGCGGGTGATGGAACATCTTTCACGCCGCCCCAACGGCTTCGTGTTGATCACCGGACCGACCGGCTCCGGCAAGTCGACCTCACTTGCCTCGATGATTGACCTGATCAACCGCGAACGCGACTGCCACATCATCACGATCGAGGACCCGATCGAATATTTGCACCAGCACAAGCGGGCGCTGATCGAGCAGCGCGAGGTCCACGAGGACACCCACAGCTTCTCCAATGCGCTGAAATACTCACTGCGTCAGGACCCCGACGTGCTGATGATCGGCGAGATGCGCGACCTGGACACGATCAGCTCGGCGCTGACAGCCGCAGAAACCGGCCACCTCGTCTTCTCGACGCTGCACACGATCAGTTCGGTGGCCACCATCGATCGCATCATCGATGTTTTCCCCCCCCACCAGCAGGAACAGGTGCGCATCCAGCTCGCCGCCGTCATTGAGGGCGTAATCTGCCAGAAGCTGCTGCCGTCGACACGTCGCGGCCGCGAAATCGCCATCGAGGTCATGATGGCCACCGATGCCATTCGCAATCAAATCCGCGAGGGCAACACCCACATGATTCATGGCACGATCGAGGCGGGCGGCAAGTGGAACATGGTCACGATGGACCGCTCGATTGTCGACCTCTATAAGGCCGGCCGCATCTCGCGCGAGACGGCCCTGCTGGCATGCAACAAAATTGATGAGGTCAAGCGGCACATCGGTTGACAAAAAGGGGGCGGCAGCTTCTCGCCACCGCCCCCATATTAAGCATTCGAGAGATCCACTCAGACCGCCGCCAGCGTCGCCGCAACGTCGGCCTGGGCATCACGGCCAATCGGGCCCAGGTCATATGCCTCGTGCAGCATCGCCAGCACATTGGGCGTGACGAACGCGGGCAACGCCGGCCCCAGCTTGATCCCCTTGACCCCCAGGTGCAGCAGCGACAGCAGCACCGCAACAGCCTTCTGCTCAAACCATGAAATGACAAGCGTCAGCGGCAGATCATTCACGCCGCAGTTGAAGGCCCCCGCCAGCGCCAGCGCCACCTGAACCGCGCCATAGGCATCGTTGCACTGTCCCATGTCGAGCAGGCGCGGGATGACGGCCCCATCACCCAGGTCCACTGTGCCATAGTCGAAATTACGGATCCGGAATTTGCCGCAGCCTAGCGTCAGGATTAGGGAATCCTCGGGCGTCGCCTGCGCATACTGAGCGAAGTAATTGCGGCCGGGCTCGGCGCCGTCGCAACCGCCGATGACGTAAAAATGGCGGATTTTGCCTGCCTTGACCGCCGCAACGACCTTATCGGCCAAGCCCAGGATCGCCGTCCAGTGGAAACCGATCATCGACTTTTTGAGCGGAGTCGGCGTGAGCGATCCGATCTGGCGAGCCTGTGCGATGACTGCGCTGAAATCGTTGTTCGTGATGCGAGTGGCACCGGGGACCGCAGTCGTGCGCATCGTGTAAAAGCGAGAGAGATAGGTGTTGTCGGCGCGGGGGATCTGGACGCAGTTGGTGGTGGCCAGGATCGGCCCCCCGAAACGCTCGAACTCGTCGCGCTGGCGCTGCCAGGCATCGCCATAGTGACCCTTCAGCTCGGCATGGCGGCGCAGGCCCGGATATGAGTGCGCCGGCAGCATCTCGCCATGGGTATAGACATTTACGCCCGAGCCGGCTGCCTGCTCGAGCAGGTCCTTCATGTCGACCATGTCATGACCGGTGACGAGGATACCCGGCCCGTCCTGGATCCCCTCGGTCACCTCCACCGGACCCGGCTGGCCCAGCACCTCGACGTGGCCGTCATTGAGCATCTGCATCGTGCGCACGTTCATGCGACCGCACTCGAGGACCATCTCAAGCAGGCTTTGCTTGTCAAAATTGACGTTGGTGACGGTGGCAAACAAAGCTTCCTCAATAAAATTCTCCACCTCGGGATCGGTCTGACCCAGGCGTCGGGCATGGTGCTTGTAGGCGGCCATCCCCTTGAGGCCATAGAGCAGGATTTTCTGGAGGGATTCGATATCCGCATTCTTGCCGCAGACACCGATCTCGGTGCAGGCCTTGCCGCGGAATACTTGCTCGCATTGATCGCAGTGCATCTGGTCCATGGTCGGTGTTCCTTTGTCTATCTGGATTGGTTCAATCCTCTTCACGGCTGCATCTTAGCCTTGCGCTAGGGACCCCGCCTTGATTTGCGTCAAGGATCGCATTCATCATCTCATGAGATATTCGCATCGACAATTTCTGGACCTGAATCTTTCGGTGATTGTTTAATGGAAGCACGATGAGAAATCGCATCTCACAGCGTCATGCGATCATGGTGGTCTTCGCACTGGCCCTGGCTGCCGGATTGGCCTCGGGTGTCGGCGCCTACACCTTCATCTATGCGCGCGGGGCGTCCTACATGACCGATAATCCCGAGGCTTGCGCCAATTGTCATATCATGGATGACCATTACAATGCCTGGCTCAAGTCAAGCCACAAGAATGTGGCGGTCTGCAATGATTGCCACACCCCGCACTCGCTGGTGCCCAAATATGTCGTCAAATCCATCAACGGCTGGAATCATTCGCTGGCCTTCACGACCGGCCGCTTCGCCGAGCCGCTGCGCATCACCGAAATGAATCGCGGCGTGACCGAGGATGCCTGCCGCCGCTGCCACGCCCCAATTGTTGCGATGATGGAAATGCACCCCGACCCCGACGAGCGCCACTCATGCCTCCGCTGCCACTATGATGTCGGCCATCGTGCCGTCCGCAGCGGCGCCTGGCCCGCCACAAGCCCCGCGATGATGGAAGCACCGAGCCCCCATTCTCCCCAGGAGCGTTCACCATGACCCCCCGCGACCCCGAGACCCGCAACGAGGCCCGCATTTCACGCCGGTTTGTCATCTTGGCCGGTGTTATGGCTTTGGTTGCCGCGCTCGCCGCGTTCGGCATCGCTGCGCTGCTGGTCAACATTTTTGAGCGCCAGCAGGAGGCCCGCAATCCATTCATGCGCGTGGTCGAAATTGATGAAAACACGACCGACCCCGCCGTCTGGGGAAAAAACTTCCCGCTGCAATACGACCTTTACCGGCGCACCGTGGACCACAAACGCACAAGGCATGGCGGCAGCGATGCAATCCCGCAGGATCCCACCCCCGAGGATCCACGCCAGACCGTGCCGTTCTCTCTGGTTCAGGAGGATCCGCGCCTGCGCACGATGTGGGCCGGATACGCCTTCGCAATTGACTACCGCGAGGCGCGCGGCCACGCCTATATGCTGATGGATCAGACCTTTACCCAGCGCCTGACCAAGCCCCAGTACGGCAACTGCCTGCATTGCCACGCCTCGACCTACGTCCCCTACCGCGAAGCCGGCAACGGCGACATCATCGCCGGCTTTGAAAAGTTCAACCAGATGCCTTACATGGAGGCGAAGGAGGCGATGGAGGACGTACTGGCGGATATCGGCGAGGGCCCTCTCCACCCGGTGGCCTGCATTGACTGTCATGACCCGCAGACGATGGCGCCGCGCGTCACACGACCGGGTTTCCTGGAGGGCATCCGCGCCTACAAGCTCGCCACCGAAGGGATCGAAAATTACGACCCTAACACGATGGCCACGCGCCAGGAAATGCGCAGCTTCGTCTGCGGCCAGTGCCATGTCGAGTATTATTTCCGCACCGGCGATCGTCGGCTGGTTTATCCCTGGCCGCAGGGGCTGCGCGCCGATGAGGTCATGGAATACTATGATGAGATCGGGTTCAGCGACTGGCAGCACGAGATCACGGGGGCCAACATGCTCAAGGCCCAGCACCCTGAATTCGAACTCTGGAACCAGGGCATCCATGCCCGCGCCGGGGTGGCCTGCGCCGATTGCCACATGCCTTATGTGCGCGTGGGCGCGATGAAGGTCAGCGACCACTGGGTGCGCAGCCCACTGCTCAACATCAGCAACGCCTGCCAGACCTGCCACCGCGTTGAGGAAAGCGAGTTGCTGGCACGCGCCGAGCGGATTCAGGACATCACCTTTGACCTCATCAACATGTCGATGGATGCGCTGATGGAGCTGATTGAAGAGCTGCGGCTGGCGATCGAGGCCGGCGCCAGCGAGGAGCAACTGGCGCAGGCGCGCCAGGCCCAACGTCATGCCCAGTTCCTCATCGATTACCTGTATTCGGAAAATTCGATGGGCTTCCATGCTTCACAGGAGTCGGCCCGCCTGATGGCCCTGGCGCTCAATTATATCCGTGAGGGTCAGAATGCACTGCGCGACCAGCTCTCACCCGGCCCACTCGTGGGCGTTCAAGCACCCGATGTGAGCGGACTTTATCAAACACAAGGCAATGAGCAACAGCAACTGCCGGCGATTGCGCCTGAGGCAACGCCGCCCCTTGGAGAGAATCCGGGATGATTGCATAGATGAAACATGACGATCCGCACGACGCTCACGAGCACCATCACCACGGGGAACAGCCGGCCGTGCCAGAGAAGCCCGGCTTCCCGCACCATCCCGAGGGGGAGGTCGCGCCCGCGCAACCGACCCATCATGACCACGCCCATGCCGGTCACGACAAGCACGCCGGCCATCACGTCGAAATGTTCCGCAACCGCTTCTGGGTGGTCTTGATCCTGACGATTCCGACGCTGATCTGGAGCATGGAGTTCCAGCAGTGGTTCGGCTACACCGCGCCCGAGTTTCCGGTTGCCTGGCTGATCGCGCCGGTGCTGGGCACGTTCATCTTTTTCTATGGCGGTTGGGTCTTCTTGGAAGGCGCTTGGCGCGAATTGCGCGCCCGCCTGCCGGGAATGATGACACTGATCGCGCTGGCGATTTCAGTGGCATTCCTTTATAGCGCGGCCGTCACGCTGGGCTGGCCGGGCCATGCCCTCTGGTGGGAGCTTTCCACACTGGTCGCGATCATGCTTCTGGGTCACTGGATCGAAATGCGCTCGGTGATGCAGGCCCAGGGAGCTCTCAAGGAATTGGCCAAGCTGCTGCCCGACACTGCCGAACGAATCATCGAGGGCGACCGCACCGAACACATTCACGCCGACGAACTTCGCGAGGGGGACCGGGTGCTGATCCGGCCCGGCGCCGGCCTGCCCGCCGATGGCACCGTCGAAAGCGGCCGCAGCTCCGTCAATGAGTCCATGCTGACAGGTGAGTCGCAAGCCGTCGAGAAACGGGAGGGCGACCGTATCATCGCCGGCACCGTCAACGGAGCGGGCTCGCTGCGGGTGCGCGTGACGGGCGTCGGCGAGCAGACCGCCATGGCCGGCATCATGCGCCTGGTGGAACAGGCGCAGAGCTCGCGTTCACGTTCGCAGGCGCTGGCCGACCGGGCTGCCTTCCTGTTGACGCTGGTCGCGATCGGCGCCGGCAGTCTGACGTTCATTGTCTGGCTGATGCTGGGCGCCACACTTCAGTTCACCATCTCGCGCGTGGTGACGGTGCTGGTCATTGCCTGTCCGCATGCGCTTGGGCTGGCCGTACCGCTGGTGATCGCCATCTCAACGACCTTGGGCGCGCGCAACGGGCTGCTCGTGCGCGATCGCCGCGGCCTGGAGGAAGCCCGGCTGCTCAATACCGTGGTCTTCGACAAGACCGGCACATTGACACTGGGCGAGCACCGCGTGGTGGAGATGGCGACCGCTGAGGGAGTCGATGAAAATGAGGCGCTGGCATGGGCGATGGCGGTGGAACGGGACTCGGAACACCCGATCGCGCGCGCACTGCTGGCCAGCGGCGAGGCGCGCGGGATCAAGGTTCCGCCGGCCGATCAGTTCACAGCCCATGCCGGGCACGGTGTCGAGGCGCTGGTGGAGGGCCGACGATTGCGGGTGGGAGGACCGGCGCTGCTCGATCATTTCAACATCGTGCCGGCAGCCGGTCTGCGGGCGACGGCGGAGCGGTTTTCTCAGCGCGGGCAGGCGGCCATTCATTTGATCGATGAACAACGCGCGCTGGCCGTCTTCGCGATCGCCGATGCCGTCAGGCCTGAATCGCGCGAGGCTGTCGAACAGCTTCATGAGGCCGGCCTGGAGGTTGCGCTGCTGACGGGGGACTCGCGGCAGGTCGCCGATGCCGTCGCAGCCCAGTTGGGCATCGACACCGTCTTTGCCCAGGTGCTGCCCGAGCAGAAGGCTGAAATCATCAAGCAGCTCCAGCGCCAGGGCAAGCGTGTGGCGATGGTCGGCGATGGCGTCAATGACGCGCCGGCGCTGGTGACGGCCGATGTCGGCATCGCCATCGGCGCGGGCACCGATGTCGCGGTCGAGGCGGGGGATATCGTACTGGTGCGCTCGGACCCGCGCGACGTCGCGCGCATCGTCGCCCTCAGCCGCGCCAGTTACCGCAAGATGATCCAGAACCTCTGGTGGGCCGCCGGCTACAACATTATCGCGATTCCGCTGGCCGCCGGCGTGCTGGCCTGGGCCGGAATCATTCTCGCTCCCGCCGTGGGCGCGGTTCTGATGTCGGCCAGCACGGTCATTGTAGCCGCCAATGCACAACTGCTGCGGCGAACGGCATGATCTGTCCCGATTCCTTCGTCGCTCGTGCAAATCCTTCCTCGGGCGACTCTGCTTGCCCGCATCCCACGGTCCTGATATCATGCTGCAGTAAAAAATGACGCAGCAAATGCCGCAAAGTCGCTTCGGGGCGCTCATGTTTCCGGCATTTCCGCTGACCTGTTCCGCCATCTTTAAGCTATTGCCAGGGGCTTTATGAAACTGAACCAACCAACGGACAGCGATCCATCCCGCCGCGAAGCATTTTTCTCCACACTTGCATCTGCGCCGGCGCGGGCGTTGCTCCTTGATTACGACGGCACGCTCGCGCCATTCGTTACCGAGCGCGAGCAGGCGCTCCCCTACCCTGGCCTGCGCGAATTGCTGCGTGAGATCATTGATTTCGGCCACACGCGCGTAGCGATGATCACCGGCCGGCGCTGCGATGATTTGATCCCGTTGCTCGGCATCCTGCCGCCGCCCGAGATCTGGGGCGCGCACGGCTGGGAACACCGGTTGCCCGATGGCGAGGTTACGGTCGCGCCAATGCCCGAGCATGCCGTTCGTGGCATGCAGGTGGCCCTCGAATGGGTCGAGGCCGAGGGGTTGACGGCACGCGGCGAGATCAAGCCCGGTTCCCTGGCTCTCCATGTGCGCGGAATGGCCCCCGATGAGGCACGCGAACTGCTCGAGCGGACGCATGAGCAGTGGCTGCCGCTGGCGAGCGTTGCAGGGCTGGAGCTCCTGACCTTCGATGGCGGACTGGAGCTGCGCATTCCCGGCCGCAGCAAGGGCGATGCTGTGCGCGCGATGCTCAGTGAGCTGCCCGCAGGCTCGGCAATCGCCTTTTTGGGGGATGATCTTACTGACGAGGATGCCTTCGCGGCCCTGGCCGGTCACGGGTTGAACGTGTTGGTGCGCCCGGAATTTCGCCCCACGAACGCCGACATCTGGCTGCGCCCGCCCAGCGAACTGTTCGAATTCCTGAATGAGTGGAAGCGGCTGGCGGAGAAAGTGGCATGAATGACAGCCCACCCGTCACGCCTGATGTCGCCGCTACCGTTGACAGCATCCGCGCGGGCGTGATCGACTATCTGATCGCCATCACCGAGCTCAACGCGATCCAGCACCTGGCCGCCGCCCTGCTGGCTTTCGTGCTGACGTTGGTCGTCGCCCGGCTGGTGGTGGGACTGGCGGCTCGCCGATTGCAGCATTGGGCCGGCGACAGCGAGGGGCTTGCCCCAAGGCTGGCGCGCCGCACCCACCCGGCCACCTATTTCATCTTCGCGCTCTACGTCGGCTCCCGGTTCCTCAATCTGCCCGATGATCCCGAGCGCTTGTCGCCGTTCGCAGTCCTGCTGATCGTGGTCCTGCTGATCCAATCGATCTTTTGGGCCAATGTGCTGATCGACCAGTGGGTGCTGAACTACCGGCGTCGCCATCTGGCCGAGGACGCGGCCAGCGTGACGATGATCTCGGCGCTTGGGTTCTTGTTCAAGCTGGCGGTTTACGTAGTGGCCCTGCTGCTCCTGCTGGTCAATCTGGGGGTCAACATCGGCCCCCTGCTGGCAACAGTCGGCGTGGCCGGCATCGCCATCGGCCTGGCGCTGCAGAACGTGCTGTCGGACCTCTTTGCTTCGCTCTCGATCGTGCTCGACAAGCCGTTCGTGCTCGGAGACTTCATCATCGTCGGCGATCAGCTGGGCACCGTCGAGGAGATTGGCCTCAAGACGACCCGCCTGCGGGCGCTCTCGGGCGAGCTGCTGATCTTCAGCAACAACGACCTGCTCTCCAGCCGCATCCGCAATATGAAACACCTGCGCGAGCGGCGTATTGTCTTCCGCTTCGGCGTGACCTACCAGACTCCGCCCGACAAGCTGGCCGGCATCGGCGCCATGATTCGTGAGATTATCGAGGCGCAGCCCGACACGCGCTTCGACCGTGCGCATTTCTTTAAATTCGGCGATTCCTCGCTTAACTGCGAGGTTGTCTACTTCATCCTCAGCCCAGATTATACCCTCTACATGGAGATTCAACAGGCCATCAACTTGGAGCTGCTGCGCCGCTTTGCCGCCGAGGGCATTGATTTTGCCTACCCGACCCGCACGCTGTTCGTTGAGCACGTCGGTGGCGGCAACGGCGCACGCGGCGGCCAACCCATCCAGACCACGGAGGACATTCGATGAACGACCAGGGCCATCGACTGATCGTCGTTTCCAATCGACTGCCGGTTGTGCTCGAGACCAATGCCAACGGCAGCATCGGTTTCCGCCGTGGTTCAGGCGGCCTGGTCACGGCCCTGGAGCCCGTCCTGAGCAATCGCGGCGGCATGTGGATCGGCTGGTCGGGCTTGACCGAGCAGGTGCTGGGCCTGGATCGAGTGCTTGAGCAGGCCACCGGCCAGACCGGCTTTAAGCTGCGCGCCATCACCCTCAGCGAGCAGGAGCGGGATAATTTCTATTACGGCTATGCCAATGAAATCGTCTGGCCGCTGTTCCACGACCTGCAGAACCTGTGCAACTTTGATCCGCGCTATATCCAGGCCTACCTCGATGTGAATATGCGCTTTGCCCAGGCCATCCGCGACAACTGCCGACCCGACGATTTTATCTGGGTGCATGACTACCACCTGATGAACGTGGCGGCGATGCTGGGCGAGTTGGGCTTCCGTGCCCATTTGGCCTTTTATCTGCACATCCCGTTTCCTTCGCTCGATATTTTTCTGAAGCTGCCCGACCGTTACCGGCTGCTGCGCGCACTGCTTGACTACGACCTGATCGGCTTCCAGACGGCACGCGACCGGCGCAATTTCATCCAATGTGTGCGCCGCCTGATCGATGATGCGCGCGTGCGCACCGAGGGCGGCATGCATATCATTAATATTGGCGAGCGCGAGGTGCGCGTGGGTGCCTTCCCGATTGGCATCGACTATCGCGACTTCACGCGCCGCGCCGGCAGCGAGGAGGTCTCTCGCCTGGCATGGAACATCCACGCCAGCCTGCCCGACCGTCAACTGCTGCTCGGCATCGATCGGCTCGATTACACCAAGGGCATCCCGCAACGGATTGAGGCCTACCGCAACGCGCTCGAGCGCTACCCCGACCTGCACCGCAAGATCACCTTTATCCAGGTCGTCGTGCCCAGCCGCGAGGAAATTCCCCGCTACCACCAGCTCAAGACCCAGATCGAACAGATGGTGGGCCAGACCAATGGAGAGTTCACCAGCGGCGGCTGGGTGCCGATCCACTATATCTTCCGCAGCCTGGACGCCAACGAACTGCTGGCCTATTACCGGACCAGCGAACTGGCGCTCATCACGCCGCTCAAGGACGGAATGAACCTGGTGGCCAAGGAATATTGCGCCTGTAGCCTGGAAGAGAATGGGGCCCTGATCCTGAGTGAGTTTGCCGGCGCCGCCACTCAGCTGCGCGGAGGGGCCCAACTGGTCAATCCCTACGATATCCGCGAGACGGCTGACGCGATCTACAAGGCATTCATGATGCCGCACGAGGAACGCCGCCTGCGCATGCGCCGCCTGCGCCGCAACATCCGCCACCAGGATATCTACTGGTGGGTCGAGACCTTCATGAATGCGGCCTTTGCCCTTAATCTGGAGGACTTCCCGATCATCGAGGATTTTATCCCCTCTGAACCGCGTGAAGAATAAAGCCTGCTTGTTTTTTGGCATGAGCAGCGGGCAGAATATGGCCGGCGCGCGCGGCGCGTCCAGCTTTCACGGGAGCATACGCCATGCGGATTTTTGACTGGCCACGCCAGCGCACCGAGGTGACCGACTTTTTCAATCAGCTGACCGAGACGCCGGAGCATGTCGAGCGGGCGGTCGATGACATTATCGAGCAAGTGCGCAGCGGCGGCGACCGCGCGGTGGCCGAATTGACGGCCCGCTTTGACGGGGCCGAGATTGCGGCCGGGGATTTCAATGTGCCGCGCGAGCGGCTTGCCGAGGCTTGGCGGGTGGCACCGAGCCCGCTCAAGCACGCGCTGCGCACGGCCAAGCGTCGCATCGAAGCTTTTCACAAGCGCCAGCGCCTGAGCGGCTGGAGCGTGCGTGAGCCGGGCTTCGGCCGCATCGAACAGCGCGTGCTGCCGCTGGCGCGGGTGGCGATCTATGTGCCGGCGGGCAAGGCGCCGCTGGTCTCCACCGTGCTGATGAGCGCGATTCCGGCGCGGGTGGCCGGTGTGCGCGAGATCATCCTCGTGACTCCCCCGGGCAAGGACGGCTGGCCCGACTCGGGCATCCTGGCGGCGGCGCACTTGGCCGGCGTCGACCGCGTGTTGCGCATCGGTGGCAGCCCGGCCATGCCGGCGCTGGCCTATGGCACCGAAACCATCCCCCGCGTGGACAAGGTCGTCGGGCCCGGCAATATCTACGTCACCACGGCAAAGAAGCGCCTCTATGGCCGGTTCGACATCGAATCGACGGCAGGGCCGAGCGAGGTCATGATCCTGGCCGATACCGGCGCGCGGCTGGATTGGATCGCCGCCGACCTGCTGGCCCAGGCTGAACATGATGGCGATAATCCCGCAGGCGCAGTCCTGATCGGCGGCGGCCGCCGGCGGGCCGAGGCTTTGGCGAAGGAAGTCGCGCGCCAGACCGCGCTGTTACCCCGTCGCGAGCTGGCCGATAGCTCACTTACCCGCTGGGGCTACATCATCACCGCCCGCACGGCCGAGCAGGCCATCGAGCTTGCCGAGATGAAGGCTCCCGAACATTTGGAGATTATGGCCGAGGGTGCGCGCGCGATGGCCGGACGAGTGCGCAACGTGGGCGCGATCTTCGTCGGGCCTTGGACGCCCGAGCCGATGGGTGATTATATCGCCGGCCCCAACCACACGCTGCCCACCGGCGGCACTGCCCGTTTCTTCTCCCCCCTGAGCGTCTGGTCGTTCTACCGCACCAGCCACACGATCGAGGCGAGCGAGCGGGGGCTGCGCGCGCTGGCCGATGACATCATCACGCTGGCCGAAGCCGAGCAGCTCACGGCGCACGCGCGGGCGGTCAAAGTTCGGGTCGGGAAATAAGAGGATCATCTGCTTTGGGCGGGTCTCCCTGGATCGAGATCCCGACCGTGCGGCACAGCTTCAATCATGGAATGTTCGCGGCGGCGGGCGATCACCTTGGTCCGGCTGCGGACGACCGCGCCGCCACTCGCGCAGCCAGAAGCCGCCGAGGAAAATTCCCAGCACCCCCAGCGTCATCACCCCGCCCAGGCGCATCAGGTTCCACGCCATCAGCGTGTAACCGCGCGCGTCGGGATCGTAGTGGTAGCAGAAGAGAATGATCCTGTCGATGGTTGAGGCGATGTGTTCCCGGCCAGCCTCAAGCAGCGCCAGCCTGACGTCACGCGGCTCGAACATGACTCCATACAAATAGCGGGAAATGCGCCCCTCCGGGGTCAGCACAAACATCACCGCCTGGTGAGCGTAATCCTGCTGTTGCTCGTCATAATAAAACCGAAAGCCGAGCTGGTCGGCCAGACGCTGGATCTCGGCATCATCACCGACATGCCAATGCCAGCCGGTTTCGGCCCCCTCGCGGTCATAGGCCTTCAAGTAGGCATTGCGTTTGGCTGTGGCAAGATCTGGGGTCTCACTGGGGTCGAAACTGATCGTCAGAATTTCAAAATCACGCCCCGGCTCGAGCGCCACTTCCTTGAGGGCATCGGTTAATCCATTGAGGATCAACGTGCATAGCATCGGGCATTCATAATAGACAAAAGTGACGATGAGCGGACGGCCCTGGCCGAAATAATCCCCCAGGCGCACCTGCTGACCCTCTGAATTTGTAAAGACAAGATCGGGTGAAATCTGGTTGCCGAGCTTTTCATCGACCCCCGCCTGCTGGAATGGCTCGGGTAGCAGGCTCGGCTCACGCGTGGCCAATGGTTCGGCAGCGCCCGCTGCTGCCATCCATGCCAGCAGCGCCGGCACGACCAGCAGGCGCCAACGCATGATGGATGCGCGTTTCATGGCAGTCAACCTTCCGGAGGCGCCTCGCCCGGTTCAGTCGTCGGCGGCTCGGTCCCGGCTGTCGCCGGCTCGTCGGCCAACGGCGCTGGCGTGGACATTGCACGCCGCCAGGGACTCTCGGCCTCCAGCGTCATCGCCCGCTCAATCGGGATGCGGACGGCATCGACACCCGGCCCTTCCAGCAGCACATAGCCGCCGATCAGCCCCGCCTCCATCTCGCGCAGTCGGCTCAGCGGCTCGCTCTGTGCAGTCTCCACTTTAACATATAACTCACGATTCCGCACATACTGGTAGAATTGGCTCAACCCGATCAGCACCACAAAGATGATGATGGCCAGGATGATGCCCATGATGATGATCAGGTTGGAGCGGGGTTCGGACGTATCGGCCATGGCTTTGCCGCCTCAATGATTCTCAAAGGCGATGGAATCGCCCAGATAAGGATCTCGCAGCGGGACCAGCGCCTGCCGGCGCAACCGCAGTATGACAAACCCCACAAAGACCAGCCCCATCGCCAGCATCACGACCCCGTCCAGCAGCGGGTGAAACGGAACGTGATGATGATCATGGATCGGCATGATGAGCCAGAACAGGTCGGCCCAGTGCACCAGCAGCATCCAGAGGGCAGCCAGCGCCAGCAGCGGGCGGGTGCGCTTGACGGTGCGCGGCAACAGGAAGATGAACGGCGCGATGAAATGACCGATGACGAGAAACCAGCTCCAGGCCTGCCAGCCGGGGGCTTCCCAGCGATGGAAGAACCAGAAGGTCTCTTCGGGAATATTCGCCATCCAGATCAGCATCATTTGGCTGAAGGCGATGTAGGCCCAGAAGACGACAAAGCCGAAGAGCAGCTTCCCAAGGTCATGAAAGTGCTCGACGCTGACCGCCCCCCGCATGGCCCCGGCAGCCCCCAGCCCCAGCGCCACCAGGATCAGCGTCGCCATGATCGCCAGTGCGCTGCCGGCAAAGTAATAGACGCCATAGATCGTCGAAAACCAATACGGGTCCAGGGACATCAGCCAGTCGAAGGAGGCAAAGGTCAGGGTCAGCGCAAAGATGATCATTCCCGGGGCGCTCCACCGGCGCAAGGTCTGGAGGAGCTGATGACGGCCCGTCACGTCGTGGGCCAGCGAGTTTCTCCAGTAAAGCGTGGTCAAGCCGATCCAGGCGCCGAAATAGACGATCGCCCGCGCCCCGAACGCCTCGGGGTTCAGGTAGGGACGTTTGTGGGCCAGCAGCTCGGGGTTGGTCGCCTGTTCCAGCGGCCGCGCCCACTCGAACAGGGTCGGCAGCCACAGCAGGATCGGGATGAACAAAACGAGCATCAGCCAGTTGTTCATCATCAGCACCTCGGCCACACGGCGCAGGACGATGGACCAGCGCGCCCCCGTCAGGTGGTGCAACATGACGAAGAACAAGGCCCCCAACGAGATGCTCAGATAGAACATGAAGGCGACCAGGTAAGACCACGCCAGCCGATCAATGCCACCTTCCAGCCGCGCCACCACCGGCAGGGCCGCCACCGAAAAAGCCCCGCCGAGAGCCAGCAAGGCATGCCCCGCATGGCCGGCGCCAACCGGGTTCAATCGATAGAAAACGTTTGAATTGGTTTCACTCATGGCTGCACATCCAGTTGGCGGCGGAGTTGGGGCGGCACGTCCTCCAGCGTGGTGCGCTGGCTGCGCTGCAGCGCGCGCACGTAGGCCACGATCGCCCAGCGGTCGGCCTCGCCGATCTTCTGGCGATAGGGCGGCATGTTGCGAACGCCGTTGCTGATGATGGCGTAGAGCTCGCCATCGGCCATCTGGCGGATGCGGTCGTCGTGGAACGAGGGCGGCGGCGGAAAGCCCTGGTATTGCCCCGGCCCGCCCGGCATGACTATACCCTGGCCGGTGCCGGCCCGGTCGTGGCAGATCGAGCAGAAAATCTCAAAGCGCTCACGGCCGCGTTCCAGAATCTGGAGCCGCTGCTGGTAATCGGCAGGCTCGAAGGCAGGATTTTCGTTCACCCAACTGCCATCCTCCAGCTGCCCGGTATGAAAGACAGTCAGGCGTGCCGGCCGATCAAAAGCCATCGTGCCTTGGGGCGGGGTGCGCATTCCTCGCCGGTCGGCAAAGAATGAGTTTTCTGACTGGGCCTTGATGCGCGGCTGGTCATCCATGTTCGGGTTGAGATGGATCGGCGGACGCTCCGAGGTCTGACCGCGACAGCCCGCAAGGAGCGCCAGCGCCAGAAAAAGGATGATCGATGAAATGCGGCGCATCGTCACGGCTCCAGCAAGGTAATATGATCGCCGCCCAGCGAAGCGAGCAGTTCCCGCGTGGCCTGGGGTTCGAACCGCGGATCGCGCGCTTCCACCGACAGCATGAAACCATCATCGGTCACGCGGCCGAATCGCTCGTGCTTGAGCAGCGGGTGATACAGCATGGGCAGAAAATTGAACAGGAACATCGAGCCCACCGCCCCAAAGGCGGCCAGCAGGATCGTCAACTCGAAGGTCACGGGAATAAAGGCGGGCCAACTCAGTATCGGCTTGTCACTGATGACGAGTGGATAATCAACGGCGTTGATCCACCACTGCATCGCAAGTCCTAGCGCGGCGCCCGTCACCCCCCCCGCCAGCGCAACCAGCGGCACCCGAGAGGGTCGCAACCCCATCGCCTCATTCATGCCGTGGACCGGAAAAGGCGTATGGGCGTCATAGCGACGATATCCAGCTTGGCGCAGCGCGCGCGCGGCCGCCAGCAGCTGACCCGGCCCTTCAAACTCGGCAACGATTCCCCATGGGTTCTCGCGTGGGGACGCGCCGACAACCATGGCGATGATTTCGCGCAGCGTCATCCGTGCCTCTCCTCTCCGATGGCCGCCGCCGGTGGCTCGTGATGGTGCGGGTTGGCCTGGGGCAAAATCGCCTTGACCTCGGCCATTGCGATAATCGGCAGGAACCGCAGGAACAACAGGAAAAAGGTGAAGAACAGGCCGAAGCTGCCGATGAAGGTCAGGATATCGACGATGGTCGGGCTGTAGTAGCCCCAGCTCGAGGGCAGGTAATCATTGGCCAGAGACGTCACCACGATCACGAAACGCTCGAACCACATGCCGACGTTGATCAGGACCGACGCCACCAGGATCAGCGGGATGCTGCGCCGCGCCCACGGCAGCCAGAAAACCTGCGGCACGACCACGTTGCAGAAGACCATCGTCCAGTAAGCCCAGGCGTAGGGACCGGTGGCGCGCAGTTTGAAGATCGCCATCTCATAGGGGTCTCCGCCATACCAGGCGACGAACAGCTCGATCCCGTAGGCGTAACCGACGATCAGGCTGGTGGCCAGGATGATCTTGGTCATGTTGTCGATGTGGCGCAGCGTGACCAGGTGCTTGAAGTTGAACCATTCGCGCGCCGGGATGATCAGCGTCAGGACCATCGCAAAGCCCGAGAAGACCGCACCGGCGACGAAATACGGCGGGAAGATCGTCGTGTGCCAGCCGGGCACCACCGAGACGGCGAAGTCGAAACTGACCACCGAGTGCACCGAGATCACCAGTGGCGTCGATAGCCCCGCCAGCAGCAGGTAGGCGGCCTCGTAATGGTTCCAGTGGCGGTTGGAACCGCGCCAGCCCAGCGCGAAGACCCCATAGGCAATCTTGCGGATCCGGCTTGTGGCCCGGTCGCGCAGCGTCGCCAGGTCGGGCACCATTCCCACATACCAGAAGATCGCCGAGACGGTGGCATAGGTGCTCACCGCAAAGACATCCCACAGCAGCGGGCTGCGGAACTGCGGCCACAGGCCCATCTGGTTGGGCAGCGGAAACAGCCAGTAGGCCACCCAGACCCGGCCGACATGGACGGCTGGGAAGATGCCGGCGCACATGACGGCAAATATCGTCATCGCCTCGGCGAACCGGTTGATCGAGGTGCGCCACTTCTGGCGGAACAGAAACAGGATCGCCGAAATCAACGTGCCGGCGTGACCAATGCCGACCCAGAAGACAAAGTTGACGATGTCCCAGCCCCAGCCCACGGGGTTGTTCAGGCCCCAGACGCCGACGCCGGTCCAGACCAGGTAGGCGATCATCGAGACCATCACCATCAGCCAGAAGACGGCGAAGCCGAAAGCGGCCAGCCAGATGCGGTTGGTCTTGTATTCAGTGATGCGGCAGACTGACTCGGTGATCGAGTGGAAGTCTTGCCGACCCTCGGTCAGAGGTTCTTCCTGGGGCCGGGGAATCTGCGGCAAGCGGGTATCGGCTGCGATACTCATGGCTTCAACTCACCAGCTCGGGATTGGGGTTGCGCAGCCGACCCAGGTAGGTCACGCGCGGACGCAGGTTGCGCGATGCAAGCAGCCCGTAATGGCGCGGCCACTGCTTGAGCTGGCGCACCCGGCTTTCGGGATCGAGCAGATCGCCAAAGACGATCGCGTCGGCGGGACAGCCCTGCTGGCAGGCCGTCACCATCTCGCCCTCGGCAATCGGTCGGCCCTGCTTGCGCGCCGCGATGCCGGCGCGACTGATGCGCTGGATGCAGAATGAGCACTTCTCCATCACCCCCCGCATGCGCACGGTCACGTCGGGGCGGTGGCGCATCTTTTCGATGTCGCTGGCCTCGCTGGTATAGTCGAAGAAATTGAATCGCCGCACCTTGAACGGGCAGTTGTTCGCGCAGTAGCGCGTGCCGATGCAGCGATTGTAGGTCATTTCATTCATGCCGTCGGGGCTGTGCGTCGTGGCCGCCACCGGACAAACCTGCTCGCAGGGCGCCGTCTCGCAATGCTGACAGGGCATCGGCTGGACGACCGCCTGCGGCGACTCCGGCTCCCCAACGTAATATCGATCCACTCGGAGCCAATGCATCTCACGACCATTGCGCACCTGTTCGGAGCCAACAATCGGAATGTTGTTCTCCGCCTGGCAGGCGACGACGCAGGCCTGGCAACCGGTGCAGGTCGAGAGGTCGATCGCCATGCCCCATTGCGGGCGTTCGGCATAGTCCAACGGCGGCTGCCAGAGCGGGCCATGTTCGGGAATGTGCCCCCCCATGTGCTCGAACAGATGCGGATCCTTCTGGTAATCCTCGGCCGAGGCCTCGCGCACCAGGTCGCGATCCTCCATCGACCAGTGATCCTGTGTGCAGGCCAGCGGACGGCTGTCGCGCCCAACGCTCAGCGCCACCCCGCTGCGGAAGAGGGGCGTGTCGGAGCGGCGCAGCGGATAGAGATCCGTGCCGACCTGGTTGCCGATGCGGCCCACCTCACGCCGTCCATACCCGAGCGGGGCGGCGACGACCCAGTCGGCCATGCCGGGCTGAATCCAGACCGGCAGTTCGACCATCACCTCACCGGCGCTCAGGCGCACCACACGTTCATTGTCCAGCCCCAGCGCGCGTGCGGTCTCGGGACTGACAAGCGCCGCATTGTCCCAAGCAAGCTTTGTGACCGGATCGGGCACCTCCTGCAGCCAGCCGTTGTTGGCATGACGGCCGTCGTGAATTTTGGAGGGCAAAAAAACCAGCTCCAGCTTGGTTCGCGAAGGCGGCGCGGGGCTGGACACTCCAGTGATGGCGGCCGCCACCGCAGCTGGGTCAACCTGCACCGCCTCGGGCTCGAATGCAGATTCCGGGATGATCCCCTCGCGCAGCCACTCCGCCCAGTCAGGCTCGAATGCTGCCTCCTCGCGCGCGCCGCGATAGTGGGCGCGCAGCAGCTCGTAACCGCTCCTTGGCGTGTCATCGATGACCATCGAAATCAATTCGGCGGCCGTGGTTCCACCATAAAGCGGCTCGATCAGCGGCTGCTGCAGGGCAATCGTGCCGTCGGCGGCGCGGGTATCGCCCCAGCTCTCAAGCGGGTGAGCCTCAGGCAGATGAAAGTCGCAGGCCAGCGCCGTTTCGTTGACTTCCAGCCCCAGATGGAAGCTCGCCTCGATTCCTGCCAGCGCGCCACTGAAATCCAGATCGGCCGGCGCGTCAAATACCGGATTGCCACCCAGAATCACCAACTCGCGCACGCGGCCGGCACGCATTGACTCCACCAGCGCAGCCAACGAGTCCCCGGCCCCAACATGGCTGGCATCGACCGGCGGCCGGTACTGCACGCATGGGCCGGCGAGCTCAACATTCAGCGCGGCAGCCAGTGCGTGAAGCGAGGCCGGCTGACCCTGGCCAACCATGATCGCACAGCGGCCGCGATGCGCCATCAGGTCACGCGCAAGCGCCGCAATCCAGCGTGCGTCGAAGCGATGGGCGCGATGGATCGCCAGCACCCCCGCCGGCGCTTGACCGGCCCACAGACCATGCTCACTCGCCAGTTCGGCAGCCAGGGCCAGCGTGAAGGCCTCGACCTGACTCGGTGCCAGCCGCAGCCTGTGATCAGCCATCATCCCCGTCAGCGTCATCGCCCCTTCGACGGCATAAAGCCGGTTGAGGGACTGGGAATCCTCCGTGCGCCGACGGGCGGAAAAGGCGCGAGTGTCGGCCAGCGCTCCGACGCCCCGGCCAAGGAAATCGGCGTCAAGCGCCAGCACGAGGTCGGCACGCGAAAAATCAACCGCCGGCCGCAGCGGCCGCCCCAGCACACTGGATGTTCCGGCGTAGACATGATCCTCGTTGAGCGGCTCCCAAACGTGCCAACTCGCGCGCGGGAAACGCTCCAGCAACCGCCCACGCTGGGAAGCCAACAGCGGCGAGGTGGCCAGCCCGGACAGGAATGCCACCCCTTCGCCATCCGCCGCCCGCAACCGGGCCGCCAGCGCGGCGGCCTGTCGTTTGATCACCTCGGCGACGGGCGCCACCGGCAGCCCCTTCTCGAGCGGCCGGATCGAGCGATCCGGATCATAAAGCTCGAGCACGAGCGCCTGCCCGATCATGTCCAGCGCCCCCTGGCTGACCGGGTGCTGGGGGTGCCCTTCCAGCTTGACCGGCCGCCCCTCAAAGCAGGTGGCCAGGATGCCGATCGCGTTGCCGCCGCGCTCAACCGATGTTGCATAGCGCTGGGGCACACCCGGCACCAGGTCCTCGGGCCGCCGCGCATAGGGCAGGATGCGCTGCTCGGGTCGCCGACAGCCGGTCAGCGCCCCCGCCAGCGCGACCGAGGCGCCCATCAGGTTCAGGAAGGCCCGCCGCGTGAAGGGACTGATCATTTCGGAGGCATGACTGGGGAATTCACGCTCGAGAAACTCACGGAATTGCGGCGTGTCGCTCAGCTCATCCAAGCTTCGCCAGTAGCGGCGACCGGTCCTGGCCTCGCCGCTGGCCGGCACAGCCATCTCATGATCATGGTCGTGGTTGCTCAAAAGTGACATGCCGAGCAATTCTCCGGAGGATTGAGCCGATACTGGCGCACCAAGGCCTGGCCTTCCCCGCTCTCGGGAACGTAATCCATTTGCGTGACAAGCTCGCGCGGGCGCACATGTGGCGCCGGGTCGCGGTGGCAGTCCAGACACCATGACATCGAAAGCGGCTCGACCTGGCGCACCACAACCATCTGGTCCACCCGGCCATGGCAACTGACACAGCCAACGCCGGCGTTGACGTGGGCCTCATGCGAGAAATGCACGTAATCGGGCAGCTTGTGGATGCGGATCCAAGGCACCGGACGGTCATCGGCCCAGCTCTCGCGCACAAGGCGCAGATTCGGACTCTCGGGCAGAATATGGCTGTGGCAATTCATGCAGGTCTGCGTCGGAGGCACCGTCGCGTGGGGACCTTCCTCAACCAGCGAATGGCAGTAGCGGCAATCCATGCCAAGGTTGCCCGCATGGGTCTTGTGCGAGTAAGGCACCGGCTGACGCGGGGCATAGCCGACGTCGGTATAGGCGGGTGAGAAAAAATACCACACAAATCCGATCAAGCCAAAGGCGCCGATGCCGCCACCCGTTGCGAACAACAGCGGCAGGCGATTGACCCAGCGTGGAAAAATGACCGACAAGATGCACATCCTATCTGGGCATCGTCGCATCGCCTGCAGGCGATGCGGCGCAAAAGGTGCACGCAAGACGCTTCACTTAGACGAGCGTAAAGGGCCGCCCTTGCTGACGTTCCCCAAAAAAATGCCGCATCATCCGCGACAACCGATCATCTTAAAGGCCCCCGCCGCCGCTGGCGAAGTATTTTTTGCCGCGCGTCCGCCCGCTTCGGCCCTTCATATATCTTCTCAACGTGGCCTCCGGCCGCCGCTACCCGCCGATCCGTTGCGAGGAGCCCAGCAGGCGCATCTCGACCGTCAACGGCAGATGGCTGGTATCGAGGTCGGGAAAGCGATCGCGGTCGAGCGTCCAGTCCAGCGTCGCGCGCGTTTCCCCCTGCGCCGGCACGCGGGGTGCAATGACCCGCCCCATCAACTGATCCAACCTTTTCTCCGGGCCAGTGAAGAAGCTGACCTCAACCCCGCGCGCGTCGGTCTCGCCGCTGTTCTCAATCACGGCGGTGAAGCGATAGCGCCCGGCTTCCCGGTCCTCGACCTCGATCCCCATCGGACGCGTCCGCGCCAGCTTCCATTTGCTGCGTACATAGACCGAGAATTCCGCAGCCTGGTCGGTTGCAGGGTTGGCTTGATCGGCATCGCCCACCAGTTCGATCCACGGCTTCTGTACGCCGGCGTTGAGGATTGGATCCCAGCGCAGCGTCACCGGCCAGACCCGGCCCGGAGCGAGCGTGGGAATGAGCGGGGCCGGGGTCGCTCCCGTCAGCGGCTGGCCATTTTGCGCCGGTGGGCCGTCGAGCAAGCGCGGGCGAACCGGCCGGCTGGTCTCGCCCCCCTCGTTCTTGACCTCGAAGCGAATGAAGATCGTGTCCCCCTCGGTCGGCTGCGTCGGCTCATGACGCACCGATCCCGGCTGGATGCGCATGCGCGGCGCACGCGCGGGCAACTCGCTCAAGGTGACCCGCTGGATTGGGGTCAACCTGTCGTGATCGTCCAGCGACGCCAGCATCAGTTGATGATCACGTCCCAGCCCCTCGGCCGACAGCTCAGCCATGGCCACAAAATGGTCATTTTCCACCGTAAAATTCAGCGTCCGGCTGGTGAACTGCTCCCCCGCTGCATTCTGCAAAAACAATCGGTGGGCAACGGTGGGCTCAGCGGCGGCCATCACAATTGCCGTCACCCGATCTCCGTTGCGTCCGTCAGCCGAGTGCCAGCTTGAAAGCGTGGGAACCATTTTGACCCAATTAGGTGCCGTTCCCGCCAACGCCAGCGGACGCCGATCCTCCAGCGGCACGGCTGGGTCGTCAGGCAGGTGTGCCTGGGTCAGCACCGCCTCGAATAGCAGCGGCTCGCCGCCAGACGCCCATTCGGCCTCCAGCCGCACCGGCTGCTCCTCGCCCGGCTCCAGCCGCAGCTCACGCTCGACAAGCCTTTGGCCCTCAAGCTCGAGCGCCAGAGTGGCGGAGGCCAACACTCGTCCGTCGTTGCGCAGCCGAGCTTCGATCCCTATGCCACGCGCCCCCAACCGAATCGGCCGCAGCTCGCTGAGCACCACTGCCGGCCGCTCGACCGACAGCACGGCCCCACCAGCCCAATCCTGCCCATCGCGTTCATTCCAGCCATAGACCGCCAGGCGGAGTTGTCGGGTGCCGGCCAAATCCCGCGGTATCTCATATTCAATCTCAAGCTCACCGTTGCGGTATGGTATCTGCTGGCGGGTATTTTCAATGATGATCCCCTCGGCATCCTCGATCCAAGCCAGCGCCTGACCCTCGGCGGGCACCAGCCCCGACAGCCGCGCGACGCGACTGTGCTCAACTTCGGGATCGATCGCATCGGCGCCGACATCGAGCTGCTCCCAGCGCTCAACCAGTTGCAGCCGCAGCGCCGGATCACCCAGCAGGATGAACATCAGCGCAATATCGGTGGGGTTGCCATCGAGCAGGTAGCGCGCGCGGGCGAGCAGCGCAAGTTCACCCGCCCCGCGCAGGCCATCCTCCAACAGCGCCCGCCGCCAGTGGCGAGCCATTCGCTCATGGTCGTGGGTGCGTCCCTGTCCCGAGGGCACAAATAGCCCCACCGCGCCGGCCTCCGGCGCGCGCAGCAGGTCCTCGCTGATACAGATGTTCCAGGGCGGATCGGGATAATCTATGGCGCCGGTGTTGCAGGTGTAGTTGACCACGAAGGAGAGCCGCCCGCCGCCCGCGCGCAGGTGTTGGCTGTCACGGTTGGGCGAGTCCCCGCCGAACCAGATGCGCTCATCACACCAGATGTTGGGCGAGCCGTGACCAAAGAAATCGAGCTGTGCGAATCCATCATCGAAGGCGTCGCGGATGGCTCTCGTGGCCGCCCCGCTGACCTTCATCATGCGTTGTTCCTCATCGAGCACGGCCAGCAGTTCCTTTTCTGGGGCATACCAGTTGTCCTCGAAAGGCAGGTCCTCCAGGTGAACTCGACGCGCCTCGAATGCCGGCGGCGTCCAGCCGCGCAGCGCCTCGGCGGTCTGCTTGAAGGCGTGCTGCGGCTCAGTGTCATCGGCCACATAGGCAAAACGGGCGCGCGTGGGATCAAGCGGCCGCTCTTCTGCGTAACGCACGATCTTTGCGATCGCCGCGCGCGCGTCCTCCAGACTGACCACCGAGATCCGCCCCAGCATCAGGTCGGGCAGGTGGTCCTCGCCCATCACCAGGCTGAACCAATAATCCGACGCCCAGACGTCATTGCCATAGTTCATCGAGTAGGACGGCACGAGGTTGGACACTTGATTGCGCAGCAGGTTCAGGTAGTCACTGTTGCAGTCGCCCAGCAGCAGCACATGGGCGGGCAACCCACCAGGCCAATGCACGGCGGCATGACCCAGCACGGCACGAATCGCCTCGGGAGTGAGCGCGCCATGGCCAAACAAGTCATAGATCCCCTCGATATCGAGCACATGAGTGGTCAGCCCGCGACGACGGTTCAGGTCCAGCAGCGGATCAAGCCCTGCCATAAGCGAGTCGTGCGCGATGATCAGGTAATCCACAGGCGCCTCGACCGCCAGCGCACCCTCGTCCAGCCGAACCGCCTGCGGCTGCAGGCTGGGGATGGCCGCGGCGGCGAAGATCTCGACATAACTGCCCTTATCGGTGCGGGCGGCGAGGGTGCCGTCTGCGGCCGGGAGGATGCGCGCCAGCGATTCCATCGGCCCGAATTGAAGCGCCACCAGCGGAGCCTCGCCCAACGCCAGCCGTAACGGGCCCGGCTCGCCCAGCACCTGGTCGGCCCCCACGCGCAGTCGGCCCGCCTCCACCCGTGGCACCGCCGGGTAATCGACCCGCAGCCAGTCCAGCCAGAGCGTGGCGGGATGCTCGGGATCAGTGGCAGGACCGGAGCGGCTCACGCGCAGGCGCAGCTCTGCCTGCGGGGACAGCCAATCGGGCATCGGCAGGTGCCAACGAACTTCTGGGTTGGAACCGACAACCCTCCGGCCCAGCACCTGGCCTTGGGCGCTCAGCTCCAGTTCAATATCACTAAAATCACTCGGAGGCCCTTGCGCCAGCAGACGCAACTCGATCTGCCCCCCATGTTCCCCCGCCTGCGCTGCATAATCCTGAAGGTCCAGCGCAACCACCAGCGGCTCATCGTCATGGATCGGCGCATCGACCCATTCCAGCCCCCGGATGCTGAGGAAATCGTCATAATCAAGCAGCCGCTCCCGGTCGCGGTCGTGCAGCCAGCTTCGGCGCATCCGTTCGACCAGTGGCGGCTCATCGACCGGCTGAGCGGCCTCTTCCCAAACCATGGCCGGCTCGTCGGCGGCATCGGCGATAAAATAGGCGCGCGCGCGGCTATAGCGAGAGTCCGATGCGTGACCATAAAAATACACCCCCGCCGCCAGCCCTCCCTGCTCGACATCAACCGCCAGCGCCGGCACCGGTCGCCCCAGTGAAAACAGCCGCGCCCGCTGCGGATCATCCAGCCCCGCCGTCCGCAGCGCCTCCGCATCGATCCGGTAAAGGCCATCCTCCTCGACCATCACCTTGAGCCAGCGTTGGGCGTTAGGGGCGAGCGGGCGCGGGTCCGTCGGCCCGGCCGCCGCCGGTCCATTCAGCGGCGGGTTGGGGACCTCGAAACGCCGCAGGTCGGCTGGGTTGGCCACCAGCCGCGCCGCCAGCCTACCGATCGGGTGGGCCTCGGGGTCGAGCGCATGGGCCGGAGCCGCGGGCGGATCCCCCAGGCTCAACACCAGGGTCGCCTCCAGTTCCACCCGCCTGCCGGCGGCCCTCTGGCGATAAGCAGTCCAGAAGTGCGGCTGCAGCTCCAGCCTCGCCACCGGCCATTGACGCATCAGCCCCCGCGGGGTGATCAGGACCCCAGACTGGGATGGGTTTAGTTCCAATTCAACGCCATCGACCGCGTATCGGGCCACGGTGCAGGTGACCTGGCGCCTGTGCGGTAGCGTCAGGTTAAAACCTGATCCCTCGATACCGACAGGCACTTCCTCACCAGCCGGCAGGCGCAACCTCAGCGTAAGCGTGGTGGCTGCGGACTCCACGGCCACAATTTCCACCCGCCCGCCCGCATCGAGCCAGGCCGCCGGTCGCTCCGGTCGGGTCGGGGCCGGGTGTGGAGCCGGCAGGGCCTTGGCTTGCGCTCCGTCGCCCTGGGGGGACTGCCCACATGCCGTCAACAGGACCAACACCAACCCAAGGGCCACTTGCAGCATCAGGCGGCTCGGGTATAAAATGGAATATCGTCGGTCGCGTCGGCGCGCCCCACTCATGTCGCTTGACAAAGCCACCCGTCCCTCGATATAGATATTTGTTTGCGCCCGGGCATGAACACCCGTGCGCAGGGGCGCCGCCTTTGGAATTACCGGCGTTTCAGGAGAGTTGAAAAGGATCCGCGTCATGAAGCAAGGCATCCATCCCACGTACGAGTTTACGACGATTCGCTGCGCCTGCGGGGCCGAATACAAGGTCCGCTCGACAAAGCCCAGCCAACGTCTGGAGATCTGCGCCGCCTGCCATCCGTTCTATACCGGCCGGCAGAAGCTGGTCGATACGGCCGGCCGCGTCGAGAAATTCCGGCGCCGCTACGCCAAGTTCCAGCCGGCCTCCGAGACACCCGCCGAAACGCCTGCTGAAACCCAGGACTGAGTCCTTCTCAGGCAAGGTCAGGCTTCTCATGGCGGCCCACCCGCCGGCGCTTCGCTGCTGGCGCGGTGGGCCGAATATTTCAAGCCATAAAGCACGCTTGGACGGGGGGGCTCCCCGCCCGCCACAAAGTCGCGCCCCGGCTCATAATTCCAGGTCAGGCGCGCCGTCGCCGTCCCTCCCGCCTCGACCCGCTCAATCTCAACCTCCCCCAGTTCGGTCTCGGTTGACTGCACCGGGCTGCGATAAAACATCACGCTGACCCCGTGGGCGTCAGTTTGGCCGTCATTGGCCAGCTCCGCCAACAGATGCAGCCGATTGGCCCGCTGATCTCCCGGAGTGGCCTCGGCCCAAGTCCGCACGACGCGCAGCTTTGGCCGGCTGAGCGCCTCGACCGCCAATTCCACCTGATCCCAGCCTTCCTCCCCCCCTGGACCATACATCGGCGCCAGGCGCACCTGCAGCCGGCGCAGGCCGGCATTATTAAAGGGGTCGTGCCTCAGGGTCACAGGCCAGGCCCGGCCCGGCGCCAATCGCGGCAGTTCACGGCGCGCGCTGCCAGGGATGAATTCTTTGGTCACCGTGGCCCCAGCCATCCCATCATCCAGCAGTTCCACCGCCCACGGCTCCGATGTGGCATTGCCGATATTTTCAACCATGGCCTCAATAAAAACCGTCTCGCCTTCCGTTGGGCGATCAGGGTAGTGCCGGACCGATTCAGGAATCAGCCGCAGCCGCGCCCGTTGCGCCGGAACCTCCTGAAGCGCCAGGCGGTCCACCCGTTGTCCGGGCTGGTCCCGCACCGGCGTCTCCACCAGCTCCAGTTGCCCATCGGCCAGCAATTCCCACTGCGCCCGACCCAGCCGTGCCGTCAGTTCAAGGAGCGACGGCTGGGCCGGATGTGTGCTCAGCGTGGCGCTGCTCAACTCGATTCCAGCCTTGGTCAGCAAGCGGGCTGAACCACGCCCCGCCTCCAGCCGCGCCAAGGCACGCATCGTCACCTCAACCCCTCGCATATCCACCTGAACCGTGGCCGACCCCGGCAGCCAGCCTTGCCAGCCATCAGGGACCCCATAATAGCGGATCAGGCTTGAGCTGGCGGGGCGAGCGGAATCGACCGGTGGATGCGACGGAGTCAATCGTGCCTCGAGCCGCACAGGCCCCGTTCCGGGAGCGGCCGGCAACGATCTTTGCAGCTGGCGTCGCTCCCCTCCCTCCAACCGCAGCTCGATGCGCTCGACCGTGCTGGAGGTCACGCCGTCCCCGGCAAGCAATTCGAGCACGCCATCGGCCGTCAGAACGCCCGGATTGAAAACTTCCACCTGAACGCGGTCAAGCGGCTCCTCTATGCGCATGCCCGCCAGTTCCAGCCGCGGAGCCTCGACGCGAAGCTCGCCCGCGATCGCCCGCTCGCGCCCCTCCTCGTCCCAGGCATAGACCGACAGCCGCAGCGGGCCCGGTGCGGTCTCGGGGGGCACGCGCGGGGCAAGCGAAATTCGGCCACGCTCCACCAATCCCTCATCGCTCCAGAGCAGGCGGCCACGCTCCTCGATCAACTCGGCCACCCAGCGGCCCTCTCGCAGCGGATCGGCCTTAACCACCAGCTTTCGCTCGGCCCCCGCCTCGACCACCGCTGGCGTCAGCTCAAGCGAGAACCATTCGGCCGGCATCGCCAGCCGCAGCAGCGGATCTCCCAGCAGAAGGTGCATGTAGACCAGGTCGCGCGAACGCCCTGCCACTGCCAGCCGCAGCTTGGCCAGCGTGGTCACCTCGCCCAACCCACGCAGCCGGTCCCTGAACATCGCCGCGCGCAGCTCGGCTGACAACTCGCGGTGGCCCATGGTGGTCCCCGGCCCCGATGGCACGAACAACCCGACCGCGCCGCCATCACGCGTGCGCAGCAGGTCTTCGCTGATGCAGATGTTCCAGGGGCGCAGCGGGTAATCAATAGCCCCGCTGTTACAGGTCATGTTCACGATAAAAGAGGGGAAGCCGCTGCCCGCCAGGCGCGGGTTGTCGCTGTTGCGCGAGCCGCCGCCAAACCAGATCCGGTCGTTCGACCAGATATTGGGCGAGCCATGGCCATAATAGTCGAGCATCACCACCCCATTGCGCAGGGTGGTCTCGATCGACTCGGTGGCGGCGCGACTGACCTTCATCGACTTGGCCTCGACCAGGTCGCGCGGCAGATACCAGTTGTCTTCCAGCGGCAGCTCGTCCAGCGCCGTGCGCCGCGGCGCGAAGGCGGCCGGCGTCAGTTGCAGCCTCAGGTCATCGATGGCCTCGGTGAATTCTCTGCCCAAGTCGGCCCGATCGGCGACATATCCCACCCGCGCGCGCCAGGGACCCGCGGGCGGCCGCCCCTGGTACGCCAGCGACTTGTCGACGATCGCCTCCATATCGGACGGCTCCACGGCGCTCAAGCGGCCGATCATGTAATCCGCCATATCATCCCCGCCGGCCACCGTCCCCAGCCACCAGTCCGAGGCCCAGGTCTCGGCGCCATCGCCGAACGAGTAGGATGGAACGTCATTGGCGACACCATCGCGGGCAATATTCAGGTAGTCGCTGTTGCAGTCGCCCACCAGCAGCACCTGGGCTGGCGCGGACTGCCAATGGCGCAGTGCGTGGGCAAGCAACGCTCGAATGGCAAACGGGGTCAATTCACCATGGCTGAAGCTGTCATAGACCTGCTGGATTTCGGCCAGCAGCACGCGCCTCCCCCCCGCCTCATGATGGTTTGCCAGCCGGCGCGCCGAGCCCTCGAATCGCCGGTGATAGATCACCAGCAGGTCCGCCGCCAACTCCGGATCGGCCAGGTCCACCGGCGCGGCCGCCTCGGGTCGCGGCACGGCCAGGATCGCCTCGGCATTCAGCAGCTCCACCCGACCGACACTGGCAGGACGCTCCACGCCAAGCCGGCCTTCACGCCGGATCAGCGGCAGCCGCTGAACCGGCAGCTCCTCCATCATCGCCAGCGCCAATGTCGGCGCGGGTCCCTGGATCGGAATCCAGGACGCGGCGGGACCCGAATCCTCTTCAGCCAGCGTCAGCCGCCCCTGTTCCAGTCTCGCCTGGCCCGGATAGTCGACGACGATGCGATCGAGCCAGACGCCGCTCCCCTGATGTATCTCGGCCGGACTCAGCGACGGATTTTGTATCAGGCGCAGGGACAGTGTGGTGTGGCCGTCTCGAATCACCGCCGGTGGGATTTCAACCACCACCGATGCTTCGCTCCCGCCGGTTGGAATGGGCATGATGCCCAACTGGCGCGGCAGCGCATGGACTTCAACGCGCGGCTGGAGGTGGGCCTTTTCCCGATCAATCAAAAAATCCAACCTGGCGCGGATCGGTAGTTCGCCATGGGTCCAATCGGGCAGCTCCAGCGAAAACAAATGATCCTCGCCGCGCTCAAGCGGGGATTCAATCCAGCGGATCGCTGCAATCGCCAGATGTTGGCCATGCAATTCTACGCGCTGCTCGTCGCGGTCGCGCACCATGCGCCGCGACACCAGCGCGCGCTCCGGCGGCGCCGCGGCCTCATCAGCCGACTGCGGCTCAAGGATCGGGTCCGGCAGGTCGTCCCCCAGCGTCAGCCAGTAAACCCGCTCGCGACTGTAAGGTCCATCGCCGGCCGCAGCCCAGAAATAGACGCCCGGCTCAAGCCCGTCCGCATCCCCGGCCGCCACGCGCAGCAGGGGCACCGGCCTCCCTCGCGAAAAAACTCGCGCCGCCGCCAAGTCTCGCCCCGATCCAAAGCCGGCCCGCAATAAGTCATCGCGATGGAGCCGATACAGCCCCTCCCGCTCGATCCGCAACCGCGCCCACGGCCGTTCGCCACCCGCGAGCCGCCGCGGGTCAGTCGCGACCACCGCCAAATCCGGCGGCAGCGGCGGCTCCTGCGCCCGGTAGCGCTCAAGGCCCTCCCGGTTCAGCACCAACGCCTCGGCCAGCACCCGCCAGTCGCGCTCGGCTGCGGTCGCGGGTGCGGCCACCTGTTCGGCGGGCTCGAAGGCCTGATCCCAATTTAGTCCCAAAGTCAGCTCGAGCGGCTGGTCCACATGCTCGCGCCCACGCAAGAGGTCAATGGCGCCCGGCTGCAAATGAAGTCGGTAGAGCGGCCACTGGCGCAACCATCCTGCCGGCTCAACGCGCGGGGCCTGCGCCAGGAAGCCTTCGGCCGGGGTCGGACGGCTGTCGCTCGAGCGGTCGCGTGCCTGATTGCCCAGCAACCGCTCGCCCACACGCGCCTCCAGCCAGCGCGCGGAAATTTCACGATCGGGCGGCAGGCAAAAAACCAGCGGTTCGGGCGTATCGGGCGCCGGCGCACCGGCTGGCCAACGCAGCCGCAACGTCATCGACGTCGGCGCTTCACCAGTTTCTATGAGCTCCCAGGCAGGCGGGTCGGCAGCCGCAACCAACCGCGTCCCGATCATGGATGGATCATCGGCGCCATCCTTGGAGCATCCGCCCATCCAACCGGATAACAGCACCATGGCGGTCAAAACCATTTGTCGGCGGATCCAGGCGGCGCGGACGCTCATCAAGGGACAACCTTAGTCAAACCAATCGTTCCCGCCGAGATCCGAGGACCGGCGACACTGCCGCCAAGGATATCGCGTTCTGGTGGAGCCGCGCAATTCTGAATGAGAGCCACCCGAAGATTCCGCAAAAATCGCCTCAAAACCGGTGTTGTGACATCAGCGATCAATTCAGCCGATTTCCCGATAAAGCGAATTGCGCTGGACCGGCACGCGGCCCGTCTCATGAATCAGCCGCTCCAGTTCCCGGACGCTCAGCACTTGTGGCGTCTGCGCGCCGGCCATATGGTATATCGTCTCTTCGACCACCGTGCCATCCATGTCATTGGCCCCGAAATGCTGCGCCACCTGCGCCGTCTTGATCCCCAGCATGATCCAGTAGGCCTTGATGTGATCGATGTTATCGAGCAACAGGCGGGCCACGGCGATCGTTTTCAAGTCGGTGGCGCCGCTCGGAGCCGGCAGCTCGGGCATGTGGCTGTGTTGGGGATGGAACGCCAGCGGGATGAAGCACTGAAAACCGCCCGTCTCATCCTGCAGCGCGCGCAACGCCAGCATGTGCTCAACCCGATCGCGCTCGCTCTCGATGTGGCCGTAGAGCAGCGTGCAATTGCTGCGCAGCCCCAGCCCATGCGCCGTCCGATGGATCTCGAGCCAGCCTTCGCCATCCACCTTGCCGTTGGCGATCAATTTTCGGGAGGCGGAGGTCAAGACCTCGGCCCCGCCCCCCGGCAGTGAACCCAGCCCCGCCTCGATCAGCCGCTCGAGCACCTCACGCACGGGCAGCTTGAACAGCCTGCTGAAATGGGCGATCTCAACCGCCGTAAAGGCCTTCAAATGGACGTGCGGCAACCGCTGCTTCAACCCCGCCAGCATATCCAGGTAGTACACAAACGGCAGCTTGGGGTGCAACCCGCCGACGATATGCAATTCAGTGGCACCGGCTGGCAGGTCGTGCTCGGCCTTCTCGAAAATCTGCTCCAGCGTATAGGCCCATTGGCCCTCGGTTTCCGTGGGTCGGCGTGCGAAGGCACAAAATTTGCACCGCGTCACGCAGATGTTGGAATAGTTGATGTGCCGGTTGATGTTGAAAAAGGTCTTGTTGCCATGCCGGCGCTCACGCTGGCGATTGGCGAGCCAGCCCAATCCCAGCAGGTCATGGGTGGCAAACAGCGCCAACCCATCCTCGAGCCCGAGCCGCTCGCCCGCATCCAGCCGCCGGCCGATCGCCGCCAAGGCCGGATCGAGTGGCTGCATGAGGAGCGACTCTTGCGCGGCAGGTCGAAGATTGGATGTCATCCTGGTGATCGGTTCCTTCCTTAATCAGTGCCTGCAACGACTTTAACCCACTCCCCGCTCGCAGGGCCATCCTTTCGCCCCGTCACTTGCGTACCGCGGCGACCACACGGTCGAGGCCCGCATAGTCGGTGATGACCTTGATCTGTTCGAACGCGCCGTTCGCCTCAAGCAGGGTCTTCACCGCGCCGGACTGTGCCGATCCAATCTCCATCCACAAACGCCCGCCCGACCGCAACCGCTCCGGCGCTCCGGCGATGAGCTCCCGGATGCAATCCAGCCCGTCGGGCCCGGCAAAGAGCGCCCCGGCGGGTTCCCAATCCCGCACGTCCGGCTCCAGCCCCGCGCGTTCGCCATCGGCGATGTAAGGCGGGTTGCTCACGATGGCATCGAGCGTCTCATCGATCGGCTCATAGAGTGAACCCTGACGCAATTCGATCCGTTCGCGCGCCCCATGCCGCTCGGCATTGAGCGCGGCCACCCCGAGCGCACTTTCCGAAACATCGGTCGCCAGCCAGCGCGCGGCCGGGAAATGATGCGCCGCGGCGACGGCGATCGCCCCGGAGCCGGTGCCGATATCGGCCAGGAGCGGTTCGGGTGCGTCCACCGGGCGCGCCTTCAGCCATGCCAATACGGCCTCGACCAAATGCTCGGTCTCAGGGCGCGGGATCAGCACGTCCCGGCTGACCATGAATGTCAAACCGTAGAACTCGCGCCGCCCCAGGATGTAAGCCATCGGTTCGCGCCGCAACCGCCGATCGAACAACACCCGCAGGCGCGCACGCTCCTTCGGATCGAGTGGCCGTTCCTGGTTCAGGAAAATTCCAAGCCGATCCAGCCCCAGCGTCTCGGCCAGCAGCAGGCTCATGTCCAGCGCGGCACTTTCCATCCCTTCGGCGCGCAGCCGGCGCGTGCCGGCCGCCAGGGCCTCGGCCACGGTCACGATCTGCGGTGACATCAAATCCTCCTTTTGCCTTGAAATCACCCGGCCTGCGGGCTGGCGCTGCGCCGGGCACCGGATGCCTACGCCGCATTTACTATTCACACCCTCACCGCCGTTGACAATCCATATGACAATAAATTGACTTCCAAGCCCCTGCTTTTCAAAAATGATATTTAGAAGAACACGCAGTTCAGGTTCGACGTTCGACATGGAACTTGGCTTCGCTCCGAATTTTCGGATGAGTGGCTGGAAAATGTTGAACGGCACTTGAGATCAAGCAAACCACAGGAGGATTTCCATGTTGAGGATGATTGTTCTCGCAAGCGCTCTGGGATTTCTGACGTTTACGATCGGATGCCCCCAGCGTGACGACCGCGCCCCCACCCGGCCCGTTGGCAGCCCCATCGAACCTGTCGATGAGATGGAACCGGGTGATCCGCCGCCGACGCAGCCGGCACGGAATGGCGCCGCTGAGCCGACTCCGACCCCGGTCATGGATCAGCAGCAGAATCAGCAGCACCAGCAGATGGTCCAGGAAGTCGAGATGGAGGTCCAGATGCTGGCGCAGCGGATCCAGACCATGCGCGAGCAGCCTGGCTTGGACCAGCAGGCCCAGCAGCGCATCCAGCAGATCGAGAGCCGGCTCCAGCAATCGACCCAGCAGGTCGACCAGCTCCGCCAGGCGGATCAGCAGCAAGCCCAGCAGTTGCGCCAGCAGATCGACCGCCAGCTCGAGCAGATCGAGAGTGAGCTGGATCAGGTGAGCAGCCAGGCCCAGACCGGCCAGCAGTCGCAACCGGGGACCATGGAGTCACCCGCCCAGCAGCAGCAGCCTGCGCAAAATGGTCAGCAGCAGCCGCCCAGCCAGAATGGTCAGCAGGATGAACCGCTGATCCAGCCCCAGCAGAATTGATTGGTGAGGCAAGATCAATGGTCACCTTTAAAGGCAATCCGGTGACGCTTGAGGGGCGGGAAATCCGCGAGGGAGATCCCGCCCCCGATTTCACCGCCATCGACAAAGAGATGAGTCCGGTCAAGCTCTCCGACCTGCGGGGCCAGGTGGTTATCATCAGCGCCGTGCCCTCGATCGATACCGCCGTCTGCGCCACGCAAACGCGCCGGTTCAATCGCGAGGCCGAAAAGGCCGGCGCCCGCACACTGACCATCAGCATGGACCTGCCATTCGCCCAGAAACGCTTCTGCGAGGCCGAGGGTATCCAGAACCTGCTGATGGTTTCGGACTACCGCAATCACGAGTTTGCCGAGAAATATGGCCTGATGATTCGGGAACTGGGGCTGATCTCACGAGCCGTCTTCGTCATCGACAAGGAAGGCCGCGTCGCCTACCGCCAGATCTGCGAGGAAATCGCCGAGGAGCCCGATTACGAGGCCGCCCTTGAGGTCGCCCGCAAAATCAGCTGACTCATCGAATTGTGTTCATGCCGGCGTCGGGGACCATGAGGTCTTCCGACGCCGGATTCTTTTAGAACATGCACTCCCCGCAACTAACTGCGCAGCCGGTCGAGCAGCCGGCCCAGCGATTGGGCAAAGCGCTGGCGGTCGCGCGGACTGAGCGGACGCGGTCCGCCCCCCTCATAAGCCCTCGAATCCCGCAGTTCCATCACAAGGTTGCGCATGGCGAGCCGCTCACCAATGTTTCCGGGACCGAGGATTTCCCCGCGGTTTTCGATCACCAGCGCGCCACGCTCGATCGCCGCCGCCGCCAGCGGAATATCCTGAGTCACGATGATATCCCCCGGGCCGCAGTGCTCGATGATCCAGTCATCAACGGCATCGGGACCCGCTGCGATTCGAATCACCTCGACCCCCGCCTGCCCGCGCTCGCGCATCGCAGTCGCCGTCACCAGCAAAACCGGCAGGCCATGACGCGCCGCCGCCCGCTCGATCAACTCCTTCATCGGGCATGCGTCCGCATCCACGATCACCCGCGCCTGCGGTGAAGGTGGTCCATCCCCTTGCCCCTGCGCCAAAGTCATCATCGTCAGTCGATATCTTCAACCGCCGCGGCGGCGCCGGTGCCTTGGGCATACTTGGTCAGCTCGCGCCGCTTCCGCCAGCCCGTCAGGGCTTCCGCATGATTCAGCGTGGTCATGTATTCACAGGGAATCTGGCACAATCGGCAGGCGCTGACCCCACCCAGGATTCGGCGCGCCGGCGGTGACGCCAGCAACGCCTTGAGGTCCATTCCGAAGTCGCGCAAGTTGCCCAGCTTGAAGTCCGTCGGGCAGCCGCCGTTGGGAAACACGTCGCAGTTCTCTTCGATCAGCATCATCAGCTTGCCGGCCCAGCAGTCGAAGTCGCGCCGGTCGGTCCTGAGCAGATTGACGGCCTCATAAAGCTGCAGGCCCGGCTCGTGACGCATGATCTGCTCGGCATCCTTGAGCAACCGCTCTCGCGATTCCCCCGTCAGCTTGATGGTCCCAGCCTCGGCCTGCTGGTTCTGGTAGAGCTGGCCATAGGTGATGTAAATCGGATTGAACTGCACCCCGCGCTCGCGGCAGAAGTTCCACACGCCCATCAACTGATCACGGTTCTCGTTGGTCATGACCGTGTTGACCTGCAGCTTGAGCCGCCGGCCCGGCCCGCGCATCGCCGCCAGCCCGTCAATGGTCTTGATCACCTGTGTGCAGACGTCGCCGCGCATGCCACGGATGACGTTGTGCTGCTCCCCGATCGCATCGAGCGAGATCATGACGGTGAGCTGCTTGCGAAACTCCAGAATCTGCTCCACCATCCCGATGATCCGACGCGTGTTGAAGCCGTTGCTGTTGAAGCTGAGCGTGCGGCCGGGGAAGCCCTCGGTCAGCGCGCGCGTCACCTCGACCAGGTCGCGGCGCAGCGTCGGCTCGCCGCCGGTCAGGCTGATATGATCGACCTTCCCCAGAAAATCCCGATTGACAGCCGCCAGCCGCTCGATCTCCTCGACCGTGATCTCCCCCGGCAGGGACGGCGCCCCATTATCCTGAAACTGCCAGATCGAACACATGATGCAGCGCGAGTTGCAGCGATTGGTCAGAGACAGGCGCAGCTTGAGCGGACGGATCGGCAGCCCCAGCCCCGAACGGACATGGTAGCGCACCGTGCGCCGCAACGCCTTCCAGTAACTCTGCCCGTCATTGGCCATCAAACTTGAGCTCCGCCCCCGTGGTCGTCGTTGCCAAGATGATAAACATATCCGCCGCCTCGGATGCCATGATCCGATCCTCATCACGGCAGCGGGCATGCATAATCGATAAACAGGCTACCGGCCACTTGCCGATCCTGTCAAGGATGAGGGGCATCCGATCGCGGTCATTGCGGGGGAGGGTAGGTCGGCTCTTCGAAACGACACTGGAGTCCCATGTCGGGTCGAATGACTCAACCCACTACTTCCCTCCGTAACGTCGCGCGGCTTGCATCGGCCCCGCCCACGCGATAATGTCAAGTTCCGCAAGCACACCGGCGCCACTGCCGCGGCCGGAAGGCGGGAGGAGTGACCCGATGCTGACCAGCACCCTGCCGACGCTGCGCCGGCGCCGCCCGGCCTTCTACGGATTCCTGTTCTATGCCACGGCCGCGTTGCTGGCGGGGGTTGTGCTCTCGATCGCCGCCCGCGACCCGGGCATCGAGCGCACCCACGAGATCAAGATCATCCCGCAGATGGTCTATCACCTCAATGAGCGCCCCATCGTGAATCGCGCGCTCGTGCCCGAGCTGATCCGATTGGGAACGTTGGCCATTCCCGCCGCCACGCGGGCCGAAATGGCCCGTCAGGCCCGCGAGCACCCATTCATCTCGCACAACTTCGAAAAGTACGGCTGGGTCCCGGACTATACCGCCGAATATCTCGTCGCGCTGGTGGCGCTCTACCTTTGCCTGATCGGCTTCTTCTTCGCCTTCCGGCTGTTCGTGCGCTCGTTGTGGGCTCCCCCGCGCGAGGCGCTCGACGCGCTCAGCCTGACGGCTCTGGCGGGCCTGCCCGTGATGACGCGCGACCTGCACACGCTCTATGACTGGTCCACGTTGGCCTTCATGGCGCTCCTGCTGGGGTTGATGGCGCGCCGGCGCTGGCGGCTTTACCTGCCACTGTTTCTGCTGGCAACCTTCAACCGCGAAACCACCCTTTTGCTGATTCTCATCTTTTCCGTGGTCTTTTTCAATCGGCTCGCGCCGCGCCGCTGGCTTGCGCTGGCGGGAGCGCAACTGGGCCTGTGGCTGGCCGCCCGGCTGGTGCTGGGCCTGCTTTTCCATGACAACCCCGGTCATCTCGCTCAGATGACCTTCGCCATCAACATCCGCTACCTGCTCCTGGCCGAGACCTACGGCTTGGCCCAATTACTGGCGGTGGTTGCGATGATCTACCTGCTCTTCTACCGTTGGGAGGAAAAGCCGCTGTTTCTCAGGCGGGCGCTCTGGATCTTCCCGGTCCACCTCGCGATCCTGCTGGTGGTCGGAATCCTTAGCGAGTGGCGGATTTATCTGGAGTGGTATCCGATCGCCATGGCCTTGATCTTCGACTCGGCGGCGCGACTGGGCGGCATCGACCTGAAGCCCCGGCCTTTGCTGCCGGCCCGGCCTCAGTAAAACGGCACCGTGGCGTAGGTGACCATTGAATTGGTCTCCTCCTCATACCACTGCTGGTAATCGACGTCGCCGGCCGTGGCCTCGCCGAGCACGTGGAGCAGGACATAGACCGCCGAGCCGGCATCCACATGACGCTGATTGCCGTCGCGACGCAAATGGCTGAAAAAACCCTCCGGGTCGATCGCCCTCACCTGCTCGAGCAGTTCCAGATCCTCGCGGCGCACCACCTCGGCGCGGGCCTCATCCACGCCCTCGGCGTCGCCGAATTTGAGCCCCACGTGACTCAGGTCAACGCTGGCGATCAGGCAGACCCGCCCCTCGTATTCAGTCATCAAGCGCCGCAGCGACTCGATGAATTGACCAATTTCCTCCCGCTCACGTGGGGGCGGCCCATCGGTCAGCAACTCCTCAACCATCCCGCCACACAGAATCGGCAGGATGCGCACCGTCTCGGATTGTCGGTGGTGGTGGCGCAGCGCCAGCGCCTGAAACTCGATGCTGTGCTCGGCGCGATGGATCGCGGCCCCTGAAAGCCGCTCGCGCCCATAAAGCTCCTCAAGGCGCGCCACCGCCGCCCGATCAACCTCAACCGGTCCCAATGGCGTCTCAAATGTCTTGTCGGTCACGATAAACAAATTTCGCCCCGGCTGGTGCGCCACCCCCAGGATGATGTAAAGATCGGCCGGCTGCGCCGGGTTTAAACGGGCGATCCCGCCGGCGATGGTACGCCCGCCCACTCGCAGGTCGATATGGGGCACGATCAAGGCCCGCGGCAGCGGGGCGTCCGGCCCCGGCTGCCCGTCAAACAGGCCGTTCATGAAATCGGCGCACTGTGCCGGGTCATCTGGATAAGCCTGCCCCGCATGGCTCGCGGGGCGGGTCTCCATGCCTTCGTATTCGGCCTCCAACTCGAGCCGCCGCTGGGCCGCACGATCGTTCTCGAGCAGATAAAATTCATCCAGTTCCACCAGTATCGCCTCGAGCTGATCGCTGGTGATCACGATCTGGCCGCCCGCCTGCCGCGCCAGCGCATCACGGATGTCGGACGTGCTGGTGTTGCCGTCAAACATGATCATGATCATGAACAGTGGCAATGGCACGGCCAACAGGCGCGGGCACAACCCCTCCGGATCGCGGATCATCACGTGCGGATGTCCCTCGTGCTCTATGCCAAAGGCCTCGATCGTACGCAGCCGGGGGTGGGTGCTCATGAAAGGCCCGTCCTTGATTTGATATCGCAGCGGCTATTGACCCGCGGCTATTCTTTCCATTTGATATTACAGCCCATGGATGGCACCTGTTCGACCGGGACCGGCCGCCCGCCGAAAACGGCCTCGATCGCGGCTCGCAGGTCCTGCCGCGTCACCTTCTCGGGTTCTTTCCAGTTGTCATCGATCCGGCCGCGGTAGGCTAACCGCCGCTGGCCGTCAAAAAGAAACGGGTCGGGCGTGCAGGCGGCACGATAGGCGCGCGCCACCGCCTGGCTTTCATCCCAAAGGTAAGGGAAAGGGAACCGCTTTTCCACGGCGCGGGCTTTCATGTGCTCGAAATCGTCGTCCGGATACTTCACCGAGTCATTGCTGTTGATCAAGACCATCGCCAACCCCTGTTCTTTGTAATCCCGACCGATCGCAATCAGCCGATCCTCCACCGCCTTGGCATAAGGGCAGTGGTTGCAGGAGAAAACGACCAGCAACGCCTTCGCGTCCTTGAAATTTTCGAGCGAATATATTCCGCCGTCGGTGGCGGGCAAATGAAACTCAGGTGCCGGTGAACCCAGCTCCATCATCTCGGAATAGGTCAGGACCATCTTGTGGGGCTCCTTGCGGTGCGGGTTCATGCCGCATGGGCACGGCGGAGGCCGTGGTCTGCGGTCGGAGATTGGTCGGTGCGCCAGACCCTTCATGATGGCATAAAATCAGGGGGCGGGGCAATACCGCCAGCAATCACGACCTCCACGCCCGCGCACAAAATATTCCCAATGCCTCTTTCATCATTTCTGGCCTTATGCTAATAATAAATCGACATATAAGGCGTTACGGACCGGAGAGCTTTGCCGCCGTGGATAACATACCCGCCATCCTGATCATCGACGACGAGACCAACCTTCTCAAATTCTTCGAGTACGATATTCGCGACTTGGGCTACCAGCCCATCACCGCCGAAAATGCCAGCCAGATGCGCCGGCGGCTGGGCGAGCGCGAATACGACGCCGTGCTGCTCGACATGATGCTGCCCGATGCCGACGGCATGGAACTGCTCACTGAGATCAAGCAGCAGCGGCCCGATCTGCCGGTGATCATGGTCACCGCCTACGGCACGATCGACCGGGCGGTGGAAGCGATGCGCCGTGGCGCCTTCGACTTCGTCACCAAGCCGGTCGACATGGACCGACTCAATGGCCAGGTCCGCAATGCGGTCGAGCAATATCGGCTCCGCCGCGAGGTCCGCACCCTGCGCCGTCGGCTGGACCCCCCGCGCGAATTTCATGGCATGGCCGGCCAATCCCAGCAGATGCTCGAAGTCTACAACATAATTGAATCGGTCGCCCCCACCACGGCCACCGTCCTGATCACCGGCGAGAGCGGCACCGGCAAGGAACTGGTGGCGCGGGCAATTCATGCCCTGTCGGGACGGGCGGAGCGGCCCTTCATCGCGATCAACTGCGCCGCCATCCCCCGCGACCTGCTCGAGAGTGAGCTGTTCGGCCATGAACGCGGCTCTTTTACCGGCGCCGTCGAAATGCGCAAGGGCTGCTTCGAGCGTGCCGACCAGGGCACCCTGTTCCTCGACGAGATCGCCGAGATGGACCTCGCCCTGCAGGCCAAGCTGCTCCGCGTCCTGCAGGAGCAGGTCTTCTATCGCATCGGGGCCACCCACTCCACCAGCGTCGATGTCCGCATCCTGTCGGCCACCAACAAGGACCCGCTGGAGGCGATCAAGGCCGGCCTCTTCCGCGAGGACCTTTACTATCGGCTCAATGTCGTGCGCATGCACATGCCGGCACTGCGCGACCGCCGCGAGGATATCGGTCCGATCGGCGCCAAGGTCCTGCACGAGCTGGCCACGCTCAACCAACGCTCGCTGCAGGGTATCGACCTCAAGGCCCTGCGCGCGATGGAGCGCTACCACTGGCCTGGCAATGTTCGCGAGCTGCGCAACGTCATCGAACAGATCGTCGTGCTCAACGATGGTGATCGGGTCACGCTGGAGATGCTGCCTGAGCACATCCGCCTGTCGCGGCCGGTGGCGGCCGGCGTCACGCCGGCAATTGCAGTCCATGGCAGTGACGTCCCCGCCACCAGCGAGATGATCCAGCCCTTCTGGCAAACCGAGCGCGATCGCATCCAGAACGCGCTTGACCTGTGCGGTGGCGCCGTGCAGGAGGCGGCGCGGCGTCTGGAAATCTCACCGGCGACGCTCTACCGCAAAATCGAAAAATATGGGCTCATTAAATGATCACCCTTACAACTCATGGCGCCCATTTATCATGATCCGAGCCACCCAGGCCTCATTGCCGCCGCAGTTGCCGCCGGAACTCTCCCGCTACATCACCCCCACGGCCGGCCATGCTGAATTCATTGCTCAGGCCCATGCCTACCTGGCCGCACTGGCCGATTGGCTGCGCGAGACCAATCCACTGCTGGGTCGCCAGGTACTGACCGGCTTCACGGCGGGTCATGACGCCCTGGTCGCCGCCGCACTGCATCACGAACAACTGGCCTGGACCGCAAGCACCGGCCGTCCCGCCCCGCCGCTGGCGCTGGTGGCGCTGGGCGGATACGGTCGCCGCGCCCTTTGCCTGCTCTCTGATGTGGACCTGCTCTTCCTGCTCGGCTCCGAAGAAGCCGGTGAGCTGGCGGCGCCGCTGGTGCGCCTGCTCACCGATTGCCGACTGCGCTTGGGCCACAGCGCCCGCACCGTCGAGCATTGCCTGGAAAGAATCGACGCAGGCGATTTCGATTCCACCACCTCGATGCTCGAGGCGCGCCTGATCGCCGGCCCGCGACCGCTGTTTCAACGATTTACAAGCAAGCTGCGCGAACGCATCTCCGGCCCCGCCCGGCGCTGGTATCTCGACTGCGTCTATCGCCAGTGGCGCTCCCGGCGCGAGCAATACGAATCCACCGTCTATCTGCTCGAGCCCAATATCAAGGAGGGCGAGGGCGGCCTGCGCGACCTGCACTCGGTGCAGTGGGCGCTCCAGGCTCTGGCCGGAACCGGCGACCTGCACGCGCTCCTCAACCGCACTTCCCTCGACAAGCCGGCGCTCGACCGCTACCGCCGCGCCGCCGATGTCCTCCACACGGTCCGAAATGAGCTGCATCTGGCTTCTGGCCAGAAGCAGGACCGGCTGCAGTTTGCCTGGCAGGCGACGATCGCGCGGCGGCTGGGTTTTGAGCCCGACCCCATTCACTCGCCCGAAGAGCTCTTCATGGGCTATTACTACCGCCATGCGCGCGTGATTGATGGAACTTCCCGGCGGGCCATGCGCGAACTCGCCCGCCCCGAGCGCTGGCTCATGCGCACGGCCTACGGCTCGCCGCGGCGTCGCGCGCTGGCGGGGGGCTGGCTGGTCGAGGGCAATGAACTGCACCCCACCCCGGCCGCCGAAAATGGGCTTGCCGAGGACCCCCGCCGCGCCTTGGCGCTGATGCAAAAGGCCGCCCTGCGCGGCTGGCGCCTTTCCGATCCCGCCCTTGACGCGCTGGCGCGGCTGGCCCGCGGCTTGGGCGAGGATTTTGCCCGCGACCCCGCCGTCTCCCGCCGTTTCCTGGCGCTGCTCGGCTCGCCCGGCACGCCCGACCAGGTGCTGGCCGACATGCACGAGTGCGGCCTGCTCGAGGCGATCATCCCCGAATTCGAGCGCGTGCGCGCAATGGTTCGGATCGACCACTATCACCACTACACGGTGGATGAACACACCCTCAAGGCACTGGAAGTGGCGCGTCGGCTGCGCGCGGGTCAGATCGGAGCGGGCGGACCGCTCGGGCAGATCGCGGCGCGCGTCGAGCGCTGGGACCTGCTTGCGCTGGCGCTGCTGCTGCATGATGTCGGCAAAGGTTACGGCCGCGGCCACGCCCTGCGCGGGGGCCAGATCGCCCAGCGCGTCTGTGACAGGCTCGGCCTGGCTGCCGATGACGCCGAAACCGTGCGATTTCTCGTGCTCGGCCACCTCAAGCTCAGCCACGCGGCCCAGCGGCGCGACCCCAGCGACCCCAGCGTCGCACGCCAGCTCGCCGCCGAGATCGGTTCACTTGAGCGCCTGCGCCTGCTCTTCATCCACACCATCTGCGATTTGATGGCCGTCAGTCCCGCGATGTGGAGCGACTGGAAGGAACATCTGCTGCTGGAAGCCTACATGCGCACGGCCGAGGTGCTCGGCGAGCACCACGATATGCTTGCGCATCCCCGCCCCAACCGGACGCTCGTGCGCCACCTTGTGCTCGAGTCGCTGCCGGAACAGGCGCGCGCGCTCCAGCCGGAAGCGGCTCCCGCGCTGGCGCTCGACCCCGCGCTCCAAGCCGAGGTTGAGAAATTCCTCAACCATACCTCCGACCGCTACATCCAGACGGTGGCCGCACCCGCGATTGCCCGCCATTTTCTCATCCGCCGCGCGCTGGCACCCGAGAACCCGATCGCCTGGCACCTGGTGCCCGACGGCGGCCAGGGGCTCAGCGAACTAAGTGTCTGCGCCATCGATGTCCCAGGTCTGTTCCACAGCATCTGCGGCGCGCTCGCCGCCAAGGGCTTCAATATCTGGTCGGCGCAAATCTTCTCAACCACCGCCGGCGAGGCAATCAACCAATTCCAGTTGACCGACCTTGAAAACCGCCCGTTGCCGGCGGGCCTGCGGCTGGAGCGCCTGCGCAGGGACCTGGCCCAGGTGATTCAGGGCCACCGCACCATCGAGCAGCTCATCGAGCGCCACAAGGGTCGCCCGCGACGGCTTGTCCATCCGCCGCGCCCCAAGCCCACGATGGTGCTGTTCGATAACGGCAGTTCCAAGTCCACCACCATCATCGAAATCCGCACCGCCGACCGCCCCGGTCTGCTCTACCAGATCACCGGCGCCCTCATGCGACAGCGGCTCGATATTCAACGTGCCATCATTGCCACCGAGGCCTACGGCGTGGTCGACGTTTTCTTTGTGACCGACTTGGAATTCAACAAAATCTACGACGAACCCACCCAAAAACAGATCGAGTCGGCCATCCTTGAAGCAATCGACGCCCCCGGCATTCATTAGAGCGTTTTCCGCAGTCGTTGTATTGAATCCCAATGCTGCCCTTATTTGCCGCCACTCGTTTCAGCTGGAGGCAAAAGAATTTCCTTCGAAATATTGGTAGAAACCTGCCCTAAAAAAAGCAGAGGGGACGCATACCATTATCCGGAGACGGTAGGCGGGAGGAGAACATCGAGAATATTCTGACGGTTACGCAAGGTTTGCCGGACCCGTTCCAGATCGATCGGTTCGGGTGCGAGGGAGGGTGGGGTGATTGGAGTTGCCAGCGCCACCAGCGGCGGCCCCTCCGAGGTCCATGACTCAATAGCCAGCCGCGGAGGCTGCACAGGGGCTGGCAGGAAGATCAGCACCGCCGCCAGCGCGAGTGAGGCGGCCAGCGCAGGCAGATATGCCCGTGCCGGCGGGGCATCGGCATCCGGCGCCATGCGCTCCCGCAGTGCCCATTCCAGATCCTGCCGATGCCCCGCGCGCGCCACCAGAACCGGCCGCGTCTGCCGCATCCGCTCGGCCAGTGGCAACTCGCGATTCACCACTCGCTCCCCATGATAAAATCTTCGCCAAACCTCTTGCGCAGCATGTCGATCCCCCGCGACACGCGGCAGCGCGCGGCGCCAGCACTGATCCCCAGCGCCTCGGCAAGATCCTCGTAATCCATTTCCTCATCGAAGCGCAACTCGATAGCAAGCCGGTAGGCATCGGGCAGCCGCGCCAGTTCGACCCGCAGCCGGTCGCGTTCGTCTTCACGCGCGAGCCATTCGTTGGCCGCGGGCGCATACCCGCCAAAATGGCGGCCGATGAGCGGGATACGCCTTAGCAGCCGCCGCAGTCTACGAGCGTGGCTCAGCTGGGCATTGGTCGCGATGCGATAGATCCACGGCCTGAAATTGATCGGGTGTGGGTGGGCCTTGAGATGTTCGAGTGCCGCCAGAAAGCTCTGAGCGGTGAGGTCCTCGGCAAGTTCGCGGTCACGTGTGCGCCGGTAAGGAAGTTCAGGATGCGCTCGTAGTAGCGCCGGTAGAGGATGATGAATGCCTCCGGATTGGCGGCGACCCGGCGCGCCAGCTCGGCATCGGGGGTTGCATCATCATCCGCGCAGTCGAAGGCCGGGGACCGAGCACCTCGAGCAGCGAGCCTGCCGAGCACGCTCCGCTCATAATGGCCGCTCCAGCAACGCCGCCTCGACCGCCTCCAGCGTCTGCATGAACTGCTGGTCAGCCTGCGTCTGCCTGAGTGCGAACGGGCGTTCAGTCACGATGTCGTCCGTCCGGTAGCCGACAAAAACTTGTTCGCATGCCAGCTTGAATCCCTTCTCTGTGAGCTCGTATTTGTAGGGCTGCCCTTGGAAGGGATCATCCCTCAGCCGAGCGAGGAAGTCCGGCACGAGCGCTTCGAGCCTGGCGGGGTAGTGGCCCTTGCCGAGCCGGTGGCGCTCGAGCGCGATCACCAGTTCGAGCTGGTCGTATCGTGCCCAGCGCGCGTGGAAGATGATGGCTGGCTGTCGGATTCCGGGGACCATAACTTCAAAATGTGGCACGACCGGCCAGAAGCCCGGCTCGACCTGGCTGAGCCGCTCCAAGTCGAAGTGGGCGCGCGCCTGGCGGCCGTTGGATATCATCCACTGCGCCAGTCGCTCCAGCGCGGCCTGGTCCTCGCTGAAGTGCAGCGTGTAATTTTCAATCGCGGCCAGGCCAATGCCATGAAGGGCGGTGCCAATCATGTAGGTGATAAGGGTGCCGGCATCGTCGTGCAGCAGCCAGCCAGTCTTCATGATCGCATCGATGTCGGCGAGCGCTTCGTCCGGAAGATTGCGGGTCATATTCATTAGGGCCCGGCTGCCCAGCGCCCGCCCCGCAATGCGCAGGTTGACGAAGTGCGGCACCACGCGCCGGCCCTCGACGGTGAAACAGCAATAGTCGGCGGTATTGGCCCGTCCCAGCGCCTCGTAATATCGGTTCAATTCCGCCAGTCGGGCGTCCAGTCGCTCCTGCCCGTACACAGCCACCACGCGCCGCGCAAGCTCGGGCGGCAGGGGGGAATAAAGCCAGTCCTGCAGGCTGTACGGGCGCGGCCCCTTCGATGGCGGGAGCAGGGTGTCCAGGTCGAAATTTGGAGTAGCTGACTCTTGCTTGTTGAAGAGCGGGATCAGATCGGCCGCGGCATTGCGCAGCGCGGGGCTGCGGTGGGGTCGTGGCGACCCGTTTTGAACCACATCCAGGGCGGTCCGCTCAACCTGCCCCAGCAGCGCCATGCCAAGGGTTGCCGCAAAGATAAGCGCGAGCGCGGCATGGCCGGCCAATGCCGTCATAAACCCCTGTCGACACCCCGGCCCCGCCTCGACCGGCGTTGAGGTAAGCGGGAAGCCCAGCAGCCGCTCGAAGGCCCGCCGCTGCAACGGCAACAGCAGCGTGATGGTGCTGAAACCAAGCAGCAACGCCGGCGCCGACAGCCGCGTCTTAAGTGGGATCTCTATCGGGAAGAGCAGCCAGATGAGCGCCAGGGAGGTGGCGGCATATCCCGCCGCAAACTTCCAGATGCTGAAGCGCCGCCGCGCGATATAGATGCCGATCAGGAAGGGTACCAGCGCCAACAGCAGCAGCCGCAGCGTGATGATATCGCTTGGGATGGGCAGCCAGAAACGCCCCAGCTCCGGATAATCGGTTCGCATCCGAGCAATCTCCTGGAGCACGTCCCAGCGGCCATACACCGCTGCGGCGCCCGCGCCAAAAACTATGGCATGCGCCACAAGCAGGAAAGTTAGCGGACGCCGCGCCAGCCGCGCCAGCACCAGCAGGGCCAGCGTCAGCGGCAATGTGGTGACCAGGGGCACACTCAAGTTTCCAACAATGTCAAACCGATCGAGCCGCAGGGGGAAATAAATGTAGACCAGCGCTGCCATCAGCGCCGCCAGGATCGCCAGCTCCATTAAATGGGCGCCGAGGTGATGGCGGCGGGCAAAGGCCAGCGCCGGGCTGCGCTCGGCCAGCGGTCGGAGGGGTGGCGGCGCAGGGGTTTTCAGTTTGGTCGGCATCGGTCCATCCTTGTAGAGGGGCGAGCGCCATCCTGGCTTGGACCCCTTGTTCCGTTTCGGCGCACCCACGGTGCACCTCAAGCCATAACGCCGACCGAGTGATTTTGTTGCAGAGTTTCTTGTAGGGGATTATTAAAAACTTTTAACTTTTCTCCGAGCAACTGGAGAAAGTCACCCTTAAACTGCGGAAATTGTGTTAGTCGATGCTAATCTTATGGGCGTCCTCGCTCAGCCCTTGCGCTGGGCGACAGCGATCATATATCCACGGCGGGTGCGAACTTCGGCCTCGCCGAAAATCTTTTCCACCAGCTCGACCATGTGTGGATTGCGCTTGCCGACCATGTAGAGGCGTCCTCCCTTGCGCAGGGCTTGTTGCGCCAATTGCGCAAACATGGCCGTCACTGCAAAATCCGTGGCATAGGGCGGATTGGTGACGACGGCATCGAATGCGCCCCACTCCTCGTCGCCGAGGAAGTGGTCGCCTTGGAACTCATGGCGGACCTCGGCGCGGCCCGGCATCTGGCGCTCGGCATTGCGGCGGGCCATTTGGACGGCGCGGCTGTTGGCATCGACCATCAGCAGGCGCTCGGTCTCGAACTTGCGCGCCGCCAGCAGCCCCAGCGCCCCCCAGTTGCAGCCGGGATTGAAGATCGCCCCGCCCGGCGCCAGCGGGTCCATGACCTCGATCAGCGCACGGCTGCCCTCGTCAAAGCCTGCGGGACTGAAGACGCCGTAGCAGGATTCCAACTCCAGACTCAGCCCGCCCAGCTCGACCTGATGGGACTTGATGAATTGCAGGCGCTCCTCGTGGTCGGGAGCTCCGGCCGCTCGCTTGCAGAGATAAACCACCCCGTTCTTGTCACGGCCGACCCGGGTCAGCCCGCCGAAGATTCTTTCGAGCTGGCGGCGCAGCCACGTATCATTGGGATTGTTGACCGCCGCCAGCAGCTTGCCGCCGACCGCCAACGCCGCATGCGCCTGGCGCAGCAGTTCCAGCGTCAGCCCCGCCTCCGCGTCGCGCCGCACCGGCATCAGCGCCAGCTCCGGCCGAAACTCCCCGGCCGGCAGGTTGGCCGCGCAAACGGCATCAATGTTGGCCAGCTGGTGGCGCGCCGCCAGCCGCGAAGCCTGCGTCACATGAAACAAATCGAGATGAAAGAAGGTCACGCGCGCCGACGGCCGCAGCCCCGCCAGCGCCAGCGCCGTCAGCGCGTCGGGCGGCTGAATCGTCAGGATCGCCTCCCCCGGCAGCTCATGCGCCGCCTCGATCAGCAGCCGATCGAGCGGATTGATCCCCCGCGGGGCATGCACCAGAACGCGCCCTCCCGCCAGCGGCCAGGCCCGGCCCGTGGGCTCGGGACGCAGCGAGATGACGATGATCGGGTCGGGTGTGCCGGCGGGCACCGGATTCTTCATCTTCGGTCTTTCCTCACAAACATGATCCGCCGGCAGGGGCGGTTGAGCCGCCCCTCGCCGGCGTTTGAATGCATCACCTCAAGCCCCGAGCGCGGCGCTCAAAGCTCCAGGTCGGCACGGACGAATTCCTCGCCCGGGGTCAGGCTGAACCCAAGGTGGCGGCAGATCTCCTGCATGCCATTGTTGTCGGGCTGCATCGGTGCGGTCAGGCGGGTCAGCCCCTCCTCGCGCGCCACCTCGATCAGCAACTGCATCAGGCGCGTGCCCAGCCCCTGTCGCTGCCAGGCATCGGCGATCAGCAGCGCGAACTGGCCGATGCGCCCGCCATGGAGCTTGCGCAGGCGCGCCACGCCGACGATCTGGCACGCGCCCTCAACCCGCGTCTCGACCACCAGCGGAATCTCCAGCTCATAGTCGGCAAAGCAGATGCGTGCCAGCCGCTCGTGCGCCACACGCCGGCTCAGCTCCATCGGCTGCATGTAGCGCCCGCAGACCGTCTGGTCCGAAAGCGACTGGTGGAACTGCACGAACAGCGGTTCGTCCTCTGGCCGGATCGGCCGCACCGTCAGCGCCTGGCCATTGGCAGCCTTGACCTGGCTGACGTATTGGATCGGGTAGGGTCGGATTGCAACCTGCGCCGGTTTGTCCTCCGTGGCCTTGTCATCGCGCAGCACGATACGGGCGTCCAGCGCCACCATCCGCTCGGCCGAGACCAGCAGCGGGTTGATGTCGATCTCACTGATGAGCGGCTGCTCCACCGACAGGTAGCTGAAGTTGATCATGATGCGCTCGAGCTGGACCATGTCCACCGGCTTGCGGCCGCGCACTCCCTTAAGCGCCTTCAGAATCCGTGTCTGCTCCATCATCCGCATCGCCAGCGTGCTGGTCAGCGGGGGCAGCCCCAGCGCCCGATCCTTCATCACCTCGACAAGCTGGCCACCCGCCCCGAACAACATCACCGGCCCGAATTGGGCATCGATGCTGGAGCCCAGGATCAGCTCGTAACCCTCCATCCGGATCATCTGCTGGACGGTGACGCCCTGGAAATGCTCCGCGCCAACACGCTCGGTCACCGCATCCCGGATCGCCCGCCAGGCCCCACGGACGGCTTCGGCATCGGCCAGGTTGAGCTGCACCCCGCCGACGTCGGTCTTGTGGGTGATCGTCTTGCTATGAATCTTGAGCGCAACCGGGTAACCCATCGCCTCGGCCGCGGCGACAGCCGCCTCCTCGTCGTCGGCAATCTGCGTCTCGACTACCGGAATGCCATAGGCCGACAGCACCGCCTTGGATTCCGCCTCGGTCAGGATCGTGCGCCCGCTGTCGCGCACCTGCTCCAGAATCCGGCGCGCGCCCTCACGGTCGGGCTCGAGCAGATCCGAGGACGCGCTGGGCGTCTCATAAATCCCGCGCAGGTTTTCGGCATAGCGCCACATATAATTGAAGATGCGGGCCGCCGTGTCGGGATAGCGGAAGGTCGGGATGCCGGCACGATTCAGAATTTCCTCGCCCGCCACGATCGACGTCTCGCCCATCCAGCTGGCGATTACCGGCTTGCCCTCGATCTTCGAGTACTGCTTGAGCCGGTCCGCCGTGCCGGTCGGGTCGGTCATGTCCTGCGGTGTCAGGATCACCATCATCGCGTCTGAATTCGGATCGGCCGCCGCCACTTCGAGCGAGCGCGCATAACGCTCGGCGTCGGCATCGCCCAGGATATCGACCGGGTTGTTGCGGCTCCAGTGGACCGGCAGGATCTCATTGAACTTATTCTTGGTCTCGGGCGAGATCTCGGCCAGTTCCCCCCCACCCTGGATCAGCGCGTCGGTGGCCAGCACGCCCGGCCCCCCCGCATTGGTCAGGATCGTCATCCGGGGGCCCGCCGGCCGCGGCTGCTTGGCCAGCACCTCGGCCACCGAGAACAAATCGATGATATTGTCCACCCGCACCACACCGCAGCGGCGGAAGGCCGCGTCGAGCACCTCGTCGCTCCCCGTCAGGCTGCCGGTGTGGCTGGCCGCCGCCTTGGCGGCCGCCGCCGTCCGCCCGGCCTTGATGACCACGATCGGCTTGCTGAAGCTGACCTCACGCGCCGCCGACAGGAACGACCGCGCGTCCCCGATCGACTCCATGTAAATCACGATCGCATTAGTGCGCGGGTCGTTGCCCAGGTAGTCGATCAGGTCGCCCCAGCCGATGTCGACCATCGAGCCGATTGAAACGAAGGAACTGAAGCCGACATTCTGGCTGATCGACCAGTCCAGCACCGCCGTGCACAGCGCGCCGGACTGGCTGATGAAGGCGACATTGCCCGGCCGCGCGATCGTGGCGGCGAACGTGGCGTTGAATCCGTTGAGCGGGTTCATCACGCCCAGGCAGTTGGGGCCGATGATCCGCATGCCGCCGCGACGGGCGTGCTCCATGATCCGGCGCTCAAGCTCGATCCCCGGCGCCCCCATCTCCTTGAAGCCCGCCGAAATAATGATTGCGCCCTTGATGCCGGCCTCGACGCACTCGCCGATCAGGTCCGGGATCGCCGGCGCGGGGGTCACCAGAACAGCCAGATCCACCGGCTCCGGGATGGACGCCACATTCGGATAGGCGCGGATGCCGAGGACGTTGGCGCGGCGCGGGTTGACCGGGTAAACCGTTCCGCCGAAGGGGCTGCTGATCAGGTTCCACAGCAGGGTCCGCCCGACACTGCCCGGCTTCTCGCTGGCGCCAATCACCGCCACCGTGCGCGGCTCGAAAATCGCCCGCAGCGGGTTGGGCTCCATCCGCAGCAGGTCGTGAATGGGATCGAAGCTGGTCGGTGTCGTCGTCATGGTTAACATACCTCTTGAGACTCCTGTTGATGCCCGTGGCTGTTCTTAACGCTTCTTCTTCAATGCCAAGGCGGCTGATTGGAGGACAGGCGGCCATCGCGGCCGCACGATGGGCCATGGTGGGTGCTCCCCGGGACGGCAGGCGCGACCCGGCCTGGGCACACCGCCCACGCCACAGAAAGCCACTTCACGAGCTTTCGTGCAAGTTTAGGAGCCGCCGCGCAGACATGCAAATCAAAAAGAAATGAAGGACCCGCGGTCCCCCGGCCGACCGCGCCCACACCGGGGAACCCTCGAATCAAGCATAAATCCAATGATGGCAATCCAACACGCTTAACAAGAAAAGTGCGATTTTGAAAAACGGCTTTCAAAATCGCAAAAAAACTACCCGTGCTGATCCCACATCGCATCACTCCTCGAGCGTAAAGCCTACCTTCAGGCAGACCTGCCAGTGGGCCACCTGTCCTTCTTCAATGTGGCCGCGGATTTCACTGACCTCAAACCAACGCATATTGCGGACGGTTTTGGAGGCACGCGCCAGGGCGTTGCGCGTGGCGGCCTCGATCGATTCGGGCGAGCTGCCGATGATCTCGATTTTCTTGTAGATGTGGTCGCTCATCGTTTTTCTCCTGGTTTTTGCAGTCACTGGTGGGGCCGGCTGCGCCTGACGCTCCAGAGTTCGGGATAGTCGAACAGGGTGCCCTCGAGCCGGTGAAGCAGGGCGGCGGCGCGCGGGGGACCCGGAATCGCCGCGTCCCGCCGGAGCACGAGCATCAGGGCAATCTGCTCGTCAAAGATCAGCGTGGGGGTGGCCTTGGCGCCAAAGCGGGTACGCAATTCCTCATGGCTATTTCGCACCGCGGCCACCCAACGAGAGCGTTCCCGTAAAAATCCCTCCGTGTCCACCCCCGCCTCCCCCGCCAGCCCCAGCAACTCAGGCTCCGGCAAGCGGCGGTCTTCCTCGGCCACCGACTCGTCCGCATGCAGCAGATCGAACAGCCGATGATGAAAGGCCTCGTAATCGGCTTCGCGGGCCGCGAGTGCCAGTGCCAGCGCCAGGATCGAGAACGAGGGCGGCTCCGACTCGAACACGCTGGGGGCTTCAGGCGGACGATTAAGCTCCTTGAGCGACAACGGGCGCCAATCCACCTCGATTTCCTCGTCCGCCAGCCGGGCATTGCGGAGCAATCGACTGACGCGCCAGGAATCGGGGCAGGTAAAATCAAAGGCACAAAGGATCCTCATGAGGCCCGTTCCTCCCCAAGTTTTTCGGCCGCCTTGCGCGCGGCGATCAGCACCGGGTCCCACACCGGCGAAAAGGGTGGCGCATAGGACATGTCCACCATCTGGAGCGCATCGACGCTCATCCGGTTCCAGATGGCGGTGGCCAGCACGTCGATCCGCTTGGCCGCCCCTTCGCGGCCGACAATCTGCGCCCCCAGCAGCCGCCCCGATCCGCGCTCGGCCAGCACCTTGATGGTGAGGTAGGTTCCGCCGGGATAATAGCCCGCGCGGGTGGTCGAGCGGACATGCGAGGTGAAGTAATCGAAGCCGGCAGCGCGCGCCTCCCGCTCGTTCAGCCCCGTCCGCGCTATTTCGGTATCACAGATGCGCGTGACGGCCGTGCCGATGACGCCGGGGAAAGTCGCATAACCGCCGCCGATGTTGATCCCGACCACCCGCCCCTGCTTGTTGGCGTGGGTGCCCAGCGCGATCGAGACCGGCCGGCGCGAGACCTGATGGAAGACCTGGACGCAATCGCCCGCCGCCCACACTCCCTCGGCCGCCGTGCGCATCCGCAGATCGGTGACGATGCCGCCGCTCTCGGGCCCCACCGCCAGCCCCGCCGCCCGCGCCAGCCCGCTGTTGGGGCGCACCCCCAGCCCGAGGATGACCAGCTCGGCAGGCAGCGCACGGCGATCGGTGACGACGGCTCGAACCCGGCCGTCCCCGGTTTCCAGGCCTTCAACCGTTTCTTCAAGGTAGAGCGCAAAACCCTTTTCCCTCATCGCATCGGCGACCATTTCGCCCATGTCCGGGTCGAGCGTCGACATCGGCTGCGGGGCGCGCTCCACCAGCGAGACCTCAAGCCCCCTCATGCGCAGGGCCTCACCCAGCTCCAGGCCAATGTAGCCACCGCCGATGACCACCGCGCGGCGCGGTTGGAACTGGTCCAGCGCGCGGCGCAGACGCAGCCCGTCGCCCAGGGTCTGCACGCCGAAAATCCCCTCGGCGTCGGCGCCCGGCCAGGGCGGGCAGTAGGGCACGGCACCGGTGCCAATGACGAGTTGGTCAAAACCCTCGATCAGCTCGCGGCCACCATCCAGCTCGAGCACCCGCACCCGACGTGCAGCCAGGTCGATCTCGACCACCTCGTGCCCCAGCCGAACCTCGATGCCGCGCTTTCTGAAATCCTCCGGCGTGCGTGCGATCAGCTCATCGGCATCCTCGATGACACCACCGACATAATAGGGGATGCCGCAGGCCGAGTAGGAGACGTGTCGGCCCTTTTCAAAGGCCACGATGTTCAAATCTTCCGGTCCGCGCCGGCGCCGCGCCTGCGAGGCAGCACTCATCCCCGCCGCATCGCCCCCAATGACAAGCAATCGTTCAGCCATCGGCCGCCGCAACCTCCGCCCCGTATGCCATGATCCACCACCATGATAAACGCTCGCGGGGGCCGGCGGCTAACTTTGGACAGACAAAAACCGGGGACAGGGCTTGCCTGCCCCGTCCCCGGCTGCGGCTCGAATCACGCCGATAATGTCTCGGCATATTTCAACCACACGGCTTATTTGACCCGCCAGATGTCGCCGGCGCTGATGGTGCCGTTGGTCGGGTCATAGGTCAATTCAATCAGCTCCCGCGAGGGCACGCGCGCGGCCGGGCGGTAGATTTGAGCGATATTCTCGACCGTCAGCTCATACTCGCCGCCCGGCCCGGGGCTCCAGACGATCCAACCCGAACTTTCATGGTCCGCATAATATGAGTAGGTTGCACCATCGGCCGGCGCAAAGGGATCGGCCGGCAGCTGTGGCAGATACGCGATCGGCGTCGTCAGTGTCATGACCTTGCTTTGCGGCTCGCGCATGCGGAAGGTCGGCTGGCTGGCCAGCACCGGCGACTCGTCGATGAACGGACCGTGCGCGTTGAGCTCGGGGTTCACCTCCCAGGCTGGATAGGCATTGGTATCAACAAAGTAGGATTCCAGCGCCACCGCCAGTGTCCGCAGATCCGCCTGGCTGCGCGCGACCTTGGACCGCGTCTGTGCCTCGAGGAAATTGGGCACGGCAATGGCCGCCAGAATCGCCGTCGGCGCCAACAGCGTCACGCCCATCGCCTGGTGGCCGCCCATGGGGGAACGGCTGACGGTGTAGATGCCTCGCGCCTCATTGCAGCGGATCGAATAGATGCCGTCAGTCTGCCGCCCGGTCAACATATGCTTCCACAGGATCATCTCGGATGCGCCATCTTCTTCCATCCTGTCGCCGATCTCGCCGAGCATGGCAAGCAGCCGCGGGCTGACATAGGTCAGGGCATTGCCTTCGCTGGGCAGACCCTCACCGAGTCGCCGGAAATCCGCATTGGTGGTGAGGTTTTCGCCCTCGCGCGTGGTCAGCATCTGCTCGAGCAGACCTCGGTTGCTGGTCAGCACCAAATGACCCTCGCCCAGCGCCAGCACCGGAGCCAGGGGCAGCGGCATTTCCGGGGCCACCAGCGGCAGCAGGCGCCACTCACCCTGGCGTTCCTCGGGACCCGCGGCCATCTCTCTCAACTTGATATGGTGGCTCAGCGTCTCGAACAGCGCGGCATCGCGCACGGCAAAGACCAGGGCCACACGCAATGGCGGGACATTCTCGTCGGCGGTCGGCGCCGATTCATCCTGATCCAGGATCAGCCCCACTCGGTCATCGATCGATTGCAGCATCTGCTCGATGTTGACCCCCAACTGCATGTTGGCCATCATCAGGCCCTGCTCGACACTCTGGAGCGCCTGTGGTCCGCCCACCTCGCCGACCACTTGCCGCAGCATCCCCAACACCTCACCGAAATGAAATTCCGTTGAACTGAAGAGGAGCGCGTCAGCCGGGGCGAATTGGATCAGCGGCACCGGGCCCGGGCTGGTGCCAAGCAGCGCCGGCAGCCCGCGGATCCCCTCGGGCATGTGGATGAACATCTTGCTGCGGTAGAGGCCATTTTCCTCCGGCATCGTGCTCATGCCGATGTCATGGATCCCGGTAAGGCCAAGACCGCTGACAAGCTGCCGCAAGGGCGGGAAGAATTGAGCCGCGTTCGGATCGCTTCCCATCATCACGCCCATCTGGTCGATGAATCCGTTGAGCATGTCCTTCAGATCGGCATAAAGATAGAAGCTGCCCCCCTCATCGAGCCGCTCTCCGATTTCATAAAAGCGCGGGTTCGGTCCGCGGCCGGTGGCCGGTTGTGAAGCAGCAGCCACGCTGGACTCCACTCCTCGGTCCACAACCGTGGCGTCAACCGACGTCAGGTTCTGCTCAACCCGAGGATTCTCGCTGGTGCACCCGGCCAGCAGCGCCAGCACCGGCAGCGCGATCAGCAAACCCCAACGCGCGATGGCAGCTTTCCACATCATGAATGGCCTCCAGATTGGTTTGTAACTCAATGCAACTCAGGTAAATTAGCGAAACACTGCGGATCAGGCCAGCGCTTTGGTTCAAAGCAGGCTTCGATAACAGGAGAGGATTCGCGCCGCCGTCGCCTCCAGCGACAGGCCCAGGTCCCTGATGCGCCGGCGACCGCCATACTCAACCGGCGCCGCCAGCACCTGCTCGATCGCCTCGGCGATGGCATCCGGCTTGGGCTCGGTGATGCGCACCCCCGGCAGATCGCCATAACGCTCGCGCAGGTCGCCGACATCAGTCGCCACGACCGGCCGCTCACAGGCCAGCGCCTCCTTGACGACCGTCGGCGACGCCTCATAGTCGCTCAGCACCAGCAGCACATCGGCGGCGCGCAGGGCGTCTGGCATCTGCGCATAGTCGATCGCGCCTCCCATCAATAGACGCGCAGCAGGGCGCGAGCGTTTCACCAGCTTGAGCGCCGCCTCGGCCAGGTCGTGCCGCTTGGCCGGCTTGCCCGGCGGCCAGGGAAAGAAGAGCAGCGTCCCCTCCGCCGGCCACCCCAGCCGAACCCGCGCCGCCGTGCGGTCGCTGGGGCTGAAGCGCGTCAAGTCGACCCCGGCCGGCACGACCTCCGCCCGCACGCTCCCCGCTACCTCGCCCAGCACAGCCGCCAGCATGTGCCGCTCGACCGGCAACGCCAGATCGACCCGCCGCAGCGCGAATCGCTTAAGGGCCAGCCAGTGGCGCGGCGCGCGCCCAATGCTGACTTTGGAACGCGGATCAAACACCTCACCCTCGTGGAACGATTGCACCAGCGGAAGCCTCGCCCCCGCCCGCCGCCGCGCCGCCAGCCCCACCAGCGTGGCAAAGGTGTGGTGGCTATGGATCAGGTCGAACCGTCCGTCGCGCAGCAGCCCCCCAACACGGCCGATCGCGCGCAGGTAATTCAGCTTGTCGGCGCGCCCATCGATGAAGCAAACCTCGACCCCGACCCCAAGCGCGCGCAGCGATTCGGCCTGCTCGCGCACAAAGACGCCATACCAGGGAGCCTCGGCCGTCGGATACATGTTGGTGAGCAGCAGGACGTTCACGCGGCGCCTTGGTCATGGATTGGCTTCAATCTCGAATCGATAACAATCTAAACCATGGGCACCCAAACGCAAAGCGGCAAAGGCGGGCCACACATCTTGCCCTCATGACCACAGTTCGCGCCAAGGAGTGGTAGGTCGTCTCTTCGAGCCGACACGGAAGGCCCTGTCGGATCGAAGATCCACCTAACTCATGGGGTCCGTAGCGGAATAAAGGCGTGACCCACCGGTCCACATTCGCATTTGATTTCGGCCGGCGGGTCGGGTGCAATGTCATCGGCGACCGGAGCGCGCCGCGATGAAACGAAACATGCCACCCCCCCGGCCTGATTCCCCCCGCCCCGCCGTGGGCCACATTCACTTGCTGGCGTTTTGCCTGACGGCGCTCCTGATTGGGTTTCTCGCCTACCCGGTGCGTGCCTTTCCGCTTGAGGGGCTGGCCCTGACGTGCCTGCTGGCACTGGTCGCGGCGCTGACCACGGGGCGCTGCTTGAGCGACCCCGACATCCGGCGCCGCTGGCTGGCCGCAGCAGGACGGCTGCCGGTCCTGGCGGGGCTGGCGCTGGTGCTCTGGGCGCTGGCGCGTTGGTGGCCGATGCCCGTCCGCTCCGCTGGAACCGAATGGGTGATCGGCTTACTGGCATTCGCCATGGCACTCGTCCTGGGAGTGAGCTGCGTCACATGGGCAAATGCCACCGGCCAGGGCGGGAGCGATCGCATGCTGGTCCTCTTGCGGCGCGGACTGGTTCTGGCGGCGCTGGCCTTTGCCCTGCTCGCCTTCTACCAATACTTCTATGCCTGGGACCGGCTGCGTGAGGCAATCCTCGCCGGCGGCGCTGATCCGACCCACCCCCAGACCGAAGGCCTGCTGCATGCTCTTGGCGAAAAACGCGTCGCGGGTCGGCTGGGTAATCCCAACCTGTTCGCGGCCCAGCTCACGGTGCTGGCGATCTTCTGCATCGCGACCGCGCTGGCGCGGTCCAGCAGGCTCGCCTGGCGCCTGACCGGCGCAGTGGCCTGGCTGGCCCTGCTGGGGGCACTGGTGCTGACCGGCAGCCGCGGCGGAGTGCTCGCCTTCGCGGTCTTCTCCCTGATAGCCTTCACAGCCGGAGCTGGCGGCTTGGGCGCATTAGGCGCGCGCGCTGCGGCGTCCATGGCCTGCCTGCTGCTGGCGCTGCCGGCGGCGGCGGCCGGTTTGGCTGAGCGACTTGGCAATATCGCCACCATCCGGGAGCGCCTGTTCTATTGGGAGATTGCCGGCCGAATCTGGGCCGCCGAACCGGTGTTGGGTGGCGGGCCGGGCAGCTTCGCACTGCGGTATGCCAGTCTCAAGTCCCCGCTGGCGCGCGAAAGCCAATATGCCCATTCCTGGCTGATGCAGGCCGGCGCCGAGCTGGGCCTGATCGGCCTGGCGTTGCTGCTGCTCTTTTGGTTGGGCATGGCCGTGCTGGCGTGGCGCATCTGGCGAGGGCGTTCGAGCTCCGCCCCCGCGGAGCCGTTCTGGGCGCTGCTGGCGCTGCTCGCGCTCGGCTTCAACGGGCTTTATGAATTCACCCTCCAGTGGCAGGCGTTCCTTGTCCTGACGGGCCTGCTGGCGGGAATTGGCTGCGCGGGCGCGGTGCCTTTGGGGAGCCCCTCCACCGCACGCGGCTGGGTGGCCACGGCGCTGGGCGCGGCGGCGCTGGCGGGCTGGCTCTGGCTGGGGCCGGCTTGGCACCTGGCCAATCATCATCGGCTTGAGGGGCGTGACCACCTGATGGCTGGCGATCCGGCGGCGGCGGCGGAATCCTTTGCCGCGGCCATCCGCCACCAGCCCGATGACGCCGGCCACCGGCTCGACCGCGCCCACGCGCTGGCCCGGCTGGGACAAATCCAGCCGGCGCTCGAGCTTGCGCGAGAAGCCGCCGCGCTCAATCCCCATGCAGCCTCGGCCCACGCGATGCAGGCTCGGCTGCTGATCGCCCAAGGTCGCGCGGCAAAAGCCCTGGCCGCCTATGACGAGGCGCTGGCCCGCTATCCCACTCACCTGGGCCACCGCATGGACAAGGCGCGCCTGCTGATCGAACAGGGGCGGGGCGACGAGGCGCGCCCGCTGCTCGAGTCGATCGACGCCGACCGGCTGCCGACCTACCCCCACGAGCGTCTCGCCTTGGACGAACTCCGCCGCCGGGCGGGTCTGCCGCCCTCGCCCGCAGCCTGAAAAAATTCACCGCCCCCATGGCATTGATCGTCGGATTTCACTTATACTAAGGAGTCTCGACTCTCTCCGGCAAACGGAGGAACACCGCCCGCCCATGACCGAATCAACCCCCTCGCTCCCCCAACCCGGCACCGTTTACGGCCCCGTCCGTTCGTGGCGCTACGGACGCTCGCTTGGAATTGACCCCATCGTCGAAACCTCGACCTGTTCCTTTAACTGCATCTATTGCCAGTTGGGCTCCATTCAGCGGATAACGGACGAGCGGCGCATTTTTGTCGCGACCGACCGGGTGCGACGCGACCTTGCGGCGGTCGACTGGGATCAGGTCGACGTGGTCGGCATCTCGGGTAGTGGTGAGCCGACGCTGGCGCTCAACTTGGATGAGATCATCGCTGCGATCCGCGAGTGCACCGACCGGCCGATCCACCTGCTGACCAATGCCACGCTGCTGGATCGCCCCGAGGTGCGCTGCCAGATCGTCGGCCTCGACCTGATCGCCTGCAAGCTCGATGCTCCCGACATGGCGACCCTGCGCCTGATCAACCGGCCCGCCGCGGGAATCGAGCTGGAGCGAATCATCGAGGGCATGGTCGCGCTGCGGGCCGAATTCCATGGCACGCTTTCGCTCCAGGTCATGCTGATGCCGGCCAATGTGCGGCTGATCGAGTCCTGGGTTCCGCTGATCGAGCGCATCAAGCCCGACATGATCCAACTCAACACCCCCCGCCGCCCCTACCCGACCCGCTGGTATCTGGAAAGCCGCGGCGATCACGAGCGGCTTGCGGCCGCCGCTGCGGGCGTGGCCACCCGTCAACTTCGCGTAGTCACGCCTGAGGAAGCCCGCGCCGCCGAAACCATGCTCCGCCAGCGGACAGGGATCAATGTCCTGTCGGTCTACGGCGAACATGATCCGACCTGACTTGCCGCGACCGGACTCTCCCCCCGGCCCTGAAATACTTGAACCGCGGCGGCGCATTGGCCTACCTTGGAAAAGAGCCGGCGCCCGCGCCGGTCCAGCCACGTCAAGGGAATCGTAATCTTGCCTGCTCATCATGGAAACACCAAGCCGGCGCTGCGCATCCGGGTGCTCGGTTCGGGCACCTCGATGGGTGTGCCCGTGGTCGGCTGCGCCTGCGCCGTCTGCACCTCCAGCGACCCGCGCAACAAGCGCCTGCGCTCCTCGATCTGGATCGAAGCCGCCGGTCGGCATCTGCTCGTTGATTGCTCGATCGACTTCCGCCAACAAATGCTCAATTGGCCGATGCCGCGCATCGATGCCCTGCTGCTGACCCACACTCATGCCGACCATATCAATGGCATCGATGACATTCGCTCCTACAATTACATCCAGCGCGAGGCGATCCCGCTCTTCACGAGCCCCTTCTTTATCGACGATATCCGCCGCCGCTTCCCCCACTGCTTCGGCCCGCTGCAGACCGGTGGCGGCGTGCCGCAACTGGACCTGACCGAGGTCGAACCGGGCCGCCCCTTCCTGGCCGCCGGCGTCGAGGTCATGCCGATTCGGATCATGCACGGCCGCCTGCCGATCCTGGGATTCCGCCTGGGCTCCTTTGCCTACCTGACCGACTGCAGTGGCATACCACCCGAAAGCGAGGAACTGCTGGCGGGGGTCGAGACCTTGATCATCTCTGCGCTGCGACACCGCCCCCACGAGACCCACTTCAGCCTGGACCAGTCGCTCGAGGCCAGCGCGCGCCTCGGAGTGCGGCACGCATTCTTCACCCACATCGCCGATGACCTCGATCACGAGACCACCAATAAAAGCCTGCCCTCCTGGGCCCGGCTGCTCTATGACGGTCAGGTGCTCGAAATTGAATCCGCTGAGCCCGCCGCCGAGCCGACACGAAATTCCGCCCACGCAACCACCTGATCGGCTGCTGCGTGGGCGGCTGTCCATCTTTCCTAGCTTTACGTTTACCGATACCGGTAGGGTGGCGGCTGATGGCCCGGCGGCACGCCCGGATACCAATCACGCCTGTGCCCCGGCGGGGGCAGGTGGCCGGGCGGAATCCGCCCCGGCCCGCGCATCTTGTGGTGATGCTTATTATAGTGTTTAGGCGGGTGCACAATGATCACCTCATGCGGCGGCGGCACCGGATGATGCACCACCACCGGACGCGGATGGCGCCGATATTCATGCCCGTCGCGATAGACGACCGTCCCGGCGGCCGTTGTGCCGGCGCAGCCCTGCAGCATCAGCCCCGCAAGGATCGTGAGTAAAAGTAAAGCTCGCATGGGACACCTCCTGTCATGGAACCCAGCTGCGGTCTTTGACATGCATTTCCCGCCGCGGGTTCCATAACAAAAACAGCCGGCTGGGTGCCGTAAACGACGGCGTCCCTTGCCGACCCTGCACTCAGCAAGGACCTGCAAGGGACGCACGAATCAAGGGAGGCCTTGATCCTTAACGGCTCACGGTGAACCGATAGGAGGTGCTGGAGCGGAAGGTTTCGCCCGGCCGCAACACCGTCGAGGGGAAATCAGGCTGATTCGGCGAATCGGGAAAATGCTGGGTCTCCAGGGCCAGGCCGGCCCGGTGGACGACCGGCTTGCCGCCCTTGCCGATGATCGTGCCATCGAGCATGTTGGCCGTGAAGAACTGCATGCCCGGCTGGTCGGTCCAGACCTCCATCACACGCCCGCTGCGCGGCTCACTCACGCGGGCGGCCAGCGCCAGCCCATCATCGCGCCGCTCGCGTCCGCTGAGCACAAAGTTATGATCATAACCGCCAGAAATGGCCACCTGCGGATGAGGGTCATTGACGCTCGTGGCGATGACGCGCGGGGTGCGGAAGTCGAAGGGCGTGCCATCAACAGGCATGATCTCGCCGGTCGGGATCTTCAGCGGGTCCACGGGCGTGATGGCATCGGCCGCGATCATCAACTCATGATCGGTGATGTCGCCCTCACCGTAGCCCTTCAGGTTGAAGTAGCCGTGGTGGGTCAGGTTGAGCACCGTCGGCTTGTCGGTCACCGCCTCGTAGTCGATCCGCATCTCATTGTCATCGGTCAACCAATAGGTGACGCGCACGGTCAGCGCGCCCGGATAGCCTTCCTCACCATCGATCGAGTGGTGCGTCAGCGCCACGCCGACCCGGCCCGCCTCGCTGACCGGCTCGCCACGCCAGGGCAGCTTGGAGAATCCCTTCAGTCCGCCGTGCAGATGGTGCGGCCAGATGTTGGTGGCGAGCCAGTAGGTCTTCCCATCCAGCTCAAACCGCCCGTTGGCGATCCGGTTGCCGTAGCGCCCGACGATGCAGCCGAAGCTGGGCGAGCGGTCGTTCCAGTATTGATGGATCTGGTCGAAGCCGAGCACGACGTCGGCAAGCTGGCCCTCGCGGTCGGGCACGTGCAGCTCGGTCACGACCGCGCCGAAATTGGTGACCTTCGCCATCATGCCGTGGGAGTTGGTCAGGGTGTAGATACTGACCGGAATCCCCTCCAGCAGGATGCCCACATCCTCATGCTGGACGCCGGCCTGGGCCGCGGGAACAATCGTCGGTATCATCATACTCAACACCAGTACTGGAATGATGCGCGCCAGGCGCCGAATCGTCTTCATCGTCAATCGCCCTCCAATAAATGTGGTTCGAATCCGCAGAATCCAGAATCGATCATGCGGCCGGAGCCACGGAATTTCAATTTCTTTGAACGTGGTCCTTCAAAATGCAAGGGTCTCATGCAACAGGGGCGGAGTCGCATGGACCCCGCCCCTGAACTGCCTTGACCCTCATGAAGGTCAGTTTACTGCAGGCTGAACGTGCTCAGCTCGACCGGAACGACAAGACTGGCCGAACGCCCGCTGCCGAGGACGCCACCCGTCATCGAGGCCGTCTGAATCGCGGGATTCTGCACGGTGTAGTTGCCATTCGCGGCGTCGACGTAATTGGGATTCACGCCCGGCTGGACCGTGCCGGCTCCAGGAGTGACGCCCGTATAATCAGCGCCCGAGACGAACACGTTATTGTGGCTGACCGTGATCACATCACCAGCACCAGGGACAACCGTGATGCCGGCAAGGACGATATCGCCGCTTGCATCCGGGCCGTAGACGTTGTTGTTGGTAAAGGTCAGTGTGCGGTTGGAGCCCGCGGCAAAATTGATCGCCGTCCGCGCCCGTGGTGTCTGATCGGTAATCGTCGTGCCGCCACCAAGTTGATTGATGATATCGCAATGGTCGATCGTGAAACTTGTGTCATTGCTCACATCTGTACCCGAGGCGCCGATCACCATCGCGGTGCCGGCCAGCGGCCAGACCGCCAGGACCGAATTCCTGATGCTGATCGTGCCCGAGGGTGGCCCGACGGTGGTGTTGTTGGTGGTCCCATACCGCAGCGCGCCCCAGCTGTTCTGGATGCCACCGCCGAGCAGGAACGAGTTGTTCACCGAAAGATTGATGCCGGGGTTATTCCCCATCTGAATGCCGCAATCCTTCAACGTCGTCAATTCGCAATCCTCGATCACCGCGGTCACATTGGGCAGGTGGGCCGTGCTGCTGTTGTTCAGGATCATCGCGTGGCTGTTCAGGTTCTTGGTCAGCACCCGGTTCATCCTGATGGTCGCGCCCTCGTTTGACTTGTTGCTGGCGGAGCCGCCCACGACGCGCACGCCAGTCTTGGCCGCGCCGGTGATCGCATCGGCCGTATGTTTGCCATCGATCTCAATATTCTTCAGGTGAAGCGTGCCCTTCACACCACAGGTCGCATCATAGCCGGTCACGTGCGAGGCGACCACGCCGCCGGTCGTGAAGCCGGTGACGTAAACGTTCTCAATGGTGTACTCCTGGCCAACAAGAATCCCGTTGACCATGATGCCGTGCTTGCCAGTCGTGGCATGGTCGGGGGGGAGGTTGCGATCGACATTGATGCGCCCACCCGCGAGCGAACCGAACTGGCCACCCTGCGCGCCCGTCGTTACCAGGACTGCATCGCCGGTCAGCCCGTCCGGCGTCTTGATGGTCGGCGTATGCTCACCGTCGGCCATGACCTGAACCGACTTGTTGATCACCACCTTCTCTTCATAAACAGCACTGTCCATGATCCGGATGACGTCGCCATCCACCGCGGCCTCAATGGCAGCCGAAATCGTGGTGTAGGCCTGCCCGGCGCCAACCAACCGATCTGCCGCCGATGCGCCGGCAAGGGTCAGGCACGATATCGCCAGCCCTAGCCCAAACTTCACATAATTGCTTCGCATTTGGTCTGTCCCCTTTCCTGAGGAGTTTCTCAGGTAAGAAGATCATGCGCAGGGGAATCTGTCAAAAGATATTTTTGGACCCAAAAATCTCCAATGTTTTCCATATTTTCGCCTCCCCCGGCGGGAAAAGCCAAGGGGGCGAGTCAAATGACTCGCCCCCATCTCATCATTGCCCTGAAGAGAGGCGCAGGCAGATTTACTGCAGGCTGAACGTGCTCAGCTCGACCGGCACAAAATCCACAAACACCCGGTTGCTGCCAATGACCCCGCCCGTGGTGGACCGGGTATGGAGCGCCGTGTTGCCGACCCGATAATCCCGCGCCGCGGCGTTCATGTAATTGGGATCGACGGCGGGCACGACTTCGGCCGCGCCGGGGGTGACGCCGGTATAGGCCGCACCCGAAACAAACACGTTGTTGTGGTTGACGTTGATGGTGTCGCTGGCGTCCGAGGCGATATTGATCCCATCGAGCAATTGGGTATCAACCATATCCGGCCCATAGATGATGTTGTTGGTCAACGTGATGGTGCGGTTGACGCCAGTGGTCATGGAGAGGGCCCGGCGTGTCGTCGTGCCAGATGCCAGCTGATTGATCAGATCACAATGGTCAATGGTGAGGGTGGCATTATCGGCGTATCCTGCTGAGTTCATTCCGAAAACGTGTGCCGTGCCGGTTCCTGGCCAGACCGCCAGCACCGAATTGGTGAGCGTCAGCGTGGCCGAAGTATCTCCACGGGCAGGATTGGTCCCAAACCGCATGGCTCCCCAGCTGTTCTGATAGCCGCCACCAAGCAGGAAGCAATTGTCCATCGTGAACCTCAGGCCACCGGCATTGCCGATATTGACGGCCCCACCACCACTCAGGCTCACCAGGTCGCAGGAAACAAGATTGATGGTGACGTTATGCAACTCTGCTGTTGATGTGTGGTTTACCAGCAGGGCATTCCTGGTGATATTCTTGACCTCGATGCCCGTGATGTTGAAGATGCCGTTATGGTTGTTCCTGCCATGGATTCGAATCCCATCCTTGGTGGCGCCATCGAGCATGTCAGGGCTATTCCCGCCATCGATGACAATCTTCTCGATGTTCAGCGTTCCATTTACGCCGGCGGTAACCGTCCCCGCCGTGATCGCGCCGGTGGTATACCCGGTGATATACACATTTTCAACGTTGTATTCCTCACCCGCACCGATCCCATCGATGGATACGGCCATACGAGACGTGGTGGCGTAGGTGGGGGCAAGACCGCGGTTGATGATGATCTGCCCGCCGTCAAGAGAGCCCAGTCTCCCACCGGCCGCGCCGGCGACCACGGCGATGCCGTAGCTCGTGGCTTCCGGATCAGGATGCAGAATCGTCGGCGACTGGTTGGCGTCAGCCACGATGTCGACCCGCTTGTTGATGGTCAACAACTCCGCGTAGGTCGCGCTGTCCTTGATACGGATGACGTCGCCATCAGCCGCAGCTTCGATGGCAGCCGAAATCGTGGTATAGGTTTGCCCGGCGCCAACAAGACGTTCCGCAGCTGAGGCGCTGGCGGGGAAGAATCCCGTTGCAGCAACTCCTAGCAATAACGAAAAAACCAAAGATTTAAATCCCATGATTTAATACCCTTTCCCGAGAATGATTTAGCTTTAGAAAGGAAATCACTCCGGCGGCTCACTGTCAACCAAAAAAATCAAAAGCACATGGTTTGCCACCATGGCTCCTTTGCATCGCCGACCGCGGTTTGCTATAGTCATTTGCCATTTTTGAGGCAGCCCCCCACGGGGCTCAGGCAGACGCCCAGCAGAGGAAACAGCCACCCATGACCATCGGCGAACCGGTCCGCAAAGCCAACTTCATCCGCCAGATCATCGAGGATGACCTGCGCGAGGGGCGCCACACCCAGGTGGTCACCCGCTTCCCTCCCGAACCCAATGGCTACCTGCACATCGGCCACGCCAAATCCATCTGCCTCAATTTCGGCACCGCAGCCGGCTTCGGCGGACACACCCACTTGCGCTTCGACGACACCAATCCCATCAAGGAAGAGCAGGAATACATCGACTCGATCATCACCGACGTGCGTTGGCTGGGGTTCGACTGGGGCGATCACCTTTATTATGCCTCCAACTATTTCGACCAGCTCTACCAGTGGGCCATCGTGCTGATCAAGGCCGGCAAGGCCTACGTTGACGACCTGACCGCCGACGAGATTCGCGAGCACCGCGGCACTCTCACCGAACCCGGTCGCCCCAGCCCTTGGCGTGACCGCCCCGCCGAGGAATCCCTCGACCTGTTCGCGCGCATGCGCGCCGGCGAGTTTCCCGACGGCTCGCGCGTCCTGCGCGCCAAAATCGACATGGCCGCCCCCAACATGACCCTGCGCGACCCCGTCATGTATCGCATCCTGCACGCCACCCACCACCGCACCGGCGACCAGTGGAACATCTACCCCATGTATGACTGGGCCCACGGCCAGAGCGACTGGATCGAGGGGATCACACATTCGATCTGCACGCTGGAGTTCGAGGAACATCGCCCGCTCTACGACTGGTTCGTCGAGCAGTTGACCGCCGCCGGCGCGATCCCCCCCGGTGTCGCCTATCGCCCGCGCCAATATGAATTCGCCCGCCTCAACCTCAACTACACTGTGCTGAGCAAGCGCAAGCTGCTCGAGCTCGTGCGCACCGGCGCCGTCAGTGGCTGGGATGATCCGCGCATGCCGACCCTCTCGGGCATGCGCCGGCGCGGCTACACCCCTGCCGCGATCCGCGACTTCTGCGACCGCATCGGCGTCAGCAAGGCCGACTCCACCGTCGATATCGGCCTGCTCGAGCATTGCCTGCGCGAGGACCTTAACCGCCACGCCCCCCGCCGGATGGCCGTCCTGCGCCCGCTGCGCGTCGTCCTCGAGAACTACCCCGAGGACCAGGTCGAAATGCTCGAGGCGGTCAATAACCCCGAGGACCCCGCCGCCGGCTCGCGCCCCGTTCCCTTCTCCCGCGTGCTTTACATTGAACAGGACGACTTCCGCGAGGACCCGCCCAAAAAATTCTTCCGCCTCGCCCCCGGCCGCGAGGTGCGCCTGCGCTACGCCTACTTCATCACCTGCCGCGAAGTCATCAAGAATGCCGCCGGCGAGATCGTCGAGCTGCGCTGCACCTATGACCCCGCCACCCGCGGCGGCAACGCCCCCGACGGACGCAAGGTCAAAGCCACGATGCACTGGGTCAGCGCCGCCCATGCCGTCGATGCCGAGGTCCGCCTCTACGAACACCTCTTCACGCGAGAGAATCCCGCCAAGGTCGATGAGGAAGGCCAGGACTGGAAGGTCAACCTCAACCCCAACTCCCTTGAGGTGCTGACCGGCTGCAAGCTGGAGCCCGCGCTGGCCGAGGCCCGCCCGGGAGAACCGGTCCAGTTCGAGCGCTTGGGCTACTTCTGCACCGACGCCAGCGACAGCCGCCCAGACGCTCAGGTCTTCAACCGCACCACCACGCTCAAGGATACCTGGGCCAAGATTGAAACCCGCGACAACGGGTAGGTCGGCTCTTCGAGCCGACACGGGAGCCGATGTCGAGTCGAAGATCCGACCGACGCTTGAGCTGGCCCCGCGTGTGGGTGCGGCCCGTTTTTTCCTTTTCATTCCGCCCCAATCCGGTAATTCTTATGGGGATTCTGGACTCGGCGCCCCTGGCGCCCCATATCTTGATTCCCTTCGGGAGGCGGCGATGAAAATTCACCAGCTTTCGATTTTCCTCGAAAATCGTGCCGGCCAGCTACGCCAGCCCTGCCGGGTTATGGCTGAGGCGGGGGTCGACATCAAAACCCTCTCGCTGGCCGATACCCAGCAGTTCGGCATCCTGCGCCTCATCGTCGATGACTGGGAAAAGGCCCGCGATGCCCTCGAACGCGCCGGCGTGGTGGCCAAGGTCACCGAAGTGGTTGCCATCGAGGTGCCCGACCACCCCGGCGGGCTCGACTCGGTGTTGGCCGTCATCGAGCAAAGCGGCACCAACGTCGAATACATGTATGCCTTCACCTATGGCCGCGAGGGCAAGGCGGTCCTTATTTTCCGCTTTGAGGATACGGACAAGGCGATCGAGGGGCTGAGCCAACGCGGGGTCAACATGCTCGCCCGCGCCGACCTGGACGCTTTGATCAAACCTTGAGCCGGCACTGCTGGCTCCGCGCTTGCCGACTCAGAAAAAATGTCTGACGAAGGATGAACGGGTGATGACCGAATTGATGATGGCACCCAAGCTCGACAATCAGGTCTGGGATGACGCCGAGACGATGCCGCGCGATCACCTTGAGGTGCGCCAGTTGCGCCGGCTGCGCGACCTGGTCGCGCGCGTGGCCCACGTGCCCTTCTATCGCGATGCCTTTGCCAAAGAGGGCATCACACCCGACTCGATCCAGTCCCTCCAGGACCTGCGCCGGCTGCCGCTGACCACCAAGGCCGACCTGCGCGAACACTACCCGCTCGGCTTCCTGGCCGTCCCGCGCGAGCGGGTTGCTCGTTATCACGGCAGCTCCGGCACCACCGGCCGCCCCACGTTCGTCGCCTACACCGCCGAGGATCTTGCCCTCTGGGCCAACCTTTGCGCCCGATTCCTCGTCGCCGGCGGCCTGCGCCAGAGCCACACCGTCCACATCGCCTTCGGCTACGGTCTCTTCACCGGCGGCTTCGGCTTGCATTACGGCGTCGAGCGCGTCGGCGCGGCCATTGTTCCCGCCGCCAGCGGCAACACCGAGCGTCAGATCATGCTCATGCGCGACCTCAAACCCGAAGTGCTCGTCTGCACCCCCTCCTATGCGCTCTACATCGCCGAGGTGATGCGCGAGCAGGGAGTCGCGCCCGGAGAGCTGAGCCTGCGCTACGGCCACTTCGGCGGCGAGCCTTGGACCGAGGACATGCGCCATGCGATCGAGCGCGAACTCGGCGTCCACGCCTTCAACAACTATGGCCTCTCCGAGGTCATCGGCCCGGGCGTCAGCGGAGAGTGTCTTTGGCGCACCGGCATGCACATCCAGGAGGACCATTTCCTCGTCGAATGCGTCGACCCCGAGACGCTCGATCCGGTCGAGGATGGCCAGCCCGGCGAGCTGATCTTCACCTCGCTCACCAAGCAGGCGCTGCCGCTGATCCGCTACCGCACGCGCGACATCGCCCGCCTCGACCGCTCCCCCTGCCCCTGCGGGCGCACCGGCGTGCGCATGAGCCGTGTCATCGGCCGCACCGACGACATGTTGATCATCCGCGGCGTCAACGTCTTCCCCTCTCAGGTCGAGGAAGCGCTCCTGCGCGTCGAGGGCACCGCCCCCCATTACCTGATCGAAATCGACCGGCCCGGCGCCCTCGATGAGACACGCGTGCGCGTCGAGATGCGGCCCCAGGATTTCAGCGACCGCATGAGCCAGATGCATGCCCTGCGCGAGCGCATCGAGCACGAGATTTACTCGGTTACCGGACTGCATATGCGCGTGGACCTGGTCGAGCCGCAGACGCTCGAGCGCTTCGTCGGCAAGGCCAAGCGTGTCATCGACCACCGCCGCGAAAAGGGCCTGCTCTGATCTCCTGACCCCATCACATGGCCCCGGCGTCCACAAAACCCCGGGCCATTGTATCTATAGTTGAATGCATCGCCGCCCGGAGAACCGCCATGGCCGACCAGACGATCACCTGCCCCCGTTGCGGGCATGAATACGCGATGAGCGATGCGCTCAGCGGCCGCATCCGCGAGACCCTCCGCGTCGAGCTCGAGGCCGGCGTGCGCGAGCGTGAAGTGCAGCTCAAGCAACAAGCCGATGAGCTCCAGCGCCGGCAGCAGCAGCTCGAGGGCCAGGTGGAACAGCGCATCCAGCAGGAGCGCGAGCGGCTGATTCAGGAAGCCACGCGCCAGGCCGACGAGCAATACGGCCAACGCCTGCAGGCGGCCGAGCTTGAGCTGGAAACCAAGCGGGAGCAGATCAAGCTGGCCCAGCAGAAGGAGCTGGCCCTCGCCCGCCGCGAGCGTGAACTGGACGAGGAGAAGGCCAGGCTGGAGCTGGCAAGCCAGCAGGCGCTCGCCGAGGCCCGCCGGCAGATCGAAGCCGAGTGGCGCGGTCGCCAGGAGGAGCTGCTCGCGCGCGAGCGTGAATCCGCCCGCCGGCTTGCCACCGAGGAAAATGCCCAGCGGCTGGCCGCCGCCGAACAGGAACTCGCCGACAAGCGCGCCCAACTGGCCGAGGCCCACAAGCTCGAGTTGGAGCTGCGCAAGAAGGAGCGCGAGCTGGCCGAGCAGCGCGAAACGCTCGACCTCGAAATCAGCCGCAAGCTCAACGAGGAACGCGGCCGGCTGATGGAGGAGGCCGCCCTGCGCGCCCAGGAACAGCAGCAACTCAAGCTGCGCGAGAAGGAGGACCTCATCCGCGCCATGCAGGAGCGCATCCACGACCTCCAGCGCAAGGCCGAGGTCGGCAGTCAGGAACGCCAGGGCGAGGCGCTCGAGGAGGAGCTGATCGAACTGCTCAAGAAGAGCTTCCGCTTTGATGATTTTGAGGAGGTCAAGAAGGGCGTGCGCGGCGCCGACATCCTTCAGCGTGTGCGCGCCGAGACCGGCCGTCCCTGCGGCGCCATCCTCTGGGAAAGCAAGAACAGCAGGAACTTCAACCGCCAGTGGATCGACAAGCTCAAGCAGGACCAGCAGGAATCCGGCGCCGAGCTGGCCGTGCTGATGACGATGACCCTGCCCCCCGAGGTCAAGGGCTTCGGCCTCTACGACGATGTCTGGGTCACCGACTTCTCCTCAGCCGTCTGCCTCTGCATCGCGCTGCGCCAGCTGCTCATGCAGGTCGACCGCGAGCGCCTCGTCGCGCTCCACCAGGAAACGATGAAGGATGTCATCTACAAATACATCACCGGTCAGGACTTCGTGCAGCGCGTCAAGGCGGTCGTCGGCGCATACCAGCAGATGCAAACCGACCTGAGCAAGGAAAAGACCGCGATGCAGAAGATCTGGAGCCAGCGCCAGAAGCAGATCGAGCGCGTGTTGACCCACACCACCATCATCTATGGTGAGCTGCAGGGCCTGCTGGGCGGCGGCGAAAAAGCCCTCCCCCCCGTCGATCTGCTCGAGCTGGAATCCATTGTCGAGGAATAAGGGCAGGTCGACTCTTCGAGCCGACGCTGAAAGGTTCTTCTCAAGAATTTGTGGTTCTGGAAGGCGCAGTATTCCACCTTGAAAGGGTGGGTATCGAGCTTGGACAAAGATCGGAATCGGGGTTGACTGGCGTGGGTTGGTGCCTGCCCATTCTGTCAAAAACCCAGCCCCGAAGGGGCGACCGCGAGTAGCCGGGGGTGACCGCAGGGAACCCCCGGTCAAGCGCCCAATTCGTCAGAGCCCTGAAGGGGCGACACAGTCTTCCGGCTGCCACTGTGTCGCCCTTTCAGGGCTTGGATGAAAATGAACCACCAACCCAGGGTTTCGCTGCGCTCCACCCTCGGCTTTTGCGACTGTGTCCACCCTTTCAGGGTGGAATGCAGTGCCATACCCGGGCACCACGCTAAACAGATATGTCGAGGCCCCGACCGGCCCTCACTCCACCAGGCAGAACAGCGCACCGATCAATAGCGGCAGGATCAGCTCGATCGGGCTGGTCAGGTGAAGCTGGCGGTCAATCGGCGAGAACCCCGTCAGCCGGTGGTCCTCCGCCCCGAGGATCAGCAGATTGAGCCCCCGCAGCGAATCGTTCAGGTTGCGCGCCAGCGACAGCGAATGCAGCAGCACCTGCACCAGCGACTGGTCGCGCTGGGCCATGACCAGCAGCGCCCCGGGTGGCAGGCTCATCAGGAAGCTCGCCAGAATCTGGGCATCCTTCAGGCTCCCCTTGCCGATCATCGCGCCATCGGCCCCCGGGTAGCGCTGGAAGCCGTCCGCGCCCACGCTGACGTGGACCGTGGTCGGCACCAGCCGCGCCGCGCCGGTGGCCAGCAGGCTCTGCGCGAAGTGGCGCGGCTGGCGGTCCAGGATGCCGCGCCCAATGCACTCGCCCAGGCTGAACCCGCGTTTGACCCCCTCATTGAGGATCGCATTGATCCCCTCGCCGGTCTCGCGCGCCAGGCCCAGCTGCCCATCGGCCAGCCCCTCGGCCAGGTCCTCGACCGTCGCGCCGTGGAAGGCCAGCTCATAGTCACGCACCGCCGCCTCGCCATTCATCACGAGGCATTGGACCAGTTCGCGCTGCATCAGGTAGACCATCAGCGAGCCCAGCCCCAGCTCGATCACGCGCCCGTCAATCATCCAGAGGATCGGCTTGTGCGCGAGCGCGGTCTGCGCGATCAGCTCGGCCGCATCGATCAGCGCCCCGGCCTCGCCCACCCGGGGCAGGCTCAGGTAGAACTCCTGCAGCGGCTTGGCGGGTTGCGGCATCCGCGCCAGCATCTCGACGTTGAGCCGATACGTCCGCTTGCGGATCGTGCCGGTTTGCACCTGGCTCAGGTCGAGAGGCTTGAGGCGGTTGGCCATGATGAATGATCTTTCCGAACCCTCTTACTTCGCCAGGGCCTGCGGTTCGCTCTGGAGCTCGAACTCGCGGTGGATCGCCTGGACGGCCTTGTCAATGTCGTCCCGCCGGATCACCACCGAAATCTTGATCTCCGAGGTCGAGATCATTTCGATGTTGATATTCTCCTTGGCCAGCGCTCCGAACATCGTCGCCGCCACCCCGCTGTGGCTCTTCATGCCGACGCCCACCACCGACACCTTGCCAATGTCATCGTCGGTCTGGACGCCCTTGGCCCCGTTCTCTTTCACAAAGCGCTCGGCCAGCTCGCGCGCCTGGGTGATGTCATCGCGATGGACCGTGAAGCTGATGTCGTTGAGCCCATCGGCCGCGACGTTCTGGATGATCATATCCACCACCAGCGTCGACTTGCCCAGATCGCTGAACAGGCGCGCCGCCATGCCGGGGCGATCCGGCACGCCGAGGATCGAAATCTTGGCCTCGCTGCGATTGAAGGCGACGCCACTGACGACGATATCTTCCATGTTCTCATACTCCTTGACGACCATCGTGCCCGGTTCATGGGTGAAGCTGCTCAGCACCTGCAGCGGAACGTTAAAGTTCTTGGCCAGCTCGACCGAACGGCTGTGCAGGACCTTGGCCCCCAGGCTCGCCAGCTCGAGCATCTCATCATACGTGATATGGTTCAGCTTGCGCGCCTCGCCGACCACGCGCGGATCGGTGGTGTAGACCCCATCCACGTCGGTGTAGATGTCGCAGCGGTCGGCCTTGAGCGCCGCCGCCAGCGCCACCGCCGTCGTGTCCGACCCACCCCGCCCCAGCGTCGTGATCTGACCATCGGTGGTCGCCCCCTGGAAGCCCGCCACGATGATCACGTTGCCCTTGTCGAGCTCGCATTTCATCCGCTCCACGTTGATCGAGCGGATCCGCGCCTTGCGGTGGACGCTGTCGGTCAGGATGCCGACCTGCGGGCCCGTCATCGAGACCGCCTTCTGCCCCATCGACTGCAGCACCAGCGCCAGCATCGAGATCGTGACCTGCTCGCCGGTGGCCAACAGCATGTCGACCTCGCGGGCGTCGGGCCGCTCGGTCACCTCGGCCACCATTGCCAGCAGCTTGTCGGTGGTCTTCCCCATGGCCGAGACCACGACCACGACCTGATGGCCGCGCTCGACTTCCTCGATGACGCGGCTGGCGACGTTGCGCAGCCGCTCCACATCGGCGACCGAGGAGCCGCCATATTTCTGGACGATCATGCTCAAATCAGTGCTCTCCTTGCCATTCGATCGCGGCCACCAGCACAGTCCGCCCGGTCACGGCCGCTCGATAGACTTAAGCGATATGATTCTGGTTTTCGCCCCCGATTTCAAGCACAACCTCACGCTCCGTCCAGGCCCCCTTGATTCTTCAGGTTGATCGAGATGTTCACGAAAGGCACGAAAGAGATCACGAAAATGACCCCAGCCCCCGGCTGCACCTGATGATTTACTGGTGACATCGTACCCAGTCAACTTGCATGTTCTGCCGCCCCTTCATGGCTCGGATGTTTGGGCACCTTGACCGGAGGTTCCCTTCGGTCACCTCCGGCTACTCGCGGTCGCCCCTTCGGGGCTGAGTTATTGACGTAATGGGCAGGGAATCAACCCACGGCTGTAAATCCCAAACTCCGATCTGATCGATCACTTTGCGCTTCCTCTGCGTCCTCTGCGCCTTTGCGGTTCAATTTGATTTGGTTGCGGCCGAAGGCTGCGCCAGGCCTTTCGTGAACGCATAAATTTTTGAAGGATCGAAGAGGACGGAGGAGGATACCGAACATTCTTGCATTTCCAGCCACACGCTTCAAAATATGTCGCACCGGCCGCTGGTCGACAATTTCCTGATGGGGTGCAACTGGCATGAGCAAGCTGTCTTGGATGAACCACCTTTCCGGCCCCGCCCTGGGTCGCATGATGCTGGCGGTCGCTTTGACCCTTTGCGCCGCCGGCGCCTCGGCCCAGCGACTGACGCTGGATTTCAACCCCGGCTGGAAATTCATCAAGGCCGACCCCACCGGCGCCCAGGCCACCGATTTTACGGATGCCGACTGGGAAACCGTCTCCGCCCCCCACACCTACAATGACGTGGACACCTTCGATGATTGGTCGCTCGAGGGCCACCGCGGCGAGCAGAACCAGTGGAGCGGCCGCACCTGGTATCGCAAGAGCTTCCAGCCACCGGTGCAGTGGCGCGGGCGCAGGGTCTTCATTGAATTCGAGGGCGTCCGCCAGATCGCCGAGGTCTACCTCAATGGCGAACTGCTTGGCGTCAGCAAGACCGGCTTCACCCCCTTCGGCTTTGACCTCACGCCCCACCTGCGCTGGGACACTCCAAACGTGCTGGCCGTGATGTGCGACAACCGCTTCCAGCGCGACCCGCTCGTCGGCGAACGCGTCGGCGACATGGAAATCGGCGCCCGCCCCTCACTCTCAATGATCTCCAACTACCTCATGTCGCTGATCCCCGAGGATGTCGCCGACCTGCGCGCCGACCAGATCCCCTGGAACAACCCGCACTGGCATCCGGCCCACGGCGGCATCTACCGCAACGTCAAGCTCATCGTGACCGACCCGCTGCACGTCACCCTGCCGCTCTACAGCTATCTGCAAACCGCCGGCCCTTACGTCTTCACCCGCTCGCTCACGCCCGAATCGGCCAGCATCGGCGTTGAAATCCCCGTGGTCAACGGTCGCAATGCCGCCGCCCAGACCACCGTTCGCATTGACCTGCTCGATCACACCGGCCGCACGCTCGCCCGCACCGAACACTCGGCCGGCATCCCGGCGGGGGGATCGCGCTCCTTCAACCAGACGCTCGACCTGGTAGCCCCGCGCCTCTGGCAGCCGGTCGACCCATATCTCTACACGGTCGCCATCGAACTGGCCGCCGGCGGCGAGGCCATCGACCGCGTCGAGGTCCCCTTCGGCATCCGCGAGGCGCGCTGGGACGTCGCGACCGGGCTGCATCTCAACGGTGCGCAGCTCAAGCTGCGCGGCTGGGGCCAGAAGGCCACCAACGAGTGGCCCGGCATCGGTGCGGCCCAGCCCGACTGGCTGCAGTATTTCACCATGGCGCTCATGCGCGAGGCCGGCGCCAACTTCGTCCGCTGGGGCCACGTGACCGGCGGGCCCGCCCAGATTACGGCCGGCGATCGGCTGGGCATCATCGCCATCCAGCCCGGGGTGGATGGCGAGCACGACACCGTCGGCGCGGCCTGGGCCGTGCGCGCCCAGACCTTCCGCGACATGATCATTTATTTCCGCAACAACCCCTCGATCCTGATCTGGGAGGGTGGCAATCAGAAAATCTCACGCGAGCACGCCGCCGAGCTGCGCGGCTACATGGACACCTTCGATCCCCACGGCGGTCGCGTCTACACCCACCGCCGCGCCGACCGCGTCGTCGGCGAATTCATGGAGATCGGCGTCGGCACCGAGGGCGGTCGCGAGCTGAAGGACAAGCCGGTCGTTGAGGGCGAATATAACCGCGAGGAATCCCCCCGCCGCGTCTGGGATCATCAGTCCCCCCCCAACTTCGGCTATCCCGAGGCCGAGGGCATGACCTACCAGCTCACCAGCGAGGAGTTCGCCGTCAATCAAGTGACCCACTTCGTCGGCAAGCTCGGCGCGCCGGATCATGCCGGCGGCGCCAACTGGATCTTCAGCGACTCCACCAGCGGCGGCCGCGTGCCGGCCGAGGTCGCCCGCGCCAGCGGTGAGGTCGATGGCATGCGCCTGCCCAAGGAAGCCTTCTATGTCTGCCAGGCCATGTGGAGCGACCAGCCCAGTGTGCACATCGTCGGCCATTGGACCTACCCCGCCGACACCGTCAAGAACGTCTTCGTCGTCAGCAATCAGCCCACTGTCGAGCTGCGGGTCAATGGCCGCTCGCTCGGCGCGGGCGAACGCAGCCAGATGTTCCTCTTCACGTTCAAGGATGTCGCCTGGGAAGCCGGCGAGATCGTCGCCATCGCCTCCGACGGCGGGCGCGAGACCGCCCGTCAGGCCAAGCGCACCGCCGGCAATCCCGTCGCCCTTCGCATGACCCCCATCACCGGCCCCGGCGGCCTGCGCGCCGACGGCTCCGACTATGTCCTGATCGACGTCGAGGCGGTCGATGCCACCGGCGAGCGCCACCCGACCTTCGAGCGCCGCGTCGACTTCATCACCAGCGGCCCCGGCGTCTGGCGCGGCGGCTACAACAGCGGCCGCATCAACTCGACCAACGTCAGCCACCTCAACCTGGAGTGCGGCATCAACCGGGTCGCGGTGCGTTCACTGCGCCAGCCCGGGCGGATCATCGTGCGGGCCGAGTCCCCGGGGCTTGAGCCGGCCGAGCTGAGCATCGAATCGCAGCCGGTCCAAATCGAACATGGCTTCATCGGCTCGCTGCCGGTGATGCCCGCGCCCGAGCTGCCGGCCGTCGCGCCCGAAACCCACGACCAGCTTGGCCCGCGCCTGGCCGAGGTCACCGCGCCGGCCGCCGGCGAGGCCTACCTCGGCTCCCGGGTCACCGGCTTCTCCTACTCGGGACCCTCGGCGGGGGCCCGCATCGCCGCCGGCGCCGCCGATGGCCGTCAGGCCTACGGCGAAAGCCTCGCCACCTTCGGCAACCTGCCGGCTTACCTGCGCGGGGCAGACTTCGTCCTCGCCCCGGCGGCCGACGCCCTCTACAACGCGGTGGACCTGATGGAGATCGGCGTGCGCGCCGGCACGCGGGTGACCGTCGCGCATGACGATCGCCTGCCGCGTCCGGCCTGGCTGGGGGCTTATCGCTCGACCGGCCAGTCGATCATGGTCGGCAACCAGCCGATGTCGCTATTCGAGCGCATCGTCGAGAGCGACACCGGCCTGACCTTCGGCGCCAACGCCGAGGGGATCAACCTGCCGGCGGCCAACATGTATGTGATCTTCTTCACCGCGCGCTGAGCGGGGGCAAAAGCATATCGGCAGGCCGGGCACCATCACCGGCCTGCCGATTTTCTTTGCCGCCCGATCAGGGCTGGTTGCTGATGATCCGCAGGTCCTCCTGCCGGTGGATCGGCCAGCGTGCCAGTTCGTGCAGCATCACGCCCGTCGGCAGGCGCTTGTCGATCTCCTCGATGCGTTGAATCGCCATATATACCCGTTCGCCCCCGGCCAAGCGTTCCGCTGCGGTGTCATAGTCCAGCAGGCGTCGCATCGTGCCCAGGTGAAACTGGAGTGTGTAGGGCGTATCGACCACCTCGAGCGGCAAGTCTCGCCCAAATCGCTCCACGATTTCAGCGGCGGCAGCTTCCATCTGCGCATTGCGGATCAGCTCGGAGTCGCGCGGGCGGACAAACTGCCCATTCACGAAGACCACCGTCAGGAATGCTCCCGCCGCGCCCGTCAAAACCAGCCAGCGCCGCCGCGCAACCCACCTGGGCGCCAGCCGGGCCAGCTCACGCCCCGCCAGCAGAGCCCCGGCGGGAATCAACGGCCAGAGGTGATCGGCGCGCTGGTGGGTCGGTATCGAAAACAGCACCAGTCCCAACAGGAAATAGCATGCGATATAGAGTTCGAAGCGACGCTCACCGGCGTCCGTGGCCGGCCGCCGCCAGACACGCCAAAGCCCCAGCGCCGCAAACACCCCCCATGGCATAAATCGCGACAGGAAATACAGCGTCGGCTTGATCAGATGCGGTCCCCAAATCTCGCCCGCCTCGGTCTCTTTGACTACGTGGCCGACCAGCTCGCGACCGATCATCTTATCCCACACGTCGCGACCTTCCACCAGTGAGGCCAGCGCGAACCAGCCCAGTGTCAATGTCAGGAACAGCGCCACTCCGGGCAGGTGCGCGCGCCAGCGGGGGCGCCAGGCGCACGGGCGTTCAAAAAAGACCGCCAGCAGCCCGCCCAGCGCCAGCACAACCCCGACCGGGCCCTTGGTCAGCGTGGCGGCGGCCGCCAGCAGCCAGAACCACGTCCAGCTCCCACCACTACGCCAGGCTCGCCAGGCTATCAATGCCCCGGCAAAGACCGTCAGCGCAAAGACCGTATCCGTGCGCGCCAACGCAATCTGCTTTTGCGCCACACCCGAAAGTAAATAGGCCACCGCCCCCAGCAGACCCGCCCACCTTCCAAACTGGCTCATTCCGACCCCCAGGATCAGCCATGCAATGCCAAGTGTCGCCATCAGGCAGGGCAGGTAGAGCAGAAACAGATTGAGCCGGCCGAAGGGAATCGCCGGGATCGCCGTCAACCATGTCGTCAGCGGCGGTTTGGACATCATCTCGCCGGTCTGGTCGCGCTGGACAACCCAGTTGCCGTTGACCAGGGCGTCCATGGCGTAGGATGCCGGCCGCTGCTGGTCATTGTCCATCAGGTCCGACGGCGTAATCAGCCGGATGGCGAACAGCGCCAGCGCGATGGCCGTCACGAACAGCACAGGCAACCACTCAAGGCTGCGGGCCGGATGCCCAACACCGGCATCAGGTGGGTGGGTGGCTAAGGAGGTCATCGATCATCCTCTGGCTTCTCTAAAGTCGTCATCGCTGGTTGTAATGGACTCAGCCGGGCGAGTCAAGCCCGAGCGGGTCCCGCGGCTTGTCCACAAGATAACATCGCGCCGGCTCCGATCCCCTCCTCGGGACCGAGGCCGGCGCGATGGTTTTCACTACTGCCCAGCGCGATTAACGGGCGTTGATTTCAAGCACCCCCTCGCCCGCCGGCAACTCGACCTCGATCACGCCCTCGCGATACTCAAAGTTTATTGCCTCCCCGCCAAGTTTGACCGTTGCCGGCCGGCCCTCGACGCCGACGCTCACGCGCGCCGGCTGCTCCAGGTCATAACCCAGCCCCGCCGGCGACCACTCGAAACTGACCGGCTCGCTCGAGCGCACCAACGTGCGGCCACCACGCGCCAACTCAGTCGCCAGTCCCGCCAGCACGCGCTCACCGTTCCACGAGACCGCCAGCGCGTCGGTCTCAAGCTGACCGACCCGGTAAACCTGCCCCGGCTTGGTCGAGAACGCAAAGGCCGAACCATCAATCTCGCCCTCGACGAAGCCTTCGCCCCGACGCGTTTGGATCGCCGGCGCCTCCCCCTCAAGCGTCGTGGTCAGCAGGTTGGCCAGCACCACGGGTCCGCCCTCCGAGCGCGCCGTCACCGTCAGCATCCCCTCGCGTTCGAGTGGTTGGCGGTTTTGCAGGTTGCGAAGATAGTGAGGCGTGCCCACCTTCTCGACCTCGACTTGCGCCGGCGACAGATGCGCGAAATGCAGCTGCGCCCCCGAATCGGCAATCGTTGAGCTGGCCGCCCCCACCTCGATATCCGCCAGCCGCGCCGCATGATAGAGCGCCGTCACCTCCACGTCCGCCTCGGCCGGCTCGGCCACATCCAGCATCAGCAGCCCGCGCGGCTTGAGGTAGAGCACGTTGCGCCGCAACTTGTCCACCTTACCCCAATAGAGCCGCCCCAGGTCCCCACTGACGAACGAGCCATGCTCGCCGTCGACGAACTGTGCGATGTAGGAGTAGTCGTCAAACCCCTCGGCCATCCCCTCATGATCGCCGACGCGCTGGCTCTGCTCGTTGCGATCGATCAGCACCGTCGAGTGCCCCACCGGTTGGATGTAGTGCGACTGGTAATACTGGTCGTCGTAGTAGTCGCTGCCGCTGCGCTTGGTCAGGAACTTGCGCCCGCGATCAGCCAGCCAGATCGAGCCCTGATCCAGGTGCTGGTGGTTGAAGAACGGCCCCGTGCGCATCACGAAGATGAAGTCGTCGGCCTTCCAACCGCTCTTGAAGACGGTCGTTCCCACCCCACGGAAGGCCTTGACCGGGTTCAGCTCAAACGGGTCCTGCTGGGGCACGTCGGCCACCGGATACAGCAACTCGGTCAACGCCAGCCGGATCTGTCCCTCGTTCATCTTACCCGCGGCGTCCTTCTCGCGGGTCAACTGATAGAACCAGCTCAGCAGCGGATCACGCGACCGGGTCAGCAGGAACGCCCAATGCTCAAACACATTGAGCCGGCCACGCGAGTCGCCATAGTAGAAATACTCCCGGTCAAGCACAGGCCCCGCCCAGATGTATTCCTTGTAGATCGGTTCCAACGGTTTGCTCAGGTCGATGTTGAAGGTGTGGCGCAACGCCGGCAGGCTGCGCGACAACGTCCGGAAGGTGTATGAGTTGTAGGCCAGGCCTTCGCCGTAGGCGCCCTCCGGATCGATCGTCGCATTGATGAATGTATGGAGCTTGAGCAGCGCGCCCGTCAGCATCGGCTCGAGCGTCTCGACCTCTTCGCCGTCGTCAAAGATCGCCATCTGCAGCATCAGCGACCCGCCGGCGGTATGCGAAATCCAGTTGGACGTGTTGCAGGTGACGTCGTTGTCCTCGACATACATCTTGTGGACGCCCTCGATCAGGTGGCTGCGGAACGCCGACCGAATCTGCCGGGCCTCCTCCTCGCTCAGCAGTTCGCGCACCAGGTCATAGGCGATCGCCACCGTATGTGCCCATGCCCCCGTGCGATGCTCCGAAAAGCGCCCGCGCCGGGTCTGCCAGGGGTGTGTCCAGTCGGGCCACGAGGCCTGCTTGAGCAGCACCTCGCAGACATAACGACCGGCCTCGCGGTCACCGCCCAATGTCCAGGCCAGCGCGTTCAGGAACAGCGGCGATTCGGTCCGGAAAATCCGCTCGCCATAGACGCTCCAGGTCGGCAGCCAGTTCTCCTCGGGGAACTGGTCCAGATCGTAGACCAGCGAATCCACCGTCACCAGCTTGCGCTGCTCGGCCGCCAGCGCCTTCAGGTCCTCGACCAGCGTGCCGGTCTCGCCGGCCGCAATCTTGCCCTTGATCCGGCGCAGCGAGGCCTCGTCGAATAACAGCCGCGGCCGGCGCCCGCTCAGGTCCGGCGCGATGTGCAGAGTGAAATCACTCGTTGCCAGCACGCGATCGCCCTCGCGCGCCGTCAACGTTGCATAGTAGAAGCCTGCCGGCCAGTCCAGCGTCAGCGGATCAAGCTGCCAGCGCGCCCCTTCGCGCTCTAGCTGCCCCTGATAAACCACCTGCTCGCGCTCGGCGAAGGAAGCCACCCGCAGCTCGACGCGGTCGGCCGCCAGTGGCCAGCGCCCCGCCAGGCGAAAGCTCTCCCCCGGCCGGTAGTGCCGCGCGGGCACCCGCGGCCGGAACTCGGTCAGCTCATGAACCACCGGCTCCTCAAAGATGAACGCCGTCTCGCGATGCGCCCGCACCTCGACGTCGTCCAGCCCAAGGTAGATCGGCATCTTCGGGTCGGCCTCGGCGATCTTGGTCAATACCGCCAGCGAATTCAGCTTGATGAAGGACTGACCGGCCAAAGCGGGATTCTCGGCCACGAAATCCTCGAACCGCACCGTCACCGTCTGCCAGCCATTGAGCACCGGCTCGGCGATTGTATAGTCGACCTTGCCCGCGTCGCCCGCCGCCAGCCGCACCTTGAACCACTCCGCCGGCAGGTGCGACTTGATGTAATAGCGCAGCCGCACCTCGTCCCCCGGCAGCAGGTAAAGATCAAACAGCTTCTGCGCCCCCGCATAATTGTCGACCGCCGTGTAGGGCGTCACCAACTGCACGATTGAAATATTCGGATCGCCCGGCACCATCTCATTGACGCGGAAATTCTGGTCATAGGCCGCGTCCTGCCAGGTCGGATATGAGGCCCATGCCCGCTGGCGCCGCGACTCGAAATCCTCACGATACTCAAAGCGCTCGAGCGCCGGCAGGTTGGCATGGCCGACCCCCGCGCTCATGACCAGCATCAACGCCGCGACCAGCGCCGGCAGCGCGCGCAGCCCCCTCAAATCGTACCTGTTCATGTTGGTGATCCTTTCGATGATGCGTCTCTCCCGCGGCTCCCTGGCGACATGAGCTGATGGCGCAGGTGTTCCAATGTAGGACAAGGACCGGGTCGAGGGCAAGTGAATGGGGATTGGAAATCGGGCTTATAATGGTAAGGTCGGGTCTTCGACCCGACATGTGTTTAGCGTGGCGGTGGTGATGCATGGTCAGACGAGGAACCATTCAGCTCTGTCAGGAGCGGCATGTTTGTAGCAAGGCCGTTCCCCTTCCCTCAAGCTCCGTCAGGAGAGGCATGTGCCGCCGTAGGTCCTTCAATCGCAAATGATTTTAATGGATAACTTGGTTTACACCGAATGAAAGCTGCACATGTCGCTCCTAAAGGAGCTTTGGGGAGAAAAATGCGGCGTTTCTACAAACATGTTTGAATGCAGAAGTTTGTTGAGGAAAGTGGATCCCTCCCGATGGCAAAAAGGCCGAGCCCGGCATCGCCGGCTCAGATACC
>JAWLCE010000010.1:0-121094 GCA_041687335.1 Sumerlaeia bacterium | reverse complement strand
TTTCGACATGCACCTGCGCTTCCTCGAGACCGGCAACATGATGCCGGTCGCCGAGCGGGTAGAAGTCTAAGACTGCGGATTCACGAAACCCTAGCCGCCCGCGGGGGAGATGCCCACGGGCGGCCTCTTATTTGGGGAAAGGTATAAACTCAAGCGAGGGCGGCGAGGAAGCGGTCGGCCATTGTCTGGATCGACAGCTCGCGCTCGGCGAAGGCGCGGGCGCGGACGGAGGCTTCTCGCCAACGCTGGGGCGAGGCAAGCAAATCGCCGAAGCCGGCGGTGAATCGTTCGAAATCATCGTCCGCCATGACCCCCAACCCGTGCTGGCGGATCATGCCGCCCGGATCGACGTTGAGCGAGGCTACAGGCACACCGTGCCAGAGGGCCTGGGTGAGAGTGTTGGGGTAGCCCTCGAGGACGGAGGTGATGAGGAGCGTGCGCGCGCCGGCGAATTGCCCGCCCATCTGATCAAACGGCACGCGGTCCAGGCGTTCGACGTTGGGGGTGCCGGCCAGATCGCGCTCGAGGCGTGCGGCGTGGGCGGGGTCCGAGACGTCGAGCGGGCAGATCATGCGGAAACGCTCGGCGGGGAAGCGGCGGGCCAGCTCGACCAGCAGTTCGGGCCGCTTGAGGCCGATCGCCTTGCCGATCCAGAGGTGGTAGGAGCGGCCGACGGGGGTGGGCGGCTCAACCGGCGGAAAGCCGTTCGGGATCACGACCGAGTTGAGACCTTCATTCTGTTGCATCAGACGGCGCTGGCCCTCATGCTGGGCGACGATCAGTTGGGCCTGACGCAGCCCCCAGCGGAAGGGCCGGTTGCGCGGCGGGCCACCCACCAGCGCCGTCAGCTCATCGGAACAATCCATGTCGCTGGCGATCCAATAGACGAAGCGGCGGCGCGCCCATTTGCAGAAGAAGGCGACCTCCTTGGTCGTCGACCCGGTGGCCGATTGCAGATAAATATCGGCGCCGGCGCGCCAGAGCGCCCGTTGGAGGGCCAGGCGAGCCGGCGGGGTTGGCCGGTGGGGGTAGGCGAGCAGGCGGATGCCATCGATGCGGGTCTCGGCGGGTTGGCCGCGGTCGCCGAGGACCATCGTGACCTCGAAGCCGCGGCGGGCAAGCTCGCGCGCGAGGAAGGCGAACTGGACTTCGGCTCCGCCGTGGCCGCCGGGCAGGCTGGGGTCAAAGAGGGGCGCGCCATGGGGTGAAACCAGGCAGATGCCGGGGCGCATGGGTTTCACCCTTCGCTCAGCTCCAGCAGGCGATCGATATTGAGCAGCGTGATCCGGGATCGGTCGACGGCGATGAGGGATTCCTCGGAAAGCTGACGCAAGGCGCGTGAGAAGGTTTCTGGAGTCATGCCGAGCGTGGCGGCGAGGGTTTTTTTGCTGCCCTCGATGCGAACCTGGCGGTGGCCGCCGGCGCCCTCCTGGCTGGGCTGATCCATCAGCCAGTTGGCGACGCGCGCGGGGCTGGACTGGGCAGCGAGGCTTTCGAGGCGCCCGGCAACGGCCGAAAGGCGCATTGCCAGCGCGGCGATCATGGCGCGTGAAAGTCGCGGCCGCTCCTCGAGCAGCTTCAGGAATGGCTGGCCCTCGATGGCGATCAGTTCGGCCGTCGGCGAGACGACGCGCGCGCCGGCAGGGAATCGCCCCTCCAGGAAGAGCGCCGCGCAGCCGACCAGCTCGGGCGGGCGCAGCTCGTGCAGCGTGATGTCGCGGCCATCGGGGGCGATGCGAAACATCTGCACGCGGCCCTGGGTGAGCACGTGGAGGGCGCGGCAGTCATCCTCCTGCATGAAGAGTGTGTCGCCCTGGCGGCGCTCGAGCGGGTGACTGATGCGCACGATGCGCTCGAGGTCGTCCTCGGTCCAGCCACGGAATAAATAAAGCGCGCGCAGGATGGCGCGCAGGTCATGGCTGGTTGCAGTCAAATTAAGTTCCAGCGCGGGTATCCAGAGGCAGGTGGCGGACCGACCTCAAACAAATCTTAAGCCCGATGTGGATCAAAAAGAAAGGGGTCTTGTCGGCTCCGACTCCAACGCTTTCACCTCACCAAATCCGGCGAGTATGGGGGTTCCATGAGAAATTGCGGCCCAGATATCCCCACACTCTATCGGCTCGGTTGGGCCAATGACGATATTGCTGGGACAGATCCTGCTGGTGAAGTTCCACGAACCAGTCCAGCGGGGGGCAAAGGCAACCCAGAAACCATTGAGCGCATGCCCCTGCTGTTCAATTTGTGCAAACCCGCCGGTGCGGGTTCCGCCACTCGATGCGAAACTAGTCAACCTGACCAGCCTCATCCTGAAAGGTGGGGGGGGATCCGGTTTCTCTGGCGGTGCTTCAGGGTCCAGCCTCGACCATCCATAGCCCTCATGAGGCTCCACGAGTAAAAGAGAACCAACAAACTGTTGCGTTTCTGGCCCCAGACCCACATTCGGACTGTGATCGGATGCGCGGGCATCCTGAAGGCGCTCGTTCAGGCGCAGCACGACCTCATGTTTCCTGCGCCGGGATCGATTGAGAAAGAAGACAAGGGCGCCGGTGCTTACAATAACAATGGCGGAGAGCATGATGAGCATGAAACAAGCTCCAGAAGGGACAGCCCCAGTGGCGGTTGTTGTTTCTTTCTAATTCACCAGCCGCCGCTGGTTGAGCTCATGGAATGCCTTTTCACTGGCATCGACCGCCTGCTGAGTGCGGACCCAATCGATCAGCTCGGGGATGCCCTGCTCAATGGCGACCGTTGGTTCATAGCCCAACAGGCGGCGCGCCTTGTCGATGTCGGCGTAGCAGTGGCGGATGTCGCCGGCGCGGAAGCGGCCCTCAATGCGCGGGGCGAGCGTCGGGTCGTCGGTGCGGTCGGGGTGCAGGCGCGCGAGCAGCATCAGCGCCAGCTCAAGCACGCTGGTGGGGCGGCCGGTGCCGATGTTGATCGCCTCGAAATTAGCCTGGTCGTGCTCGAGCGCCAGCAGGTTGGCGCGTGCGATGTCGCTGACGTGGACAAAGTCGCGGGTCTGCAGGCCATCCTCGAAGATGCGGGGGGCGTTGCCGTTAAGGTAGGCGGCGCTGAAGATCGCACCGACGCCGGTGTAGGGGTTGGAGAGCGCCTGGCGCGGGCCATAGACGTTGAAATAGCGCAAGGCGACGGCGGGGATGCCGTAGGCGCGGCCGACGGCAAGCACCATTTCCTCATGATCGCGCTTGTTGATGGCATAGATTGAGGTCGGCTCGAGCGGCTTGAGCTCGTCGCAGGGGGCGGGGGCGGCGATGCGGTCGGAGTCGGGAACGCGGGGTTCCCAGTCGCCACGCTCGAGCTGGGCCTGGGTGCGCAGGGCGGGGATGATGAAGCCGCCGCCGGCGGGGTCCCGATAGCGACCCTCGCCGTAGATGGACATCGAACTGGCGACGATCAGCTTGCGGATGCGGTCTCGATGCTTGTTGACGACGAGGTCGAGCAGAGTGGCCGCCCCAAGGGTGTTGGCCTCGGTGTAGGCGCGGATGGCATACATCGACTGGGCGACGCCGACGGCCGCCGCCTGGTGGTAGATGACATCAATTCCGGAAAGGGCGCGGTCGAGCGCCGCCATGTCGCGGACGTCACCGTGAATGAATTCGGCGGCGGGGTTGAGATGGCCAGGAGGGCGGCCATTGCGCTCGCCATGGACTTGGGGGTCGAGGCTGTCGAAGACACGGACGCTGTGGCCGCGCTCGACGAGCAGGTCGACGATATGCGAGCCAATGAAGCCGGCCCCGCCGGTGACCAAGATCGAATAGGACATGTCCGCCTGCCGCAGTGGAATATGCGCCTTAACTTCTAGACCGGCGCTTTCTTTTTACCATAACGCAGCCGGGCCATCGCGCACAAAGTCTTGAGGTAGGCGATGGCGAAACGGAAGAGCTTGGCGTTGGACTTGCCTTCCTTGCGCGGGCGGTAGTGGAAAGGGACTTCCTCGACCTTGTGGCCCTCGACATGGAGGCGGATGAGGATTTCCTCAAGCACGTCGAAGTCATTGGCCAGAATCGGGATCGCCTGGATGGCCGCGCGGCGGTAGAGGCGGAAGCCGCTGGAGATATCCCGAACCGGGATGCGCAGGATGCGGGTGAAGACGATGTTAAGGATGCGGCTGAGGAAGGCGCGCCAGAGGGACATGTCGGCGTGGCCACCCTTGACGTAACGCGAGGCGATGATGATATCCGCACGATCGCGCGCCCGCCAGAGCGACTCGATGAACTCAGGCTCGTGCGAGAGGTCGGAGTCCATCGTGATAATGAACTCGCCACCGGCGCGGGCGAAGCCGCCGCGCAAGGCGGCCCCATAGCCGTCCTCATCGTGGAGAAAAGCCTCGGCGCCGGCCGCCGTCGCCTCCTGGAGCGTATTGTCGCGCGAGCCGCCGTCGCTGACCAGGATTTGGTAACGCACCCCGAGGTGATCGAGCACGCTGCGGGCGCGGGCGATCAGCTCGCCGATGTTGCCTGCTTCATTAAGGGTCGGGATGACGAGCGTCAGGTCCATCAGGTGCCGACCTTCTCGACCCAGAATGGACCAAGAATCAGCCGGTCCAGGCCCGAGCGGCGCATGACATCGAGCGCCTCGGCGGGGGTGTTGACGATCGGGTGGCCGTGCAGGTTGAACGAGGTATTGAGCAGGGCGCCGATGCCGCTGCGCGACTCGAACGCGCGCAGCAGGTCCCAGTAGGCCGGGTTCCAGTCGCGTTGGACGAGTTGCGGTCGCACGGTGCGGTCGGCCGGATGGCTGCCGGCAGCGATTTCATCGACGCGGGCGGTGGCGTTGAAGGTCAGAATCATGTATGGGGCAGCCAGGTTCTTAGGATTGACGATGTAATCATCGGCGCGCTCAGCGAGCATCGAGCAGGCAAAGGGCATCCAGAAATCCCGGCTCTTAATCATCTCGTTGATGCGGCGGACGACATCAGGGCGCGAAGGGTCGGCCAGGATCGAGCGGTTGCCGAGGGCGCGGGCGCCGAACTCGGCGCGGCCGTCCATGCGGGCGACCACCTCGCCGCGCGCCAGCGCCTCGGCGGCTCGCTCGCTGATGCTGGCGGGACGCTCGAAGCGGAAGCCGTCGCCCGCCGAGCGCAGGGCGGCCTCGATCTCGGGCTCGGTCGGGGCGCCGCCCCAGTAGATCGGACCCAGCGGCCGGGGCAGGGGATCGGCCAGAGCCCGATGGTCGACGTAATGTGCGAAGGCCGCACCAATCGCGTTGGTTTCGTCGCCGCAGGAGGGAAAGATGAAAAGAGACTCAACCTCGGGCAGCTCGGCGATGACTTGATTGGCCTTGACGTTCATGAAAATACCGCCTGAAAGGGCGACCCGCCGCACGCCGGTCTGCATAATGGCGCGATGGACCCAGGCGGCCAAATGACGCTCGACCCAGAGCTGCAGGCCGGCGCAGATGGCGTCGAAGCGCATCAGATCGAGCCGCTCGCGCAGCCATTCATAGCAATAATAAGTGCTTGGCACGCCGGCGCGGCGGCGCCAGACGAGCGGCTGGTCGGGGTCCCACTCCAGCATTGAGGCGAAAACCTTAAAGGCTTCCTCGGCGCGGGCGGGGGCCGCGTAGGGCGCCATCCCCATCAGCTTATACTCATGTTCGTTGGGCACCATGCCCAACAGAGTGGTGACGGTGAGGTAGACCAGCGCGGGAGAGTGCGATTCGTTGACCTGGGCCAACCGGGTCAGGCGGCCTTCGGCGTCGGCCAGGCTGACGGTGGCGCAAAGGTCGTCGCCGGCGCCGTCGGCGGTCAGCACCAGCACGGGTTCGCCGCGCCAGGGGGCGCCCCAGGTGGCGGCCTCGGCATGGCAGCGGTGATGATCGATGAAGACGATCTTTTCGGCGGGCACGCCGGCGGCGAGGGCCTCGGCGACGCGGGCGTTGCGACGGCGAGATTTCCATGCGTCGAGCGCCGGGGTCAGCGAGCGGGCCCAGCGGCGCAGCGCCCGGGCCGGCCGGCGGCTGCCGCCCCAGCGCGTGGCTTCGATCAGGTCGGCGCGATCGCGGTGGATCGGCATGTGATGGCCATTGAAGGCGACGGCGTCGATGTCCTCCCAGCCGCAGCCGGTCTCGGCCAGCAGCCACCCCAGCGCCTGCTTCGGGAATGCGTCATGGTTTTTAATCCGTGTCAGGCGCTCCTCCTGGAGGGCCGCGCGCACCTCACCCGCCTCGACCAGGCAGGCCGCCGCATTGTGACCGTCGTGGATTCCGATGACGCGCATCCGGCAATTCCCATCCATGGAGCCCTTGATGACCCAGGGCTGCATAAAAAAGCCCCTCTTTTTAACCCGAAACCGCATGCCAGGGCAAGCGCGACAGGTTAAACATCCATTGGAACCCAACAGGGCCCGGGAAGCAACGGCTGACCATCGAACGGCCTTGCAGCCGGATCGGGCGAGCTTGCATAATGTTCGTTTGGGGACTGTCCCGGCGCCTGATCGCGCCGGTATCCTGCCGATTGAGGTAAGACATAATGAGTGAGCGCAAGCTGCTGGTGGGGATTTTGATGGGGAGCGATTCGGACTGGCCGGTGATGAAGCGGGCCGGGGAAACGCTGAGCGAGTTCGGCATCGGCTGGGAGGCCCACGTGATGTCGGCGCACCGGACGCCGGACCGGGCGGCCGAATTTTCAAGCACTGCCCACGAGCGCGGGATTCGGGTCCTGATCGCCGGGGCGGGCGTGGCGGCGCACCTGGCCGGTGTGCTGGCGGCGCACACGCCGCTGCCGGTGATCGGGGTGCCGCTGGCCTCGGGAAGTCTGCAGGGGTTTGACTCGCTGCTTTCGACTGCGCAGATGCCTCCCGGGGTGCCGGTGGCCACAGTGGCGGTGGGCGGGGCGCAGAACGCGGCCCTGCTGGCGGTCCAGATTCTGGCCACGGCCGACGACCAACTGCGTCAGCGCATGATCGAGTATAAAAAGAAAATGAGCCAGACCGTGGTGCGCCGGGATGGGCAATTGCAGGAGGAGATCGCCCGCATGGGCGAGGGGAGCACCCCGCCCGTCGCCTGATGTGGAAGTGGTGGGCCCTCCAGGATTCGAACCTGGGACCAACCGGTTATGAGCCGGCGGCTCTGACCGCTGAGCTAAGGGCCCGCTGCACGGACAGGAATAAGGGTAACGAGTCGGGGCAGAACCTGTCAAGGTGGCCCTGAACAAAGGCGAAAAAATGAACAAGCCCCGCCAGGCCGGACCAGCCGGCCGGCGGGGCTTTGGCATTGGTGCATTGACTCCCAGCCTGAAATTAGTTGCAGGGCTGGGTGGAGCAGCCCATATTGTTGGGCATCTCAATTGGAGGCTGCCGGATGCAGTTGGAAATGAACCCGCCACCGATCGACAAAACCAGCCTTGCCCCGCTGGATATTGAGAGATTCTGGGCTGATCAGGAGCAAGCGATTGCCCAGCCGTTCGGCCGCACGATTCCGCAGGTCCCATGCGGTCTGGTGGTGGTCGGCCATGAATTCGCGATGCAGCCCGAATGTGTTTTCGCCGAGTTGGGCGTAGCCGAGGACTTCTGGCGTCTCTACAACGACGGCGACTGGTGCGTGGCGCTCTGCAAGGCCTATAACGACCGTGCCGAGCAGATCATCGGGCGCCGCATCCTGGCCGAGCGGCCGTTGACGCCGCCGCTCAAATTCCCCTTCAAGAAACTGCATGAAGTCTTCGAGTGCGAGAGCGTCTGGATGAGCGATTCCTGGTGGATCAAGGAGTCGGCGCACAATGAGCGCGAGCTGGCCGAGCTGCTCGATCGAGTCGAGGCTCGCATTGACGACATGCGTTCATTCCTGCTGCCTGACAACTGGGCCGAGGAGAAGGCGCGCCTGGAGGCTCTGGGCGCGCGTGTCCCGGCCTACCGCTTTCAGCGCGGGCCGGTCACGCTGGCGACGTCAATCTATGGGATCGAGAACCTGATCTACCTGCTGATGGACAATCGCGAGTTGGCTGGGCGTTTCCGCGATGCGATTCTGGGGGCCATGCTGGCGATCGGGCGGCTGTTGGACGAGGAGGCGGGCCATACGGCCGAGACCGCGCCGCGCGGATTCCAGTTCAACGACGACAATTGCTATCTGCTCAACCCTGAGATGTATGAGTTCTTCGCCTACCCGATCATCAAGGGGGTTTTCGATCAGTATTGCCCCGACCCGGCCGACCGCCGGGCCCAGCATTCGGATTCGGCGATGGCTCACATCCTGCCACTGCTGAGCCGGCTGGGCATCAACTGGACCAACTTCGGGCCCACCGTAATGATCGATGAAATCCGTCGCTGGTTGCCCACGGCCGAGATTTGGGGCGAACTGGCCCCCTATACGGTGATGTATAATGACGAGGCGGGGATCGTCGAACAGTGCCGACGCGACATCGCGATGGCGCGTGAGGGGCGCGGAGTGGTGCTGACAACGGCCGGATCGGTCAACAACGGCACCCTGTTGAGCAGCGTGCGGCTGGTGATGTCGACCATCCAGCGTGAGGGACGTTATTAAAGGCCGCCGCCGGCGGTGAACCTGCAGCGGGTGGGTCTGATAAGAAAAAGCCGGGGTGGGTCCCAATGGCCCCCCCCGGCTGTCGTGTATTCGTGCCGCAGCTCGGGCGCGCGGTCGCTTATTCCACCACGCCTTCGGTGAGCATCCCTTTTTTCTTCATTTTCTCGACCAAGGTCGTGCGCTTGATGTTGAGCAGGGCTGCGGCCTTGTTCTTGATGCCGCCCGCCTTTTCCAGGGCCTTTTCGATCAGGTCCATCTCGAAGTCGTCGACGAGCTTGTTGAAGTCGATTCCTTCCTCGGGGATCTCGATCGGCATGCCGGAGCTGGGCAGCGTGGCGGGGGCGAGGCCACTGAATTTCTCGGGCAACTGGGGCAGATCGATCTCGCCCTCGCCATTAAGTATTGCCATCCGCTCGACCAGGTTCTCGAGCTCGCGGACATTGCCCGGCCAGCCGTAGGAGGCCAGCACGCGCATCGCCGGATCGCTGAAGCGTGTCAGGTGACGGCTCTTGAGCTTGTTGAAGCGCCGAATGAAGTGATCGACCAGCAGCGGCAGGTCCTCAATTCGGTCGCGCAGGGGTGGGATGGTCAGCGGAATGACGTTGAGGCGGTAAAAAAGGTCCTCGCGGAAGCGGCCGGCGGCGACGTCCTGGTCAAGGTTGCGATTGGTGGCAGCCAGCACGCGCACATTGACGCGCACGGTGGTGGTGGAGCCAACCGGCTCGAAGGTCTGCTCCTGGAGCACGCGCAGGATCTTGACCTGGAGCTTGGGGCTCATGTCGCCGATCTCGTCGAGGAAAATCGTGCCGCCATCGGCCATCTGAAAGCGGCCGACGCGGTTCATCGTGGCGCCGGTGAAGGCGCCCTTCACATGGCCAAAGAGCTCGCTCTCGAGGAGATCCTCGGGGATGGCGCCGCAGTTGACGGGGATCAGCGGTTGGGACGAGCGCTCGGAATGGCAATGGATTGCGCGGGCGACCAGTTCCTTTCCGGTGCCCGATTCGCCGAGGATCAGAATGGTCGAATCCGAATCGGCGACGGTCTGGATCAAGCGGCCCAGTTCCTGCATCGGCGGAGACTGGCCGATCAGGTTTTCGATGCGGCCTGAACGCTGCAGCTCACGCTTGAGGGTCTTGTTCTCGGTGCGCAGCGCCTGGAATTCACGCGCCTTGTGGACCAGAATCTTGATCTCGTCGAGGTGGAAGGGCTTGGTGATGTAATCGAAGGCGCCCAGTCGCAGCGCCTCGACGGCAGATTCGATCGAGCCATAACCGGTGGCGACGATGCCCAGGGTGTGGACGTTCTGGCGGGAGAGGTGGCGCAGGACCTCCATGCCGTCACAATTGGGCATCTTAAGGTCGGTGATGACCAAATCATAGGATTGCTCGTCGAGCTTGGCGATGGCCTGAAGGCCATCATCGGCAGTCTCAACCTCAAATCCTTCGGTGGCGAGGATGTTGGAGAGGACGTCGCGGATGGTCCATTCATCATCGACGACCAGAATTTTGCCGAGCTTTGCCTGGGGTGCCATGGGCGAAATGTTTCCTGTCGAGATCAAGCGCTGGGCATTCACGTGAGTCGAATCGACAAGATGACAAAATTTTGGCGCGGAAGCAATGGCCAAATCTGGAAATTCTGACGGGCGCGGGAGCTTGTGAATACAGGGCGCGAGGGATTAGAATTTTTTAGGCAGGCATCTGTTGGAATGAGGAACACCCGATGGTCGATTTTGTCGCGCCTTGGAGCGAGCTGAAAGGTCCGGCAGTAGCGGAGGGCTGGCTGCGTTGGCACCCGAGCCGGCTGAATGAATGTGTGGCCGCCCGCGCCGACGCGCTGCCGGCTCCGCTGGGGCCTGCCGAGTTGGCCGAACTGGAACGATGGCAGCAACGCTGGGGCGGCGATGAGGCAACTTTGGCCTCGGTGGCTTGCCTGGGGCAGCCTCAGACACGCGTGGTCATTACCGGCCAGCAGCCGGGGCTGTTGGCCGGACCCCTTTTGGTACTCTACAAGGCGGCGGCGGCGGTGCGACTAGCCCGTGAACTGAAGAAACGACACGATGGGCTGAAATTTGTGCCGGTTTTCTGGGTGGCCTCGGAGGATCATGATTTTAACGAGGTGCGGCGGGCGTGGTGGCCAGGCCAGGCGGGGCTGGAGGAGGTCATCCTGCAGCCGGAAGTGTCATCGCCGGGACGGATGGTGGGGTTGATCCAGAGCGGAGAGTTCACCGATGGACTGGTGGCGTCCATTGAGAATTCGACGCTGCGCACGGAGTTTCGCGACGAGGTGCTGGCGCTGGTGCGCGAGGCCTATGGCTCGCAGGGGGCAACGCTGGAGGATGGCTTCTGCCGGCTGTTGCTGCGCCTGCTCAAGGGAACGGGGCTGGTGGTGGTCTCGCCGCTGATGGATTGGGTGCGCAGGCGTGGGGCCCCGGTGCTGGCGCACGAGTTGGAGCAGGCCGGCCGCACCAGTTTGGCCGTGCGTGAGCGTGGGGAAGCGATGCGGGCAGCAGGGCTGGAGCCGGCGATCCATCGCCATAACGGGGCGCTCAACATGTTCTGGATCGATGACGACGGACGGCGCTGGGCGCTGCGCGAGGGCGAGGGGAGTGACTACCGTAAGGTGCTGGCCGAGACCGGTGAGGAATTACCCCCCGCAAGTCTGTCACAGTTGGCAGCAGAGCTGCAGGCCAACCCGCGTCGGTTTTCACCAAACGTCGTGACCCGGCCACTGGTTCAGGATTTGGCGCTGCCAACAGTGGCACAGGTGGTTGGCCCGGGCGAGGCCGCCTACCTGGCGCAGGTCGAGCCCATCTACGCAGATTTCGGAGTATTCGCACCGCTGCGGTGGCCGCGGCCCGAGGTGGTGCTGATCGAGCCGCGAGTGGAGCGTCGATTGCGCAAGCAGGGGTTGGTGGTGGAGGAGGCGCTGGGGTTGGACGCCGAGGCCCTCCTGGAAGTCGTCATGCGGCGCGGGGCGGGCCGCGACGGCGTTCAGCCGATCGAGGAGCTGGCCGCGCGCCAGCGGGCTGAGCTGGCGGAGATTTATCAACGGCTGGGGCCCGAGGCGGGGGCGCTGCGTGGGTCGTTCGATCGGCTGGACCGGGCCATCGAGCGCGGTTGGCGGTCAATCGAGGAACAGCTGCTGAGCCTGCGCAGTCAGGATCAGGAACAGTTGCGGGCGGCAATGAGCGTGGTGGCGAGCAGCCTGTATCCGGCGGGTCTGCCCCAGGAACGTGCCCTCAACCCGGTGGCGCCAATGGCTATCCACTATGGTCCTGATTGGGGCTTGCTGCTGTTGGAACGTCTTGAAATCGAACCGGGTCGTGGCCTGCAGTCGATCATCCTTGCCGAGCTGGTCGCGCAACCCTAGGTGGATCGGCTTCAGGCCGGTTCCCGATCAAGCGCCTGCAGAAATGCCTTCAGAACGAGGAAGTGTTCCTCGAGGGCGCGCGGGTCCACCTTGTCCACGGTTTCCTCGGGGCGATGGACGTAGCTCAGGTTGTGGCTGTCTGGTGTGCCGCGGCTGTTGAAATAGATCGCCGGGATGCCGGCCTCGACAAACGGGGTCGCGTCAAGGCGTGGGGCTCCGCGGCTGACGCGCACCTGGCTCGCCAGTCCTTGCGCACGGTGAGCTTCCTGCAGCAGATCGCGAAGTCGATCATGTTCCGTGGTCAGCAACAGGTTTTCGCCATAGGTCAACGAATCGAAATTCAGACAGAAACGGATCTGGTCGAACGTACCCGCGGCGCGGCGGCGCTCGGCATAATCAAAGGCGCCCAAATAGCCGCACTCCTCGTTGGTGGTCGCGAGGAAGGTGATTGTATGTTCGGGCCGGCTCTCGGCCAGCGCGTGCGCGAGCATGAGCATGATGACCACCGAGGCGGTGTTGTCATTGGCGCCGGGCGAGGTGTAGACGGTGTCGGCATGGGCGATGACCAGAATCTCGCGGCTGGTGCGCCCGGGCAGGGTGGCGACGACATTGTGGCTGACGGCCTGAACCATTTCGGCAGGCGCGGCGGCCTGCACCGGCAGGCCCAGTTCCACGGCCTGCTCGAGAAGCGCCACGTCCCCGCTCCCGATGCTGAAAATCGGGCGGCGGGCGTTCTCGGGCGTCCGATTGAAGGCGGTGTGGGGCGGGCCGAAGGGGCCGACCCGAATCCAAGCGGCGATCTCGCCGGTGCGCTCGTCTCGAATCGCGTAGGGCGCAAAAGCCTCCTCGTCGGTCTTGATGATCCGACCGCTCAACGAACCCTCGGGCACCGAGGGCGAGAAATGATGGACAATGGTCTGCACCGGGCGTCCATCGATGGTCAGGCTGGCCGGGGCAAGGGGGCGCCAGTTCTTGAAGTGGACCTCGTCCAGACGGGCGATTGGCAGCGATCGGGCAAACTCATCTCGAAGCAGGGCCGCGCCGCGCATATAGGCCTCGCTGCCGCTGGGACGAGGTGCCTGGCACAGCTCCCCCAGCATCCGGCCTGCATAATACGCACGTCGCAGGGAGCCATCGACCAGATCGCGCCCACTGGGTGGCGCCTCACCCGTGATATAAGGCGAGAGGGCGGAGGGCGTGCTGTCGGCCCCCATCACAGGTGGCGCCATCACCAGGAACAGCCAAGCCGGCAAGAACCAAAAATTTTTCATGTTGCAGCCTCCCTGACGGCTTCCAAGGTAGTGGAGTGCCGTCGCAGGTTGCCACCAAAAAGTTGGCACTGCCCAGCCGCCCGGGGCGGTTGATTACTGCCTCATCTCGCGGATGAAGACATCGGCCTGGGCAATGGCGCGTTCCATCTCGCTGATAAGGGCGCTGATGTCGGTCTCGATGCTGACCTTCTCGGACTGCAGCGAGGCGATGGCGCGGGCGTTAAGGTTGTGCTTGAGGTAGAGCACTTGGTCGCGCAATGGGCGCAGGACGGGCTCGATGCGGCTTTCGGCTCGTTTCATCGCGGTCAACAGCTCGCGGTAGCGAGCCTGGGTCTGTTCAAGTTGGCGCTCGCTCTGGCGTCGCAGGTCGGCGTTGCTGTATTGGGCCAGCTCCTCGCGCCATTCGGCGAAAAGCGCTCCCGAGACGTCCTCGACGGCGGCGATGCGCTTGCTGACATCGGCGGCGCGGGCCTCGCTGCGCTTGAGCTCGGCGTCGAGTTGGCGATAGCGCGCCTCCAGCTCGCCTCCCTCGAAGTTCATCACGGCGCTGAACTTCTCAAGTGCCGAGGCGAACTGCTCCTTGGCCTCCTCCTGGGCGTCACGCGCGTCCTCGACCCGATCCACGAGGATGTCGCGCTTGTGGACGCCGAAGCGCTCCATTGTGTTGTAATAAGCCGACTGGCAGGCGACCAGCGCAAGCAAGGACCCCAGCAGTCCCAGCATGCGCCCCCGCGAAACAAGCGATTGTGGCAACATGATCATCGTCCCCCTGGATCAGATGGTGCATCAGTTGTTCGGCAGCGGCTCACCCGCCCCGGCCGGATCATGTTCAGGAGTATACCATAAACCGGGGGTCATCGCGCTCTTGCGTCGTGGGCAATGGCCACCAACTCACGCCCGAGGCTGGTCGGCGAATGCGGCTTGAGCGGCCAAGGCACGCATCAGGTCGTGCGCGACGCGCAGGTCTCGCTCGTAATCCTCAGTGCGCCCCTCCAGGCTGACGCCGCCGCGGTAGCCGATTTGTCGCAGGGCATTAAAAAAGCCTTTGTAGTCGTCGGGATGATCCGGGCGCGGCCACTGGCGAGCCTCGCCGCTGGCGATGTGCGCATGGACCAGCCATTCGCCCGCCTCAATGATGGCATCGGGGCCCTCGCCGGCGCCGGCCATATGGAAGAAGTCGGCCAGCACCCGCACGTTTGGACGGTCGGCGCGGCGGGCGAGCGCCAGTCCCTCGTGCACGGTGTTAATCATGTTGCACTCAGCGGCGCGCAGAGGTTCGATGGCGATGACGATCTCATGGCGGCGGGCGATCTCGGCGGCCAGGTGCAGAAAATCTACGATCTGGCCGATGGCCCGTTCGCGAGGGAAGTCCTCCAGCGCACGGCGGCTGCGGCCACTGCCAAAGACCACCACCCGCGCCCCCAGCCGGCGCGCCCGCGTCAGGGCCGGGGTCAGGTAGTCGGCTACGACGGAGTGGTCGATCCGCGGCCCGACAATCCGGAGGTCGTGAGGCAACATGCCGTTGCAGGCCTCAACTTTGACGGGGGAGGCGTCCACCGTGGCACAGAGAGCATGGAAACGCTCCTCGCTCAGTCCCGCCACGCCTGTCAGGCTCATTTCCAGGTAATCATAGCCGACCTGCCGCAGCTGGGGAAGTCTTTCGGCCGAGCCGCAGACGCCCAGTCGGATGGCTGACGGCGCGGCATGATCGGCGGCGGCGGGGCGGTGAAAACCCAGTGCTGCAAGGGCCAGCGTGCCCAGGAAGGCGCGTCGATCGATCGATGTCGTCATCATGTTGGTCCGCCTGATTTGCCACTGGATCCATCATTGCTGAACGTTCGCCGGCAGTTTACCATGTCTTGAACAGGGCGCAACAGCGCTGATTGGCGGGATCGTTCGAGTCGGCGGCCAGGCTGTGAACCGATATTCGCTACTGCCTCAGCCGGATGAAGTGTCAAATTTCTGTTGCAGTTTGGTTCGGTCCAGACGACATTGATGGTAGGCGTTGGGGGCTGTCATGGCGCTGCCATGCGCATGTGGTTGCGTTCAAAAGGCGGTTGACAGTCCCATTGCTCTTCCGCTACAACCCACGGGCTGAGCGAACCTCTGTCTTTGCATGCTTTAAGAGGGATGCGTGGCGACCATGAAGAAAATGACCAGACATATCGGACTTGGGGCTGTGCTGGCGGTGGCAATCCTGTTTACGGGGGCGCCACAGGCCGGAGCCGCGACGCTGGGTGAACTTTCCGCCACGACGGCCATTCAGGGCGAACTATCCTCCGGTTCGACCGGCCCGGGTGTCGGCTATCTTGACCGTTCGCGCCAGTCGCTTGAGCAGTCGCAGCAGATTCAGGGCCTGCCTGGGGCGCCGACCCAGGGAATGGCCGCGCCGGCCGGCATGCCGATGGTCGATCCGGCGATGCAGGGCATGCCGGGCGTGCCGGGGTTCCCGGAGGAGCCAAAGATCACGGTGATTTCAGGGACTCGCGTCTTTGACGCGATCACAGGTCAACTGCTCGACGATGCCGTCCAGCGTCAGGTTCCGCAGTCGCAGGCCGAAAACTATGAGATGGTGGACGGACAGTATCTTCTGGTTTCGACGCGCAACGATGTGATCGGGCAGAGCAACCAGCGGATCAAGGAACGGCTGGTGCGGGCATTAACCACAGCCGACCAGTTCACGCCGCTGGAGTTCTTTGGCGTGCCGATCGCCACCACCCAACAGAGCCAGGCCCAGCCGCGCAATCGCGCCTGGACATTCCGGCGTGACCAGAACGGCGGGCCGGGCATGGTGCTGACGGAGCGGCCGGTCGAGGACCCACTCGTGCTGCCGCACTATCGTGCCAAGCAGAAGGAGAAGGACGAGCGCATTCGCAATGACTGGGCGCTGCGCTTCCTTCAGGATTTCCGCACTGAAAAGGACAGTCTGGCGAGCCAGTTTTACTCGCTGCACGTGCCGCAGCCGCCGCTGCCGCCGGCGGTGGAGCCGCTGCCGCTCGCGGTCTGGCAGCCTTTCAGTGACCCCTCTGCGATGATGGACAATCGCGGTCAGGGCGGGATGGGCGAAGAGATGTTTGGCGAGGACATGGGCTTAGGCGGCGGATTTGGCGGCGTTGGCGCCGAGATGTAATGAATGGTGAGTAAAAGAAGGCAGGCGAATTGAACGATGGCACTGTCGCCGATTGAAGTCGAAAACATATACGATGCCACGCGCAAGCTTCTTGAGCTGTGGATGCGCATCAAGCTGATCCTGCAGAAGTCGTTCAGCGAAGGGGCGCCCACGTCCGAGCAGGAGAACACCTATCTCCAGATCAAGAGTGAAATTTCGCGAATTTATCGCGGAATCGCGGAAAAAATCCCACGCGGCCTCCAGATTGACGGCGACAAGATGATGGAGATGCTCAAGAATGCGATGACCATGGAGCATCTGGGCAACCAGCCGCTGACGGAGCGCCAGATATATTACTCTACCTGGCACCGTGTTTATCTGAAGCTGACGCGCACGCTGGGCGCGCTCGAAGTGATGAAGTCAGGCTATTACCCGCACCTGCATCGAGACCGGCTGCGCGAACCGGCGCCAGCCCGGAAAAAGTAGCACCACCGGATGACCCGATGAAACCTGATGCCCGCTGGAGGACCGCTGTGCGTAACCTTTACTTTTTGGCCGGCCGTGGAATGGGGCTGCTGGCTGCCCTCATGATCCTCGTCAGCCTGAACGGCTGCAACAAGATGCTGGCCCAATATTCGGTCGGCCAGGCGGAGTCGCGGCGCGACGAGGCTCTGGGCCACGATGCCGAACGCCTGACGCCCGAAATGCTGCAGGATGTCAACACGCAGATTACGACCGCAGCCGGACAGTTGGAGCGTCAACAATATGCCGAGGCGCGCCAGAGTGCCAGTGCCGCCGCTGACCGTGCCCGCGAACTGCTTACGCAGACAATCCAAGCCCGCGCAACCGACCTGCGCGAACAGGCCTCGATTTGGATTGACCGCGGCCGGCGCAACGAAGCCCAGCGAATTGATGCGCAGCGCTTTGTCGACATTCAGGCGCTGTATGCCACCGGCGAGGAACAGATCGCCAATCAGCGGTTCGAGCAAGCAATCGAGACGCTGGCGCGCACCGTTGCCGACATGCAGGCGCTGCTGGCCAACCTGCGCTATGAGGCCGAGCAGGGGCTGCAGGAAGTCCGCGAGCTGCGCGAGGGCCTGATCACCGAAGGCACGCCCGAGCATGCTCCCGAGTTCATGGAAGAGATCGCGGGCCAGATCAGCGACATCGAACGATTCATCAATGTTGAATATGATTATCGCTCGGCGATTGCCACCCGCGATGCCGCGCGCCAGACCCACCAGCGCGGCGTGACCGAAACCCGACGCGTGCGCAGCGACCAGTCGATCAGTGAGATTGAGCTGCTGCTGGAGACTGCGCTGAGCCTGGATGCAGAGATTTTCGCCCAGCAGACTCTCAACGTCGTCTCGCGTGACCTCGAGAACCTGTCGCTGCAATACATGCAGGGTAATTATGAAACGGTGCTGGGCCAGGCGCCGCAGGTCAACCAGGCAGCCCAGGACCTGATCCAAGAGACGCGCGTCAACGCCGCCCGCCAGCAATTGGCGGCCGTCGAGCGGGCGATTGACCGCCTGACCTCCGACCGGGCGCGTGAGTATCTGCCCGGCTACGTGGAGCAGGTGGACCAGTTGGCTGCCGATGCACGCGCCCAGCTTGAGGCCGAGGAATATGTGGAGTCTCGAGCGATCAGCGAGCGCGGCCTGTTGATGGTGCGCAATATCGAGCAGGAGTTCGATGCGCTCGCCCAGCGCCGGATCAATGCCGCCGCCGAGGAGCTGGGAGCGGCCGAGGGTGTGTTCCGCACGATGGAGCAGATCTTCGACCAGCCGATCCCGGGAGACTGGACCGGTGCCGACGCGGCTCTCGAAGGCGCCAAGCAGGCGCTCAAGGAAGAATTGCGCGGCCGCCTGACGCAGTCCCAGGAGAGCCTCAACCTGGCCACGCGCCGGCGCGAGGGAATGGACTTCGACATGGCGATCGAGATCGCCGAGCAGGTCCAGCGCGACGCGACTCACGTGATCGGCCAGACCTACCGCGTGGTCGCCCACAACGCGATTCTGGAAATCTCCAATGAACTGACCCACTACGAACGGCAGGGCGGGCGCCAGTATGCGGCCCAGGAACTGGACCGGACTCACGCCATGCTGTGGGAGTCGCGCAGTTGGTGGCCGATGAGAAATTCCGTGAGGCGGTCAGCCGCACGGCCGACAGCAAGGCCCAACTCGAGATTCTGGCACAGGAGCTCAAGCGGGTGGCGGTGGATCGGATCGAACGCGCTACTGCCCAGATTGACCAGGCCCGGCTTAATCGGGCGGAACATTATGACGCCGAGCGTCTTGACCAAGCGGGTGAGCTGCTCGGTCAGGCGCGCCAGGCGCTGGGGAACGCTGGCCTGCAGGCTGCGATTGAGTCGGCGATCAGTGCCGAGGCGTTGGCTGAGGAAGCCATTCAGGCCGCCTTGCGCGAGTGGTCGCTGGACCTGTCGCGGCACAGCGAGATCCTCATCGATCGCGCCGACCGTGCCGGTGCGGTGCGCTATGCACCCGACCAGTTGCAGACCGCCCGTCAGCTACGGCTGAACCTTGAGGACCTGATCGCTCAAGGTCATTTTGAACAGGCGGTCCAGACCGGGACCCAGGCGGTGGCCGCAGCCGAGGCCGCGCTCTGGAGCAAGGTCAACGCAGCCGAGGATGCGATCGCGACGGCGCGCCGGTATGATGCCTTCAGCTTTGAGCCTGACCGGATGGCGAGGGCGATCGTCAGCGTGCGGCAGGCCCGTGAGCAAATTGAGGCCGGCCGCTATCAGGAAGCGGAGCTTAATGCCCAGCAGGCGCTGACATCAGCCACCCATTCGATCCGCCGCTCGCGTGAGGCATCCTTCCGCAAGCAGTTGGATTCGCTTAACAACCGCCTGGCGCAGGCCACCAAGGGCGGCACCGGATTCTATCACGTCGCCGAGGTGGCACAAATCGTCGGCGAGATGAACCAGTTGCGCGCACAGTTCGACCCCGAGGGCTATGAGGACTTTGCCCAGCGGGTGGGCCTGCTCGAGACCCAGTTGGCTGGCATGATGGAAACCACGCCCGACGTGATCGAGGAGATGGTGGTCCGGATGCAGGAGCACTTGGCTGCTCTGGAGGCCCGTGGGGCGCGACGTGATATGTCGGGCGAGGCTGACGCCGTCCGCCAGCACATCAATTATGCCGAGCTTGATTTCCGCAACTCACGCTTCCGGTCCAGCTACGAGAATGCCAAGAAGGCTTCGGAGTTGCTGGCGCTGATCGAGCAGGGGCTGGCCGAACGGGAGTTCGATGCGCGTCTGACTGAATTCATGCGTGAGTTCAGCGGGCTGCTCAATGAATTCGGACCGGTTCTGGACATGGGCAGCACGACGATGATGCAGCTTGTGATCGACACCCATGGCCGGGCTCGGGCCGTGGCCATGCTCAACGCGCTGCCCCCCACCACCCTGCGCACCCGCATCAACGAGATCGGCGCGCGGGTTCAGGTGATGGCGGTGCCTGCCACGCGGATGGACATCCACGAGTCGATGCTGCGCATGCTCGAGATGGCGAAGGACGCCGCCGCCGGCTTTGAACGTATGCTGATCCTGGACCAGTATGGGCCCGATCAGGCCCGCGACGTCGTCCAGACGGCTTATGTCCAGATGCTCAATGCACGTCACCGGCAGCTTGAGATCATGGAGACGATTCAGTACCCGCAGGTGGACGACCCGGTAGAGGGCGTGCAGCGGGTGCTGCAATAAAGGGAGAGACACATGCTAGGCGACCATTTCATACTCATCGTCGAGGGCCTGACGTTTGGTGCAATCCTGACGGTGCTGTTTTATTTCCTGTTTTCGTTCAACGCGTTCAAGAAAGACTGATGGGGGAGGAGCGTCATTCCAGCCGCCATGCGGCGGCCCGGGATGATCCTTGAAGTATGGCCAGCATCACAAGCAAGGGCGGCGGCGGCAAGAAACACCTCGCGGCCGACAAGCAGGTCCGGTTCAGCCTGACCAAAGATCAGAAGATCTATGTGGAAGAGCTGGTCCGGCTTGACAACCGGATCGTGGTCTGCCGCGAATACATCACCTTGTGGATGGAATTTTTCCGCTTTTTTGCCGAGGACTTGGCCGAGAAAGAGATCAGTCCGGCTGAGGAAAAAGCCTTTTTTCAGGTGATGACGCAACTGGCACGCAAGCAGTTCCTGTTTGTCGAGTTGATGGCGGACAAGTTCGAGCGTGGCAATGATATCATCAACGTGCTGGGGATGGCGGTCAGCATCGCCCATATCCAGACCATGCCGGAGAACACGCGGTCCAAGCTGGAACTGGATTGGCATTCACTCTTCCTCGACATGAATAAGACGCTGGGACGGTTGGTCCGCCAGTTGCCCGGCAACATGACGCTGGCCCAGGCGCTTGATTCGCTTAAGGATCAGCAGGCTTTGGGTGCTCAGGGCGAAGGGGCCGCCCCTGCCATGAAGGGATCCAATCTCAAGAGCAAGAAGGGCACACTGGCGTTGGCCTTGCTGTTCGGCTTCCTTGGGGTCCACATGTTTTACCTTGGCCGCAGCCAAGCCGGTTTGGTGCGTCTGGTGACAGCCGGCGGCTTGGGACTCTTGTGGCTGTTTGACCTTTACACGATTCTGACTGGTAAAATGGTGGACGGCCAAGGCCGCCAGTTGATTTGATTCACTTTTTAGGGGTGCTTCTTTCCGCGCCAAGGCGGTTGCCTATGGCGCGGATTGTGCTATGATATGGATTGCGCGGGCGCTTTTTGGCCCACAATACCTTATGTTTCCTGCTTCCGAGGAGTCATCGACCATGCCGACCTATGACTATGAGTGCACAAGCTGCGGCCATGTCTTCGAAGTTTTTCATTCGATGTCGGCCGAATCGGTGAAGGATTGTCCCGCCGAGGGTTGCGGTGGCAAAGGCACTGTGCGGCGCTTGATCGGCGGCGGCGCCGGCCTAATCTTCAAAGGTAAGGGCTTTTATATTACCGATTATAAGGGCTCCAACGCGGCCAACAGCTGTCCAGCGGTCGCGAAGAGTGAAAGCAAGTCCGAAAGCGCACCGCCCCCGTGTCAAACAGGGGCATGTCCACTCGAAAAATAATCCCGAATGGGTCAAAGCGTGACAGTTCGCATATCGTTAAGCCCCACCGGGAGGCCGAGGAAACCCACCTTTTTATGACCGCCCCGCGCCATTCCCGCAGAGAACCGCTTTGTGACGCATCGCCCAGCTTGCTGTTGGTCAGTGAACTCTATGCCTCGATTCAGGGTGAGTCAACTCATGCAGGGCGCCCATGCTCGTTCATTCGGCTGACGGGATGCCCGCTGCGCTGCAGTTGGTGCGACAGCGAGTTTGCCTTCCACGGCGGCCGGCGCATGAGCATGGATCAGGTGCTGGAAGAGGTGCAGGCGCTGGGACTTGGCTTGGTCGAGATCACCGGCGGCGAGCCGCTTGCCCAGTCTGGTTGCCTTGACCTTCTGCGCAAGCTTTGCGATGCCGGTTACGAGGTCCTGCTCGAGACGAGCGGTGCCTTTGATATTGGGGCTGTCGATCCGCGTGTGGCGAAGATTGTAGATGTAAAATGTCCCGGCAGTGCCATGGCTGAGCGCAACGAGTGGGCCAACCTCGATCGGCTGGGTCCACGCGACGAGGTCAAGTTCGTGCTGGCCGACCGGGCCGATTATGAGTGGGCGCGTGCTGTGGTCCAGCACCACGCCGCACAGTTCGCGGGACTTCCGGTCCACTTCTCACCGGTTTATGGCCGACTCGAGTCGAGTGACTTGGGCGACTGGATTCTTCAGGACAGGCTCAACGTCCGATTGCACCTGCAACTGCACCGAGCAGTCTGGCCCAACCGCACGCGGTTGGTTTAAGCACTCTGGGTTTACAGGCGACGGAGCTGATTGGCGCTGATGTAGCCCGTGCCTTGATTGCCAATATCAATCAACAGCCAATCAGAAGAGTGCTTGTCGCGGATACGGACAATCGTGCCCAAGGCTGGAGACCATGTCTGAAGCGAGTTCTCGGACGGCCCTGCGCGCACGACGGCCTTCTCATGGGTAATGATCGCGCGCCGGCCGGGGAAATCTTGAACATAGTGGGTGGCGGCGAAGGGCAGGGTCATCAGGGAGGCCAGGACGCAGCCGAGGGCAAGGGTCCGCAGGCGCGCGCGCGCGCGTCCATCGCGAGCGCTGAGGAGCGCGAGCGTGCCGGCTGCCATTGCCGCCAGCGCCGCGGCACTGGCCAGCGTGAGCCATTCATCACCGGTTAGGAAGTAGTACAGCCGATCCAGCGGCGGCAGCGGCGATAGCGCCAGTTTTTGGCGATAGTCAGGATCGATCACCTTCAGATTGTGGTGCAGGGCGCGGTCGCGCGGGTCGTGGCGCAGGGCCTGGTGATAACGCCACAAGGCCAACCCGAGCTCACCTTGGTGGGCCCAGGCGGTCCCCTGATTGAACATCAAGTCGATGTCGGCGGGGGCCCCGTCCAACAACGCGCCATAGACATCGGCCGCCTCGCCATAGCGCCCTTCGGCAAAGGCCAGTTGCGCCCGCTCGAGCAGGGCCGCCTCGCTTTCGGCGGCAAACGCAGGCCCGGCGGCCAGGATGAGGAGCGCGCCCAGGATCAGTCGCCTCATGGACGCACCCCCCACAGCAGTGTTTCGATTTCATCGCACCAGCCAGTCAGATTGGCGTCGGACTCGCGGGGCGCGTAGCGGAGGGCGCCACAGGCATCGAGGAGTGTCAGCAGACGGGCGGTCGACTCGCTGCTCAGTCCATTGTCGGCAAGCAGTTGCTCAATGCGCGGTCGGGTCAGGCCATCGGGGGCGACGTTGAAACGATCGGCGATGAAGCCGCGGACGGCCTGCTCGAGCGCACCGGCCGCCTCGGCGGTTTGAAGGGCTGAGGCCTGCTGGCGGAGTGCGCGCAGCCGGCGGGTGAGCGTCCTGCGTGCCTGATTGCGACGTAAGGCGGCGGGGTCGGTTAGCCGGGTGTGATCGCGGCGCCAAGCCAGCAGCAACGCGCCCACCCCGGCCCCGTGCAGGGCCCAGAGCAGCGGCAAATGAGCCAGCGGCCGCGGCTGTCCCGCACGCGTGCGCTCGATCACCCGCACCGGATGCAGGCGCGGCTTTTTGAAATTTTCATCGGCGGCGGGGGTGACGGTGATGATCGTGTCGGCGGTCCGCTCGCCAGGGGTGACGGTGATCGGGATCGGATCGGTGCGCAGGATCTCATAACGCTCGGCCTCTGGGTCGAAGACCGGGTAGCTGAACGGGGGGATCGTCAGCGAACCGGGGCGCAGCGGGCGCAGGCTGAAATGAAAAACCCGGCTCTGGCCGTGGGTCTCCTGCGCTTGGTCGATCAGCTCAAAATCGACTCCAGTGGGTAGCGGGGGGGCGCCGGCCAGCCCGATCGGACCCTCACCCTCGAGCGTCAGCTTGAGGGTCAGCAGTTCATGCTGGCTCAGCGAATCGCGGTCGGCACCGGCGCTCAGGCGATAGCGACCGACGGTTCCGGTGAAGCCGGTCGGCCGGCCCTCGGTCGGCAGCGGGCGGACCTCAATCCGCAGCGGCATCGTCGGCAGTTCGACGGCCATCCCCGGGTCGAGCATCGCAAACAGGTCGCGACGGCCGTTCGAGATGCCGGCCAGCATCGCAAAGCGATCAATGACAAGTTCGCCGGCGCGGGTGGGCGTGATGCGATACTCGGCGGCGCGGGCGACATTGAATATCCGCCCGTCATAGCTCTCCTGGTTGAAATTGACCTGTTGCGAGAGCAGGAAGAGCTCCTCCACCAGTCCACCCTCGACCTGCACCTGCTGGCGGTAGTCCAGCGACTGGATCGGCAGTTGCGGATCGACATAGACATGGTAGCTGACCGTGAAGGGCTGGCTGACGTATGGGCGGGGGTTGTCAATGACCGGGCGCAGGAACAGCCGGCCCTCGAGTTGCCGGTTGAGCTGGGGATGGTTGCCGCGGGCGGAGAGGATTGGGTCGTCCTGTAGCGAGCCGGGCAGGCCCGAGGGCGCGCGCGCCACGACCTTGATGGCAATCGGCTGGGTGATGAATTCGCGACTGTCGATCTGCAGCCGGGCCGGCGAGATGGTGTAGTTGCCCTCAAGCGGCGCGCGCAGAGTCCACTGCAGGGCGTTCTCGGTGGTGGCGCGGCCGTTGATGATGTTGGCGCGGCTTGAGAGCGCGGGGCCGCCGATGACTTCCAAGCCGCCGAAGTCGGGCGGCGTCGGATGGCGTTCGAGCGAGCGGCCTGACGTCAAAACGACCAGTCGATACGTGAAGGGCTCGCCGATGGCGACCGTCTGCTGCTCCACCTGTGCCTGAAAACGGATGTCATCCTGGGCCGCCGCCGAGATGCAAAACAACAGGCTCATCCCCAGCAGCGCGGCCAGGGTGAGGGGAGAGTGGTGGCGGTGGCGAAGGTGAATCATCGTTGAGGCTTTTACCAATCCTTCTCCAGCGTGTGCGGCGTGCCCCGCCGCTGGAACACTCGCCTGAACTGATCGGGGTTTTCGCGTTCAAGCAAATTGAGCAGCCGCAGGGCATCCTGCTCATCGCTTGATGGTTCACCCTTGGGTTCGCCGTCGGGTTCGCCTGCGGCGGAATTTTGGGCTAGATTTCCGGTGCTGCTGCCGCCCGGCGGGGTGGGGCGCGGCGACTGCGGCTGGGGCTGCTCATGCTTGCCCTCCTGCTCCTGCGGCGTCGCTGAATCCTGCCGCTCCGAGGGGGTCTCTTCGGGTTGAGCTGCTTGATCCTGCTGGTCTGCCGGTTTCGGCTGATCCTGCGGGTCAGACTGGCCCCGAGATGACTGCGATTGCTGGTCCTGATCCTGCTTTTGATCCTGCTGCTGGTCGGGCGGTTGTTGGTTCTGGCTTTGCTGTGGCTGGTCGTCTTTCTCTGATTCGTCGTCCTTTTTTCCGTCGCCCTGCTGTTGCTGCTCCTGCTCCTGCTGCTTCGCTTCATCAAGCAGCAGCTTGACGGTTTCATAATAGGAGACCGCATCGGCCGACTGCGGGTCCAGCAGGATCGCATCGCGGAAGGCGCCGAGTGAATTCTTGAGGTGTTTTGCCTGCTGCGCCTGGTCATCCAAGGCGCGTCCGTAGTGCAGCAGCCCCAGATTGAAGGCCGCGTCGCCAGCAATGCCCGGGTCGGGCTGGGCGAGGGATTCCTCGAGCAGTTGTTGCGCCGACTCCAGGTCCGCGGCCTGGGCTTGCGCCGTGCCGAGGTTGTATTTCACCACCGGCAGCGGCTGCTGCTGCAGCGCCTGATGATAGGCCGCTGCCGACTCCGCGAATTGCCCCTGCTCGTAAAGCTGCCGCCCACGCTCCATCAGCGCCCCGAAACTTTCGGCTCCGATGGCGGCAGGGGCGAGCGCCAGCAGGGCTGCGGCGTACAACCACAAAAGCGGTGTCACTCGACGGAACATCCGGTCAGCCTACCTCCGGCAGACGCATCGTGCGATCTTAAAGCATTTTTTGGACCAGACGGCATACAAAGCCTCAACTGGCGGGGGCAAAGCGCGCCAGCCAGCGCCGCAGGGCATGGCTGATGTAGTAGTGGCGCATGTCGAAGAAGAAATCGGTCAGCGCCACCTGCATGGCATGGAGTGCGGCGGCGCGGTCGCCCAGTGCGTCGTGGCCCAGCGCCAGATGATAATGGCGGCCGTGGTCATAGGGCCCCTCCACCGGCAAGCTGCGCCACAAGACCATCGCGCTTTCGGTCCAACCCTCGCGCCACCAGACGCGGGCCAAGTGCGTGCGGGCCACCAGCAACGTCGGCTCGAGCTCCAGCGCTCGCACCAGGTGCGCCCGCGCCAGCGGCGGATCACCCAATTCGTCCGCTGCGATGGCGGCGACAATGTGCAGTTCGGCATTCTCCAGCCCTTGGGCAAGCGGCTCAAGAGCCTGCTCGTATGCCTCGCGCGGATGGTCGCCGATCAGCAGGTCTTCCATGGCGTCCATCGCGCGCTGCAGCCGCCGACGAGCCAGGAGGCCGGGCTTTTTTGTCACAAGCGGGTGCGTCAGGATGTCACTATCGGGGGGCTCCTGCAAAGGCACAAAGACTGCGCGATCACCCAGGATCGCCGGCCAGGGCAGGTGGGGCGGCCGGGGGTCGGGCCATGGCCGGATCTGGCCTTCAAGTGTCAGTGTCACTTGGGCAAGCAATTCCAAGTTGTGGGGCAGTCCCGCCTTGCGCCAGATGTCACCGGCCTCGCGGGCGTCGGCGGGGCGGCCGCTGCGGGCCAAGGCCAGCGCCAGCAGTTGCGGGACGAGGGGGTTGGGCGCCAGCGCCGGGCCGAGCGGGCGCAAAATGGCCACGGCCTCATCCAAATCCAGGCCGGCCTCGGTCAGGCAGCGGGCCCAGAAAAGGTCGGGCAAGTGACCCGCCGGGTCGTGCGCGCGCGCCAGGCGCGCGGGGCCAAGCTCGCCCCGCCGCGCCGCCTCGAGCGCCCTATGCCAGTCTGCCTTGATTTCCATGCCGCGGTGTATTCCGACCTCCCAGTGACAAGCCGATATTGTGTCACTCACAGACGGGCGAAGGCAACGGCGGAAACCGGCACTCTAACGCTGCTCGGATTGGGCGCCGATGGTGCTGCGCTGGGTTCGCATGATGTTGCCATCGCTGACGGTGCCGTTGGTCGGATCGTAAGGCAGCATCGGGTTCCATGCCTGATTGGGACCGATGCAGAGTACACGCCAGCCGCCCATGCGTTGGGCGGCGCGCTGCGAGGGGCCATATTTACCGGCCAAGATCGGAAAGGAGCGGGCTTTGTCTTCGAGTTCAGTGATATTTTCGAAGCTGTAGCGCTGCCAGATGTCGTCGGGGAAGTCGTCGCGGCGATCGAGGTCGCCGCCGAAGGGGCAAGGCAGGTGGGCGCTGGAGAGATAGGCAATCGGCGTGCTGAGTCGGTCAGGGACGTACCACCACTTGAGGTCACTGCCGGCGAGAGGAGCTACCCCGCCCTTGAAGCCCAGCTCGATCATCGTCGGATAGTCGTTGAAGTCCATCCGGTAGGTCTCGAGCGCCGTGGCGATCGAGCGCAGGTCGCTTTGGGCTCGTGAGATTTTAGCGCGCACCTGGGCCTCGAGCAGGTTGGGCAGGGCCGCGGCGGCCAGGATGGCGATGATCGCCACCACGATCAGCAGTTCGATCAGCGTGAAGGCGGTCGAGCGACGCATGGATGCCAGCCTTGGATGGGGTGCCGAATCAGCCCGGAGGCCCGAGCGCCGGTATTTTATGATTTTTTCGGTTCCACTCGCAATGCATGAACCGTCGATGAAACTATTTCGCCGAAAGATTTGATGTGAGATAAGAGTGGTGGCCCGTTTGGGGCGAAACAGGGGGTTTGTGTGAAAACTCGAACGATCCGGACCCGACCGCCCATCTCACGGATGGCACTTTACGCCTTGGTGGCCTTCTCGCTTGTGGCGCTGGCCCTCTCGTTGGTCATGTTTATTTTCAGCGTGCGCGACTGGCGCGAGCGGCGGGTGTTGTGGCAATTGCTGTCGCCGCGGCGTGAACCGATCACACTGGCCTGGTTCCTGCGCCAAAAGCCCCCCGAGGCCACCCGCCACGTGCTGGAGTGCTACACGCGTCCCGATGATGTTAATCTCGAGCAGGTTCTATGGCACATCCCCTGCATGCCCACGCCCTACCTGAATTATGCGCCGATACCGGGCCGCTCGCCCTCGTTGATCATCAACGGCCGGCAGATGCGCGACCAGCGCGAACTGGCGCTGCCGCGACCGCCGGGGGTCTATCGGATCTTCCTCAGCGGTGGGTCGGTGGCTTTTTCGTTGGGCGCGCCCAACGAGGATACGACGCTGGCGCTCGAACTGGAACGTCTGCTCAACGAGCGTGGGGGCGTCGGCGGGCGGCGGGTCGAGGTCTTTTGCGCCGCCGTTCCGGGCTATACCAGCACCCACGAGCGCATCATGATCGAAAACCGGCTCAGTGAATGGGAGCCGGACCTGGTGGTCGCGCTGACCGGGATCAATGATTGCCATTGGGGCTTCATGGGGCGCGAGGCGCTCGATTGCTGGAACTACGAGGATTCCCTGTTCTTCTCGCTGGCCAACATGTCGCTCGGGCGCGGCGGGGCGGACTTTTTTCCGCAGCAGCCGCCCTATCATGAGGACCGGATCCTGCCCCCCGGGGAGGTGGCGGAGGTTTTCATCAAGAATTTCAAGCTGGCGGCCGCAGCGCTGGACGTCCCGCTAGTGGTGGCGCTCCAGCCCTACATGTCGGAACGCTTCAAACCTTTGACCGATGGCGAGGACGACTGGCTCGAGGAGCATCGCCAGAGCGGGCGGCTGGGCCACATGGAGGCCTGCTTCGACGAAATGGCGCAGCGACTGGGCGAGCTCGAGGCGACCGGTGGGGGCCACGTGCGGACGGCGGATTTACGTCCCGTTTTCAAGGATAACCGGGAGGCCATTTTTATCGATATTTACCATTTTGCGGATCGTGGCAACCAAGTGCTGGCCCGGCGCTTGCTCCAACTGATCGAGCCGCTCCTGCCCCATGACGCAACGGCCATCGGAACATAAAAATTTCTCCTGCCCGCGCCACCTGCTAGAATAATCCATTCACGGCGGCAGGGGAGGCCATGTGCCTTGAAGCCAGATTTTGCTGAAAAACCTCCCTTTTCGGCCCTTATCATCATTTGACGCTTGCAAATGGCGTTCGAGTATGGCTCGATGACCCGCCGGCGCGGCTTGGGCCTCAAGGCGATTGACGACTGGCCGGGGATTGTGAAAAGATGATCAATCTCTCATGTTTGGCGGTCCGGGTCCGGCGCCGCTGGTTTGTGTTCCGATCGATGCACCGCTCCGACAGGATGATGTGACTCATGCCTCACCTGCTCCCATGGATACCGATCCTGATGATCGTTCTGCTGGCCGCGCTGTTTGCCGGAGTGACGGTGTCGCTGTCGGGTTTGATAGGTCCTCGCCGCCCCAACCGGGCCAAGTATCTGGCTTATGAGAGCGGCATGGAGCCTTTTCATGAGGCGAACATCCGGCTGCCGGTCAAGTTCTACCTGGTCGCGCTGCTGTTCCTGGTCTTCGACATGGAAACGGTGCTGATCCTGATCTGGGCGCTGGCCTTCCGCGCACCGATTGACTGGTTCCAGTTCTATGCCCTGCTGGTGATGCTGTTCTTCATGGTCATCCTGCTGGTGGGGTTCCTTTATGAGTGGCGCAAGGGGGCATTGAAATGGAATTGAATCGCAACCAGAGGCCCGGGCCGCTGGAGTTCAAGCCCAAGCAGGCGCCGGGATACAACCTGGAGGCACTGGCGGCGATGGACAAGCTGCGCCCGCTCGAGCATGACGCGGCGCTGGTCAAGTCGCTCGACGAGGTGGTCGCCTGGTGCCGCAAGAATTCGATGTGGCCGGTGATGATGGGGCTGGCCTGCTGCGCCATCGAGATGATGGGCACCGCCTCGAGCCGCTATGACCTGTCGCGCTTCGGCATGGAGGTTTTCCGGCCCTCGCCGCGCCAGGCCGACCTGATGATCGTCTCGGGCTGGGTGACCAAGAAGATGGCGCCGGTGGTGCGGCGCATCTATGACCAGATGGCCGAGCCCAAGTGGGTGATTGCCATGGGCGCCTGTGCCAGCTGCGGCGGCATGCACAACGTCTACTCGATCCTGCAGGGGGTCGACCAGATCGTCCCGGTGGATGTCTACGTGCCGGGTTGCCCGCCCCGGCCCGAGGCGTTGATCTACGGCATCCTGCAATTGCAGAAGAAGATCCAGAAGAGCCCGCAGGCGCTGGTCTGATTGGTTGGACCGCAACGGCGCGGAGGAAGCGCGAAGAACATGGCGAAGCTCGCTCCCGAACAAATCCTTCAGGCCGCGGCCGATGTCGCGCGCGGGGTCCAGGCCGACGCGCTGCTCGATGCCGTCGTCTTCCGCGACGAGGTGACGCTGGTGGTGGACCGGCGCGCGATCGTGGCGATCATCGAGGCGCTGCGCAACGACGGGCGCACCGCCTTGAACATGCTTGCCGACGTGACCGCAATCGATTACCTCGAGGTCGGGCGCGAGCCTCGCTTCGACGTGGTTTACCAGCTTTACTCACTCGAGCACGCCCACCGCATCCGGCTGCGCGCACCGGTGCCCGAGGCTGAGGCCGAATGCCGCATTGGGACGATCACCGGCCTGTGGAAGGGTGCGGATTTCCTCGAACGCGAAGTCTACGACATGTATGGCATCCGCTTTGATGGCCATCCCGACCTGCGCCGCATCCTGATGCCCGACGACTGGGAGGGACATCCGCTGCGCAAGGACTTCCCGCTGGGCGGCACGACCAGTTTTTACTATAAGCAGGACACCGACGAATACGCCGGCGAGCCCCCCGACCTGGTGCCGCGCATCCGGGTCCACGAGGGGAGCATCTGAGGCGGGTTATGGACGTCCAGAAGCAGATCGACTATTGGCGGCTAGGTTCAGACGATGATTGGTCATCGGCGGAGCGCCTGTTTGCCAGCGGCCATGACTTTCATTGGGCTTTGTTCATCATGCATCTTTCGGTGGAAAAGGCTCTAAAGGCGTTGGTGGTGAAGAGGACAGAGCAGCAACCGGCGAGAATTCACAATTTGCTCAGGCTGGCGGAACTGGCAGAGCTTAGCTTGGAAACAAGTCAGGCTCAGCTGTTTTATGAGGCTTCGCAGTTTAACCTGCATGCCCGATATCCGGAGGAGCAGGCGGAGTTGATGTCGCTTGCGACAAAGGTTTGGACCGAGAAATACCTTCGAGCGCTAGGGGAGGCAAGGCAATGGATTCTCAGCCAGATTTGACAGCCATTCCACCCTCGGTCCATCGTTACCTTGCCAGGGTGCGGGAGATGTTTTCGATCGATGCCGCATACCTGTTTGGTTCATATGCAACAGGGCGGCAGCGCGAGGAAAGCGATATCGACTTGGCGATTGTTTCCTCAGATTTTAGCGGGATTCGATTCAAGGACAGCGGTGCATTGGGGGCAATGACCTGGGGCATCGATACCCGGATTGAGCCGTGGGGTTTTCGGCCCGAGGACTTCACCGACGATCATATCCTCCCGGCCGAGATCCTGCGCACCGGCATCCGCATCGACAGTTTGCTGAAGGAAGCTTCTTGAGGAAGACAACGGCAGCTTTATGAAAGATCCAACAAGCACGACCACCCAGGCCCTGCACGGCTCGGCCCAGGATTTCCCCGGCGATAAGCCCTCCCGGCGCCGCGTCGAGGGCGACTATCCGACCGCCGAAATCATGACGCTCAACATGGGGCCGCAGCACCCCTCGACCCATGGCGTGCTGCGCCTGGTGCTGGAGCTCGAGGGCGAGACGGTGGTGGATATCAAGCCGGTCATCGGTTACCTGCACAGTGCCAAGGAAAAGCTGGCTGAGGCCAAGACCTACCACAAGTTCATCCCCTACACTGACCGGCTCGATTACCTCTCGCCGATGGCCAACAACACGGCCTACGTGATGAGCGTGGAGAAGCTGCTTGGGGTCGAGGTGACCGAGCGCTGCCAGTGGCTGCGGATGATCCTGTGCGAGATGGCACGAATTTCCAGCCATCTGCTCTGGCTCGGCACCCACGCGATGGAACTGGGCGCGATGACGGTCTTCCTTTACACGTTCCGCGAACGCGAGACGCTCTATGACCTCTTCGAGGAGATCAGCGGCGCGCGCTTCACCGTCAGCTATATGCGCGTGGGCGGGGTGATGCGCGACGCGCCGGCCGGTTGGCTCGGACGCGTGCGCCAGTTCATCGAGGACTTCCCGGCCAAGTGGCGCGACTACGACACGCTGCTGCGGATGAACGACATCTTCATCATGCGCACGCGCGGGATCGGCGTCATGACGCGCGAGCAGGCGATTGACTTCTGCCTGACGGGGCCCTGCCTGCGTGCCAGCGGCGTCGGCCTGGACCTGCGCAAGGCCAACCCCTACCTGCGCTACGACCAGGTTGACTTCGACGTGCCGACCCGCACCGAGGGTGACTGCTATGCGCGCTTCGAGTGCCGCATGCAGGAGATGCTGGAGTCGGTCAAGATCCTCCACCAGTGCCTCGACCGCATCCCCGACGGGCCGGTCAACATCGACAATCCGAAGGTGATCTACCCGCCGCGCCACCGCGTCAAGCAGTCGATGGAGGATCTGATCCATCACTTCCTGCTCGCCAGCGACGGCATCTATGTGCCGCCGGGCGAGGCCTACGCTCCGATCGAGGCAAGCAAGGGCGAACTGGGCTTTTACATCGTCAGCATGGGTGGCTATAACCCCTACCGGCTGAAGATCCGCAGCCCATCGCTGGTCAACCTGCAATCGATCACGCCGATGAGCAAGGGCAGTCTGCTGGCCGACGTCGTGGCGGTGATCGGCAGCCTGGACCTGGTGCTGGGAGAGATCGATCGGTAGCTAGGGGAATTTGAACCGCAAAGGCGCAGAGGACGCAGAGGAAACGCAGAGATGGAAGCCATTTCAGAACCTTGCATGGAGATCAACGTACTGTCACACAAGGTAATCGGTGCGGCGATCGAGGTGCATCGGGAACTGGGGCCGGGCTTCATCGAATCAGCGTATGAAGAGGCCTTGGCGCATGAGTTGGCGCTGAGGGGGATAAAATTCAACCGCCAACACTTGTTCGCGGTTCGCTACAAGGATCGAGAGGTTGGGCAAGGCAAGTTGGATTTTCTGATTGAGGATCAACTGGTGTTGGAGTTGAAGGCGGTGGACCAACTTCATCCCATCCACAGGACACAGGTGATTTCCTATTTGAGGGCAACCCGGAAGAAACTTGGTTTGCTGATCAATTTTAATGTGGAGCTACTCAAGGACGGCATCGAGCGGATCGCCAACACAAGAGGATAGAAGAAACTTTGCGGCTGGCTCTGCGCTCTTTGCGCCTTTGCGGTTCAATCAAATATGCCTGAGATCACGACACGACCACCCTTGACCGACAACGACCTCTACACGCGGCGGCGCGGGGAGATCGATACGCTGCTGGCCAAGTATCCGCGCCGGCGCGCGGTGCTGCTGCCGATCCTCTGGTTGATCCAGGAGGAGGACGGCTGGATCAGCCCCGAACTCATGGAGCAGGCCGCCGCGATCTGCGACTGCACTCCGGCTGAGGTGCACGAGGTCGTCAGCTTCTATCAGATGTATAACCGCCAGCCGGTCGGCAAATACGTGCTGGGGATCTGCGGGACGCTGCCCTGCGCGCTCTGCGCCGCCGATGGGCTTTATGCATATCTCAAGGAGAAGCTCGGCATCGGCTGGAACGAGACGAGCGGCGATGGGCTGTTCACGATCCAGCGCCGTGAATGCCTGGGCGCGTGCAGCGAAGCTCCGGTCATGCTGGTCAATCAGGAAATCGAGACCAAGCTGACGCGGGCGAAGGTGGATGCGATCCTTGAGGAATGCCGCGCCGGCAAGCGCAAGCCGTATTTCATGGGACGGCAGGATCAGGCATGAAACGGAGCCTAAGCAGCATCCTCATTATATGCGTTTTCCTCACTGGGGTATGTGGAAGCGGATGTTCATTAGCTATGGGGTTCACGGCCGACGAGGGGATGTATGGGGATGTTTTTTACGACCATCGGAGCCCACTGGTAAAATACCCATCCCGTACTGCTTTTCAGCCTGGAGCGGAAGTTGGATTCTGGTTCAGCACTCCTGCCGCATTACTGGTGAGACCATTTGTTAAACGAGAAGAGTTCGGTGTGGATTTTTTAGTTTGGGTTCTGACCCCTACTTATTTGGGAGATTTTACGGGGATCATCGTGGGGGTGCCGATGTGGGCTCTTGGAGGATGGTGGTGGCCAGCAGAATCGCTGGAACCATCGGATGTTCCCGCAACCAAAATGAGTGAAGGTAAGCTATGAGTTCAGTGGTTCCTTACCAGCCGATCCTCACCGAGGGCATTACCGGCACGGTTTATGCCGGGCGCGCTGAGTCGCTGGCCGATTACAAGGCCAAGGGCGGTTATGACGGGCTCAAGCACGCGCTCGAGCTGGGGCCCGACGGCACGCTGGCACAGGTCAAGGAGGCCAACATACGCGGGCGCGGCGGGGCGGGCTTCCCGGCCGGCATGAAGTGGGGTTTCATTCCGCGCAACCGCGAGAAGCCGCACTACGTCTGCGTCAATGCCGACGAGAGCGAGCCGGGCACGTTCAGCAACCGGCCGGTGCTCGAGCAGCGCCCGCACCTGCTGATCGAGGGCGCGCTCATCGCCGCCTTTACGACGCTCGCCGAAACAATTTACATCTACATCCGCAAGGAATACTACGAGGCGATCCGCCAGGTGCAGCGGGCGATCGACGAGGCCTACGCCGCCGGGCTGCTGGGCAAGGGGATTCTCGGCGGCGAGTTCAACTGCGACTGCTACGTGCACACCGGTGCGGGAGCCTATATCTGCGGCGAGGAGACGGCGCTGATCGAGTCACTCGAGGGCAAGCGTGGCTACCCGCGGCTGCGCCCGCCGTTCCCGGCGATCCAAGGCCTGTTCATGTGCCCGACGGTGGTCAACAACGTCGAGACGCTGGCGATCGCAGCCGAGGTGCTGCGGCGCGGCAACGATTGGTACAAGTCGATCGGCACCGAGAAGTCGCCCGGCATGACGGTCTATTCGATCTCGGGCTGCGTGGCGCGGCCGGGCAACTACGAGCTGCCCCTCGGCGTCACGATGCGCGAGCTGATCTACAACTACGCCGGTGGCATTCGCGACGGCAACAAGTTCAAGGCCGTCTTCCCCGGCGGCTCGTCGGTGCCGATGCTGTTCGAGGACGAGCTCGACGTGGTCATGGATTTCGACAGCCCCAGGCAATACGGCACCTATCTGGGCTCGACCGGCATCATCGTGATGGACGAGACGGTCTGCATGACGTGGGCGGCGCTCAACCTGATGCACTTTTACTGGGACGAAAGCTGCGGCCAGTGCACCCCCTGCCGCGAGGGCACCGGCTGGATGCACCAGATTTTGAAACGGCTGGAGGCCGGCCTGGGCGTGCCCGGCGATGTCGAGACGCTCGAGGACATCTGCAAGAACATCGTCGGCCGCTCGATCTGCGCGCTGGGCGAATTCTCGACCGGCAGTCTGGTCAAGACGATCCCAAGATTCCGGGATGAATTCCACGCGCACGTGGAACAGGGGAAATGCCCGTTTGAGAAGGGGTATGTGGAATTTAAATGAATGTAAAATGTAAAACATGCAACCGAGAATTAAAAACCGCCGGTTGGGCGAACAGTTGAAGGCCGATGGGACTGAAAGGCGACAATATCTCCGATCGTTTGTTGGATTTCTCGGTGCGTGTGGTTAAGTTGGCTGGCGCGCTGCCTAAAAATCAGGTGGGGCGTCATGTGTGTGGGCAACTGCTAAGGGCCGGAACGTCAGCCGGCGCCAATTATGAGGAGGCGAGGGGAGCGGAAAGCCGGAAGGATTTCATCCACAAGCTTGGCCTGGCGCTGAAGGAAATTCGTGAAAGCCACTACTGGCTGAAACTGGTCGATCGAGCGTCGCTGCTTCCCCCAACCCGGATGGCAGAAATACTCAAGGAAGCAGATGAATTAACGCGTATCATCGCGCAGTGCGTGATCACGGCCAAAACGCATGACACCAAAGAAAATGCCAATGTGTCACGCCATCCATTGACTGGTGATGCATTATGAAAACATCTCGGTTCTCGGTTTTCGGTTTTACATTTTACATTGGGTTCTCCATATGACCGTCAAACTCCCCGACTCCCCGCCACTGGTCACCGTTGTGGTCAACGGCCGTGAGCTTCAGCTGCCCAAGGGCAAAAACCTGCTCCAGGCGCTGCTCGATGTGGGGCATTACATTCCCCATTACTGCTATCACCCCTCTCTCTCGGTGGCGGGCAATTGCCGGTTGTGCCTGATCGAAATCGAGGGGCGGCCCAAGCCCGAGATCTCGTGCAACATGGTGGTCAGCGAGAACCTTAAAATCCTCACCGACAGCCAATTGGTCGAGGATTGCCGCAAGGGGATGATGGAGTTCCTGCTGATCAATCACCCGCTCGACTGCCCGATTTGCGACCAGGGCGGCGAGTGCATGCTGCAGCGTTACTCGCGCGAATACGGCTGGGGCACCGCGCGCATGATTGACCCGCGGCGGCGCTTCCATAAGCCACAGTTTGACCCGCTGATCGACATCGAGCGCAACCGCTGCATCATGTGCACGCGCTGCACACGCTTCTGCGACGAGGTCGCCGGCGAGCACGTGATGGGCGTCTTCGGCCACGGCAATCGCAATTACATCGGCACATTTGGCAATGGGCCCGTCAGCAATCCGTTTTCAGGCAACGTCATCGACCTGTGCCCGGTCGGCTGCCTGACGAGCAAGCCCTACCGCTTTATGGCGCGCCCCTGGGAAATGCGCCAGATCGCGACGACGCCGCGGCTGGCCAATGGCACAGTGACCGCCTGGACGCGCGGGGGCAAGCTCTACCGCGCCACCCCGCCCGCTCGCAAGCGCCATGGTGGCTTCACGATCGACGAGGACACCACCCGTTTCATCAGCAATGAGGTGCGGTTCGGTTCCTATTACGCCAACAGCGCCGAGCGTCTGGTTGAGCCGCTCGCGCGCAATGCCGATGGCCGTCAGTCGCCGGTCAATTGGGACCATGCGCTGGCGCGGGCGAGTGAGGCGCTGGCGACCTGCGCGCCGGGCGAGGCCTGTGTGCTGGTCGGCGAGCGCTCGACCAATGAGGAGGCCTTCCTGCTCGGCCGGCTGGCGCGCGTGCAACTCCGGACGCCGCACGTGGACTGGCGTTCGCGCTATGCGAGCGAGGCGGCGGCGCAGGCGGTTGGGCTCGCGCTGGCAGCCAGCGATGGCGACTTCGATCTGCTCGAGCGGCGCGCCTACAAGTCGCTTGTGCTTGTGGCAGCGAGTGAATTTCATTTATCCGCCCCCGACATCGCGCTGCGGCGGCGAGCGGGCGCGCGCCTCACGCGGGCGGGGCGGGGGGTGGTCGACGCGCGCGCCGACCGCTGGCTCGGAAATCTGGCCGAGACCGCCTGGCTCGAACAGCCGGGTCGGCTGGCGGGCACGCTCAACACGTTGGCTGAGGCGCTCGAGAAGGGGAAAAATCCTGAAAACGCCCCGGCGGGCATGGAAAAGCTGTTCGCGCTGCTGCTCGAGGAACAGGGCCTGCTGGGGCTGGGACTCGATGGCGCGGGCGGGGCGTTGGCGCCGGCGCTGGTGCCGGCGGCGCTGCGGCTGATGCGCGCGCTTGGTCCGGGCTGGCACTTCCTGCCGCTGACTGCCGCGCGCAATGCCAAGGGAGCCTTCGCCGCCGGTGGTCAGTCCGACCGGCTGCCGAACGGTGCGCTGGCCGATGCCGGCGTGCGCGGGCAGGCCGCCGCGAGCTATGGCTTGGAGGACGCGGGCGCGTTGCCGGCCACCGCCGGTCCCGCCGCGCCCGGTCTGCTCGAGCGGGCGGCCGAGGGAGGTTTCAAGGCGCTGCTGCTCCACCGCTGCGATGAGCTGGTGCACCACCCGCGTCGCGAGTTGATCGAGCGGGCCCTGGAGGCCACGCCTACCGTCATCGCCATCGACATCTTCCCCTCTTGGATCACCGAACGCGCGACGGTCGTGCTGCCGGGCTCGCTGTTCTATGAGTGCGACGGCTCGATGACCGACATCGACGGCACGCTGCGGCGGATGAGCAAGGGAGTCAAGCCTCCCGGCGGCGCGCAGGAGGAGTGGCGGATCATCACGGCGCTGGCGCTGCGGCTGGGCGCGAAGGTGGGCCATACACGCGCGCACGACATCTTCACCGAGCTCGCTAGCGCATGGGGCGCGCCCCTGATCCTGGACGACCTGCTGCTCGAGCAGCCAGGGCCCGATTCGCCCCAGCGGCACCACCAGTATTTCGGACAGCGTTCGCGTGCGCCCTTCAAGTTGCACGAGCGCCAGCGCGCGGTCCCGACGCGGCGCGTGGGCAACGGCGATGAATCGACATCTGACAAGACCCCGCGCCTATGGTGGATTCAACACTCGCAGGGGCCTGATCACCTGGGCTCGCGCGCCAGCACCTTTGATGGCTTGCGTCCGCGCCCGCGCCTCGAGTTGCATCCCGAGGACGCCAGCCGGCTTGGGCTGGCCGAGGGCGACTGGGTCGTGATCGAGGGCGGCGCTGCCGAGCCCAGCCAAGTGGTGCTCAACCGCACGATTGCGCCGGGCCTGGCCTTCGGGGCGGCCAACGTGCTTGGCCTGCGGCTGACGGCGGGGGCAGATCTGCCGCTGGTCCGGCTGCGCAAAACCGATCCGCCGGCGGATGTGTCCGGGACCCAAGCCGAGGAGGTTGCGGCTGAATCATGAGTGAGCTGGCGATCCAGAACATCATTTACATCGTGAAGATCCTGGTGATCTTTGGCGCTGTGCTGACGGCCGTGCCGTTCATGGTCATGCTCGAGCGCATCCTGATCGCGCGCATCCAGCACCGGGTCGGCCCCAACCGCGTCGGCCTGGACTTCATCCCCGGGCTGGGCTTCCTCAAGAACAAGTTCATCATCGGCGGCATCCTGCAGGCCATCGTCGACGGCGCCAAGCTATTCCTCAAAGAAGATATCAAGCCGCTGGTGGTCGACCGCACGCTGCACACGCTGGCACCGCTGCTGACGCTGGTTCCGGCCATCCTGATCCTGGCGATCGTGCCGTTCGGGCCTATCATTGATCTTTGGATCGGCGAGAGCCATTTCCCGGTCCTTGCCGGCATTACCAGCTTCCCGATTGATGTGCTTTTTTACTTCGCCGTCACCAGCGTCGCGGTTTACGGCTTGATCCTGGCCGGCTATGCCTCCAACAGTAAGTACTCGCTGCTGGGCGGGGTGCGATCGAGTGCCCAGATGATCAGCTATGAGCTGACGCTGGCGCTTTCGCTGGCGGGGGTGCTGCTCATCGCCGGCACCCTCAGTTTGCGCGACCTGGTGGCGGTGCAGGCGCCGGGGGTCTGGGAATGGAACCTCTGGCGCCAGCCGCTGGGGGCAGGGCTGTTCTTGCTGGCCGGCATGGCCGAGCTGAACCGGCTGCCATTTGACCTGCCCGAGGGCGAGGGGGAGCTGGGGGCCGGCTTCCACACCGAATATAGCTCAATGAAATTCGCCATGTTCTTCATGGCCGAATACATGAACATGTTCACCTTCTCGGCGATCTTCACGACGATCTTTCTGGGTGGATTCCATGGCCTGTTTCCGCTGCCCGAGGCGGTCTATGTGACGATCAACCAGCCGGTCGGGCTCCTGGGCTTTGAGATCGCCGGGATTGGCTCGCTGCTGCTCGGGCTGTTCTGGTTCTCGGTCAAAGTTTTCCTGATGCTGTGCTTCTTCGTGCTGGTGCGCGGGACGCTGCCGCGCTTCCGTTATGACCAGCTGATGGACTTGGGTTGGAAGGTGCTGTTTCCGGCGGCGGTGCTGAATATGGTGGTGACGGCGGTGGTCGTGGCACTGGTGGCGGGGCCGCTGGTGGCTGACGAGCCGCTGCCCGGGCGGCTGACGCTGGCGCTGCTGGCGGCGGGCATCGTCCAGATCGTGATCATCGACATGATCCTGAGCGCGCGAAAGAAAAGGTTGCTTCGATATGCTCATTGACCTGATCAAGGGCTTTGCGGTCACGTTCAAGCATATATTCAAAAAGCCGGTGACTTTCAATTATCCGGAGGTCAAGCGGCCGCAGCCGGCGTATTATCGTGGCCGGCACCGTTTGCAGCGCTACGAGAACGGCCTGGAGCGCTGCGTGGGCTGCGCGCTGTGCGCCGCGGTCTGTCCGCCCGAGGCGATCTACCTCGAGGCCGGCGAGAACGACCCGGCCAAGCCCGTCTCGGCCGGCGAGCGCCACGCCAAGCTCTACCAGATCCACCAGTTGCGCTGCATCTGGTGCGGGTTCTGCGAGGAGGCCTGTCCCGAGGATGCGATCGTGATGGGGCCCACTTTTGAACTGGCCAATTACACCCGGGCCGATTTCATCGCCAACAAGCAGGACATGCTCGACCCGCCGGAGAAGGGGTTCGGGCACCCGGTGGAGCTTCGCACCAACACACCGCTGTGAATTGAAGGACGCTGGCATGTTTTTCGAAATCTTCTACGTCTTCCTGTTCGTGCTGACGCTGGCGTCGGCCATCATGGTGGTCGTCTCGCCCCATGCCGTCTACAGCGCGCTCTACCTGGTGCTGACGATGATCGGGGTGGCATGTCTGTTCGTGATGATGAACGCCATGCTGGCGGCCGCCTTCCAGATCATCGTCTACGCCGGCGCGATCGTCGTGCTGTTCCTGTTCACAATCATGCTGCTCAACCTGGGGCGCCAGACGCCGCACCGGGGGCGTCATGCGGTGACGCGCTGGCTGGGGCTGGCGCTGTCGATCGCGCTGGTGGCGCAGGTGGGTGGAGCGATGCTGCTGCTGCGTGACGCCCTGCCGGCGGGCAACCTGCCCACCGAGTTGGTCCCAGTCCCGGTGCCTCAAGTCGCCTTATTCGTCATCACCGAATATCTCTATGCCTTCGAGATGATTTCGGTGCTGCTGCTGGTGGCGGTGATCGGGTCGGTGGTGCTGGCGCGCCGGCGACTGGTGCAGGGGATCGAAGTGATTTCCGATCCGGTCCAGGATCGTGGAGCAGATCGCAAGGAGCCGGCCACATGGAGCTGATGATCCAAGGCAACTTATTATTGGCGGCGGCAATTTTTTCGATCGGCGCCGTGGGCATCCTCTGGAAGCGCAATGCGCTTGCGATCTTCATGTGCATCGAGCTGATGTTCAACGCGGCAACGCTGGGCTTCATCAGTTTTGCCCAAGCACTGGGCCGGCCCGAGGGCGTGGCGGTCTTTTTGTTCGTGATCACGGTGGCGGCGGCCGAGGCGGCCGTCGGGCTGGCGCTGTTCATCAAGCTGTTCAACGACAAGGGCAATATCGAGGCTGAAGAGATGAATCTTCTCCAGGATTAAAGGCGGAAGCTGACGACGTGGACGACCCTCAACTGTTCTATGACCATGTGATCGAGTCGATGTGGCTGACGCTGCCGCTGCTGGTGCTGCTGGCGGCGGGGCTTGTCGTGCTAGCGGCCGACGTGCTCTTGGGGCGCGAGCGGAGCAGTTGGCTGCCCGCCATCTCCGGTGTGGGCGTGGCCGGCGCGCTCGCCGCGCTCTGGGCGGTTGGTGTTGGCCCTGAGCCACTCTATGCCTACTCCGAGGCGCTGGTGCTCGACCGGCTGACCTTCTACGCCGACAACATCATCCTGGGCGGCATGCTGTTCCTGTTCCTGATTTCGCCGCGCTGGCTGGAAGGGCGCTGGATACCGCGTGGTGAATACTACGCCCTGCTGCTCTTCGCGGCGATGTCGATGATGGCGCTCGGGCGCTCCTCGGAACTGCTGGCGCTGTTCCTCAACTTCGAACTGCTTTCGATCTGCTTCTATGTGCTGATCGGGATGGACAAGCGCAGCGAGCGCTCGAGCGAGGCCGGCTTCAAGTATTTCCTGCTCGGCTCGCTGGCCGCGGCCTTCCTGCTGTTCGGCATCGTCTTCGTGTTCGGCGCCAGCGGCGGTATGACCCGCTTCAGCCGCATCGCCGAGGCGCTGGCCGGTGGCACGGTCGAGCCTCGCCTGATGGCGCTGGGGCTGGGACTGATGCTGGTCGGCTTCGGCTTCAAGCTCACGCTGGCACCCTTCCACATGTATGCACCCGACGTTTACGAAGGCGCTCCGACGCCGGTCGTCGCCGCCGTCGCCACCGGCTCCAAGGTCGCCGGCTTCACGGCGATGTTCCACGTCCTTCAGTTGACGCTGGACTGGGCGGCGCCAGTGGGGCTCTGGATCGCGCTCTATGCGATCGTGGTCACCAGCATGATCGTCGGCAACGTGGGCGCGCTGGTGCAGCCCAACATCAAGCGGCTGCTGGCCTATTCCTCGATCGCCCACAGCGGCTACACGATGGTGCCGATGGTGGTCGTGCTGGCTCGGCCGGACCTGTGGCTGGGCGCGCGCGACGCGATCGCCTTCTACCTGCTCGCCTACACTGTGATGACGCTGCTGGCCTTCGGCATCGTCGGCTCAATGGGCACCGCGGGCGAGGGGAGGATCGGCGCCTGGGCCGGGCTGGGGCGGCGCGCGCCGTGGCGGGCCGCGGCCATGGCGCTGGCGATGCTCTCGCTGATCGGCATCCCGCCGACGGTCGGCTTCTTCGGAAAGGTCGCGCTCTTCCGCGTCGCAATTGACGGCAACCACCTCTGGCTGGCCGTGGTCGGCGTGCTGGCCTCGGCGGCCTCGGTGTTCTACTACCTGCGCGTGGTCGTCACCATGTATATGGAAGAGCCGGCCGAGGCGGTCGAGTCGCCACGCCTGCCGGGCATGGCCACGGCGCTGGCGCTGGCGGTGGCGGCGACGGGCATCTTCCTCGCGATCTGGCCGCTGCTGGCCGCGCGTCCATACTGAGGCCGGGAGTCACAGGCTGATGCTGCAATTTCTGATCGTCCTCATCCCGGTGCTGCCGCTGGCGGCGTTTGTGATCAACGGCCTGTTCGGCCGCTGGCTCGGTCGTGCCGGCGGCTGGCTGGCGGTGGCCTGCATGGGTGGCTCGGCCGCCATTTCGCTGCCGATCTTTGTCATGGCGTTCATGCAGGGCGAGGCCTTCGAGCCGATCGCCGTTACCCTCTGGCAGTGGATGGCCGTTGGCGGGCTCGACATCCAGGTGGGGTTCCGCGTGGACCAGCTCAGCGCGCTGATGCTGCTGTTCGTCACGCTGGTCAGCTTCCTTGTCTATCTCTACTCGATGGGCTACATGGCGGGCGACCCGGGCTTCAACCGCTTCTTCGCCTACCTTGGCCTGTTCAACTTCAGCATGCTGGTGCTGGTGCTGGCTGACAGCCTGCCGCTGCTGTTTGTCGGTTGGGAGGGCGTTGGTCTCTGCTCCTATCTCCTGATCGGCTATTACCTGTCGATGCCGGGGGCGCCCGATGCCGGCAAGAAGGCATTCATCGTCAACCGCATCGGCGACTTCGGTTTTCTGGTCGCGATGATGATGCTATTCTTCGCGGTCGGTTCGCTCAATATACAGGCGATCGTCGCGGCGGCAGCCGACGAGGCGACGCGCCCGGCGCTGCTGGCCTACGGCGGCGGCTTCGTTACCATTCTCACGCTGGCGCTCTTCCTTGGCTGCACCGGCAAGAGTGCCCAGATCCCGCTCTTCACCTGGCTGCCCGATGCGATGGCCGGCCCCACCCCCGTCAGCGCCCTGATCCACGCCGCGACCATGGTCACTGCCGGCGTTTATCTGGTCGTGCGGCTGTCGGCGCTGTTCGTGCTGGCGCCGGCGACGATGATGACCATCGCCGTCATCGGTGCCGCCACCGCCTTCGTCGCCGGCACGATCGCCCTTACCCAAAAGGACATCAAGAAGGTTTTGGCCTACTCGACCGTCAGCCAACTGGGCTTCATGTTTCTGGCCTGCGGCATCGGTGCCTTCGTCGCCGGCATCTTCCATGTCTTCACCCACTCCTTCTTCAAGGCCTGCCTGTTTCTCGGGGCCGGCTCGGTGATCCATGCCGCGCACCACATCCAGGACCTGGAGAAGATGGGCGGCCTCAAGCGGGCGATGCCGGTGACGCGCTGGACGTTCCTGATCGCCTGCGCGGCGATTGCCGGTCTGCCGCCCCTGGCCGGCTTCATCAGCAAGGACGACATCCTCTGGCGCACCTTCGCCACCGGTTCGCTCTGGTTGTGGGGTTTGGCGGTAGTGACCGCGTTGATGACGGCCTATTACGCCTTCCGCGTCTATTTCCTGACCTTCGAAGGCAAATCGCGCCTCCCCCACGACGTCGAGCATCACGTGCACGAGTCGCCCTGGACGATGACCGTCCCCTTGGCGGTGCTGGCCATTGGCGCGATCGGCGCGGGCCTGCTCAACCTGCCCGAACTGATCCACCACGGCGAGTGGAGCATGACCAGCCTGATGCTGGCGCCGGTGATCGCGCCGGCGCAGGCGATCCTAGAGGCCCATCGCGACCATCAGGTTCACGTCGGGCTGGCGGTCGAGCTGGCGCAGATCGGGCTCTCGGTGGTCGTGGCGCTGGTGGGTGTGGCGCTGGCCTGGCACTTCGCGTTGCGAACCTGGCCGACGGGGGCCGAGCGGCTGGCGCATCGCCTGCGCCCGGCATGGCGACTGAGCGCCCACCGCTGGTGGTGGGACGACATCTATATGAAGTTTGTCGCCGGCGGCGTCTGGGGGCTGGCCCTGGTCTCGTCCTGGTTTGATCGCTGGGTGATCGACGGCCTGCTGCACACTGTCGCCGGCCTGGCCCGGCTGGGCGGCCGCGGCGTCCGCCAGCTCCAGAACGGCCAGCCCCAGCTCTACGCGCTGGTCTTCCTGCTGGGCGTCAACATCGTCATCCTGCTGATTCTGTGGCTGTAAAGAGGGAACCGACCTAATGCCGGAACTGATTCAACACGACGCCGCCTGGCTTCTGGCGATGATCTTCCTGCCGCTGGCGGCGGGGCTGGTGGCCTTGGCGCTGCCCGGCCGGCTCGCGCGCATGGTGGCACTGGTGGGCTCGATCCTGGCCCTGCTGGTTTCGCTGCGTTTCGTGGGCGGCATCGCCAGCCTGCCGCAGTCATGGATCGCCGCAGCCGACATGGCGCTGCTGCCGGCCCTCGGCGTGCGTCTGATGCTCGGCATGGATGGGCTCTCCGGCTCGATGGTGATCATGACCAACGTGCTGGTTGTGCTCTCGGTGCTCGGCTCGTGGACGGCGATCGACAAGCGCCAGCGCGAGTTCTACTTCTGGCTGCTGATGCTTCAGACCGGCATCCTCGGCACATTCCTGGCCCTGGACCTGATCCTGTTCTACATTTTCTGGGAACTGATGCTCGTGCCGCTGTATTTCCTGATCGGGATCTTCGGCTCGGCGCGACGCATCTATGCGACGATGAAGTTCTTCCTCTATACCTTCGCCGGCTCGGTGCTGATGCTGCTGGGCATCCTCGCGCTCTACTTCGAGCACCGCGCCGCCACGGGTATCGGCAGCTTTGCGCTGGCCGACCTGATCGCCATTGGCGGCGGCATCGATCCGCGCTACGCCAACCTCATCTTCGGCGGCTTCCTGATCGCCTTCCTGATCAAGGTGCCGCTGTTCCCGCTGCACACCTGGCTGCCTGACGCCCACACCGAAGCCCCCACGGCTGGCTCGGTCATCCTGGCGGGCGTCCTGCTCAAGACGGGTGTCTATGGCATCATGCGCTTTGCAATCCCGATCTTCCCGCAGCAATCGCTGGAGGTGGCGCCGCTGGTCATCGCGCTGGCGGTCATCGCGATCATCTATGGCGCGCTGGCGGCCTTCGCCCAGAGCGACATCAAGCGCCTGGTGGCCTACAGTTCGGTCAGCCACATGGGCTTCATCGTGATGGGCGTGTTCGCCTTCCAGCAGGAGGCGGTCGTCGGCGCCACCCTGCAGATGATCAACCACGGCATCTCCACCGGCGGGTTGTTTCTCTGTGTCGGCTACCTCTACGAACGCAGCCACACCCGCGAGCTGGCGGCCTTCGGCGGGCTGGCGCATAACATGAAGATTTACGCTGTGCTGACAGTCATCCTCGTGCTCAGCTCGGTTGGCCTGCCGGGCCTCAACGGGTTCATCGGCGAGTTCTGGATCCTGCTGGGGACATTTGCGGTCTACCCCATCTGGGCGGCGATCGCGGCCAGCGGCGTCATTCTGGCGGCCGTCTACCTGCTGCGCATGGTGCAGATGACGTTCTACGGGCCGCTCGACAAGGAGGCCAACCGGCTGCTGCCCGACCTGAATCTGCGCGAATCGTTCACGCTGGTGGTGCTGATCTTTTTTGCCTTCTGGATTGGGCTGTTTCCGACCCCTTACGCGCGCGCCTTGACCCCTTGGGCCGAGCGCGTGATCGAGGCGGTGCATGGACCGGCTACGACCGACAGCGGTCCGGCCACGCCGGCACCGCTGCGTTGAGTAGGGAGCAGCCGCATGGTCCGCAAGGCTTCCGAGGAAAAAACCATTGAAATCGACGGCTATCGGGTGGACCTGAACGCGCTGCCGAAGATCTCGCACCAGTGCCGGCCCGAGGACTGCCCCAAGCGCGGCACTTGTTGCGAATACTATGAGATCACGGTCCTGCGCGGCGAGTTGGCTCGCTTAACGGGAATGATCCCTGCCGCCGCCAAATACCAGCCCCGCCTGCGCGACCAGGGCTCCTACGTCAATCCCTTTGAAAAGAGCGAACCCGGTTGCTTCGTGCTCGACCAGACCGAGCACGGGCGTTGCGTCTTTGCCTGGCGTCGGCGCGGCATGATGTTGTGTTCATTTCACTCAGCTGCGCTGGAACTGGGCGTCGATCCCTACCGGCACAAGCCGCGCGCCTGCGCGATGTGGCCGCTGGCGCTGGGCGATTCCGACCCCATCTGGACCCTGACAATCCAAGACGACTGCCTGCGGTTCCCCTGCAACCGACGGCGGCGGGCGCGTGGACTTGACCCAGGCATCGCGGAGTTGATTGAGCGCAACTTCGGCCAGGCCTTCCTCGACAAGGTGCAGGCCGCGCTCGCGGGAAAGCCAAAGCCATAAGAACTTAATGGGACATGTGGTCGCTGCGAATGGCATGGAACAGCTGTTCGGAGGGGCAGCCTTTGGTCAGGTAGCCGACGGCGCCGGCATTGCGCATCGCCGTGGCCATGTCGTCGACGTCATGCATCGACAGGCCGATCACACGCACGTCCGGCATCTCGTGAGTGATGATCCGCGTCGCTTCGATCCCGTTCATCACCGGCATGGAAATATCCATGATCACCACGTCCGGCTGCAGTCGGCGCACCATCTCGACGGCCATTTTCCCATCGCTCGCTTCGCCGACCAGCTCGATGTCATCCTCCTCACGGAGAAGACCTGCCAGCCCTTGGCGTAGGATCATGTGATCATCGACAAGTAAGACACGAATCATGATGGAAATAAATCTTCCAACGGCGGTGTAGGCCGTCAAAGAATCCCCTTGTGCGCAGGATTGGTGCAAATTCGTGGTGGGCCGCTGATGCTCCCGCATGTTCTATTGCAGCACGATACTCTGGAATATAGGTTAGCAAAGAATCGAGAAATTGCTAAAATAAAAATGGATGATGAGGCCCGTGATTGCTGAATAGTAATGAGAGAAGAGACAAAATTGAACGAAGAGAACATATCGGACCGGCTTACCAGGCGTTATGAGCGTTTTTCCAGATCGCTACAGGCGGATGACGTGGCGAGCGCCGCCGAAGAATTTGCACGCATGTGTCATCTGGCCCAGAAGGATCATCTTAAGTTGCCGGGACGCGCGATGTTCCACTTCGCTGAGGGGTGGATTGACATGTTCTGGATGCTGCGGCGTCATGACATGATGTTGCGAGTTGCCGAGGAGGCTGCCGCCAAGCTCGGGCCCGATCCCGAGTGGAGCTTCGCCCGCGGCGAGGCCCTGTTTTACCTCGGCCGCTTCGAGGAGGCGCGCGCGGCCCTTGAGCCGCTTACGGTCGAGGAATTCGAGGATTCGATGCTTTATTACCTGCTCGCCTGCCTGGCCGAGCGGCGAGGGGAGGAGCAGGCGGCCGCCGGCCTCTTCGCGACAGCCCACCGGCTGGACCCCGAGAACTACACGCTGCCGCTGGCGATCGATGAGCAGCGCGCCTCTGAGATTTACCAACAATGCCTCGCCGATCTACCCGACGAGATCCAGTGGAACCTGCGCGAGGTGCCGATCTTCATCAGCCCGCTGCCCAGCGATGAGCTGATCCATGGATTCGACCCGCCGATTGACCCGCTGGTGATGGGCCTGTTCCTTGGGCAGCCCGCCGGCGAGCCCGACAGCAGTTGGGCCTCGGACCAGCCGCGTATCCTGTTGTTCCACAAGAACATTGCCAAGCAGGCGGCTGATTTGGAGACGCTCGAGGACGAGCTGCGCAAGACGCTCTTTCACGAGGTCGGCCATTATCTGGGCTTCGATGAGGACCAGCTCGAGGAGATGGGGCTTGGCTGAGCGGGCCGCGATTCATGGTGGCGGCAGGGCGCCCGCTGGCGCGGCGGTGGCGGCCGGCCGCGTGGTCGAGGTGGTGGCTGGCTTGGTGCTGCTGGCCTCGGCGGTGCTCAAGGCGCTCGACTTTTCAAATTTCATCCTCCAGATCGCGCTCTACCGGTTGCTGCCGGGGGGGGGTGAACCGGCGGCGGCGCTGGCGATCCTGATGGCCGAATGGTTTCTGGGCGCATGGCTGGTGGCCGGCCGTGGCCGCCCCTGGCCGCACGCGCTGACCATCGCGCTGCTGGCGTTCTTCAGCGCCGTCTACGCCTGGGGGCTGCGCGCGCGCGGCATCGAGGATTGCGGCTGCTTCGGGACGGCGATCTCACTGCCGCCACAGGTCACTTTCGCCAAGAACGCGCTGCTGGCCGGCCTGCTGCTGGCCGCGGCGGTGGTGCGCTGGCGGCGGCCGGCGAGACGCAACCTGGTCTGGCTTGGGCTGGCGGTCGTGTTGGCCGTGGCGGTGCTGGCCACGATTGCTTTTGGCTGGACCTCCCATCGGCGCGAGCAGGCCGCGCTGGAGGCGGTGGCGGCCGGTCCACTCGATCCCGAGCGCCCCTATGCCCGCTTCGTTTTTGATGTGGATGGCCGCCCATGGGACCTGGGCCGGGGCGACTATCTGGTAGTCTGGTTGAGCACCTGGTGCGACGAGTGCCTCGCCATCATTCAGCCGATCAAGGATCTGCGCGAGCTGATCCCCGACCTGCCGCCGGTGGTGGGGCTGTGTCTGGGCGACGAGGCATCGCTGGCCGAGATGCGCGCGGCGACCGAGCCCGACTTCCCGCTGGTGCGAGTGCCCGCACGCATCTTCATCGATCAGGTCGAGGTCGAGCCGCCCCGCTTCGTGCTCGTGCGCGAGGGCCGGCCGCTGGCCCACTGGGACGGCGACCTGCCCAATCCGATGCAACTGGTTGAAAAGATGTACGGCATCAACTGATCCCTTCCATGCGTCGGCCGATCCGGCTAAAATCATCACTGATTGCGCGCCCCTCGCCGGCGGCGCGCCCATCCCCCGCGAGAGGAAATGCCTGCGTGAAACCGCGCGCCCTGCTCATCACCGGTTACGGACTCAATTGCGAAGCGGAGACCGATCACGTCCTGGCGCTGGCCGGGGCTCAGGTCGATCGCGTGCATCTCAACGACCTGCTGGCCGAGCCCGGGCGGCTCGCGCGCTGTCAACTTCTGGTCGTCATGGGCGGCTTTTCCTATGGAGATCACCTGGGCGCCGGCCGTGCGCTGGCGATCCGGCTGCGCCACGGCCTCGCCGACCGGCTGGCCGAGTTTGCGGCTGGCGGCGGCCTGGTCATGGGCATCTGCAACGGCTTCCAAGTGCTCTGCAAGCTGGGCCTGCTGCCCGGCTTCGAGCCCTACTCCCGCGAGGTCGAGCAGCAGGTCACGCTGACCCACAACGACTGCGGCAGCTTCCGCGACAGCTGGGTCCGCCTGCGCGTGAACGCCGATTCGCCCTGCGTCTTCACCCGAGGGCTCGACCGGCTCGAGCTGCCCGTGCGTCACGGCGAGGGCAAATTCGTGGTGGCCGACGAGGCGGTGCTGGCGCGCCTGCGGGCCCAAGGCCAGATCGTCTATCAATACGCAGGCATTGACAATGAGCCGACCATGGCATTCCCCGACAACCCCAACGGCTCGATCGACGCGATCGCCGGCATCTGCGACCCCACGGGCCGCATCTTCGGCACGATGCCTCACCCCGAGGCCTTCCACCGCCCCGAGCACCACCCCGATTTCCATCGCCGCCACGCACTCGGCCAGCCCCTGCCCGAGCCGCAGGGCCTCCGGCTCTTCCAGAACGCCATCGATTGGCTGCGCGAGCACGCGGCAGTGTGACCCAGTTCGTAGTCCCCGCCTTCAGGCGGGATAAAAAAAAGACCCGGAGTGTCCGCTGGACAGCTCCGGGTCTTTTCCAATGCAACGATCGGGTCCCCGGCTCAGGCTTGGCGCGCCGTTGCGGGCGAGGGGAGGCCGGCGTGGCGACGCGAGGCTTCGATGAAACCGATGAACAGCGGGTGGGGCTTAAGCGGCTGCGACTTGAACTCCGGGTGGAACTGGCAGCCGACGAACCACGGGTGCTCGGGCAGTTCGATCATTTCGACCAGCTTGGTGTCGAGCGTCGTGCCCGCCAGCATCAGGCCGTGCTCCTTGAGCAGGTCGCGATACTTGTTGTTGACCTCGTAGCGGTGGCGGTGGCGCTCGCTGATCTGGGTGACGCCATAGAATTTGGCCGCCCGGCTGGCCGGATCCAGCCGACAGGTGTAGGCGCCCAGCCGCATCGTGCCGCCCATCGAGGTGATCGTCTTCTGGGTAGCCAGCAGGTCGATCACCGGGTGCGGGGTGTCCTGGTCGAACTCGCGGCTGTTGGCGCGCTCCAGCCCGCAGGCGTGGCGCGCGAACTCGATCAGCGCCACCTGCATGCCCAGGCAGATGCCGAAGTAGGGGATGCCGTTCTCGCGGGCGTGGCGGGCGGCCAGCACCTTGCCCTCGATGCCGCGCGTGCCGAAACCGCCGGGGATGAGGATGCCGTGCAGCCCCGCCAGTTCGCTCTCGACGTTCTCGGGGGTCAGCTCCTCCGAATCGATGCGGCTGATCTGGAGCTGGACGCTATTGGCAATCGCCGCATGGCGCAGCGACTCATAGATGCTCTTGTAGGCATCCTGCAGGTCGATGTATTTGCCGATGACGCCGATGCGGATCGTGTCGCGGATGGCATCGACGCGCGCCATCAGGTCGCGCCACTGGTCGATGTGCGGCTCGGCGCGCGCCAGCCCCAGCCTCTTGATGACCGCGCGGTCCACCCCCTGCTCGGCGTAGAGCAGCGGGATGCGATAGATGTCGTCGGCGTCGCGGGCCTCGAACACATTCTCGGGGGCCACGTTGCAGAACATCGCGATCTTGTGGCGGTTGGAATCGCCCAGCTCGTGCTCGGTGCGGCACAGCAGGATGTCGGGCTGGATGCCGATCTCGCGCAGGGCGCGCACGCTGTGCTGGCTGGGTTTGGTCTTCAGCTCGCCGGCCGCCTGCAGGTAGGGCACCAGCGTCAGGTGGATGAACAGGCAGTGCTCGCGGCCGATGTCGTAGGGAATCTGCCGGATGGCCTCCAGGAAGGGCAGGCTCTCGATGTCGCCCACCGTCCCGCCGATCTCCACCAGGATCACGTCGTAGCTGTCGTTGTCGGCCAGCCGCAGGATCGCACCCTTGATCTCGTCAGTGACATGGGGGATGACCTGAACGGTGGAGCCCAGGTAATCCCCGCGCCGCTCCTTGTTAATGACCGAATAATAGATCTGTCCGGTGGTGATGCTGTTGAGCCGGCTCGCGGTGACGCCCGTGAAGCGCTCGTAGTGGCCCAGGTCCAGGTCGGTCTCGGCGCCATCATCGGTCACATAGACCTCGCCGTGCTGGAACGGGCTCATCGTGCCCGGGTCGACGTTGAGGTACGGGTCCATCTTCATCATGCTGATGTGATAGCCGTAGGTCTTGAGCAGGGCGCCAATCGAGGCGCAGGCAATCCCCTTGCCCAAGGAACTGATCACGCCGCCGGTCACGAAAATAAATTTGGTCATCGTTGATCTCCGCAAGGTTATCGCAAAACTTCTGATGCTTGACTCGAGGCGCGGCCGGCATTGAGCCGCGCCAGCTGCTCGGGCGTGTCAATGCCGATCGAGTCATGTTCAACGGTGGCCACGACGATGCCGATCCCGTGCTCGAGGATGCGCAACTGCTCGAGCCGCTCCCGGACCTCAAGCGGGGTTGGCTCGAGCCGTGCGAAGGCCAGCAACGCCTCCGGACGGAAGGCATACAGCCCCAGGTGCTTCAAGCCCCACGTGAAGTTGGTCTCGCCAAGGTGGCTCGCCTCAAGGCGGGCTGGCGAGGGGAGCGGGCTGCGTGAGAAATAAAGCGCCCGCCCCGACTGGGCCAGCACGACCTTGACCACGTGCGGCGATTCGAATTCGCTGCGCTGGCGGATCGGCACCGCCGCCGTGCCCACCCCGCAATCGGTGGCACTCTCGAGCGCACCCACCGTGGCATCGATCACCGAGGGGTGAATGCGCGGTTCATCCCCCTGAATGTTGACGATCATCGACCAGTCCTCACCCGGGCGCAGGCTGGCCACGATCCGGTCACTGCCCGAGGGGCAGTCGGGCGGGGTCATGCGCGCCTCGTAGCCCGCCGCCCGCACCACTGCCGCGATTCGCTCATCGTCGGTGGCCACCCACAGTGTGTCGATGCGTGAGGCCTCCGCCACGCGCTCGCACACGTGCACGATCATCGGTCGACCGAGGATCAGCGCGAGCGGTTTGCCGGGAAAACGGGTCGAGGCATAACGAGAGGGGATGGCGGCGGCAATCTTCATCGGTTCCCCCATTCAGGCATCCAAACTTCGTTAGGCGGCGGCGCGGTATGGTCGCCGGTGAACCCCGTGCCGGAAAACGCCCACAGTATCCGACTTGCACACAAAAAAGTCTCCGAAAAAAAAGTGGCCGCGACCGACGTTTTCAACCCGGTCCTTCAGCCTTCCTTCGGATCGGTCAGGATGACGTGGCCCGCCTCGTCCAGCGCGAAACCGCCATGGGCCACTTCCCAGAGATAGCCGTCAGGATCGGCAAAATAGCCGGCATAACCGCCCCAGAAGGTGGCTTGGCCTGGCTTGACGATCTGGCCGCCCGCCGCCGCGGCGCGGGCCAGCAGCTGGTCGACCTCAGCCTGATCGCGCACATTGTGCGCCAGCGCGATGCCGGTGAAGGGGCGAGGGAACGACCCGGGCGCCAAGGTGGCATCCTCAGCCAGCTTGTCGTGCGGGTAAAGCGCCAGCACTGTGCCGGTGGTCTTGAAGAAGATTACGCCGTGGCCTGGCCCCCACGTCGTCGGCAGCCCCAGCCCCTCATGATAAAACCGCCACGATCTTTCCAGATCCGCAACGCCCAGCGTGATGAGCGAGATCTGCGGTTCCATGGGCAGCCCTCCTGTTTGTGTGGCCAGCGCCCCTCAGTCAATCACCTTATTCAATGGATACTCAATAATCCCCCGCGCGCCGGCTCGGCGGAGCAAGGGGAGGATTTGTTTGACCTCGGTCTCGTCCGCAACGATCTCAAGGGCGACCCAGTCGGGATCGGCCAAGTGACTGATGGTCGGCGAGGTGAGGGCTGGCAGCAGGTCCGTGACCGTCTCCAGTGCGGGCTTAGGCACGTTCATCTTGAGGCCGACCTTACCCTCGGCGTCAATGGCGGCCTTGAGCAGCATCGCGATGTTCTCGATCTTTTCACGCTTGACCGGGTCGGCCCAAGCGGCCTTGCTGGCGATCAGACGCGTCGAGCTTTCCAGCAGCGTCTCGACAATCCGCAGCCGGTTGGCGCGCAACGAATTGCCGGTCTCGGTGACCTCGACGATGGCATCGACGAACTGGGGGGCCTTGATTTCGGTGGCGCCCCAGCTGAACTCGACCTCGGCCTGGACGCCATGGCTTTCGAGCCAGCGCCGCGTGAGGCCGACTACTTCGGTGGCGATTCGCTTGCCGGCCAAGTCCTGAACAGAATGGATCGGGCTGTCCTCGGGCACGGCCAGCACCCAGCGCACAGGCCGCATCGATACCTTGGAGTAAACCAACTCGGCGACCTCGACCACGTCAGCCTCGGTCTCCAGAATCCAGTCCTTGCCGGTCAGGCCGATGTCGAACAGGCCCTGCGAGACGTAGCGCGCCATTTCCTGGGCGCGGATCAGGACGGCCTCGATGTCGGGGTCATCACAGTTGAGGTAATACGAGCGGCGGGCCACAGCGAACTGGAATCCGGCCTTCGAGAACAACAGCAACGTGGATTCCTGCAGGCTGCCCTTGGGCAGCCCCAGCCGGAGCAGGGGAGTCATGTGGGGGGTGTCCTTTCTTCCCTTCCTGTGCGTCAGCGGCCGAGGGCCGCGGGGGTTAAGGCGGTCTGCGGCACGCGCTCGCCGACGATTTTGATCGGTGTGCCGACATTGACCAGGTCATACAGCTCGATGACATCCTCGCGCACCAGCCCCACGCAGCCATTGGAGGAGTAGGTGCCGATGGTGGCCGGATCGATCGCCTCGTGGATGCCCAGGCTGCCACTGAATTCCATCCAGCGGCAGCCCAGCTCATTGCCAGCCTCGCCGGGACCGTAGCGCCGGCCGCTCTTGGGGTCGCTCCACTGCGGGTCGACCACCTTGCGCGCGATGCGATATTCGCCCACGGGCGTCATATAATCAAACTCGCCGGTGCGGACACGGTATTTCTTGAAGAATTGGCCATGATTGGTCAGCGTCAGCGTATTGGCGGTCTTGTCGACATGAATGGCCAAATCGAGATTGGGGATCTTGATGCGTTGGCCGACGGTCATGTTGCGCGGATTGGAAATGCCATTGACCCGCTGCAGCAGGTCCGCCGAGACTTGAAATTTGCGCCGCAGCCGGTCCAGCGAATCCCCGCGCTGGATGGTGTAGAGCTGATCGCCCTCGGCCGGTTCGCGCGACATGAGCAGGAACAGGTTGGCGCGGCCCAGCTCGGTCTCCACGTCGCTGCGCGCCGGGTGCGCTTCGGGCAGCGTCCCGATCAGGCGCAGCAGGCGATCGCGGCCGGCGGGCACCTGGCCCGGAGTCGCCAGTTCGATCCGCGCCAGCCCCAACTCGCCCTCGGCATGGCCGGGCGTGCCTGCCGGGCGGCCACCCAAAGCCTCATAATGAAGCCGGGCGCCATTCAGGTCGCGCTCGCGCAGGCGCTGGAGGCCCAGCAGGCTGTGGGCGCGCACCCAGCCTGCATCGCCGGTGACCACCAAGGGGTGTGCGCTGTCCAGCGCCCGCTGGGCCAGCTCGGCGATCTCGGAATGGTCCTCCAGCCCCTCAAGCGCCTGAAACCGCAGGTCCACCCAGAGGGGCGCCCAACTTCGGCCGGGCCGGACTTGATCTTCGAGCAGAACGAGCTGGTCCTCGGCATCGGCCGCTCGGTTTTCCTTGAGCAGGGCCTGAATCTGATCCAATTGGCGTTGGGTATCGTACTGGCGCCAGGCGCCCCAGCCGACCACCAGTCCGCCCACCACCAGCATAAGGATCGCCAGCAGGGCGAGGCTGGTGATCGTGCGACGCAATGACGACATGCTTCCCTGATCCATTCCCGCAGCCCGGCCGTGGCCATGCCGCGTGCACCAAAAAAAATCCGCAGACGAGGACCCCCAAGCGGCGGAGGTAGCCCCTCGGCTACGGGATTTGAGGATATCGAGCCGGGCGCAGGTTGTCAAGGGTGTCCCGTGCATCAAGACGCCTGCGGAGCGGCATGTCCGCCCGGCCCATTACACGACGTGGTGCGTCGGGGGCCACCTCGCGCGACGCTTGCGGCGACGCCTGCTAAGAGGGTATAAATCAGCATTTCGACCGTCCTGAGCCCGCCGCGCCCCAAAACTGCGTTAAATTAGCATTTAACGAAGTTATAGATGGTGATTCTCTGGCGCCGGCGCGGCCGCCGTCGGCGCCCGCCTTGCCCAAGGTGGTCAAAAGATAACTTTATCTTAAAGAAGCCGCGTCTGACCTTCGATACAGTGGGAAGGGGCGCGCCCCGCTGCCGGGCGGCCCGCCCCCGCGCCCCCGATCCGACTGGAGCCGGACCATGGTCCCATCACGCTCTCTGCTGCACCGCCGCGGCTTCACCCTGGTCGAGATGATGATCGCGGTGACACTGCTGGCGGTGTTGGCCTTTGCGACCGTGGCCAGCCTGCAGCAGGCCGCGCGCGTCACCCGACTCAACAGCCAGACGCTCACGGCCCTCCAGCTCGCCCACAGCGAATACGAGCGTCTGTTGCGCGTGAACTTTGCCGACTTGGGTCCCGAAGCCTTTCCGGACCATGCCCCCGAGGATGACCCGCCCCTCTGGATTGACGAGGCGCAGGGGATTCGTGCTTCCTTGAGCTATGACTTCAGCGGCTATGGCGAGCTCGAGAATTCCAGCCGCCAGCAGTTGACCGATGCTCGTGCCGGCTGGGAGCACAACATCTGGCAGGGCGCCACCGTGTTTCTGGTGGAGGGCGAGGGCGCCGGCCAGATGGGCCGGATCGCCTCCAACACCCCCAACACCCTGCATTTGGAAACGCCGCTGGCCTTCGCGCCGCGCAAGGGCACCCGCTACATGATTGATCATGGCAAAACCGTGACCTTGACCCTGCGTTGGCAGGATCGCGGCCGCCCCTATGAGCAGAAGCTGCGTGCGCTGGTGGTCAACGACCGCCAGGGCGCACTGGGTTTTTAGGAGACCATCCATGCATCGAGCCCACTCCCCTCGCCGCCGCGGGTTTACGCTCACCGAAGTCATGGTGGCCAGCGCCATCGGCGCCATGATCGGCCTGGGCGCCATGAGCCTGACCATTTATGGCGGTCGCAGCGGACGCGCCATCCGCAGCCAGCAGTCCCTGGCGCAGCAGGCGCAGATCGCCGTGGAGGGGCTCCACCGCGTCGTGCGGCCGGCGACCCTCCCGCTGCGCATCCTGAATGATGCCCAGGAGACCGCGGCCTGGGGGCCGCGCGTCGAGCTGGCCTGGGGGGACGAGCCGCTGGGCTTGCGCACGCTCACTTTGGAGCAGGACGGCGACCCCGGGGACCCCTGGACCAGCCGGCTGGTCTACGACCCCGATACCACGCAGGCCGGCGACGAGCAGGTCCTGGCGCGCGGGGTCAGCTCGCTGGAGCCGGCGGGCCCGTTCAGCTATCAGGGCCAGACGCTGCTCGTGCGGCTGCGCCTGGGCGACCGGCTCGATCCCGAGCAGGCCGCGGTCGACAACGCCCACACCGGACCCGGACGCCAGGGCATGGACCTGCGCCTGAACATCGCCCCGCGTAATTGACCTCCCGAAAGGAATGCCCGCGCATGCGCCTCCCCTTCCCGATCAGCTCGAAATGGCAACACCGGCGCGGCCTGGCTTTGGTCATGGTGCTGATCCTGGGGGTGATCCTGCTGGGCATGGCGGGGGCGGCCGTGCGGATGGCTCAGCAGCAGACGCACACCCGCCTGCGTTATGAAACCTACAAGCACGAGTTTCTGGCGGCCGAAACGGCCCTTCAAACCGCCTATGCCCAGTTGCAGTTCCTGCTGACCCATGGCGCCGACGACGTGGCCGCGCAGATGGCCGCGCTGGCCCCTCCCCAGCTGGAGGGCTATCAGTTCCCACGTTTCGAGACGGTGTTGCTGTCCGACGGGCTGGAATCGGTGGAGTCGGGACAATGGTCGGGGCTCATGCTGCACCGCCTGCACTATCGGATGGACGTGACGGCCCTTAAGGTGGGGGGCGCCGCCGACCGCATCGACCATCCTGGCGCTTCCATCAGCCAGCATGTCGAGATCACCTATATCCCGCTTTATCTGTTCGCCATATTTTATGATCCCGTGATGGAAATCGCTCCGGGCCCGTTCATGAGGATTCAGGGGCGCGTCCACGCCAACGGCGACATGTATGTGCAATCAGACAATGGCTTGGATTTCATGGCTCCGGTGACGGTGGGAGGACGCATCCGGCAAGGTCGCCACGTCCAATCCGGCCAGTCGGGCAGCGGGGGCGACATCCGCTTCAGCACCGGCGAAAGCCTGATCAGCATGCGCCGATCGGATGCCAATGGCTGGTTGACCAATGAAGATGAAGATTGGGCCGGTGCGGCCCAGGAACGCTGGGCCGGCGGGTTGCGCGACCAGTCCCATGGCGTCACGCCCCTGGCCCTGCCGATCCCGCCGACGATCGATCCTCACGCCATCATCGAGCGCTCCGATCCCGCGAACGACAGCCCCGCCCTGCAGCAGGAAAAATTTGAAAACAAGGCCGGCTTGCGCATCGAGGTGCGCCCCAATGGACAGGCGGTCGGATACGATGCCGCCGGTCGCCTCGTTCCGCTCACCTACCCCGACCCCGACCGTCCCGGCCAGACGCTCTCGATTGTGCGCTTCTCGGAATTCTTTGATGCGCGCGAGAATACCACCATCCGGTCGATCGACATCGACCTGGACCGGCTGCGCGAGAGTGGGCTCTCGCCGGGCAATGGGATTGTCTACGTGGCGAACGAGCGCCAGCAGAATCAGCGGCTGCCGGCGGTCCGGCTGGTCAACGGCGCCCAGTTGCCCGACTCCATCGGCGGCGGCTTTACCGTGGCCTGCCCCAACCCTGTTTATGTGCAGGGGGACTATAATACCATCCAGCCCACGCTGGCGCTGATTGCAGCCGATGCCATGACGATCCTCTCCAATGCATGGCAGGATGCCCGTTCGAGCCAATATGCCCAGCGCATTGCCGGCACCACCACCGTGCATGCCGTCTGCATGCAGGGGACCGTGCCGACGGCGGATGGGTCCTATAGCGGTGGGGTCGAAAACTACTTTCGCCTGCTGGAGCAATGGCAGGGGGTGGACTTTAACTTCCGCGGCTCGATCATCAACATGTGGGAAAGCCAACAGGCGCGGGGGCGGTGGCGCTATGGATCGCCGCTTTACACCGCCCCCACGCGTAACTGGTCGTGGGATCCCGCATTGGGCGGGCTGAATGGTCCGCCGGGGGCGCCGCGCGTGATCGAGCTGCGCAAGACCGGCTGGGAGCAGCTCGCGCTGGGGTCATAGCGCCCCGCCCGGGGAATTACGGCTTCTTCGCCTCCAGAGCCCGCGCGATCGCCTGCGCCACGGCATCCCCCTGAGCCTTCTGTCCCTCGTCGTTAAAGTGGACATTGCCCGGCTTGGTCCACCACTCGGGCTGGCGCGGCAGGGTGAAGGCGTGGAGGTCCAACACGCCCACCTCGGGGAAATCCTTCAGGGCCTGGAGCGCGGCAGCGTTATAGCGCAGTTCATCGGAGGCGACGCGACCCGATTCGCCTTCGGGCACCGGCGTTGTCGTGATGAAGATCAGCTTCGCACCTGGAGCCAAATCCTTCAAATATGCGACGATCTTGCGGATATTCTCGGCGTAATCCGCCACCGAGCGCACCTGTTGCCCCTGAACCTTGTCCAGCTTTCTGCCGTTCATGTATTTCAGGTCGTGCAGCCCGACGTTGAAAAGAATCACGTCCCACTCAAAGGTCCAGTGCCCGGTCAGCTTTGGGTCGCGCATCTTGTCGTGCATCAACTGCAGCCGCGGGATGACCGCCCCCGAATCGCTGCCATTAGTATAAATTCGATAGACATTGGCCTTGCCCGCCAATTGCTTCCGCACGCGTGGCGTGTAGCCGATCGAGATCGAATCCCCATAGATCAGCACGTTGGGGAGCGCCGGGTCATTTTCAACATAAACAAATGCCGGGTCGCTTGCAAACCGGGTGCCCACCAGCTCTGTCCAGACTTCGCGCGCGTGGGTGGCGACCGGGGTCGCCGAGGACGCGGGCTCGGCCGGGGTCGGGGCTGCGAGCGCCGCCAGCGCGGTCGCCAGCCATCCAATCCCTAGAACTGCCATCCTGCTGATCCGCTGCCTGCTCATGAAGTGCCTCCGCGAGTGATGAATTTGCTTTCCGGTGCCAGAACCGGATGCGGCGATGCATTCCGATCATGCACCGGCACGATGAAAAACTCAGCATCGTTGTGAAGGCAAAAAAAAATCCCCGAACCGGGCTTGAGGGGCCCGGACGGGGTTTTTCAGGGGAAACTCCGGCCGCTTTCGGTGCGGCCGGCGGTTTCGGGGGCTAGTAGCGTTCCATTTTGCGCATTTGCTTCAGCATCTTGCGACGCTGTTTGCGCTTGGCGGCTTCGAGCTTGCGCCGGCGCTTGATGCTGGGCTTCTCGTAGAACTCGCGCTTGCGAAGTTCAGCCAGCACGCCCGTTTTCTGGCATTCCTTCTTAAAACGGCGCAGCGCCTTGTCGATGGGCTCATTGTCCTCGACGAAAATCTGCGGCAAGCTAATTCACCCCCTTCCGCCAAAAATTCATGGCCGGATGCCTGGCTCCCGCCCATGCGGCAACACCGGGACGCAGGCATCCGACCTCCCAGTATGAAAAACCCCTTGCGTCACCGTCAAGATCTTTTACAAAAAAATTGCTCCATGGCCCAAAGGCGCATCCCCTTCCCTGAACCGCCCCATTTTTTATGTGCTTTTTTCCATTTGACTTTCCCATGCGCGGCGCTAAGGTGAGGGTTTAGGTATAGGTGGGGCATGTGGGACCTGCCACGCGGCCTCTAAAGCAATGCCGGCGCCGCCTGATCCGGGCTCCCCAGTGCTCCGCCTTCATCGAAAAGTCTCGTCGGCCGGCGCGCCACCCCGGGCGCCGCCCCAAAACCAACGTCCCATGCCACGAAAATCAGGAGGAAGAAATGACCGTCAAGATTGGTATCAACGGGTTTGGCCGGATTGGCCGCCTGTTTTTCCGCGCCGCCCTCGAGAATCCCGGGGTCGAGATCGTCGGAATCAACGACCTGGCCGACAACAAGAGTCTGGCCCACCTGCTCAAGTATGACTCCACCCATGGCATCCTTGCCCAGGAAGTCAGCGCGGACGAAGAGGGCATCATCGTCGGCGGCAAGAAGATCCCGGTCTTCGTCGAACGCGACCCGGCCAACCTGCCCTGGGCCAAGGTCGGCGCCGAGATCGTTCTCGAGTCCACCGGCTTCTTCACCAAGCGCGAAGCCGCGGCCAAGCACATCAAGGCCGGCGCCAAGAAGGTTCTGATCTCGGCTCCCTCTGGCGATGCCGACGCGATGTTCGTCCGCGGCGTCAACTGCGAGAGCTATGACCCGGCCAAGCATGAGGTCGTCTCCAATGCCTCGTGCACGACCAACTGCCTCGCCCCGGTGGTCAAGGTGCTCCACGAGAACTTTGGCGTCGTCCGTGGCCTGATGAACACGATTCACTCCTACACCAACGACCAGCGCACGCTGGACCAGGTGCATGACGATCCCCGCCGCGCCCGCGCCGCCGCCGTCAGCATGATCCCCTCCAAGACCGGCGCCGCCTCGGCGATCGGCAAGGTCATCCCCGAGCTGAACGGCAAGCTGGATGGCTTCGCGATCCGCGTCCCGACCCCCAACGTCTCGCTGGTCGACCTGACCTGCGAGGTTAAGACCGCGACCGATGCCAAGGCGGTCAACGCCGCGCTGCGCAAGGCGGCCGACGAGGGCTCGCTCAAGGGCATCCTGGCCGTCTCCGACGAGCCGCTGGTCTCGGTCGACTTCAACCACAACCCCCACAGCTCGATCGTCGACTCCGCCCTGACCAAGGTCATCGACGGCACCTTCGTCAAGCTGTGCTCGTGGTACGACAACGAGTGGGGCTACTCGGTCCGCTGCGTTGAGATGTGCGTGAAGATGGCGAACAAGGCCAAGGCCTGAGCCTCGCGGTGACACTGAATCCGAGCGCGGGACCGGCCAACGCCGCCCCGCGCTCCTTTTTGTTTGTTTAGTTTCCCATTCCAACGAAAATGACAGGAGCAGATGATGCGCAAGCCGTTCGTGGCCGGTAACTGGAAATTGCACAAGACCCCCGCCGAGGCGGAGCAGCTGATCAACGAACTCAAGCCGCTGGTGGCCGACGCCAAGTGTGAGATCGCCGTCGCGCCGACCTTCCCCGGCCTCGACCGCGCCGCCCGGGCGCTGGCCGGCTCGCAGATCGCGCTGGCCGCCCAGAACGTCTACTGGGAAGCCCAGGGAGCCTTTACCGGCGAGGTTTCCACCGCAATGCTCAAGGACCTGGGTGTCAGCCATGTGATCGTCGGCCATAGCGAGCGCCGGCAGTATTTCGGTGAGACCGACGAGACGGTCAACAAGCGCGCCAAGGCCGTTCTGGCCGCCGGCATGACCCCGATCGTCTGCGTTGGCGAGACCCTCGCCGAGCGTGAGGGCAACCAGACGGCCGCGGTCGTCGAGCGCCAGGTGCGCGGCGGGCTGGAAGGCATCCCGGCCGGTCAGGCTGCCACGCTGGTCATTGCCTATGAGCCGGTCTGGGCCATCGGCACCGGCAAGGTCGCCACGACCGCGCAGGCGCAGGAAGTCCATGCCCAGATCCGCGCGCTGCTGGGCGAGCTCTACGGCAAGGACGTGGCCGACGTCGTCCGCATCCAGTACGGCGGCAGCGTCAAGCCCGACAACGCCGCCGAGTTGCTGGCGCAGCCGGACATCGACGGCGCGCTGGTCGGCGGGGCCGCCCTCAAAGCCACCGACTTCGCTGCCATCTGCAACGCGGCCAGTTGACATCATTCAAGCCACGAATGAACACGAATCGACACGATGTTTATTCGTGAAAGTTCGTATAAATTCGTGGCTCTTATTTTCTGGGAAGCCATGCCATGGATATCCGCGTGCCGCTGACTGATGTGACGCTGGGCGAGGAAGAAGCCCTGGCCGCCGCGCGCATCGTGCGCTCGGGCTGGCTGACGATGGGTCCCGAGGTCGAGGCGTTCGAGCGCGAGTTCGCCGCGGCGCTCGGGGCCGGTCACGCCGTCGCGCTGGCCAACGGCACCGCCGCGCTGCAACTGGCCTACGCCGCCGCCGGACTGGGGCCGGGCGATGAATTAATCGTCCCGGCCCTCACTTTTGTCGCCACCATGAATGCCGGACTGCACCTGGGCGCGACCCCCGTCGTCGCCGATTGCACGAGCGAGTCCAACTTGACGCTTTCGGTCGAGGACGTGGCGCGCAAGTTGACCCCGCGCACCCGCCTGATCGTCACGATGGCCTACGGCGGCCACGCCCCGGCGATGGTCGAAATCATGGAACTGGCGCGCGAGCGCGGCGTTGCCGTGGTCGAGGATGTCTGCCATGCGCCGCTGGCGCGTCTGGATGGGCGTGCGCTGGGCACCTTCGGCATGGCCGGCGCCTTCTCCTTTTTCAGCAACAAAAACATGGCCACCGGCGAGGGCGGCATGATGACGACCGATGACGCCGAGCTGGCCGCCCGCGTGCGCCTGCTGCGCAGCCATGGCATGACGCGCCCGACCTGGGATCGCCATCGCGGCCACGCCACCGACTATGAGGTCGTACTTGCCGGCCACAACATGCGGATGGATGAAATCCGTGCCGCCATCGGCCGCGAGCAGCTAAAGAAACTGCCCGAGGCCAACCGGCGGCGGGCGGCGGCTTCGGCGCGACTGCGCGCGGGTCTTGAGTCACTCGCCATCGACAGACTCGGCATCCCGTTCGCCGCCCCGCGCGGCGAGTCGGTGCATCATCTGTTCGTCATCCTGCTGCCGCCGGGACGTGATCGGGCGGAATTCCGGCGCGCGCTGCTCGAGCGCGGCATCCAGACGTCGGTCCATTATCCGCCGCTGACCAGCTTCTCACTCTGGCGCGAACGCTGGCCGGCGGCGCCGCTTCCCGTCTGCGATGCCATTTCCCCTCGCCTGGTCACGCTGCCCCTGGGACCCAACCTGAACGATCTACAAATCGGGTGGATCATCGATGCGGTCGACGCGGCCTTGAGGCCATAGATTGTAGGGGCCACCAGTTCAATCCGTATTCAAAGGAATCCCCATGAGCAAGATCAACTCCTCCACCCGCATGGTCGGCGTGATCGGCTGGCCGATCCATCATTCGCTCTCGCCGCTGATGCAGAACGCGGCGATCGAGGCGTTGGGGCTCAACTGGGTTTACACGGCCATGGCGGTCGAGCCGGCGCGCGTGCCCGAGGCCGTGGCCGGCGCACGCGCGCTCGGTTTTGCCGGACTCAACGTCACGATCCCGCACAAGGAGGCGGTCCTCCCCTTGCTCGATGAGCTTGCCGAGGACGCGCGCGCTATCGGCGCGGTCAATACAATCCATTTCGATGGCGGCCACGCTATCGGCCACAACACCGATGCCGAAGGTTTCACGCGCACGCTAGCCGAAGAGGCCGGCTTCAATTTGGCCGGCCAGACGATGCTGCAATTGGGCGCCGGCGGGGCGGGCCGTGCGATGCTCGCCGGCGCGGCGCTGGCCGGGGCGCGCCGGGTGCTGATCTATGACATCCGCGCCGAGGCGGCTGCCGAACTGGCCCGCCAGATGGCGGCGCAACTGCCCGCCTGCCAGTTCGAGGCGGTTGCCGGCGAGGGCGCCCTGCCCGCTGCCGCGGCCGCCGCCGCCCTTATCGCCAATGCCACTCCGCTTGGGATGAAGCCTGAGGACCCGCTGCCGCTGGATGGCAGGTTGCTGGAATCACGCCATGTCGTGTTTGACGCGGTCTATAACCCCTATCGCACGGCGCTGATCGCCGCGGCCGAGGACCAGGGCGCGCGGACCGTCTCGGGGCTGGGCATGCTGGCGCGCCAGGGCTGGAAGTCGCTGTCGATCTGGACCGGCATGATCCCCGACGAGCAACTCATGCTGCGCACCCTGCGTCAGGCGTTGGGAATATAATCGAGTGCCTGCTCAGTCGCAAAGGGCGTAGATGCTTCTTGATTACGACTGCTTTGTTTCATGCTATTCGTGAAGACCCGAGGCCTACCGGTAGCCCCGCCACGACTCAGCGGCGTTGCGCGCGGGCAGGATCGTGATCGGCGTGAGCCAGGCCGCGGGCAGCACCGGCTGGGTGATGCTGCTGATCCTGAGTTCATAACCATCGGCAGGCTCCAGCCAGCGGGGCAGGATCAGCAAGCTGGCGCCGCCGTGGCTCGAGCCCAGGGTGACCCCCAGCTCAACCACCCGCTCCCCCTCGCGCCAGAGCTCGAAACCCACCTCCGGCTCGAGCCAGCGCGGGTTGCCCAGCCAGTTCACATCGACCCACGTGCCGGCTCGCCAGACGACAGGCTCCACGGGCGGCGCGGCCAACCGGATGGCGAAGAATTCATGCGCACCGATGTCGGGGCGCGCCAGGCCGTCGCCGCGGCCGTCCAGCGGGCGCGGCACGCCCTCGATGTCCGGACGCGCGCCGGACGCCACGTCGCCGCCGGCATCGATCAGCGGCGACTCCGGCCGCAGGCTCAAATCGTTGTCCTCCCAGACGAGCGGGTCGTCGTCTAATCCGGCCTCATTCAAGAAAAGCGGGTCGGCTTCGAGGTTGCCCGCCGCCCCCGGCCGGGCGTTCAATTGCGCCGCATCGCCCGCCAGAGTTCCATCTGCCCCCCGCCAAAGGCCGTCCGGCCATTCAAAGAACGCGTTATGCGCGACGAGGCTTGGGCTGGAGGATTCATCCTCGCCGTGGATCGCCACGCCGCCGCCACGGGCAAAGATGTTGTTGACGATGCTGGCGCCCAGGACGCGATGGATCGCGCCGCCGCTCTCGCCGGCGCGGTTGCGCACGAAGGTGTTGTGCGCGATCGAAGTTCCCAGCCCGCCATCGATCGCCCCGCCGCGAGGCGCCTCATTATCCTGGAACAGGTTGGCCTCAATCAGGTTGGCGCTCTGCCCGATTGCCCCCCCCGCCTGCTCGGCATGATTGCCGCTGAAGCGATTGGCGAGAATCTGCCCCGCAAACCCGTGAACCGCCCCCCCAATCGGGGCGCTGTTGCGTTCGAAGCGGTTGCCGCTGACCAACCCCTCGCCCTGGTTCAGCGCGCCGCCGGCCAATTCGGAACGATTGCCGATGAATACATTATCGAGCATGGTGCCGATTGAGCGGTCCAACGCCCCGCCCCCGCCCAAGGCACGATTGTCCTGGAATAGATTGGCTCGCAACAGCCGCCCGCAGTGGCTCATCGCGCCCCCGAAACTGTCGGCGTGATTGCCGATAAAATTGTTGTTTTCAATGATGGCGTTGCAATAGACCAAAGCGCCGCCGGTGAAGGCCCGATTATCGCGCAGTTCATTGGCGCGGATCGTGCCGTCACAGCTCCAAGCCGCCCCGCCATTGACCGCAGCCTGGTTGCTGATGATGCGGTTGCCGTCTATGAGGCCGTCGCAGTCATAAAAAACGCCGCCATACTGGGCCGTGTTGTTCTCCAGCAGGTTGTCGGTCAGCGCTCGCTGGCATTGCATAAAGACGCCGCCGCGCTGGGCGTTGTTGCCGCTGGCCCGGCAGCGGGTAACGGCGCCGGCATGGCGGTAAAGCACGCCGCCCAGGCTTGCGGCGCGGTTGTTCTCGAACACGCAGTCGCTGATGTCGCCGCGGCTTTCGTAGCCGACGCCACCCTCGCGCGCTTGGTTGTCCACAAAGCGGCTGCCCTCAATCCCCAACGTTTCACAGCGGAACAGCACGCCCCCTTGGTCGGCGCGGTTGCGCTCGAAGACGCTGCCGACGATCCGGCCGTGGTAGTTGGTCAGCGCGCCGCCCTGCACGCCCACGTTGTCGCTGAAGATTGTATCGGTGATTGCGCCCTGCCCACCTTCAATGATCCCCCCCTCGCTCGCGAGATGCCGGCTCACGACGCAGGCGGTCAGGCTGACGGTGGTGGCGCCTGCCATGATCGCGGCGCCGTTGCGCGCTCGCCCACCCGTCAGAGTCAGCCCTTCCAGTTGAATCTCGCCCGAAATCGGGCCGTCCAGCGTGAGCAGCGGGCCTTGGGCCTGGGCATCGAGATGTGTGGCGGCGGCACCGGCTCCACGCAGGCGCAGAGGCTTGCCCTGATGAAACAGCGTTTCATGGTGATCGCCGATGGCAACTTCGATGGTCTCCCCAGCGAGCGCCAACAACATCGCCTCCTGGATGGTCGGCTGGTCGCGCGGGACCGACAGCCCCGATCCCTGCTCGGCCCGGAGCGGGTCGGTGCCGCGCGCCAGCTCCAGCGTGTCGATCAACCCATCGCCGTCGCTGTCGATCGCATGCGGCTGGGTGCTTCGGGGTAGCTCGGCCGCATCGGATAGCCCATCCCCATCGCTGTCGTGCGCGCCGCCGCGTTCCAGGCAACCCAGGTCGGGCCGCGCTCCGACGACGCGGCTCAGTCCATCCAAATCGCGCACCGGCAGCTCGGCCAGCACATGCCAGGAGGCGCGGTCGATGCAAGGCGAGCCGGCGGCAAGGTTGAAGTCGCGTCCGCTCCAGGGCGCCACGGCCAAGCCAGGCCAGATAAAACACGGGTCGGCCATGAAATTATCGCGGCTCCATGGGAAGGCGGCGTCCATCGCGGATGTGTCGGTCCAGCTCCCCTCGCCTGAGCTCAGCGGCGTGGCGCCGTAAAAGCAGTTGCCCGCGAGGGTCGTTGTCTTCGTCATCGGCTCGCAGAAGAAGTCACCCTGTCCGTTGCGGTAGAAAATGTTATTGCGCCATGCCGCGCCCAGTTCCGGGTCGAGCCGCGCGGCCCCGCCCTGAGGCGAGACATTGAAGGCGAGCGTGTTCTGCTCGATGACGCCGGAGCAGTCGGTCAGCGCGCCGCCGGCCTCGGTGGCGGCATTGCCGACAAACAGATTGTTGCGCAGGCGGCCGCTGGCCAAGTGGACCGCTCCGCCACGCTCGGCTTGGTTGCCCTCAAAGCGGTTGCGCTGAATGGAGCCGCCGCAGCCATATAGCGCGCCGCCCTCGACGGCCTGGTTGGCTCTCAGCGTATTACCCTCGATCGTCCCGTTGCAATCGGCCAGCGCGCCGCCGGCCTCGGCGGTATTGGCCTCAAAATGATTCTCGCACACCGCCGGACGGACCTGATAGATTGCCCCGCCCTCCTCCGTGGCGTGATTGTTCATGAAACGGTTGCCGACGATGGGAAAGAGCCCGCCGAGGGCGATGGCCCCGCCCCGGATGGCCTGATTGCCATCGAACTGATTGTTCTCGATCCGGCCGCTGCCCTGGTAGATCGCACCACCCCGGTCGTGGGCCTTGTTGCTCCGAAAAAGGTTGTCGCGGAAGTGGGCGCCGCCGCCGACGATCGCGCCCCCATCGGTGGCTTCGTTGTCCGCGAACAGGTTGAGGTCGACGATGCCGCCCAGCCACATGGCGCCGCCCCCTTCCAAGTCGGCGCGGTTGGCTTGGATCACATTGCGCGTGATCCGCCCCTCGCAACTGAACAGCCCGCCGCCTTGGTAGCTTTGGTTGTTCCGGATATCGTTGAAGATGATCGTCCCGATGCAGTGGGCCAGCCCGCCGCCCAGGTCGCCGATGTTGTCGTGGATCAGATTGTGCTCGATCTGCCCGCGGGTATTGAAAATGCCGCCGCCGCGCAGCAAGCCGATGTTGTCGCGGATGATGTTGTGGCGGATGGTGGCGCGCGTGCCCGCTCCGTCAATGCCGCCGCCGAATCGCGACAGCCCCAGGCGGATCGTGAAGCCCTCGATGATGCAGGCTTCCGATTCGCCGCCCCCGAACTGGATCGTGGAGCCGCGCAGGCCTCCGCTCAGCACCGTCCGCGCCACCAGCTCCATGTCGCCTGGATCGAGAGAGGTCAGATGAATATTGAAACCGTGCAGGCGCACCGGTCCGTCATACACCCCGGGCATTACGAGTACGGTATCGCCATCGACTGCACGGTCGATCGCATCCTGGATGCGGCTGAAAGTTGCTCCCGGCTGGTTGCCGACGATGAAAACCTCTGCGTGCGCCGCCGGCGTCATGACCGGCAGCAGCATCAGGACCAGAAGGAGTCGAAACATCGCGGGCACTCCTTCCTCGTGACCCGGAACCCGAGCTAGCAAACTGATTCGGTGGCCGTCATCGGGGTGGGCTGATCACCGGGGGGTGAGATCCTGGCGCGCAGTTGATCCATGATCAGCGCCACGGCCTGTTCGCGGCCGCCGGCGGCCTGGATGTCGATCGGCTCGATCGGCGGATAATAGGTCAGGGTGATGCGACCGAACAGGCGGGGGAACTTGCGGCCGCGCGGCCAGGCCTCGTGCGCGCCGTCGATCCGCACCGGCACGATGGGCACCCCTGTCTTGAGGGCCAGCCGCGCCACCCCCTCGCGCAGCGGGCCCAGACGCCCATCCCGGCTGCGTCCGCCCTCTGGAAACAGGCACAGCCAATTCCCATCGCGCAACGCGGCAAACGCCGCGCGAAAGGCGCTCGGGTCATTGCGTTCCAAGTTGACGGGAAAGGCGCCGTAGGACCAGATTGCGCGACCGAAGAAGTTGTCGACGAACAGGTCATGGCGCGCCATGAAATTCATCGGGTGCCAATGGACGACATTGACTGCCACCGGGTCGAAGAATGAATCATGATTTGGGGCGAAGATTGCTCCTCGATCCCAAGGCAGGTTTTCCAGCCCGCGCACTTGCAGCCTGTAAAAAATCTTCAGCACCAGCCAGCACAGCGTCGTGATCAGCCACGGCTTGGTCGGCGGCGGGTAGCTTCGTTCATCGATCTCGATCAATCGGCCGCTGCCCATGAATTCCCCGTCACTCCTAAAGTGGATATTTTCTAGCCGCGCTGGCCGCGCCGCGTCCGTTCGATGAACAAGGCCTGGCAGCCCTTGCCGCGCCTCGGCCGGCGTCGTTCGTAGCGTCCGTCGGGTTGCAGGTCCCATGCCTGGCAATGGTCGCGCCAGGTGGTTTCAAGGATTGAGCGCAGTTCCTGGCGCAGAGCTGGAGATTCAATCGGCGCGATCGCCTCGACCCGCGCGTCAAGGTTGCGGCTCATCCAGTCGGCCGACCCGATATAATATTCCGTCTCGCCCCCATTGTGGAACATGTAAATGCGTGAGTGCTCGAGGAAGCGGCCGATGACACTCATCAGCCGGATGTTCTCGGAGAGACCTGGAACTCCCGGGCGCAGGCAGCAGAATCCACGCACAATAAGGTCGACCTTTACCCCGGCGCGAGAGGCTTCGTAAAGCGCGTCGATGAGGATCGGATCCTCAAGCTGGTTCATCTTGGCGAAGATGTGGCCCGGTTGCTCGGGCGTATGTTTATCGATCTCGCGCCTGATCATCGCAAGGAAGCGCTCGCGCATGTTGACCGGTGCCACGAGTAGCTTCTTATAAGCGCGGAAGGATGAGTGGCCCGTCAGGAAGTTGTAGAGGTCGGCAACGTCCTGACAGAGGACCGGGTCCGCAGTCAGCAGGCCCAGATCGGTGTAGAGCCGCGCCGTCACGGTATGATAGTTGCCTGTGCCGATGTGCGCGTAACGTCGAATGCCATCGGGCTCGTCGCGCACGATCAGCAGTGTTTTGCAATGGGTCTTGATGCCGATGAAACCGTAGGTGACGTGGGCGCCGGCGCGCTCGAGGGTGCGCACCCACTCGATATTGTTGGCCTCATCGAAGCGCGCCTTGATCTCGATCTGGACATTGACTTCCTTGCCATTTTCGAGCGCCTGCAGCAGCGCGGCCACGATCGGGCTGTTTGGAGCGGTCCGGTAGAGCGTCTGCTTGATCGCCAGAACCTGGGGGTCGCTGGCCGCCGTTCGCAGCAATGCCAGCACGCTACTGGAAAAGGCGTCATAGGGGTGGTGCAGCAGGATGTCGCCTTCGCGGATGATGCGGAAGATGTCGGACTCGGGCGGGTCGCCCTCGAGTGGGCGCAGCCTGGGGTGCGTCAGGGGAAGATGTTGTGTAAAGCGTTCCCCCGGCAGGTCCTCGCGCGCCAGTTGTCGCAGGTCGGCCAGTCCCAGCGGTGCCGCCGTCCGGTAAATGTCCCGCTCGGCGTCAACCGACATCTCCTGGACCAGCCAGCCCAACAGCTCCGGGCTCATGGCCGCATCGACCTCCAGCCGCACGATCGGAGCAAAACGTCGATTGCGCAGCTCCTCCTCGATGGCGTCGAGCAGGTCATCAGCCTCCTCCTCGTTGCGTTGCACGTCGGCATTGCGTGTAACACGAAACGGCGCGGTTTCAATAATCTCCATCCCGACGAACAACCGGTTGATGAAGCGGGCGATGACCTCCTCCTGAGCAATGAAGAGCGCCTCGTCGCCGGGCAGCTTGATCCAGCGCGGCCGGTTAGAGGGTATCTTGACGCGCGCGAAACGCTCATGCACATCGCCCGGTGCCCGAACCAGCACCCCCAGCGACAGGCTCAGGTTTGAGATGAATGGGAATGGCTGGCCGGGACCGACACCCAGCGGGGTCAGGATCGGTAGGATGTTGCGTTCGAAGTGGTCCTGCAGCCAGGCGCACTGGATGGGGGCCAGATCATCCCAACCCACGATCGCGATCCCGCTTTTCTTGAGCGCCGGCAAGAGCTCCCCCAGCAGCAGTTCCGTCTGTACTCGATAGACTTCCAGGGCGCGCTCGCGGATCAGGGCCAACTGCTGGACCGGGGTGCGGCCATCCAGCGAAGTTCGTGTGACGCCGGCGGCCAGTTGGCGCTGCAGGCCGCCAACGCGTTTCATGAAGAATTCGTCACAATTATTGGCAGTAATGGCCAGAAAGAACAACCGCTCGAGCAGCGGGTTGTGCCGCCCAAGCGCCTCCTCCAGCACGCGCTGGTTGAAGTTGAGCCATGAAAGTTCACGATTGAAATACCGGTCACCTGCGTCGGCGCGGCCCTCGCGACGCAGAGATGCGTTTTCACCAGCGGTATGTGCCGGGTTACGCGCTGTCGCGGCAGAGTCGGTTCCAGGCTCGGTCACGGGTTACACTACTGCGGATGGGTATCGCAAGATCGCCTTGAAGTCGATCGCGCTGAATCCTGCGTGTTTACAGTATGGCACAGCGTCCGCCCGGGTCGCAATCGGGAACCGTGGGGTTGGAGAGCAGCGGGTGCATCTAAACTCCGCTTCAGACCCCCACATATCCTCCAGTGACGGCTCAACGAGCCGCCCCCCATAAGCTGTGGTCGCGAGAGCAGTCTGCGTTCCACAGGCCGGCCGCTCAGGCGTTCGGCGGGGAGGGCTCCAGCCGAGATGAGCCAGCGCCGCTCGCCAGCGGCACGATGCTTTCCGAGCCGCTCAGGATGCGAACCTGGAGCGGCTGTTCGGACTTGAGATGCACGTCCTGCTGTGGGAAGGCAATCGTGATGCCGTGCTGGCGGAAGACCCGATCGATTTCCATGCACAGCCCATTGAGCAGGTCCAGGTAGTAATCGCGCCGCGCCATGTGGACATAGATGCGGAAGATGAGTGAGCTGTCGCCGAATTCGGAAAAAACCACCCGTGGCTCGGGGTCCTCCATCGCCAGCGGATGGTTGATCGCGATCTGCTTGAGTAGTCGAGCCACAAGTTCGGTGTCGGAGCCATAGGCGACGCCAATGGGCAGGATCATGCGCGTGATCGGGTCGCTGAGTGTCCAGTTGATCAGCTTGGAGGTGATGAACTCCTTATTGGGGACGATCAGCTCGCGCCGGTCCCAGTCGGTGATCGTGGTGGCGCGCATCTGGATGCGGCTCACGTTGCCCGAGACATCGCCGACGGTGACGATGTCGCCGACGCGGATCGGCCGCTCGAACAGGATGATCAGGCCCGAGACGAAGTTGGCGAAAATCTCCTGAAGGCCAAAGCCCAGCCCCACCGAGATCGCCGCCACCAGCCACTGAACCTTGGTCCAGCTCATCCCGATCAGTTCGGCCGCCAGCACGATCCCGAGCACCACAACCAGGTAGCGTGAAATGGTGGCGATGGCGAAGCGTACGCTGGCGTGCAGCGGCAGATTCTTGAGCACGGTCAGTTCGAGGAAGCCCGGCAGGTTCCGCGCCCCGAAGACCATCAGCGACAGGATCGCCACCGCCATCGACAGGTCGGCCAGCGTGATCCAGCGCGGACCCTCGCTGGTGACATGGCGCCACAGCTCGACTTGGCGCAAAATACCAATCGCCGGAATCACATCAACCCAGATCAGCCAGATGCCCGCCACCAGCGCGATCCATCCCAGCCCTCGCAACAGGCGCTGGGACTGCTGGTTGACCAGCGACAGGTCGATCTCGGGCTCGGCCGGCGGCGAGGCGACCGCCTCGACCCCCGCCGGCAGATCCTCGGCCGCCTCGCGCTCGGCCTGCATCGCCGCCCGCCGCTTGCGCGCCTGCTCGATCGCCATGCGTTGGCGCTCCACCATCAACCAGCGGACCATCAGCGCGTTGAAGACCATCAAACCCATGCCCAGCCACAGCGTCCAGCTGATCCGGCGCGCCAACTGGGCGGCGGTGTAGGTGTAGCCGAGTCCCGCAGCCAGCGCCAGCGCCAGCGGCAGGCCCACCGCCAGCACAAACCAGAGTAGGCGCAAGCGCCCCCCCCAGCGCCCCTGCTGCTTGCCATCGAGCAGTCCACCCTCGGGCCGCAGGACGAACGAGAGGACCCAGGCCATCACCAGCATTGCCGCGATCAGCGCCAGCCGCCCCAGCGACTGGTGCCAGTTGACATTTTCCTGGCCGGCGAGCATCGCCATCACGAAGACCAGCGGCAGGCTGAGCACCATCAGCCGGCGCAAGCCGGCGCGCGCCACTGCCAGCTTGCGCGACGACCATTTGAAGTGCGCCTCGCCCAGCCCCTCGGGCCGGCAGACCTGGCTCAGGACCTCGATCGGCAGGAAGGTGTAGGCCGCCAGCTTGAGCCCCGCCCCCGCGCCCGCCGCCATGCCCAGTGGATCATGCAGCTCGGCCAGCACGGCACCCAGCAGCCAGATCGCCCCCGGCCAGATCGCCGCCACCATCAGCGTCAGCACCAGCGCCACCAGCGTCGGGCGAAATGCCATCAGCCCGACCTTGCCAGGCTTGGGCGCCTGTTCGGCCACCAGGCGCTTCCAGCGCCCGCGGATACCGAACAGCAGCGCCAGCATCAGCACGACCAGCGCCGTCTGCAGCCATTTTTCGCGGACATGGCCGCCCAGAGCAACAGCCACGCCTCCCCAGCCTTGCGGGTTGAGCAGCCACTGCACCGCCTCGCGCACGTCCGCCAGCATGGCCGGCCGCAGCGGCTTGGCTGTAGGAATCCAGAATATTCTCTCATCGATGAAGGCGCCGTATTCGCGAGTGGCTTCGATCAGCTTGCGCTCGTCGCCCTGCAGGTCCACGAGAGTCTTTAAATATTGGTCGTAATCGCGCTGCAGGCTCTCCAGATAGCCGAGTCGTGTCTGGTAGATCTCGGCCAGTGCCGCCCGAATTTCAAGGTCCTGCTTCCCTGTGTCCTTCCCATCCGGATCGGTCTCGATCCCCAGCGTGGCTAGTGCATCGGCGGCAAAGCGGTCGTCGCTCAGCTGGATCAGGTGAAGCTGGACGCGGTTGCGAAGCTCGCGCAGGTCAATGAGCTGAATCTGGGCGTCACGGATCTCAAGTTGGCGTCGAGCCACACGGCGCCGGTGCTCGGTGAGTGCCGGCAGCTCGCTGCGCTTGCTGCTGAGCAGATAGCCGGTCACCTCGCTTGCCCCGATAGAGACCACCTGCTCCTCGATGCCCTCAAATTCGGCCTTGAGCTGGATCAGGCGCCGGCTGATCGTCTCGGCTTCCTCATGGGTGCGACGAATCCGCTCGACCAAGCCCTCGGGCCCGCTGCGCCGTTCGGCCAGTTCGCGGTTTTCCTGCGCCAGCCGCGCCATGGCCGGATGCACCGTCTGCACGTTCTGGCGGGCGCGTTGCGCTGCGGCCTCGGCCTCACGGCGCCGCCGTTCGGTCACGAGGTGGCGCCACCATGCCTGGGTCCGCTCGAGCACCAACTGGCGCCGGGCCGCCAGGTCCCGCCGTACCGTCACCAGCTCACCGCGAACCTCAAAGGCCTGCAGCTCTTTCTGAAGCGCATCGATCTCGGCGCTGACGGCTTGGCGCTGGGCTCTCATGAGCCAATTGCGCGCCTGGGCCAGCGGCGCCGGTTCACCACTGGCCTCGGGGGAGGCCAGGCGCGCCTCGACCTGCGTCAGCCGCTCACGCGCTTCGCCCAGTAGGCGCGGCAAGTCGATTCGGCTGTCGGTTCGCCGCCTCAGTTCGCCCTCATATTCCGCCAGCTGCTGCCGGACTTCGGCCGACTCGGTTTCAATCTGGGCCAGTTGCTGTTCCAGGTCCGCCAGTGGCGCATCCTCGGGGGTGTCGGCCAGCATCAGCGGCGGGGGGCCGGTCAGCTCGGAGCGCAACTGCTGGATCAGGTCGGGAGCTTCCAGGCGCGCCTTTTCCATCTCCGCCGCACGCGTGGTCCACTGGCGTGCCGCCTGAAGCTGTTCCAGCGCCCGGTTGAGCTGCTCGATGGCCGACGTGCGGATGGCCTCATCCAGATCGGGTGTCTGTTCCAGTTGGCTGATGCGCGCGCGCACTTCATCAGGTCTGAGGCCACTTTCCACGGTGGCGTTGGGAGTCATGGTGGCCGCTGGCGCGACAGCCTGAGCGACAACGGTCGTGGCAAAGAATTCGCCCCAGCCGGTCGCCAGTGTCAGGCAAATCAAAAACATCATTTTTGCGGAAATAGTCACTCTTAAAACCTCTCTCCCTTTGGGCCCGCCGGCCGGACCGGCCAATGCCACCGAATCTTACCTGTTTGCGTCAGCAGGGGCAACCTAACCCTAAGTCCTAATTTAAGAACGGTCTGGTCGCAAAGGCACAAGAGGTGGCGTGGCCAGCAATTGAGATGGCTGCGACCGCTGATTTTCCAGCCCGGTTTTTCTGGAATTCAGGATACAAAAGTAATAAGATTTAGACGCCTGAGCGTGCAGTCTCGTCTGCCAAGGAGTGTTCGATGTCCACACCCGGCGATTCCCCCGCCAACCCACGCGGCAAGAAGAAAAAGATGCGCCCCGATGTGATCGAGGCCAGATGCAAGGGCTGCGGCTTCTGCATCCAGTTCTGCCCGCGCGACGTGCTTGCCTTTTCCGATCAATTCAATGCCAAGGGCTACTATATTCCCGTCAAGGCGCTGCCTGAGGCATGCAACGGCTGCGCCATGTGCGAGTTGGTCTGCCCCGATTTCGCGATCTATCTGGTCGAGGACCCGGCGGCCGCCGAGGCGGTCGATGTCAAAGTGGTATCCGAGGGCGGGGAGGTGACCCCATGAGCGAACAGCGCGAGGTCCTGACGGGCGCGCATTTCATCAATGGCGACGAGGCCAGTGCCGAGGGTGCCATTGCCGCCGGCTGCCGTTTCTTTGCCTGCTACCCCATTACCCCCTCCACCGAGATCGCCGAAGCGGCCGCTGAACGCCTGCCCGAGGTCGGCGGTGTTTTCATTCAGATGGAGGACGAACTAGCCGCGATGAATGCCGTCATCGGCGCGGCCTGGGGCGGCCGCAAGGCGATGACCGCCACCAGCGGCCCCGGCTTCAGCCTGATGATGGAGAACCTGGGGCTGGCGATCATGACTGAGACCCCCTGCGTGGTGGTCAACGTCCAGCGCGGCGGACCCTCCACCGGCCTGCCGACCCTCGTCGGCCAGCAGGACATGATGCAGGCCCGCTACGGCAGCCACGGCGACTACGAGATCATCGCGCTCTCGCCCGATTCGCCCCAGGAGATGTTCGACCTGACCATCGAGGCCTTCAATCTCTCCGAGCGATTCCGCACGCCGGTGCTGGTGATGGCCGATGAGGTTGTCGGCCACATGACCGAGAAGGTCATCATCCCGCCGGCCGACCAGATTGAGATCGTGCCGCGCCGGCTGGCCCGTCCCGGCGAGCCTTACCTCCCCTTCCGTCCCGATGCGGATCTGGTGCCGCCGATGGGTCTGATGGGCGATGGCCACTTCCAGCATATCACCGGCCTGACCCATGACGAGCGCGGCTACCCCTGCGCCACTCCCGATGGTCAGGAAAAGCTCGTTCGCCGCCTGATGGACAAGATCCGCAACCACGCCGAGAAGGAACTGACCCGCTATCAGTCACTGATGATGGATGACGCCGAGGTGGTCATCCTGACCTACGGCATCAGCGGGCGCTCGGCCCAGCGTGCGGTTCGGCTGGCACGCGAGCAGGGCATCAAGGCCGGCCTTGTCCGGCTGCAGATCGTCTGGCCGTTCCCCGACCACCTGATCGCCGAGTTGGCGGGACGCTACCGAGCCATCGTTATCCCCGAGATCAACATGGGCCAGATCGCGCGCGAGGTCCAGCGCGCTGCCGCCGGCCGCTGCCCGGTCATCGGCATGCCGCTGCCGGGCGGCTCGATGCACCGGCCCGAGCGGATCGTCGAGATTCTCGAGCAGACGCTGCGCGGCCAGGCCGCCGGCGCGGGAGCGTGAACCTAATGAGCGATACAAAGGATGTCACGATGAGCGAGCCCCAGGAGCACGTTCTCGATACCTACTTGCGGGCCGACCGGATGCCGCACATCTGGTGTCCCGGTTGCGGTATCGGCACCGCCGTCAATGCCTTCGTCCGCGCCTTGGTCAAGACCGGCCAGCCGCTGGACAAGACCGCGGTCATCTCGGGCATCGGCTGCACGGCGCGCGTCGCCGGCTACCTGAAGCTCGACTCCTTCCACAGCACCCACGGGCGCGCGTTGCCGCTGGCCACCGGCCTCAAGCTGGCGCGCCCCGAACTCAAGGTCGTGGTCTTCAGCGGCGACGGCGACCTGTTCGCCATCGGCGGCAACCACTTCATCCATGCCGCCCGGCGCAATATGGACCTGACCGTCATCTGCGTCAACAACTTCAACTACGGCATGACCGGCGGCCAGCTTGCCCCGACCACCCCGCAATCCGCCCGCACGACGACCACTCGCGGCGGCAACACCGATACTCCCTTCAACCTGCCCTCGCTGGCGGCGGCCTGCGGGGCGGTTTACGTCGCACGCTGGACGGTTGGCCATGTCGTCCAGCTCCAGCGCGCGATGGGCGAGGCGATCAAGAAGAAGGGCTTCAGCTTCCTTGAGGTCATCAGCCCCTGCCCGACCCTCTATGGGCGGCTCAATCGCCTGGGCGCCGGCATCGACATGGTGCAGGCCTTCAAGGAGCGCTCCGAGGTGCGCAACGGCGCCGATCCCAAGGACGTCGACATCTCGATCGACTCGCCGATCGTCGTCGGCAAGTTCGTGGATCTGGAGCGCCCGACATACCTGGAGCGCGCCGGGATCGCAACCGTCGAAGCCGTCTGCGAAAGCTGAAGCCGCGCAGCAAACTCTGATTCGGAAACAGGACTAGTCCCATGACCACACAGGCAACCCAACGGATGGAAGTGCGCGTGACCGGTTTCGGCGGCCAGGGCGTGATCCTCGCCGGCCACATCATCGGCCAGGCCGTCGCGCTTTATCAGGACCGCTACGCGGCGCTGGCGCAGAACTATGGCCCCGAGGCCCGCGGCAGCGCCTGCCGCGCCGACGTCATCCTCTCGGGCGACCCGATCGATTACCCCGCCGTCTTCAACCCCCAGCTGCTGCTGGTGCTCTCGCAGGATGGCTACACCCAGCACAAGCGCCACCTGCGCGAGGGTGGACTGCTGATCTATGACGAGGGTCTGGTTCGCCCGGAGGCCGACGCGAGGGTGGCTCACGCGGGCATCCCCGCCACGCGCTTCGCCCAGGAGGCCGGCCACAAGATCATGGCCAACATCGCCATGCTCGGCTTCCTGACCGCGCTGACCGATGTGGTCGGCCTGGATGAGATGACGAAGGCGGTCTCGGCCTCCGTGCCGCCGGGCACCGACGCCAAGAATCTCAAGGCATTCCAGTTGGGATACGACTACGGCCTTGGCTGGCTGCGCGAGCATGGCTCGTCCGCCAGTCCGCTCCTGCGCGCCAGCTGATTTACTCGTTGAGCCCGCAGCTGAACAGGCGCGTGCCGCAGGCGAAATAAATCCGGTCGCCCAGCATCGCTATCCCCGCGCTGATCGCTTCTCCGGGTCGGGCGATTGCCCGGTGTGCCAGCGTGGCCGGCTCGATCCGCACCACCGCCTCCTGGAAGAGCGCATAGATCGCGCCGTCGGGCCCGATGGTCATGCAGCGCGGGGCTTGACCGCCCGCGATGCCCCCATAGCCGGCCAGCGTCTCACTGCGAATGATTTCTTCGCTCACCGGATCAAACACGAAAAGTCGATCTGGCTCGGCCAGTCCGTAAACCAGACCGTCGGGCGCGACCACAAGCTCGCGCACCGCGGGCGTTTCCGGCGACAGCGGCCACTGCCCACTGACGGTGCCGGTTTCCATATTGTATCGATAGATCATTGCAGTCCGGGCCGGCCCGGCGGTGCCGGCAGTCGAGGGATGAATCGACGTCCCCGCCAGCACCTGGCCGTCGGGCAGCGCGGCCAGCGAATAGATGCCGTGCTCGGGCATGAGCCGCGCCCGGTCGATGATCTGGCCGCTTTCCGCCTTGACGTCATAGATCAGCATGCCGCTGCCCAAAAGCACCCGTGAGGCGTGGCCGGCGGCAAGGATATGCCGGCCATCGGGATGTGCCAGCATCGCATGGGGGCGGCCATATTGCTCCCCCGCCTCGTCGGCACGGTGCGCCAGCCGGGGGTTTTGTTCCAAGGCGTAGGGCCGGCTCGGGTCATATTCAAACAAATATCCCTGACTGTAGGTGATGCCATAAAGCCGGTCGCCCTGACGGACGAACTGGTTGATGTGCCCGTCGTTGGGGGCGACGCCACGGTCCCAGAATTCGCCGCCGGCTGGATCGTAACACCAGAAGCGCAGCGGATTCCCCGTCGAACCATAGACCCGCCCGTCCGGTCCCGCCACGAGATTGTAGATACGGACGCCCGGGCTTTCGTAGCTGAAACGAACCCGCCGGGGTTCCTTCGCCCCCACGTCATGGACCAGCACCTCGCGGTCCAGGACATTGAACCCGCTGAAATGCGATCCGTCGGGGAAAACATGGTTGACCTGTCGGACGCCACCGACGGGAGGCTCCGCGATCGGCGTCGCCCGGCCTTCGGAAAGCACGTGCCAACCCCAACCGTCCTCGTAAATCTCAAGGACGCCGCCGAATTGATAGCGGTCGGCGCGGGCATACACTTGGCCATCGGTACCCTTAAAGATGACCGGCTGATAGCCACGCTTGCGATTCTTTTCGGGGATCAGGGGGCGCTTCTCACCCGTGGCCGGATTGAATGCCACCACCTGCATGCGTTCCATCCCGATGCCGCCATAGACCCAGCCGCTGGCATCCACCGCCAACGGTCGCAGATACTGCCGCCATGATTCCTCATTCAGTTGGCCGTGATCGGTATAAGTATCGGTTGCGGGATTGTAGGAGACGAGCGTGGCGGTCGGCTGAAACCCGCCATAGACCGTGCCATCAGAGGTCCGGACGAAACCGCCGCCAAAAATGACGCCCCCCACCCGCCCCAGCCGCCGCACGGTGCGCGTGGGGATGTCGAGGCGGAGAAAATAGCCCCCGACGGAATCGAAGATCGCGTTTTCGGGGGTCATCAGGACCCCATTGGACCCGGAGCCGGAAAGCCCGGCCGGCAACTGTTCGGTCTCACCCGACTCGGCGTCGATGAAAAGATAACTGGTTTTCCCACCGGCCGCGAGCTTGCAGACGATGATGCGCCGGCCGTCGGCATCGACGGTCGCGCTTGGCGTGATCGCCTCCCCAGCCGGAACGGGAATGCCGTGTTCGATGACGTTGACCGGCGGCATCGCTGCCGGCACCGCCCGCGCGAGTGCCCCCACCAGCAGGCCGGCCAGCAGTATCTGCCATCCCCTCAGCTTCGGCCTCATCAACCACCTCCCCTGATCATGGTCTCGTGCTTGAGATGCTCAGCGCCACCCGCGCTTGGGTGGCCGGCGCGGGGCGGTCTTCCGCTGCGGCGCGGCCTTCTTTTTGGCTCGACCCGTCGTGCCGGTCTTGCGCTTGACCAGCACCAGGTCCATCTGTTTGGCGATCACGTCGATCCGTTCGATCAGCACTGTCACGGGGTCGCCGATGGCGTAGGTGCGCCCCGAACGCTGCCCGCGCCACATGTGAAGCTCTTCGTCGAAGACATAGTAATCGTCCTCCAGCAGGCGGATCGGGACGAAACCCTCCACCGGCCAGTCGCTCAGCCCGACGAAGAACCCCGCCCCGATGATGCCGCTGATGAAGCCGTCGAAGATGTCGCCGATGTAGCGGCGCATGAATTCCAGCGCTAGCGTCTCCTCAGCGTTCCACTCGATTTTCTGGGAACGTTCTTCGCGCGCACTGGTGTGTCGCCCCTGAACGGCCAGCCCCGCGCCCAGCTCGACCAGCGAGCCCTCGTTGGCCCCCACCCCCGCCAGCAGCTCCTTGACGACCCGGTGGACGATCAGGTCGGGGTAGCGCCGGATCGGTGAGGTAAAGTGCAGATAGCTGTCGGAGGCCAGCCCATAGTGGCCGATGTTCTCGGGCTGATACTTGGCGCGCATCATCGTGCGGAGAAGCCAGCGCTGGACGATCACCCCGGCCGGATGGCGGTGAGCGGCGTCGATGGCACGCTGCAGTTCCTCGCGCGTGATGCCCCGGCGCGCGGGCAGCGGAATGCCCAGCCGGGTCATCACCGGCGCCACCGTGCGCAGCTTGCCCTCGTCGGGCTCGGCGTGGACGCGGTAGAGGGCCGGGTAGCCACGCCGTTCCAACTCGCGCGCGACCGCCTCATTGGCGGCGACCATCATCTCCTCGATCAACCGATGCGCCTCGAAGCGCTCGCGCCGGCGCAGGTCACTGACGCGCCCTTCAGCGTCAAAGAGAATTTCAGTCTCGGGCAGGTCCAGGTCGAGCGCCCCCCGCTTGATGCGCGCCTGGTTGAGCGCCCGCGCAGCCTGGCGGATTTGCATCAGGTCGGCGAGCAGCTTGGGGTCGATCAGTGGGCAGGGACGCGCCGCCTTGGGTGCCGGCTCCGGCTCGATCCCCGCCTCCTGGTCGGCCCGGTCGAACAGCCCCTGCACTTCCTCGTAGGCGAAGCGCCGCATTGAGCGAATGATCGAGTTGTGCATCTCGACGTTGCTGATCCCGCCATGGCGGTCGACGTCAAACAGCACGGTCATCGTCAGTTTGTCCTCGTCAGGTCGCAGGCTGCACAACTGGTTGGAGAGCGCCTCGGGCAGCATCGGGATGACGCGGTCGACCGGGTAGATCGAGGTTGCCCGGTCATAGGCCTCCAGGTCGATGGCCGTGCCCGGCCGGACGTAGTGCGCCACGTCGGCGATGTGCACGCCGATGCGCCAGCCGCCCTCCCCTGCCCCGTGCAGCGAGATCGCATCATCGAAATCCTTGGCCGTGGCCGGGTCGATCGTGCAGACCCGCTCGTGGCGCAGGTCCAACCGCTTGCCCGCCGCCGGCGGCGCTGTTTCCAACGCGCGCGCCTCGGCCTCAACCTCTGGGGTGAACTCAATCGCCACCCCGCGCTCGCGGATGAGCAGCAGGATCGGCAGCCCGCGTTGTTCCTCAGTCCCCAGCACCTCGATCAGCCGCCCCGTCAAGGGTTCATCCGGCTCATCCGCCCAACGCGTGACCTCGACCATCACCCACGAGCCCTCGGGCACCTCGGCTGGGTCGAACTTGCGGTAGATATGGACCAGCCGCCGAATGCGAGGGTTCTTCGGCACGACTACGCAATACTTGCCGGCGCGCTGGAAGCGTCCCAGGATCTGCTTGTGGGCGTGCTTCAGGATGCGCGTGATGGAACCACTGGGAACGCGCCCGGGCTTGGAGCGGAAGACCTCGACTTGGACGTGATCGCCGTGGAGCGCCGCGCCCATCGCCGTTGGCGGGATGCGCACCTCAGGCAGGCCGGCCGTGTCGGGCACCACCTGCCCCCCGCGCCGCGGCGAGGACTGAAAAATTCCCGTCACCTTGGCACCGCGTTCGAAGGCCGCGGCCTCGCCCGCCGGCTCCACGTCCAGGTGCTCGACGCGCGCCCTACGCTTCGGTTCATCCCGTTTTCTTCCCAATGTAACTTTGACCTCTTTTCAATCTGCGCCATTCTGACATGCGGCGCCAATCGATGCAAACCCGCTGTAACGGATCAAGGCGCTCGTTCCACCCACAGGCCAAGAAAGATCAGTCCCGCCGACGGACCGGCCGATTGTATCAGGAACAGATCAATATCATCCGCCGCATTGGCGAGCGTCAGTGGCATCGCCAGCTGATAGATGCCCGGCGTGATGTGCATGCTTTTCCGCTCATCCAGGTCACGAGCCTTAAAATGGAATTCAAGCGCGGTCGCGTGCTCCAGCTCAAGCATCATGTGGACCCGGTAGTCCCCCCGTTCAAACGGCCCAGGCAGCCCAATGCGCGCACGCGGGGCGGAGGCTCTCCGATAGGCCTTCCACTTGTCCTGCTCCAGATAAATCTGCAGCAGGTGCCAGCCATCGCGCAGTCGCAGTTGGCGCGGATGCACCTGGCCATGTGCATCGGCGGGTGCGGGGATGGGATAAGTCAAGAAATCCTGCTGCGCCAGGCGGCGCGCGAGTTCTTGATCCAAGCCCTCGACCCAGAGCCAGACATCCTGGTCGGCATTCATCGGCAGCACAAGTTGCTCAACCCGTCGCGCAAGTCCCCCTTCCAACAGCAGTTCGCGCGCCACCAATTCCCGCTCCTGCGCCAGCGGCGCCCAATTGTTGAGCAGCAGGATCGGGATCGTCGCATCCCCCACAGGTTCATCCACCAGCGCCTCTATAGGGCGTACATCCCACTGCGCCAGCGATTGCCGCTTGAATGGGATCAGCTCCGCCGGCATCGCATAAAGCCGGCCGCCCGGTTCCGGCAGGCGCGCCCCGGCCGCCGCCTCGGCCAGGCGGGTGGATCCCGCGCGCTCAGCGAACGTGTCCAAGGCCCAGCCCGTCAGCGAGGCGACCAGCCAGGGCAGCATGAGCAACCAGGCTCTCACCCGGCCACGGGCGCCCATGGCCGCCACGGCAGCCATCCCGCAGACCCAGATCGGCAGCGTGAGCATCGTGTAGCGCGGGCCATGGAAGACCAGCAACGTCCCGGTTCGGCCAAGCAGCCAGATCGTCCATACATTGGCCACCGACAGCCCCAAGCCCCAGCCGGCCAGCCTGCGCCAGCGTCGGGACACCCCCGGCCGCCGATGCCTCATCACCAGCCAAGCCAGCGCCGGCAGCAGCACCGTCAGCGCTCCCAGCGCCAGTTGCCAGTCGGGAACTTCCCACCCCGGCGGCTGTCCGCGCCGGCTGAGCGGATACCAGAGGATGAAGACACGCAGGAAATTCCACAGGCTCGGCTCGGTCATCCAACTGCGCGAGCTTTCAAGATTCCCAATGTTGATAAGAGCCATCGGCAGCCAGGGCGAAAATGCCAGCAGGGCCATCCCCTGCGCCAGCAGGCCGCCCAACAGGAAGCTCGCCCGACGCTCGCGAGGCAGCCCGACCAGGAGGACCAACCACATCAGGCCCAGCCAGGCCAGGACCACTCCCGTGAGCAGGTGATTCCAGAGCGCGAGAGTGGCGCAGGCGGCGTAAAGGCTCCACCCCGCCCGCGCGCGCCATGGCCGAGTGGACATCCGGCGCAGCCGAAGCAGCAGCAGAAAACAGACCAGCAGCGCGGCCGCCGCCAGCGCATAGAAACGCGCCTCGCGCGCCATCACCGCGCCCGACGCGGCCAGCGCCAGCGCCCCCGCCAGCAGTTGCCCACCTTGGCGGCCGAACTCGCGCCGGCCGATGAACCAGGCCGCTGCCACCAGCCCGAGCCACGCCATCACCCCTGGCAGGCGCGCCCACAAAATCCCCGGCTCCAGCCCGATGCTACGGCCGATCCCAAGCCATCCCCTGAGTATCACATAGTATCCCGGCGGGTGGTTGTCGATCATCGACTGATCAATGATCGCATCCAGATCATGATGCGCCATGAGCAGCGAATAGGTCTCATCCATCCAGATGCTGGATTCCAGCCCGGCGCGATACAGAAGCGGCGCCAGCAGCAACGCCACGAGCAAATTCAGCCCCAACCCGTAATTCCAGCGCCGGCGGCGCCGGCCGACTTCAGCCTTGGTGGGCGCTGCAAGCTCACGCATCATGGCAGGACGGACGAAGGGTAGACGGCGGGTACCGGCAGGCCCGCTTCAACCTGATCGTAGCCCCAGGAGGTACGCAGCCAGTCAGGGATCAGCGGGATGAACTCCTGGGGCTCATAGCGATGGCCGGCCAGTTCGCTCAGCGTGATCGGTCGAGTCTGGGGCTCGCCGCAGGGCACGATCCGCCGCCAAGGCGACAGGTCATTGCACAAATTGATCGCGATGCCGTGCATCGAGACGCAGCCGTGGATCGAGATGCCGATGGCGGCTAGCTTACGCCCGCCGATGTAGAGTCCCGGCCGCCCACGCTCGATCTCGCTGCGGATGCCAGTGTGCAGATCAAGCCAGTCGCGAACCGACTCCAGCAGCGCCAGCGCCAACCGAGCCTGCGCCAACAGACCCGGCAGCGTGCGTAAGATCGGATAAATGACAAGCTGGCCTGGATTGTGCAGCGTAGTCATGCCGCCCCGGTCGATGCTGAAGACGGGGATCTCGCCCGGGACCAGCGCGCCCGCCACCAGGTCATCGCCGCGCCCGCGCACCCCCTGGGTGATCACCAGCGGATGCTCGCCCGCCAACCAGCAATCGACGATTTGATCGGCACGGCGCCGCTCGCGTAGCGCCTCCTGCAATGCCAGCACCTCTCCATAATCGCGCCGGCCCCATTGGTGAAGGCAGGCCCGCTCAGGGGCCGCCAGAATCTTCTCGCGCGCAAAGGCGCGCCCAAACCCTCCGCCCCCGCTTCGCTCCATCCCGCCGTCACCCACGCTTCATACCCCCGCCGAAGATTTCCCCGCAAGTCTAATAAATAAGGGCCGGCAATTCAACATGGCCGGCCCTCAACTTGAACTTATCAATGGTTAATGGAAAATGAGGCTGGACAGAATATGACCCCCGCGCGGCCGTATCCTTCGTTGAAGTTGAACCTGAAGGTTCAGGTGGGCGCCTTGTCCGTCCGCTTCATGAATCCCTCGTGAGAGGGCGTGCAATTCACGGTCGTTTTTCGGCTCCCATGAGCAAACTGTTGGTTCAAGCCTTCGTCGGATTACAAACCGAACAGGGGCCATGCTTTGTGAACAAATCTTACATCAACGTTCGGGTTCAGCGCTCATGCCGATCGATGTCGCGTCATCCTTATCGGCATGATCCAATCATATATCAAGCCCCCTTGCACGACAAGTCATATCCGCATTCCCGGAGGCTTCCTTCGGTGCTAATTGGCTAACTCTGGCGTGCCCGTCGGATTGCCTCCGCGACGTGCCCACCGACGGCGGTGAGCCGTTCGCGCGCGGCAGTGGCGTCCTGCCCCGTCAGCGCCATCACGATCGCAACCTTAAGGTCATTGCCCGCCCGGGCGAGTAGTTCACCGGCGCGCGTTCGGTCCAGTCCAGCCACCTCATTCAAGATGCGCTCGGCCCGATCCACCAGCTTGTCGTTGACCGGCCGTACGTCGACCATCAGGTTCTCATAGACCTTGCCGATGCGCACCATCGACAACGTCGTGACCTGATTGAGGATCAACTTGGTTGCGGTGCCGGCCTTCATGCGCGTGGACCCTGTGATGACTTCGGGGCCGGTGAGGGCCGCAATCTGCAGGTCGGCCAAATTTTCCTCGCCCTCCAGCGGCGGCGTGCAGGTCAGCAGAATTGTCGGCGCCCCGCGGCGGCGGGCTTCGGCCAGCGCCCCGAGCACGAACGGCGCCCGTCCGCCGGTGGTGATTCCGAAGACCACGTCGCGCGAATCGACATCATGCTCCGCCACCGCGTCGGCGCCCTGTTCGGGACGGTCCTCGGCCCCCTCGATCGACTTACGCAGGGCGTCCCAGCCGCCGGCAATGATCCCCTGCACCTGCTCGGCCGGCACGTTGAAGGTGGGCGGCTGCTCGCTGGCATCGAGCACCCCGAGTCGTCCGCTGGTGCCGGCGCCGGCATAAAGCAGCCGGCCGCCACGCCCGAATGCCGCCACGACCATTTCGACCGCGCGCTCGATCTGGGGCGCGCAGGCAACGACCGCCTCGACCGCCTCGCGGTCGGCCGCTTGGAGCACGGCCAGCGCCTCCGCGATCGTCATGCGGTCAATCTGCATCGATGCCGGATTTCGCTGCTCAGTCAGGCGGCTGGCATGCCGCGCCGGAGGAAGCTGCTGGGTATTCATAGAAAACAATTGCCACTCGTCATTTTTTGGATTCGTTCACGCAGGTGAGCGCGAAGGAGATTTACATCTAACCACAGGGCTAGGGAGCCTCGCCCCACCTGACCGAGTCGGGCAGCTCCAGTCCCAGTCTGTCAAAAATCTTTTGCACGATGTAGCGCACCAAGTCCTCGATCGAGCGCGGGCGGTGGTAGAACGCAGGGGCGGCCGGCAGGATGATGGCGCCGGCCTCGGCAAGGCTGGTCATCGCCCGCAGGTGGATCAGGCTCAGTGGCGTCTCGCGGGCGACCAGCACCAGCCGCCGCCCCTCCTTGATCGCCACGTCGCCGGCGCGGGTGATCAGGTTGTCCGAGAGTCCCGCCGCCAGCGCCCCCAGCGTGCGCACCGAACAGGGCGCCACGATCATCGCCTCGAAACGAAAGGTGCCGCTGGCGGGTCCGGCGCCGATATCGTGGTGGGGGTGGGCCACCAGTCGATCACGCTGCTCCGGCGACAACCCGATCCAGTTGGCCAGGCCAGCCGCCCCGCCGCGAATGCCCAGTTCCTCGGCCAGCACGCGCGCCCCGGCCGGCGAAACCACCAGATGCGTCTCGCGATCCGGAGCCGCCAGCAAGGCCTCGACCAGGCGCGCCCCATAGATCGCCCCGCTGGCCCCCGTGATCCCGACGACATACCGTTTCATACCCTGCCTCCGCGCCTCATTTATCGCAGCAAAGGCTGCCGCAAGCAACCGCCATGAATGCGGCTGCGCCACAAAAAAAGAGGGAGGCCGAAGCCCCCCTCAGATTTACAAGTATGAGGTGACCGTGTTACTGCAGGCTGAAGGTCGACAGCTCCACAGGCACAGGCACCTGCGCGAAGTTCATCATCGATCCGATCGGCTGACCGCCCGTGCCGGCGGTCTGCAGGAAGGTGTCGCTGTAACGGTAGTCGCCCACGGCAACATCGAGATAGCCAGGATTGCGGCCCGGCAGCACGTTGTTGGTTGCAGCCAGCGGCACGAAAGCCGTGTAGGTGGTTGCCCCATCCTGCACGACCCGGATGACATGGAAGGCCTTCTCATTGGTCTGATCCTGATTGCCCGTCGAGAAGGCATTGCAGTTGGTGATGTTGTAGACGTCAGGCGTCCCGGTGGTCGCATGATCGACCCCGCGCAGCGCGCCGCCATCGGCATTCAAGAAGTTGCTGTTGCTGATGTTCATCGTGCGGGCATCCTGGTTAAGCGCAGTCGGCAAGTTACCCATCAGGATGGCGGTGCTGGTCGTTCCGCCGGTCTGATAGAAGTCGCAACGATCGATGTTAATCGTGACGCCGCTGCTCATGCCGCTGGCGCGGACATTCATCACACGCGAAACCGCACCATTATGTTCAAGGATGCTGTTCGTGTAGTTCACCACCGGGAAGGCGAGCGGGTAGCCACCGTCGCGCTGACGGTGCTCGATGGTCATCCATGTGGTGGCGTCAACCCGCACCCAGCAGCGATCGAAGGTGACCGAGCCGGCCACCCCGCCGTAGATCGAGATCGCCTCACGCCCGGCAGTCGGGGCAAGTGAGGAATTCGAATGCAACTCGACCTCGCGGAACGTGAAAGTCGCGGCATTGATCGCGGGGCTGGCCGACGAACGCAGGTAAACCGGCGAACGGCTGCGGATAGCGACAAAGCGCGAGTTCTCGATCGTGTGGCTGGTGGTATCGGGCAGTGTGCGAATGACCTCGAAACCAGAATTCGTCCCGATCGCCTCGATGTACTTCCACGCGGTGCTGCCGGTGTTGAGTATCTGGATCGCCCGCGCCGTCCCCGACGTGCCGTTTTCGATCATGATATTCTCAAAAGTCACCAGACCGGAGACGTGGTTGATCGCAATCGCGTTGGCCCGGTTCGCGGTCCCAGTGTTGCTGATGACCAGCCGGCCGCCGTCGCCGCTGCCGATCTTGGAGCCTTCGGCGCCCGCCACGGTGGTGATAATGAAGGTGCCCGTCGCCGCCCCGTTGATCACCGCGTCGACGCCAGGATCCACGACGATATTGACGAGCTTGTTGACCGTGATGTTCTCGACAAACGGGCCGGCCGAGGTGATCCGGATCGTGTCGCCGGGGCTGGCGGCGGTGATGGCCGCCGATATCGTCGGCTGCCCGGTCGGAACCAGAATTTCCGCCGCGCTCGCCTGAGTCGCGGCCATGGCCATGGAAATACCCATCGCCAGCGTTAAGATGGCTTGTTTCACCATGTTGGTGCACCTACAATGCTAAATCTCTATTTCGCAGGAACTGCGACCTTAATCCAAGCTCCGAAGGTTATGGCAAGTCAAGGAGAATTTTTGCCCTGTCTTCCCGAATTTTAGAAGCCCCCGACTTCACTTCTGCCGACCCCTGTCGGAGTCTCTGCTTTAACGCTAAAAAGCCGTTTTTTTCCCTTGCGCCAGCGGCCTCGATCGGCCATGATATGGCCTGTTGAGCGCCCGTAGCTCAATTGGATAGAGCATCTGACTACGGATCAGAAGGTTTGGGGTTCGAATCCCTACGGGCGTACCACATCTCGGGCCGCAAACTCAATAAAACCATGAGTTTGCGGCCCTTTCCCATTCTGGGTGGGCTCCCAGGTGGCAACCATCGTAAATTGGCCGATGCGGCCGCACAGACGCCAACGTGAGGAACAGCTCTTCGCGGTTGACCGTGCTCGACCATTCAACAACAATGGCTAGAATAGGACGGGATGAGCCTGATGAACGTTGGCGTGATCGATACCCACACCCATGCCTTTCCCGACGCCTTGGCCCAGCGGGTGATCCCGCAGCTCGCCGCCAGCGCCGAGTGGCCCCCCGCGCTCGACGGCACGATTGCCTCGCTGCTGGCCTCGATGGACCGCGCCGGTATTGAGCAGTCCTGGCTATGTTCAATCGCGACCGCCCCTGAGCAATTTGACCCGATTCTCAAGTGGTCGCTGGCGATCCGCTCACCGCGAATCGTGCCGCTGGGCTCGGTCCACCCCGACGACCCCGATCCCGCCGCGCGTGTGCGCCAAATCGCCGCCGCCGGCCTTCCCGGCCTCAAGCTGCACCCTTTTTATCAGCAGTTCGAGATCGACGAGCCGCGCATGGATCCGATCTGGGCGGCCATGGAAGCCTGCGATCTCTTCGCCGTCTGCCATGCGGGCTTCGACCCGGCCTTCCCGCGCGAGCGCCGTGCCGCCCCCGAACGCATCCGCCGCGTCATCGAGCGCTTCCCACGGCTGCGGTTCATCGCGGCGCATCTGGGGGGCTGGCAGGACTGGGACGCCGTCCGCGAGCATCTGCTCGGCGAGCCGGTCTGGCTCGACCTCTCCTGCACCCTCCACCTGCTCGACCGCGAGGCGGCCCGCGACCTGCTGCTGGCGCATCCGCCCACGCGCCTGCTCTTCGGCAGCGATTCTCCCTGGATGGACCAGCTCGAGTCGCTGGCGGCCCTGCGCGCGCTCGAACTCCCCCCCGCCCTTGAGCGTGCCATCCTGCGCGATAACGCCCGCGCCCTGCTCGGCTGAACCTGCGGTCCCGTACTGTCGCACGATTTTTTCTGCGCCTTTTCCCCTCCTCACCCGTTAAAATTGAATCAAATTGAAAAAAGCGAGGTGCACCATGGCGCACAACGTGACGCAGAAAATCATCGCCAGCCATCTGGTCGAGGGCCAGATGGTCGCCGGCAAGGAAATTGCCCTGCGCATCGATCAGACGTTGTGCCAAGACGCGACCGGCACGCTGGTCATGCTTGAGCTGGAGGCGATGGGGCTGGATCGTGTCAAGACCGAGGTCTCGGCCCAGTATGTCGACCATAACCTGCTCCAGGAAGACAACAAAAACGCCGACGATCATCTCTTCCTGCAAAGCGCCTGCGAGCGCTTCGGCATCTGGTTCAGCCGCCCGGGCAATGGCGTCAGCCATCCGGTTCACATGCAGCGCCTGGGCATCCCTGGCAAGACGCTGCTCGGCTCGGACAGTCACACCTGCGCCGCCGGCTCGCTGGCGATGCTCGCCATCGGCGCCGGCGGGCTCGAGGTCGCCATGGCCATGGCCGGCGAGCCCTTCCACATCCGCATGCCACTAATCTGGGGGGTGCGCCTGGTCGGTGAGTTGCCCGACTGGGTCAGCGCCAAGGACATCATCCTCGAGATGCTGCGTCGCCACGGTGTCGCCGGCGGGTTGGGGCGCGCCATCGAATATCACGGCCCCGGCCTCGCCCAGCTCTCCGCGATGGATCGCCACGTGATCGCCAACATGGGCGCCGAGTTGGGAGCCACCGCCAGCATCTTCCCCTCCGATGACATCACGCGCCGCTACATGTGCAGCCAGGGCCGTGAGAAGGAATGGATCGAACTGCTGCCCGATGAGGGTGCCACCTATGACCTGGTCGAGGAGATCGACCTGACGCGCCTCGAGCCGCTCATCGCAAAGCCTCCCAGTCCGGGAGCGGTTGTCCCGGTGCGTGAGCTGGCGGGCATGGAAATTTATCAATCCTATGTCGGTAGCTCGGCCAATCCCGGCTATCGCGATATCGCCGTTGTCGCCGAGGTCATGCGTGGCCGCCAGGTGCACCCGCGCGTCTCGCTTGATATCAACCCGGCCTCGCGCCAGGCGCTCGCGGCGTTGATCGCCGACAAGCGGCTGGGGTCGCTGATCCAGGCCGGGGCGCGCCTGCACCAGGCCGGCTGCAACGGCTGCATCGGCATGGGCCAGGCCCCCGCTACCGGTCGCAACAGCCTGCGCACCGTGCCACGCAACTTCCCCGGCCGTTCGGGCACCATCGAGGATCGCGTCTTCCTCTGCAGCCCCGAGACGGCGGCCGCCTCCGCGCTGACCGGAGTCTTGACCGACCCGCGCACGCTCAACATGCCCTTTCCGCGCATTGACGAGCCCGACGACCCGCCGCTGGACGACCGCCTGCTCATCGCGCCCTTGCCTCCCGAGCAGGCGCGCCAGGTCGAGTTGGCTAAGGCGCCCAATATCGTGACGCTGCCCGAGCTCGACCCCCTGCCCGAGCGCTTCGAGCTCGAGGTCCTGCTCAAGACGGGTGACAACGTCTCCACCGATGAGATCATGCCCGCGGGCGCGCGCGTGCTTCCCTTCCGCAGCAATATCCCCCGCATCAGCGAGTTCGCCTTTCATCACGTCGATCCGACTTATCACTTACGGGCGGCCGGCCTGCGCGACAAGGGGCGCGGTCACGCCATCGTCGGCGGCGAGAACTACGGCCAGGGCTCCAGTCGCGAGCATGCCGCGCTGGCCCCGCGCTACCTTGGTCTGCGTCTGGTCGTGACCAAGAGCTTCGCCCGCATCCACATGCAGAACTTGGTCAATTTCGGCATCGTGCCGCTGATCTTCATCGATAAAAACGATTATGACGCGCTCGAGCAGGGAGACAGCATCATCATCGACGGCATTCGCGATTGCATCGAGCGCGGCGGCGAGGAGATCGAGGCGCGGATCAAGGGGAAGTCCGTCCGCCCGCGCCTGCGCCACAACCTCTCGCGGCGTCAGGCCCAGATGCTACTCGATGGCAGCCTCATCAACTCCATGCGCGGCCGCGTCCAGGGCATCCGGATTGATTGAGCAGATCAGCGCCCCGGCCCGAAGTAGCAGGCATCACAGTCGCGGGTCTCGCCCCGGCAGCAGTGGTGGAAGATTTGAAACAGCGCCTGCCGCCGACGCTCCGTGTTGATCAGCCCACGCGCCCAATCGCTGTCGCCGAACAGCCGGCGCTCCATGAATGCGGTGACGTGGTTGGCCTGCAGCGGCGGCACCAGTCCATATAGTCGCCTCACGGCTTGGTCCAGCCGTTCGTCCCCCGCTCGCCGCGCCGCCAGCAGCGCCGCCGGCACCAACGCGTTGAGCACCAGCGAGAGCGCCGCGCCCTCGCCGATCAGGTCCATCGGCCGCGGGGTCGGCTTGGCGGTAAAGCTGTAATGCGAACCCCAGAAGTGGCCCATCCCGGCCACGCGGAACCAGCCGACCAGATCCTCGAGCACCGGGTGGCGCTTGCGGCGGGCGGGCACCGATGACTCCAGGGCCCCGCGCCCGGCTTCGATGCGCCCGAGCAAGTCGGCGAGTGGCGAGCGCCCCCGTTCGCGCGTCCGCGCCAGTAGTACCGCGACCCCCGCCAGCCGCCGCGTCGGGAAGTTGACCGGCCGGATGCCCTGAAACCAACGGCGGGTCGGCGCGATCTGCCGGTCGCACCAGCACGGCTGCCAGCGCCGCCACATTTCGACCATTCGCTCCGCACGCGCGCGCGCCTCCTCGGGCGCCTCGGCCAGGGCCGCCGGCTCGGGCAGCAATCCAGCCACCGCCAGCAGCAAGGCTTCGATCCCCTCGGCGCGCCGGCCCTCAGGCAGCTCATCCGTCTCGGCCAGCAGCTCGGCCAAGGGGGCGCGCTTGGCCAGCAGGTAGTAAAGCGTCTTGCCGGGCCCGGTTCCCAGCGCCATCATCAGCGACTGGTAAAACACCTGCTCCAAGTCGGCCTGGCTCGCCTGCTGCTCGAGCCGCTGGACCTTGCCCACCAACCGCTCATTGCCGGCATGGTCAAGAAAATCCGCCAGCGCGAGGCTGTCGAGCGAGGTCAGCATCCGATGGCAACGACCCACCGCGCCTAGTGTCTCACATTGAAACTCCTCGATTGAAAGGGAACGCCGCACCGTCTCCAGGTCCGGGAAGATGTAGGGCTCCAGTTCCAGTCGCGGCAGAAGGGTGCCGTTGTGGAGCCGGTCGCTCACGCCGCCGTCATCGTTGCGCAGCACCACGTGCAGGATGCAGGAGTTGTAGTCCAGGTCGCGCTCGTGGCCGTGCGCGGCCCAGCCCGAGGCCACCAGGTGCACCTCGATATCGCCTTCGAGCGTTTGCTCGCCGATGATCAGGCGCGCCCCCTTGAAGTCAGGCCCCGCCGAACCATTCCAGCGCCCCGACTCAAGCACGCGCACCGGGCGGCCGTCAGCCAGCCGCAGCCCCGCCGCCTGGATCAACTGCTGATGCCAGATTGCCTGGATCAGGCGCTCATCAACCGGCGCGGGATCGGCGTCGGCCTCATAATTCACTTCAGGGTCGGCGGCCTGCGTGGCGACAGTTCCGCTGAGCTGTGCCTTCAGCCGCTCGCGCCAGTCCCAGAAGCTCGTAGCCGCCACCGTCTGCGTCATTCGCCCCCTCCACCGGCAAATATTTCATACATCGCCCTGGCGCGCCCATTGGCCGCGTGTCGCGTGAACAGATTGGCATAGGCAAACACCGCCACCCCGCCATAGCCCAGTTCCACCGTGCGCCGCACCTGCCCGAGCACCTCGTCATTCTTGGCCGGGTCGGCCAGCACGCCGAGCCAGATGCGCTGCCGGAGGTCGGTATTGAAACGAGAGGCATATTTCTCGAAGTCGGCCATCACGCCGGTATAGGCCATCGGCGTGATCGCGTCCACCAGCCCCTCGGCCAGCCAGACCGCCGGCTCCTGGCCGGCCATAGTCTCGCTACGATCAGGGTGGGCGATGACCGCGGCCGAAATTTCGATCCCCGGCCGCTCGCGGCGCACCGCCGTCGAGATTGCGCGTACCGTCTCTGTGATCTGCGCGCGGCGAAAGGCCCGCCACTGCTCGGGCAGCGCCGCCGGCTCCCCGCCGTGGACGAGCCGAAAACCCTCGACCACCGGCTTGGCATATGAAAAATCGCCCTTCTCGTAGGGGTAGCGGATATAGTCCAAGTGAATCCCATCGACCGCATATTTTCGCGCGACCTCAGCGAAAAGCGCCGCCAAGTGCGCGCGCACCTCCGGCAGCGCCGGATCGATGAAGCGATACCAGTCGGTCTTCATCGGCTGACCGGCGACGTCGCACATCAGCCAGTTCGGATGGCGCGCCAGCACATGGTTGCACTCCGCCGGCGGCGGCGTCTTCTGCGCCCACACCGGCAGCACATTCATGTAGGCATGCAACCGCAGTCCATACTTCCCCGCCTCGGCGATCGCCATCGCCAGCGGATCCCAACCCGGATCGACGCCGGTGCCACTGGCATTGCCGCGCCCGCTCAGTTCCCAAGCCCAAGGCTCGATCTCACTTCGATAAAAAACCGTTCCCTCGCCGCGAACCTGAAAGAATATGTCGGTGAACCTGGCTGACGCAGCATTGCGGCAGATGCGGGCAATGTCCTCGGCGCTGCGATAGTCCCAGCGCGTCACCCACAGCATCCGCCGGTAAGGGGCCACCTCATCCAGCGCGCTCTTCCGAATCACCGGCGCCGCAGCCTGCGGTGCCAGGCAACTCAACAACAGCAGCAATAAAAACAGCGGCGCCAGCCAGCGCCGCTCCACCCGTATCATCATCCCCTGCACACTCCCGATCATGACGCACATCCTGTTCGTATCTGGCGCATCCGCGGTGAAAGATAAGCGGACGGCAAAACCGATTCCATCGGCATGACCCTCCGATTTATATAGGCCCAGCCCAGCCAGATCAAGGGAAACAGGGAGTGATGCTTCTCTTAAGGCGGCAGTCTCAGGCGGTTTGGTGGATTAAAAGCCGCGCCAGTGTGTTGACCGTCTCAGACCAATTTCGCTGGTAGGACTGTGGATCGTTCATCGATAAAAGGGCGAATTGGGTCTCCGCCTGCCTGGCCGCCGCAATCGCCTCCCCATACTCGCCCAGGCCCTCCGACAGACGGGCGAGCCTCAGCAGTGAACGTGCCCAATTAGGCAGGAATGCCGCGGCATGCCCGGCCGCCAACTGACGATATTGTTCCTCGGCCGCGCGCGCTGCCTCAAGCCCACCCGCCGAATCGTCCAAGGCCATGAATCCATCTACCATTTGTTCCAGAGTGTGGGCCCAGGCCGCACGAAAGTAATCATGCCCCTCCGTGGTCAGCCGCGCGTAGATCAGGATCGACTGGCGGGCTGTATCCATTGCCTCGGCATGACGGCCCAGAGCCATCAACCGCCCGACTAGCGTCTGGAGCAGCCGCGCCTGCCGCGACAGGTGCAAAGTCCCCTCACGGGCCTCCAACCGCTGGTTGAGCACAACGGCCTCCCAGCCGACCTCGACCGCATCACCCAGGCACCCCATGGCATCAAGGCATTCGGCCAACAGCTCAAGCGCCTGCGCCTGGCGTGAAAGCGCGCTTCCCGGAAGCTTCTCCGCCAGCGGGCGATGTTCCTGCTCGGCCGTGCGCAACAAGTCGAGCGCCTCATCAAGCCGTCCCAGCTTGATCAACAGCCGGCAGACCGACAGCAAGGCATCCGAGGCATGCCAGGACGGGTCGAGCATCACGGGGATAGGCGGGGCAATGAATAGATCCAACATTTTTTTCAGACAACCGCAACATTTTGTTCATGTTGATTAATCAGGCGGGCGGGATGGATTGCAAGCAAAATCAGCCGAAAAAATAATGTAAAACCAGTAATCGCTCATTTCGCCGCGGCAACAGGTTTGTTTATCAAATATTGCGCTTTTTTAGCCGCATCCTCATTAATATTTCTTATAAAACCTGTAACCATGATACTCCCCGCCGCTAGCCGGCCGGCACGCGCGGGCGTGAAGGATCATGTTTCATTATAAATTACTTTGAAATGGAACTTGCCGGCGTCCGGCTGCTCGTGGCGCAGCTAAAAGGTCTTTCAGCGCTGTGCCGTTTCTCCAGCCGTTTGGGCCATCTGTGCAGCCGGTTCGCCGAGCAGGACCCGGCTGTAAGCCAGGGCCAGCCGTTCGGAGGCCGGCTCCCAGTGAATCATCTCCCAAGCCAGGTCGCGGCAACGCCGGGCCATTTCTTCGCGACCGGCATGGCTGCGCTCGACCAGGTCCAGAATCCGACGCAGCTCCGCCTCGGGCCAATTCTGACTGACCAGCCACTGCGGGTCCAGTACGACCCCGACCTCATGCTCACGCGCCAACTGGCTATAATCGCCGATCCGCTCGGTCATTACCACCGGACAGCCCGCCGCCAGATACTCACCGAACTTAGTAGGCGAGGAGACCCGATTGACTGGATCATCGAGCCGCAAGAGGAGCCCGGCGTGAGCATGGCGCAGGTAATCGGCCACCTGCTCGTGGGGCACCTCGACGAGCAGGACGTCCTCGCCGCCCAGGCCGTGGCGCTCCATCAAGGTGCGTACCTTGGCATGGTCGCCCAGCGGGACAAGCAGCAGATAAAACAGATCCCGGTTGAGCCGGTGCAGGCGCGCGAACAACCCGATCATTTCATCGCCGCACTGCCAGGCAACCATCGTCCCCAGATAGGCCAGAACCGGCCGCCCCGGCGGCAGCAGGATCGGCCGGCCCGTCCGCCGCTGCGTGAAGCAACGGTCGGCGACGCAGCAGGGGACAATCACCGAGGGCAACTCGCGCCGATGTCGAGCCTGGAAGTGCTCTCGCATCGCCTCAGAGACAAACACATTGAGGTCGCTTAGCTCAAAGACCAGCCGATCGGCTTCGACCATCGCCCGCACGCGCTCTTTGCTGGCCCCCGACATGCGTTCCTCCTCCACGCTGTCGCCATGGACGTCGAAGACCAGTTTGATCTCGGGCAGGCGCTTCTTGAGATGGGCACCCAAGCGTGCGCTATAGAGCGCCTCTGCATGGACCAGCGCAATCCGCTCGGCACGCACCACCGCCTCGAGCGCGTCCAGTTCCCCCTTGAAGGTGTCGGACGCGATCTGGATATCAAAGAAACGCGGCGAGGGGATCAGGTGCACCCGACAGCCGAGCCGTTCCAGTTGCGCGGCATGATCCTTGAGCGCCGCGGCATCCTGTATCGGCGGGTGCAGGCAGGCCAGATGGACTTGGCAGCCCAGCCGCGTCAATGCCTGAATCTCCTGCTCGATCCGGATTCGATAACCGCCGCGATAACCCGGGGCGATGTAGCCGAGCAGCATCACCCGCGGCAGCGTCGCCTGGGCCGGACGCGCGGGCAGCGTGGGGGCGCCGTCATCCTGAAAGCGCGCACGGATCGCCTCGATGAAGAAGGATTCGATTTTGTCGCAGATCAGCTCCTGATCGAATCGTTCGCGGGCATAGCGGCGACAGGCCTCCCGCTCCTCGGCCTGGTAAGGCGATTCGTTCCAGCGCTGGATCATCACGGCCGCCTGATCCATCGATTCGACAACATGCTTGGGCGGATAAATTCGATCGGCCCCGACCCAGTTGCGGATGATCGGGATGCAGCCCGCCGCCATCCCCTCGGCCACCGCCTGGTGCGAACCCTCAAAATCGCTGGTCGAGAGGATGAAGCCGATCTTGGAGTAGAAGCCGGCCATGTCCGCACCATGGGGTTCGAAGATGACCGCATCCTGAAAGGGCAGGGACTGAATTCGACCATAAAGCTCGTTATACCAGGCCATCTCATCTTTGCGTGCCAGCATCCAGTCGTACTGCTCGGGTCGGTGTCCCTTGACGTGGAGCCGGTAGCGTTGGTCCTGGCGCACCAACTTTTCCAAAATTTCGACGGCCAAATCAATCCGTTTGCGCTGGGGCACGACGCCGACCAGACCCAGCCGAAACTCATGGCCCGGTGGCTTGGGCTGGTTGAGCTGGCCGCTGGCATCGATCGGGTTGTAGATCAGGCAGGCTCGGTCACGCAGGACGGGGAACTCGGCCACCATCCAGTCATATATGTGATGGGTAATCGTGATCAACCGATCCACGGCCGACCAGTCGGTTTCCCAAATAAACGAGATCTGATCGCGCGCCTGGACTTCCTGCAGGTGCAGCCGCACCACCAGCAGTTGATCGGGACGCTTGTGTTGCGAATACCATACAGCATTGCCCAGCGCCCACTCGCAAAAGATGATGTCCGCCCACTTGAGGTGCTCGCGCGCATCGGCTTCCGAATCGATCTGATGACCCTTGTGCTTATCCAGTCGCACCTCATATAGCTCGCTGCGCTGGCACCGCTCGATCAACGGCGTCAGGAACTTGAAGTCGTGCCCCGAAAACAGCAGATGCACCTTGCGGCGAGGCTCTTTAATCGTGTGAATCATCATATGCAAACCTTGCCGATCGTGGCCGCATCGGGGAGTCCCGGGCAGGCGCGAAGGAATTCAAACCGGCTGCGGGCATAACCCTCCTGTTGGAGCGCCGCCATCTCGCCATGGATTGCCGCGGCCAGCAGGCCATCGGTGAACGTGCGGCCGCGTGTGGCGAGTGTTGCGCCCAGCAGGCTCTGGCGGCGGAAATATTCCTCCCCCGCCTCCTCGTCCAGCCTTGCGTCCCTGCGACCCTGCGCGACGAAATGGGTGCTCAGGCCAGTAACGGCACAACCGCCATAAAGGAGTGCCAGCCGGGCATCACGCAGGTAGTGGGGACCGTAATAATGCCGGCTGTCGAGCACGGCGACCTGTACCTCAGGCAGACGTTGGTGGAGCACATCGAGTAGATGGTCGGTTGAGACGACGACCACGCTCAGGCCCAGCCCCTTGATCGCCAGCGCATGTTGCGAGGCATCCCGTTCCGAGGCGGCAATGATGACGCTGGCAGGCGGCTCGCTCTGCTGGCGCAGACACTCCGCCAGTTGACGTGGATCGCCAGCGGGGATCACCACCGCCACCATCGGCTCCGCCTCGGGAGGCTCGGCCCGCAGTCCGATGGCGTGGACGATTGTTTGGAATCGATGGGTGTAGGTGTGCTCCGCCATCACCTGACGGATCCCACGCGCCGAGTATCGCCACCACTGTTCCGGGTCGTCGAGCAGCAGTTCCAGCGCCGCCTGCGTCTCCTCGACCGTCTCCACCTGGGGCACCAGATCGCCAAAGAATTCCTTGATTCCAAGCGAGCGGGTGGTCACCACCGGCGTGCCGCAGGCCAGCAGCTCAAAGACCCGGCGCGAGAACATTGTCGGCGAGTCATAGACCGAGTTCACGTTCAGGAAGACCTTGTAGGCGCGATAGGCCTGCAGCATCTGCTCGTAGTCCAGCCGCCCGCGGATGTGGGGCTGGAACGGCTTGGGGAACATGTAGCGGTGCTTGTCGGCCCCTTCATGGCCATGCATGCGGTCGAAGATGTCCATGCCGTGGCGCCGCCCGCCCTCGAGCAGCACGTCCATGTCCTGACGCCGCTCCTTGAAATCGTCGGCATAGTAGGTTCCGGCGAAGCAGGTTGTGCCCTCGCGCGGCTTGCTGAGCACGGGGTTGTGGATCATCGGCTGCGCTGCGAACGGCAGCGCCGCGATCCGCTTGTGCCCGCAGCGGGCCTCATACTTCGGGATGCAGTTGGCATCGGTGGTGAAGACGTAATCGAATTTGGCGGCCGCCTCGGCAAACTTGTCGAAATGCGGCGGATCCTCCTTGTTCCAAAAGACCGTTGGAACACCCTTCTCCCAGCACCACTTGAGCACGTCGTCCAGCTCGCGGCCGGGGGGGGCATTATATGTTCCGACGCGATATTTCCAGGCCCCGTCGTTGCCGTTCCAGGCCGACTCCACCATCAGGAAATCCAGCTTGTATTCTTCCAGAATGGACCGCCAATTGTCGGGCCGGAACAGGATCAGCTGGCTTTCTGGCGCAAAGCAAGCATGGGTGAAAGTGTCCAGGATCGCGCCGACCTTAAAATCGTTGTAGAGCTTGCGTTCGGCTGCCGGATTGACTGCCGCCAGCGGATCGGCAACCTTTAGCTGGGTGGTCCGGCCGCGATAGGGCTCAAGCACGACACGCGAATCGGCGACCGCAGCCGCAGCCGGCTTTTCCAGCCGCATCTGCTCGCGTTGGGCACGAGACAACCCGAGCCGGTGTTTGATCCTGTCGATCCCCTGCGCCATGCGGTAATAATACATGCCCTTGATGACCCGCAGCGTCTCCGCATCCTTGCGAAGAGCCGTAAGCTCATTATCTTGGATCAACAATTTGGACTGCAGCTCACGGATCGTCGCCGAAAGGCGATCCTGATTGCTGGCGACCTGCTCGGCCTGCCTTGTTTTCTGTTGCAGCTTCTCCTGCGCTTCAACCAGCTCGCGCTTGTGGATTTCAAGGGTCCCACAAATTTGGTCGCGCGCCTCAAGCCGAGCCTCCATCTCCTCATGCCGGGAGGTGAGGACCTGAATGCGCTGGCGCAGCCGCTCGATGGCCAGCGTCATCCCCTGTTTATCACGCTGAAGCTCTGTGACCAGTTCGGCGCTCTGGCTGGCATCCTCCTCCAACCGGACAAGGTTCTCCTCCAGCCGACTCTTTTCCTTGCTCACTTGCGCCAGCTCTTGCTTGAGACTGACCTGATATTGCGCAATCTGGTCGTGAAGACGCTGCACCCGCTCCATGTCCACAGTCACGCCCGTTTTTTCGGTGGCCAGCCGCTCGACCTGACTGGCTTTTCCGTTCCGCTCGCGGCGCAGGCGCTCGACCTGATGCCCGACCGCCTCATTGCGTTCATGCAGACCTTGCCGATCCCCTTCAAGCTCTCGCCGCCGTTCGGCAAGCACCTGCTGTTCGGCCACGACGCGCTCCAGCTCCCGCGCCTGTTCGGCAACTTGCGAACTTTTCCCACGTGCCTTTTGGTGGCGTCGGGCCCGAAGTTCAATTTCCTGCCGCTGCCCAGCCAGGGCCACCTGGCGCGTTTCGATCCGAGCCAACTCGGCCTCGATCGCTTCGCGCTGTTGGACGAGCACGCCCAACTCCTGTTCGAGCTGTTCGATTTGCTCATCCCTAACGCGCTGCGCGTCCGCCTCCTCCTCGCCCTGCGGGCAGAGATGACCCAGTTGATCCTTGACGGCGTGGAATAGCGCGCTCCAGTGCTCGATCTGGAGACTGGCTTCGGCCATTTCCGCCTTCAATGCAATCTGCGCGGCGGCAAACTGGTCCTTCTCCTTGGCCTCGTGCGCCAACTGCGCCTCCAGCTCGGCCTGCCTGTCAACCAACTGGTCCATCTCCTCGCCCGCGCGTGCCAGCTGCGCCTCCAGCTCGATCTGCTGGGCTGCAAGCTGATCCTTCTCCTCGCCCGCGCGCGCCAGTTGCGCCTCCAGCTCGGCATGCTTGGCCGCCAGCTGACCCTTCTCCTCGCTCGCTCGCGCCAGTTGCGCCTCCAGCTCGGCATGCTTGGCCGCCAGCTGCCCCTTCTCCTCACCCGCGCGCGCCAGTTGCGCCTCCAGCTCGGCATGCTTGGCCGCCAGCTGCCCCTTCTCCTCACCCGCGCGCGCCAGTTGCGCCTCCAACTCGGTTTGCCGGGCTGCAAGCTGACCCTTTTCCTCGCCCGCGCGCGCCAGTTGCGCCTCCAACTCGGCCTGCCGGGCTGCAAGCTGACCCTTCTCCTCACCCGCGCGCGCCAGTTGCGCCTCCAACTCGGCCTGCCGGGCTGCAAGCTGACCCTTCTCCTCACCCGCGCGCGCCAGTTGCGCCTCCAGCTCACGACGATTCAGACCCTGCTGCGCCGCGTCTTCTTTAACCGTCGCCAGTTGAGCTTCAATCTGGCGAGTCAGCTCAGCCAACCGCTCTTGCTCGACCACCGCAAGCTCGGCCCGCTGACGCCACTGTTCAACCAGTTGGTTCTGCTGCTCAAACTTCTCCTGCTGCTCCGCGTTTATTTTTTCGTAGGTGGACCGGATCGTCTGCCATTCCTGGTCCTGACGCAGCAGCGTCTCCCGCTCGGACTCCAAGGTGTTGAGAGCCAGCTCGAGCCGGGCGTTCTGAACCTCGACTTCCTTGAGCCGGGCCAAATTCTTTTGTTGCGCCTCGTTCAGCCGATCACAGGTGCGTTGAAGTTGGTTATTGCCTTCAAGGATAATCTTGTCATGCAGATACTGGTTCTCCAGCTTCTTGGCCATGACATCATGTTTGCTCTTCGTTTCCTCGAGCTGACTGCGCGTCTGAGCCAGCAACTGATCCTGCACCGCGCTTTCGGCCGGATAGTTGTCCAGCGATAGGCCAAGCCCCGCCTCCTCGATCCAACTCCGGCGCGCGTAGATGACCAGCGCCTGCTCGCCTTGCCAGCGTGAGCCCTCCATCCCCCGCGTCCGGATTACTTTGAAGAACATGCAGAACCAGTCATCCCAAGCGAAGGGGAAGTTCCCCTTCAGAAAGCGAAAAAAATGCTCCGGTTCCATGTTGCCCGGATCCTCGGCATAGGGTACCAGCAGGACGAGATATTTGCCGGCCATATGTCCCAGCACCCGCCGCAGCACGCTGATTGGCTGGCGGAAGTGCTCGAGCACGTTGGAACTGAGAACCACGTCATACTTGGGCTCAAGTTTTTTGCGGGTGAGCCAATTCTCGGTCAGGAAGGTGTGATCGGGATATTTCTCGCGCGCATTCTGAATCGCCTGCGCGGCAAAATCCACACCCACAATCGTGTGGTCTGGCAGGATCTCACCCAAGTAGGCCACCCCCTCGCCCTCGGCGCAGCCCCAGTCGCACAGGCTCATCCGGTGGCGCATCACATCCTGCATGAACCATCCAGGCAGGTTCTTGACCAGCAGTTCGGCGAAAAAGTAGGTTTGCTCGCCCCCCTTCTTCTCCTTCCACTCTTCCTTGAACCGGGCCTCCCAGTATGGGCGGGAATTAAGCTTGGCTGGCAGGCTCATAGGTGACCCCTGTGGCATTTTTATTGAGCGTCAGATGGATGCGGGGCTCCACTAAACCGTAATGGCGCCGATCCGAGACGACTTGGATCAAAATGGCATTCTCAATGTAATCGCAATACTGGCGTTTGCCCTCGATGAAATATTCAACCGCCAGAACCAGCATATATTCGCCCGGATTTAAAGAATTTTCAAACCCAAAGCGAGCCTCCAGAAGGTCGCCCGGCGCCACCTCGGTCCATATTTGGGCGCGCTCGGCCGATGACACCGCGATCAGGTCAATGCCGCGAGCATCGCGCAGCCCCATCGCCACCGCGATTGCGTCCGCTCCCGCCGGCATCTGCTTGACTCGCGCCTGAAAAGTGACCGAAATCCACTCCAGGTGGTTAAAGAGCGGGGTTGCGCCCGACTGGTCGCCAGCGATCGAAAACCGCTCCACCTGAATCTCGCCTGAACCCCAGCGCCGTAACGCATCGGTCCGCCCCTCGTAATTGAGCGGGAGCAGCCTTGCTCCCCCCTGCTCATCCTCGGGAGTATCGGGTTGACCTGACGGCGTCGAGCGCCCCCCAGTGTTGCCTGAAAAAAGATACTCCATGTACATGCTGGTGATTTCGGGCGAGGGTCCGGCCTCTCGCACCCGCCCCTGGTCCAGCCAGATCGCCCGGTTGGCAAAAGTGCGTACGGTCTGGATGCTGTGGGAGACAAGCAGGATTGTGGTCCCCTTATCCATCAGGTGCTGCATGTGGGCCATGCACTTCATTTGGAAAGCCGCATCACCGACCGCCAGCGCCTCGTCCACGATCAGGAACTCCGGTTCCACCATAACCTGGACGGCAAACGCCAAACGCACCACCATGCCGCTCGAGTAGGTCTTGATCGGCTGCTCGATGAAGTCGCCGATGTCGGCAAAGGCGGCGATCTGATCGAATTTCTCCTCGATCTGGCGCGGGGTCAACCCCAGCACCGTGCCGTTCATGAAGACATTCTCGCGCCCGGTGAAATCAGGGTTAAAACCGCTGCCCAGCTCCAGCAGCGCCGCCACCCGACCGCGGATTTCAATCTCCCCCGCGGTCGGCGTCAGCGTGCCGGCGATGATCTGGAGCAGGGTGCTCTTGCCGCTGCCGTTGCGCCCGATCACGCCGACGCACTCGCCGCGGCGCACATCGAAGGAAATGTCACGCAGCGCCCAGAACTCACGGTAATATTTTTTGCGGTCGCCCAGCAGCGTCTGCAGCAGGCGATGGTGTTTTTCGCGATAAATCTGGTAGCACTTGCTCAGGTTCCGGACTTGCAGCACGATCTGGTCAGATGACATCGGCAAACCCCTTTTTGGTCCGGATGAACCAGGTATAGCCGATTTGCGCCAGCAGGAGTGAGACCACCGTCAGTCCCGCCAGCCCCCACCAATCAGGCCATTGGCCGAAGATCAGCACGCGACGGACCTGCTCCACGATGACCGCCAGCGGGTTCAGGTAAACCAGCCGCTGATATAGCGGAGGCAGGATCCCCGGCGAATAAAAAATACCCGTCATGTAGAGCATGACCAGCAGCAGGATGTTGACCATGTGCGGCACGTCGCGCAGGTAAACCCCCAGCGAGGCGAAGAACCAGCACAGCCCAGCCGACAGAAAAATCAGTGGCACCAGCACCAGCGGCAGCGCCAGCGCCGTCACATGAACCTGATGAAGCATCACGCCGACCCCGACGATCGCGATCAGGAACCAGATCAGCGCGAAATAGATCGCCGCCAGCAGGCTGGCCACCGGCAGGATCTCGAGCGGAAAGACTACTTTTTTGACATAATTTTTGTTGCCGATGATCATTCGCGTGCTGGCGTTGATGCTCTCCGAGAATATGTTGTAAGCGGTCAGGCCGCATAGCACGACCAGCGGGAAGACACCATCGACCGCCTCCCCATCCACCATCCAGCGGCCCTTGAAAATCGTGCCGAAAACAATGGTGTAAATCCCCAGCGTGACCAGCGGCGTGAAGAAAGCCCAGAAAATACCTAGCGAGGTGGTCTGGTAGCGCGCCCGCACCTCGCGCAGGGTCAGTTGCCGCAGCAGCATCCGGTGGCGCACCAGACAGGTCAGGAAGAAGGGTGAAAGTTCTTCGGCACCCGCTGGTCGATCGGCACTGATTCGACGAACGGGAGGGGATGGCATCATGGTCGATTCCGGGTGAGTGACGTGCTGTGGGCGGCCGGCATAGCCTTTGGCTTAAGCTGTCACAGTTTTATAATGCTGTAAAGACTTAATTTACATGCTGGCTGACGTTGCTTGTGACGATCTCACCGCTTGATGCCGCAGATGATCATGTCGGTGCCGCCGCAGAGCGGATCATAGCCGTGAAAGGTCTTCACACAAAACCGGCGCGCCACAAGGTCGATCAGGTCGGTATCACCATAGACACGGTAAGTCCCCACGCCATACTTCTCCAACTCTTCCTGGCTGTAATGGGTGGTCAAATTCTCAACGGGGCGGGTGCGGCCATTCATGATATTGGAGGACTGGATGAACAGACGCCCACCCGGACGCAGCACCCGGTGAATCTCATCGATCGCCCGCGCATCGTCACGCACATGCTGCAGAACCGCCATTGCCATGAAGGCATCGAAGGAGTTGTCCGTGATCGGCTGCATGTCATGGATGTCCATCTGCAGATCGAACCATGCCACCGGCCGCACGTCAAAGGAAACTACCCGTCGCGCCGGCTGCAGCATGAACTTCAACTCGGCCTCCCCCGGCGTGCAGGCCAACACCTCCTTGTTGTCAAAGCGGAACTCGCGATGGATGAAGCAGTCGTAGGCCCACTGAAAAATCCGGTGCCGCTCCATTCCGTGACACTTCCCGCAGCGATTGGGCCGATCCGCGTAAAAGGCATAGAACGTTGCGAGCGGCGCTCCGCAGATGTTGCAGACTTCGCGATTCTCGCCGGCGTGATTGAGCGGGGTAGATTGTTTTGTCAGGTCATTCGTTTCCATGAAGACAGGCTAATTCAGGGCTGACGTCGATGCAACTGGCTTCTGTGATCCGATCAGCGGGATGGTTTCCATGCCCGCAAGATCGATCGGCAGGTCATAGACTGGCCGAACCTCACCGGATTCGATCTTGCGAGCCAATTCCTTCATCGTGAGTATCTTCATCGAGTGCGGCAACGAGCCCAGCATCGAATCCAGTAGCCGGACTCGGCTCTTGTCCTTCCAAACATATTGGCCGTCGGCGCTCTTGTCGAAAAAGTCCCAGCTGTGCAACACCATGACCAGCACTTGGAACTCGGGACCGAGGTTGCAGAAGCGATCAATAAAGGTCAGGGCGGCGTCGCAGGTCTGGAGATGATGAAATTCAAAGCCGTTGTATGGTTCCGTGGGATCGGGCACCAGTTTGGGGACGCAGCCGACAGGGGCTTCAATGACGCCGTTGCTCCAGCACGACAATGGAATCGGGCCCAAGTCGCAGCCATGAGGGTAGGTGAACTTATATTTACACAGCGGATAATACTGCGATGAGATCGGGATGCGGTGCGTGGCCAGCGCCTGCAGGATCGACCGATTGAAGCGATACGAACCCGCACGATAGGCCATCGGCCGCTCACCAGTCAGGGCGACGTAATGGTCAACCGCGAACCCGATAATGGCATCGGCAGCCTTCACATCATACTGATGCATCCCCCAGGTTGGCCGGCGCACCCCCAATTGACACCAGAACTCATCGGTGACGTATTCGGCATGTAGATGGAGCTGTACGTCGTGGCCACGATCGAGGATCGCCCGCGCCACCTGATCGATTTTTTCGCCGTAGCGCTCGCGCTCGCAGACATCGAGGAAAAAGGAGATCCGCCCGTCGTGCGACTCAACGATGCTCATCATCAACTCAATGCCGGCGGCATAGGGAAGACCGCGGTGTCGCCCCCAGATCAGCCGATCGACATGATCTCCGTCCGCCAGCGATGCATGCGCCTCGGTGTCGCACGTCAGCACCAGATATTTTTCCACCCCCGCCTCGTCAAGCATGACCATGCTCCGCCTGATTCGTCGCAATGCTACTGAGACGAAATCTGACTTATGGTTCAGGCGTGAGTCAAGTGGAATAGTAGATTTGCGGCGAACAAATGAGATAAACCAGACGGACCTGAAGTCGGGCTGGAATGACTGACCCAAATATGCAGCAAGCGGAGCAGCCGATCATGCACCCTGCATGGGGCGACGCCAATCCTCACTCAGGAAATAGGCGGCCGTCAGGATGCCGAAAACACTTTGCATGACGCCATAGGTGGTCGGCGGCTCCTGATCGAGAACCTTCTCCAGCTTGCCGATGTCGATAAATTCGTATACCGGGTTGGATCGATTTTGCAACAGGTAGTCCCTGACGATCGGCCGCAGGTAATCGTCATAACCCATGCGCCAGTGGTGGGCGCCCTGAACCGGCGGGCTGGGCGGCAGGGGGGCGCGCTTGAGCCAATCTTCCTGACTCGTTTCGGGGCCGGGGCCATCCGCTTCGAATTTCCAACGGCTGTCGGAGAAGCGGTGGTGCGCCAGTTGTGGGTGGAGTCGCAATAGAAGCTGGTAATAGAGCCGATCATCCCGACGCATCGCCAACGGCAGTTGCCACCCCAGGCGCAACAGGTTGTCATTCAGGAATGGGCTGAAGGCAAAGGCGCCATATGCGGCGGCCTGCCGGATGTTGCTGATGCCACGGCCTTCACGATAGACCGTATAAATGTAATCGTAGAAGTTCTCGAGCGGGAAGGCCGTCTGGAAATAGGCCTCCACAATATTTTTATTGATCTCCTCCTGACGCTCGATGGCATCAGGACGCAGGATGATGTCCTTGTTGTGAAGGTTGAGGTGCTTGAAGAAAGTGGCTGCCATTTCACGGCTCTCAATCAACGGACGCCACAGGCGTTCGTAGCCACCACGCAGGCACTCGCCGCCATGGCCGTTGAGCAAGACATTGGGTTGCAGGCGAACGGGATAGATGGGGTCGAAGATATTCAACATGCCATCGCTTTGGGCGATATGCTGGCGAATCATGCCAAAGATATCGACCTGCGGAATTTCAGTGCTGGCGGGCGGCCGGCTCGAGGTCTGGTGCTCCACGCCCAGAATCTGGGCGACCTCGGAGGCCACGATCACCTCACGATCCTCGGGTGCTCCGCTGGTCACGCAATAGAAATCTATCCCGGCGCGGGCACAGATCGCCGCCATGATGCGCGAATCTTTCCCGCCCGACAGGTTGATCCAGATTCTTTTGGAAAATGTGGAGATCAGCTTGATCCCAGCCATCAGTTGCTCGAGCATCTGATGGCTGAGTTGGTCGATTTGTTCAGGGGAGGGATCCGGTATCTCCACAAACTCATAGGGCTTATATGAAATGAAGCTGACCCGGTCGCCCTCAATCTTGATTTGCTGGCCGACTTGGAGCACCTCGACCCCCTCAAAGGGGGTCAGGTCATGCGCCAGCCAGCCAGCCGTCGTCATTGACAGCAGAGCGATGGGTTGATATCGAAACGCGGTTGAGCGGAGGGCGAGGGCCTGCACCAGCGAGGCCCGATTGCCGATGACCATGCAGTGTTCGTTGCGCACCCAATATATCGGCTCAATGCGCGTCACGCAGTTCCAGGCTGAGACCTGATCGCCCTGCACATGAAGCAGATTGTAATAGCCTCCCAGCGTCGCAACATCGAGCGAACCCGCGCTCAGCCGCCTCAACAGAACCTCGGCCCAAGGCTCTCCCTGGCTCTCCAGTACATATGGAACCCCATTGAAGGTGCAGAATTCCCGGTCCGTCGAGGCGGCATAGGCTTTAATGGGTACTGTTGCACCATGAATGGAAAATGATGCAGCCAGCACATGACCGTTATCCCAAACCACCTGCTGGTGCGCCTGCTGTGCAAACGGGATCGTATCTGTGATCGCCTGCGTCAGCGCCTCTTTGTATTCCGGCAGGGCAGCGCGATCCCACGGCACAACAACGGCAAATAAATTCATGCAATTAATCCTTGTATATTATCGAACGGATTCCAGTTCGATGCCCGTGATCTGAGTGCGGGCCGCCGCGGCCCAGCCCCACGGATCAATCGGCCCGACGGCCCTGACTTCAAAGCGGATGGTGGTGTTTTCGGCTTGGGCGACAAAGGTCTCGTTCACATCCCGCTCTCCGATAAAATCACCCTCACCGATATCATGGCGCCAGATCAGTTGATCCTGCACATAAACCTGCTGCTCGAAACGGCCCGGGTGATTGCCCGCGTGAGCGTCGTTGATGCTGGCGCTCAGGCGATAGGACTGCCCAGCCACGGTCGGGAAGGTCATCTGCACCCCGATGAAGTCGCCCTCGGCGGGGGTTTCAACCGGATAAACCAATGTGACCGATTCGCCCGGCACGACACGCACTCGATAATTGCCTTGTTCGGGATATGAGCTATAAACCTGAATCTCGGGTTCATCCATGCGTATCTCGGGTGCGGCAGGCGACGTCGGCCGCACGTCGGAAGTCTGTTGCTGATCGCACCCGGTTCCGATCACCATCAGCGTCAAGCTGGCAATTAAAATCCTGACCCCATGGTCCCTGAGTTTCGTGATCATCAGCATCGTTGATAGTCTCCCTAGAACAATGGTCAGCCCCGGAGAACAGCTCCGTATCTGCATAGTAAGCCGCGGCCTCATGATATCAAGAAAAATTGTGTCCCACGCTCGGCGTCTTCGATCCTGCATGAAGCTGGCTGACGTGAGCGCGGGCGTTTTTTGCCGCAAAGAGACCAATTTTGGACATAGGACCCAAAGGGAGGATGATCAACACTTTCTTGCAGCCCCAGCGCATAGGTCACCCGCGCACGGAACACTAATCGTGCATATTTGGCGTCCAAGCATGGATCCTTGCGCTTTGCGCCGCTAAAAACGAAGAAACAAGGTCTGCGGCGATGACGGCCCCGCGCTGCCGGGGATCCATTGCGACTGGCTGAAGAGCGTCTAAACATTAAGTGGCGGCTGGAGATTGATTTTCCCGCGGGCGGGTTCTATGATGGCAGCTCGATTGTTTGTTGGTGACCTTCCGCTCCCCACCCTTGTGTCGTCAGAAGGATGTCTGTGATGAAATCGATGGCCTCGCTTGCCTCCGTTCTGCTGATCCTTGCGCTGTGTGCCTGCCGTGGTGTTGCGCCGCACACCCCGCCGGTGTTCGACACCACCCAGGTCGAGCAGCGGCTGGCCGAGGGGATGCCGCCTCCGGTGGGGGGCACCACAACCGCAACCACGCCGGTGGCCACTGCGCCCCTGCGGGTGGATCCCTCCGAGGCCGCCGGCGTTGCCGACCTGCCGACCACCATCACGCAGCTCTACACGGAGGAGCCGATCGACCTGCCACTGGCCGATGTCGTGCGACAGACGCTTGACAACAATCGATCGATCCGGATCGAAGGCTACACGCTGCGGATCGCCGAGTATGAAATCCCGGTCAGTCGCGGCATCTATGACCTGTTGCTTTTTGCCAGGACTCAGTTCGACCGGACCGAATCGCCAGCCGACGTTGATGGCGCGGATGACTTGGAGTCCCGTTCGCGTCTGGGGCAGTTCGGGGTCTCGCAGTTGCTGCCGACGGGGGCGGTGATCTCGGCCGGATATGCAATGGCGCGCGCCACCCGCGAGTTCATCGACTTCACCCCGGCAGGGGACATTTCCAGGACAGGGACGCACACGCACGTGGCTGACTTGGAACTACGCCAGCCCCTGTTGCGGGGTTTTGGGCCGGCCGTGACCAATGCGGGCATCCGGGTGGCACAGATTCAACATGAGGGGGCGGCTGCGAACTTCCACGCCCGTCTCGAACAGACGCTGGCGCGGGCGATCTCAACCTACTGGGAACTGCTTGGAGCCATTGAAATCTATCAGGTGCGGATCATCAATTACGCCGCCGCTCGCGACCTGCTGCGTATCAACCAGCGGCGGCTGGAGACCGGCGTGGGTGTACGCATCGACGTACTGCAGGCCGAGGCGGCGGCTGAGGCGCGGCGCGAACAGCTCATCGTGGCGCGGCGCAACATCAGGGAGCTTGAAGATCAGCTCAAGCGGCTGATCTTCCTCGACGAGAGCCACCCGCTGTGGTCGGCGCAGATCCGGCCGACGCAGCCGTTCACCTGGAGCAACCTCGAGGTTGACCTGGACCAGACCATCGAGCTGGCGTTGGCGGAGCGCCCCGAACTGCGGGCCGCGCGCACCGGCATCGAACTGGGCGACGTCGACGTGACGGTGGCGCGCAACCGGATGCTGCCGGCGCTGGACCTCTTTGCACGGACCGAATCGCGCGGGATTGATGATGATTTTACCGACGCGGCCGGTGGAGCCTTCGGGGCCGATTACACCGGCTATTCGGTCGGACTGGAGTTCAGCTATCCGCTGCAGAACCGGGCGGCGCGTTATCGCCATGCCCAGGCCGAGGTCGGGCGCGAGCGCGCGGTCGAGGGCTTCCGCGACACGCAGGACCAGGTCGTCTTCGAGGTCCGGCGAGCCGTGCGCAACCTGATGACAGCCCGAGAACGGATCCTGGTGACCGAGGCGCAGCTGCGCGCGGAGACTGGAAAGCTGCAGGATGAGCAGCGTCGTTACGAGGTGGGCGTGACGACGGCCTTCCAGATCCTGACCTTCCAGGAGGACCTCGCCTTCGCCGAGTCCCAACACCTCAACGCGGTGATCGACTACAATATCGCACAGGTGGAACTGGACCGAGCGCGCGGCACGCTGCTGCGCACATTCGGCGTGGAAGTGGTCGAGCCCGAGCTGGCGCCACGCCATCAGGCACCATTGTTTCCTGTGGGCTGGGACTGAGTCCATTGAAGGCTGAGCCACAGATTACGGAATCCGCTACGGGTCCGTGGGCGTCGCAAAGGCGCTTCGCCTGGACCCCGGCGCGAATCCTATTTTTTACCTATCTGCTCACCATTGCGGCGGGGACCGCGGCCCTGATGCTGCCGGTCAGCTCGACCCAGTCGCCACTCGGGACGCTCGATGCGCTGTTCACCGCAACCTCGGCCGTCTGCGTCACAGGACTCATCGTTGTCGACACCGCCGACCACTTCAGTCAGACTGGCCAATTCATCATCATGGCGCTGATCCAGATCGGAGGGATTGGCATCCTGACCTTTGCAACCTGGATCCTGATGTTGAGCGGCCGACGGCCGGGTCTGATGGAACAGTCTGCAGCGACCATGAGCTATGGCCATGCACGGGGGGTGTCGCTGGGCCGGGTCCTGCTCTATGTCTTTCTGGGAACGGTGGTCATCGAGTCACTGGGTTGGGTCTCCTATTTCTACGCCTGGCGCGAGGCCATGGGCCGGCCGGAGGCGGGGTTTCAGGCGCTGTTCCACACGGTCTCGGCCTTTTGCAATGCGGGCTTTACGACCTTGGCGGCGGGCAGCATGGCGCCTTATGCGTCCGACTGGTGGATCAGCCTGACGACGGCTGCGCTGGTGATTGCGGGCGGGCTGGGTTTTTTGGTGCTGGCCGAGCTGGCGCGGAGGCTGATCCATCGCGAGCACCGCCATCTATCGCTGCACAGCCAGGTCGTTCTGCGGATGACGCTGATCCTGCTTGTGCTCGGCAGCGTGGGGCTGCTGGCGTTGGAGTGGGACGGGGCCCTGGGGCATCTGCCCTGGCACGGCCGGCTGCTGGCAGCCTTCTTTCAGTCCATGACCGCGCGCACGGCGGGCTTCAACACGATTGAGATGGGCGACCTGGCACCCCCCGCGCTGTTCATGATCATCCTGCTGATGATCATCGGAGCGTCGCCGGGATCAGCCGCCGGCGGCATTAAAACCACCACGCTGGCCATTCTTCTGGCGCTGGTGCGCTCGCAGGCCTACGGACGCTCGGCGATAGAGCTGCGCGAGCGGCGATTGCCCGCCGAGGATGTGGCGCGAGCGTTGGCCACTTTTGCGCTCTACATGCTGACGCTGATCGTGGGATTGATCCTCTTGATGTTGGCTCAGGGACATGGGATGACGCCTCGCGAGGACCAGGCCGGATTCCTGGCGCTGCTGTTTGAGGCCACCTCTGCGCTGGGGACGGTTGGACTCTCTCTGGACTGGACCACGAGCCAGCTCAATTCAGCGGGACGAGTGGTGGTGATCGCGCTGATGATCTGCGGGCGGTTGGGCCCGATCATCATTTTCCTGACTTTGATCGGCCGTCCCGCCACGCGCCGGTTTCAATATCCAGAAGAGTCGGTCATGACCGGCTGAAGGCAGGCACCATGGGCAAGCGAGGCAAGATCACAGTCATTGGCATGACCCGATTCGGACGTGAATTGGCGCTGCGGCTGACACGCGAAGGTGCCGAAGTGACGGTGCTGGATATTGATCCCGGGCAGGTGCAGCCGATGATGGATCAGGTCAGCCGGGCCGTCACGGTGGATGCGCGCGACCAGAAGAGCCTGATCGAGCTGGGAGTTCATCACAGCGACCTGGCGGTGATCGGCATTCGCAACAGCTTGGAGATGAGCGTATTGATCCTGCTGGCGCTCAAGGAGATCGGTGTACGCCAGGTGATCGCGCTGGCCTCGGGCGATGACGCAGTCAAGGTGCTGGAGAAGATGGGGGCAGATAAAATCCTCTTTCCCGAGCGTGATATTGCCCGACGCGAGGCGGAACTGATCCTGCATCCCGGGTTGACCGGTTACACCGACCTGGCAGATGGCTACAACATGTTCGAGACTGCCCCGCCACCGTCCTGGCTCGGCCAGACGCTGCTCGAGCTGAACGTGCGGCGGCGCTTTGGCGTCAACATCATTGCCGTGCGCCAGGGGGGAACACTGGGGGGGCGGCTGGTTATGCCCGGACCCGACTACATGATCAAGCAAGAGGACCAACTCTTGGTGATCGGCCCCGAGGCAAAGATGCATGCATTGGCAAAGATGGCTCCATCCCCACGACTTGTGGGTTCATGAGGCCGCCGTTCCGGCCGACTGAACTTGACCTGGCGGGCTTAAATGTTCATGATACTGGCGTCGTTTGATCCGCCCTGCCGTGCCGCCCGGCCAGTGGGGCAGGTCCAAAGATGACTCGCTGCACAGGGATGGGTGGCGGGAGAAGGTGGGGTGCTACAGGCCCCGACTTCGGTTTCGGATTATTACGAGGATTTGCGCATGCTGCCTTGGCTTCGCTCCCCCATTCAGAGCAGCTTCTTGCTGCTCTGGCTGACCATGGTCTTTATGCCGGCGCCCGAGGCACCGGCCGCCACCCCAAAAACTCTGGAACAGTGGATTGAAGTGGTTGAACGCGCGGAGGCGCGGGGCCAGGAAGAATGGGCCGTGCTGGTCCATGACATGGCCACCAGCCAGACGATCTTCGCCCATCACCCGCAACGGCGGCTGATCCCAGCCTCCAACCGCAAGATCGCCACCTTTGGCCTGGCGCTCGAGACGCTGGGGCCGGATCACGTTTTCCGCACCGAATTCGGCCTCGCACAGCCCCACACCTACGGGAACGTCCACTACCACGGCGACCTGGTGCTCCAATCGGCGGGCGATCCATCACTGGACAATCCCTACCTGGGCACCACACTCAATCCGGCCGACCTGTTCACGAGCTGGGCGCGCAAGCTGCGCGATGAGGTCGGCATCGTCTACGTCCACGGCGACTTGGTCATCAATGCCAGTGCATTTGGGGCGGAGCAAAATCAATTTCCCGAGGCATGGGACAGTCGCCACCGCAGCTATGCCTATGCGCCCGTGCCGACGGCGCTTGCCATCAGCCAAAACCTGATCCGGGCAACAGTGCGGGCCTCAAGCGCGGGCAAACCGGGGAGCATTGAACTGTGGCCGCCGGCCCCCGATCTGCGGACGATCAATCGCACGCGAACTTTCGCCAAGGAGCGGCCGGGGATCTCAATGGCCTTCAACGGCGACTCAAGTGAGCTCATCCTCAAAGGCGGGGTGCGTATCAAGGAAAAGATGGAGGTGGCGCAAATCCCGCTGCCCCACCCGCTTGAGATCTCCTCGCGCTTGATGGCGCAGGCGATCGAGACGGCGGGCGTGCGGCTGACCGGTGAAGTCCGCATCGAGTTTGACCCGGCCAAGGCGACCGAGACGTTGGATCACCTGGTGGGCTGGCACGAGTCGCCGAAGCTGAACGCGATTCTGATGCCGATGATGCTGCGGAGCAACAACTTCATCGCCGAGCAGGTCTGGCGCGCCGCCGCCGCCCGTGTCCGGCCAGGCGCCGATTGCGCCGCCACGCGTGAGGTTGAGCTGGAATGGTATCGCCGGAACAACATCGGCTGGATCGAGCCTGGCTTCGACGGCAGCGGGCTTTCCTTGAAGAATCGGGTGGCGCCGGTGGAGATGGTGGCGCTGCTGGAGACAATCCTGAAGTCGGCCCACCGCGACCTGCTGCTGGAATCGCTGCCCGTGGCTGGTGTCAGCGGCACGCTGCGCCATCGCAGCTATGGCAACGGCGGCGGACGTGTGGTCGCCAAGACCGGGACGCTCGCCGGGACCAGCGCGCTTTCGGGCTTCATCCTGGACGCGACCGGCCAGCCCCGCTGGAGCTTTTCAGTCATTGGTAACGGCAAGGGTAACGTCAATGGCCGGCTGTCGACACGCATCCGCGAGCTGATCGCGCTGGTTGTGGATAAGTTCGACGAGGAAACCGCGGAGCCAAAAGCAGCATCCCTTTAAGTTTCTTCCTCCTGCATACAGCTGATTTTAGATGCGCGTTCTGCACCAGCAGAAACGCAGCGGCCGGCGCGTGGCTAGGCTAAGATGGAAGAATGGAAAGCCGCCATACTGCCGTCATCGTAAATCCTGCCTCGGCCGGGGGCGCGACCGCCGACCGACTCGGTGAGCTCGAGGAGTTGCTGCGGGCGACGTTGGGGGAATATACAATGATGGTCTCGCCCGGACGCGGGGAGGCGCGCGGTCTCGCGCGGGTTGCCTTGCTGGAGGGATATGACCTGATCGTCGCGGTTGGAGGGGATGGCACGATCCACGAGGTCGTCAACGGGTTTTTCCAAGAGGACCGGCCGCTCAACCCCAAGGCTGTGCTGGCGGTGGTGCCTCAGGGGACAGGCTCGGATTTCGCGCGATCACTGGGTATCCCGCGCGACGAGACGGCGCTGCACCTGATCGTCGAGGGTCGAACGAAGATGGTCGACGTCGGCCGGGTGAGACTGCACGACGAGGCCGGCCAGGCGCAAGATCGCCTCTTCATCAACGTGGCGCATTTTGGCCTGGGCGGGACGGTCGGCCGCAAGGTCAACGAGAGTCGCAAGCCAATCGGCGGCTTCATCCCCTACCTGCTGGGCCTGCTGCGCTCGATTCGCGGCTATCGTCCCCCGCTGATGAAGATCCAGGCCGAGGAGCAAAGCTTGCACCGCCGCTGCCTTAACGTGTTTGTGGCCAATGGGCGCTTTTTGGGCGGCGGCATGGAGATCGCCCCGCAGGCACGGCTGGACAGCGGACGCTTCGAGATCGGCATCGCCGGCGATCTCCCGCGCCTGTCGGCCCTGCGCGCGGTCGCGCGGCTTTACCTGCGCCGCCAGCGCGAGACGCCGGGGGTCATCGAATTCAGCGCTACCGAGCTCATGGCCAGCGCCGACCGGCCGGTGCGGGTTAATCTGGACGGCGAGGATGCTGGGTTGCTGCCGGCCAAGTTCCAGATCCTGCCGGCCGCGATCGAGGTGGTGGTTGGCAGGGATGAAGAGCCTGGCACACAGGGGGCATAAGTCGCCCCCGCCATACCTGAACCGCTTTTCTGGTCATCGATTCACGCTGACGGAGCGTTTTTTACCGGCCGAGGATCAAGTGCCACTTGAAGCTTTCGGCGGTCGGGGAATTCTGCTAGTTTAACGGGCGATCGGGCGCTTGCGCGCCGGATGCAGCCTTTTTGACCTGGTGAGGATCATGCCGATCACTGTCGGAGCTTTCGGTGGACGTTTCTGGCGCGTGTTGGAATCGCTACCACCCAATTTCAAGGACATCTTTGAGCGCAACTTGGCGCGCCATGCCTTCCGCCCGCTCGACATCGAGAAGGGCGAGCTGCAATCGACCGGCTGGGTCAACATCCGCCAGTTGCTCGATGCCCGCCTGACACTGGACAAGGTGCTGTTTGGCAACCTGATCGCGCTGGGGCTGCGTGTGGACCGCCTGGCGCTCAACCAGCGCGTCTTCCGCGCGACGCTGGCCCAGGAGATCGGCAAGAAGCTGCGCGAGGCCGGCCGCGACAACCTATCGCGCGAGGAGCGGCTGGTGCTCGAGGACAAGGTGCGGCTCGATTTGCTCAAGCGCACACCGGCCACGACGGCAGTCCATGAGCTGGCTTGGAATCTTGAAACCGGCGTGGTGCTGTTCGGGTCGGGGTCCCAGAAGCTGGGGCTGGTGCTGGCCGACCTGTTTGCCGAGACCTTCCAAGTAACGCTGGAGCCGCAACTGCCTTACTTCCGCGCCCAGCGCTGGGCCGAAAAGCAAGGACAGGCCCAGGACCTGATGGAGCTGCTCCCCTCGCCCTTCAGTCCCGAGGCGCCGGTGGAAGTGGTCGAGATGGCGGCGGAAGAATAACCCCTCGGCCGGATGGGCTCGCCCCGATGCGCCCGCGGCCCCATGTTCCTAAATTCGTGAAACTGGAGAAATCGAAGCCGTGGGTGTTCTGGAGCTGATTCAGCAAAAGGCCTTCTTGGGCCGTGAGTTCATGACCTGGCTCTGGTTCCGGGCCGAGCGCGATGGCATGGTGCAGGGGCGTCCGCAGGAGCCGGCGGTCGGGATCGAGCTGCTGGGGCCGGTGCTGCTGGACGCCCAGTATGGCGACGCTCGTGTGTCCACGCTGAAGGGGGAATCGCCGGCGACCTCGCCCGAGGCGCGCACGGCGCTGCTGGAGGGCAAGAAGCTGCGCCGGGCGCGGATGCGCATGGAGCGCGAGGGCGTGGAGTGGGTCCTGACCGTGGACGGAGAGACCTTCGCCGTCTCGGGGCTGGGGGTGCCCAACCCCGGACGCATGCCCTTTGCTGATTCACTGGCGATCCGCGCCTCGATGCTATTCGACCTGGAGCGCACGCTGGGCGGGCTGTTCGATGAGTTTGTCCGGCTGCGGCTGGACGCGGCGCAGTGGACCGTCGAACTCGATGCAATTCACGATTGGGTTCGCAAAAAGTAGGGGCATCCGGCGCCCGGGCGATTCACCGAAAACAAAGCATGCGGCAGGCTGGTCCTGCCGCATGTTTTGTTTTTGCCAGGAGGATCGCCCCCCGCGGGGTCAGTTCTCGTTGGCAATGATCGGGACATTTCCGGCGGGAGCCGAGGTCAGCACCACGTGGTCGGGGCGGGGGCGTTCGGCCAGGCGCGACTCGTGCAGGCGTTCCCGCGCATTGACGGCGTTGACCTGTTTGATGCGCTCGGCGACTTTGAACGACTTCTGATAATGGGGCCGCATCGCCTCCCAGGTCTTCCAGAGCTGTTCGCCGCAGTCGGCTTCACCCAGAAGGCCGGTCTTCTGCATCGTGCGGGCGACCAAAATCTCCTCGCACCAGAAACAGAAGCGGTCTCGGTCGCGCAGGTATTCGCCGCGCCAAGTCTTGCTCAGGTCCCAGTTGTCGTGGGTGCCATTCATCAGGCAGCGAGGCTCACTATGCCAGGCGCCCAATTCATCGACCCCGCCGGGCCAGAGCAGGCCGATGGCGCTTTCGGTGTCGGGGTTGATCTCGCTGCCCGGCATCAGGTGGCGCCAGGGGATGCGACTGTGCTCGCTGGCGTAGCTGATGTTGGTGACCGAATGCAGGCAGACGGCCTCGGGCTGCTGGCGGGTGGAGACACTGCCCGGCCCGCGAATATACTCATCCCAAAGGCCGCCGTAGGAGTGGCCGAACTCATGATGAGTGTAGGAGCCGAACCCGGCGCGCAGGGCGGTGGAGCGGTCGGGGGAGACGATCGTGCGCGCGACGCCACTGGGATTTTCGCGGCGTTCGTTGCGGATCAGCATGACGACAACGGTATGGGTCAGCAGCCCGTCGCGACGGGCCGGGTTGTGGTCGATCGCGGCGAGTGCCTCAAAAATGGCCCGGCGGGACTGGAGGCCCGAATCGCCGGCGTAGTCGGGGGTCGCGGGCTGCTTGTAATGAGAGCGCTGGTTGAGCGTGGCGCGCTCCTCGCTCGGGGTCCAGACGCCGCGCACCCGAAAGGCGCCCCGCATGCGCTGCCACGGTTCGTATTCAAGGAAGCGGTTATACCAGTCGACGACGTCGCGCTGGAAGTCGGCGCGCTCGGCGGCCAGGTAGCCGTCGCCGAGGATCACGATGTCGATGCGCTTGTCGATGGGGATTGGGATTTGCCGGCCCGGCTGACGCAAGTCGGGCATCCAAGGCTGCTCCCAATTGGCGTTGCCGACCGAGATGACTTCATGGGCAAAGACGGGCGAGACGACGGTGAGCGCGAAGCAGACGAACCAGACAGCAAGGCGATACTTCATGCGGACCTCCCCAAGAAAAGCCGGGGCACCCGAGGGGTGCGGAGGCATTCTTGAGGTGCATATATACAATTCGGACCCCGCTGGTGTAAACCCGAAAATGCCCTCGGCGCCCGAGTTTTTTTGCCTGCGTCAATCAGGGAAACCCTGATTTGCTGCATCGGGCACCCCGCTTTTTAGCGGTGGGGGTTCTGCTGAGGCGAAAGCCTGCGGGAATGGCATGAAAATGCATCCAGACTGCTGGATTTAACAGGCTTGTCGATTATGTCGCTTTAACTTTCCTGCTGGAGCTTATCTCCGACGATGGCCGCGATCTGCTCGGCCGAGACGGGCCCCCGCCGCAGCACACGCCATGGCTCGACGCTGACATCGAGCACCGTGGAGGCGGTCGCCTGGCTGAGCGGGCCCGAGTCCAGGATCAGGTTGAGGCGCTCGCCGAAGTAGCGCTCGACTTGGTCTGCGTCGCGGGCGGGGGGCTGGTTGGCGAGGTTGGCCGAGGTGCAGGCTAGCGGCCGGGCCAGCGCCTGCATGAGCGCCAGCGGCACAGAGTGGTCGGGCAGGCGCACCCCGATCGTCTCGGTGGCGCTGACGTGGTCAAAGTTACCCGGGCGCTTCTGAAAGATAAGGGTCATCGGGCCGGGCCAGAACGCCTCCATCAGCCGGCGAACCTCGACGGTCAAGTTGCGGGCAATGGGGGCCAACAAGCGGGGGGAATCGACCATCAGCGAGATGGCCTTGCTGCGCTCGCGGCCTTTGAGCGCGTAGAGCTGCTCGACAGCGCGCTCATTGGTGGCATCGGCGGCGAGCCCATAGATGGTTTCGGTGGCAAAGGCGATGACGCCGCCCTCAAGCAGGCAGTCGACGGCCTCCTCGATCAGGTCGAACTCTGGGGCTTCGGCGTCGATCCAGCGCCGGCCGAGGCGGCGGGCGGGCAGGCGCGGGGACTGGGCCGGGACCTCCTCGGCCGCGCCGACCAGTTGCCCCTCGAGCGGCTGGTCGAGCCGGGCCGGACGCACATGAAAAGTCTCGCCGCTCTCGTCGGTCAGCTCATCCGCGCGCTCCCAATCCTCCTCGGGTTCATCGGCGGGGGGGCGGCTCGGCGTGGGCGGGGCGGTCAGTTCCTCAAGGTCGATGCGGTACTTGCGCGTGGCCAGGAAGGGCGGAGGCGGCGGCGGCTCGAGCGGGCGCGGGGGCGGCGGCGGCGCGGTTTCGGCGGG
>JAWLCE010000009.1:0-121362 GCA_041687335.1 Sumerlaeia bacterium | reverse complement strand
CCGAGCCGGCCGCCCCGACCCCGCCGGCCCTGCCCGCGGGGTGGAGCGGCGTCAAGGCCGCGCCTCTTGAAACCGTCCGGGTCGCCTACATCGGCACCGGCAACATGGGCACCAACCACGTGCGCAACCTGACGCGCATCGAGGGGGTCGAGATCCGGGTCCTCGCCGACATCAACGAGGACAACATGCAGCGCGCGCTCAAGTTCATCAGCGACGCCGGCCAGCCCAAGCCCGACACTTACACCGGCGCTGACGATTACCTGCGCATCTGCGACCGCGATGACATCGATCTGGTCTACACCGCCACGCCCTGGACGCTGCACACCCCGATCTGTCTGGCGGCGATGGAGCGCGGCAAGCACGCCGCCACCGAAATCCCCGCCGCCCTCACCCTGGACGAGTGCTGGCAACTGGTTGAGGCCAGTGAACGCACCAACCGCCACTGCGTGATGATGGAGAACTGCTGCTACGGCCGCAGCGAAATGATGGTGCTCTCGATGGCCCGCGCCGGCCTGCTTGGCGAGCTGCTCCACGCCGAGTGCGCCTACAACCACGATCTGCGCGCGATCAAGCTCGGCCAGGACCACGAGGGCCTCTGGCGCTGGCGCCACTCGGTCAGCTCCGCCGCCGGCAACCTCTATCCGATGCACGGCCTCGGTCCCGTCGCCTGGTACATGAACATCGGCCGCGGCGACCAGTTCGACTACATGGTCTCGATGAGCGGCCCCGCCCGCGGCCTGAACCTGTGGGCGCGCGAGCACCTGCCCGCCGATGACCCCCGCCGCGACATCGACTTCCAGGCCGGCGACATCAACCTGAGCCTGATCAAGACCGTGCAGGGCCGCACGATCTACGTCGTCCACGACACCAATGCCCCGCGTCCCTACTCGCGCATCAACATGCTCCAAGGCACGCGCGGCATCTTCCAGGGCTACCCCGACCGCGTGCACGTCGAAGGCCGCAGCCCCAGTCATCAGTGGGAGATGATCACCAACGACTCGGACTACATGAAGGAATTCAACCACGAGCTGTGGCGGCGCATGGCCGAACGCGCCGCCGGCGCCGGCCACGGCGGCATGGACTTCATGGAGGACTACCGCCTCATCCGCGCGCTGCGGCTGGGCCTGCCCACCGATCTCGACGTCTATGACGCGGCTGCCTGGAGCTCGGTCATCGACCTCAGCTCGCGCTCCCTGACCCAGCGCAGCCGGTCGGTTGACTTCCCCGACTTCACGCGCGGCCTCTGGCGCAACCGCCAGCCGGTGGACCTGACCGAACCGAAGGCCTGAGCCAAGGGCGGGAGTGGTAGGTCGGGTCTTCGACCCGACATGGCCTCCAGTGTCGGCTCGAAATGTAAACGTGGCGGCCCGGTATGGCACCGGCATTCCACCCTGAAAGGGTGGGCACAGTTCGAAAAGCCCAGGGTAAGCGAAGCGAGAGGTAGTTGTGCCCGGCGCGCGGATTGCTGTTGATCCGCGCGCCCTTTTGCTCTAGCGTATGGGGTTTAAGGCCCACCTTGGCGTGCGCAAGGCACGCCGCCAAGGCGCCGACCCAGACGCAGGAGTGATTTTCATGGTTCGTATCGCCGTCATGGGCGCCACCGGCGCCGTCGGTCGCGAGATGCTGCTGACGCTAGAGCAGCGCAATTTCCCCCACCAGTCGATCAAGCTGCTGGCCTCGGAGCGCTCGGCGGGCACTTCGCTCCTGTTCAACGGCGCGATGCGACCGGTCGAACTGCTCAGCGAACGCTCCTTTGAGGGCATCGATATCGTCCTTTCCTCGGCCGGCGCCTCGGTCTCGCGCCAGTTCGCCCCGGCGGCGGCCCAGGCAGGCGCGGTCGTGATCGACAACACCTCGGCCTTCCGCATGGACGCCGACGTGCCTTTGGTCGTGCCCGAGGTCAATCCCGAGGCGGCCCGCGAACACGGCGGCATCATCGCCAACCCGAACTGCTCGACGATCCAGATGGTCGTCGCGCTCGCCCCGCTGCACAAGGCGGCCCGCATCAAGCGGATCGTCGTCTCGACCTACCAGGCCACCTCGGGCGCCGGCGCCGCCGCCATGGATGAGATGGAGGCCCAGACCCGCGCCCAGCTCGCCGGCCAGCCGCTGCCCGCCGCCCACAAGTTCCGCCACACGATGGCCTTCAACTGCCTGCCCCAGATCGACGTCTTCCTGGAGAACGGCTACACCAAGGAAGAAATGAAGATGGTCCACGAGACGCGCAAGATCATGGGCGAGCCCGGCATCGGCGTCACCGCGACCACCGTCCGCGTCCCCGTCTATCGCGGCCACTCCGAGTCGGTCAACATCGAGACCGAGCGCAAGCTGACGGTGGCCGAGACGCGCGAGCTGCTGGCCGGCGCCCCCGGTGTCGTGGTGCTCGACGACCCGGCGCAGGGCGTCTACCCGATGCCGATCTATGCCGTCGGCCGCGATGCCACCTACGTCGGCCGCATCCGCGAGGACGAATCGATTGCCAACGGCCTCAACCTGTGGGTGGTCAGCGACAACCTGCGCAAGGGTGCCGCGCTCAATGCGGTGCAGATCGCCGAGTTGCTGATCGAGCGCGGCTGGGTCAAGCGCCAAACCCCCGAGCTGGCCGCCTCGGCCCGCTAAGGGCTGCATCTTTGGTAGATCAGGGTCATTCGGCTCGGCAGGGCCGCCCATGTCGGCTCGAAGAGCCGACCTACCCTACCCGGCACGGATCGGGGTGGCGAGCGGGTAGCTCGACCCGGCAGGGGCGCCCATGTCGGCCCGAAGAGCCGACCTACCCTTCAGATAATCGCTTGACGGGATGCCGGCGGTGATGAATAATGGCGTCGGTTGACTATAGACAACAGATGAATGGCTGACTTGACAGCCAGCCATCTGTCGACCGGGGTCCGCTGCGCCGGTCAGCGCTCCCCCTCCCCGCCACGAAAGGCCTTCCGATGAGCGTCCAGGTCAATGACCACTCCGCATGGCGCGCGTTTGAGGAAAGCGAGCTGACCCATTCAGCCGCGCATTATCTCACCACCATCATGCATCTGCGACGCAAGCTGGGCTACGCCCGGGTCACTGATCTGGCCGAGCACCTCAAGGTCTCGCGCGGGGCCGCCAGCCGCGCCGCCACCCTGCTCAAAGAGCGCGGCTGGATCGAGGAGGATCCCAACCGGATGCTGCTGCTGACCGAGGACGGCCGCCAGCTTGCCCGCGGCGTCGAACGCAATTACCTGATCATGGAATGTTTCCTCGAGGACATCCTCAGCATCCCCACCGAGATCGCCCGCGAGGATGCCTGCAAAATGGAACACCTGCTCAGCCGCCAGACCAGCGGCGCGCTCTTCCGGCTGATCCGCGTGCTGACCGAAAGCCCCCAGATGCTCGAAAAGATTCAGGCCCGCGTGGCCGCCTTTCACCCCGAGTGCCCCCAAAACGGCAATTGCGCGATGTGTGAGCATTACGAAGGCTGCATCGCGATGGAGACCCGGCCGGCGGAGCTTATGGAGCCCGCCCCTGCGCCCGTGCGCGCCGAGGAAGCCACCCCTGCGCGAACGCTGGCCGACCTCGCACCCGGCCAGCGTGCCGTTGTCCGGCGCGTGCGTGGCCAGGGCGCGATCCACCGGCGCCTGCTCGACATGGGCATCACTCGGGGCACCGCCGTCACCCTCGAGCGGATCGCCCCGCTGCGCGACCCGATCAAGGTCAAGATCCGCGGCTACGACCTCTCGCTGCGCCGCAGCGAGGCAAGCCTGATTGAAATTGACGAGAAGACCGGCTGAACGGGCACTAGTATTTCCGCCCGCCGTTTGTAATGCGAAAGCAATAGCCTGCTGATGTCCGATGGCACCTCGATGATCCCACCGGCCGCAACGATCGCGGCACCGCCACAAGTCCTGAGCGTGGCGTTGGTGGGCAATCCCAACTCCGGCAAAACAAGTATTTTCAACGCATTAACCGGCTCCAGCCAGCGCGTGGCCAACTATCCCGGCGTGACCGTCGAGGTGGCTCACGGGGTCTGCCGCCGCGATGGCTGTGAATTGCAACTGGTCGATCTGCCCGGCACCTACAGCCTGACGGCCAACAGCCCCGAGGAACGGATTGCCCGCGAGTGGCTGGTGCGGCGCCGCCCCGATGTCATTGTTCAGGTGGTCGACGCCGCCAACCTCGAACGCAGCCTCTACCTGACCATGCAGCTGGCCGAGCTGGGCGCGCGCCTGGTGCTCGACCTCAACATGATGGATGAGGCCGCCGCCCGCGGCATCGGCATCGACACCGAAAAGTTGGCGCAGCGGCTGGGCGTCGAGGTCGTCACCACGGTGGCCAGTCGCGGCGAGGGGCTCGAGGCGCTGGTGGCGGCGGTCGGCCGCACGGCCCAATCGCGCCCGATGCGCGGCGAGGAGCTGTTCGATTATGGTTCGGACTTGGGGCGCCTGATCGACAAGCTGGCCTGGCGCCTGCGCCTGACCAACGGCCGCGCGGCCGCCCTGCCGGCACGTTGGGCGGCCATCAAGTTCATCGAGGGCGACGCGGAAATCCAGTATTGGCTGCGCAACGCCATCCCCGGCGGGGGCGGCATCGCCAACAAGACCCTGCTCGAGATGGAGCGCCTGGGGGGGCAGAACAACCAGTCGATGGAGGCGATGATCGCCGAGGCGCGCTACGGCGCGCTGGCCGGGGTCATCACCGAGACGGTGGTCTCGGCCACCCCGGTGGGCCAGCATCCGACGCCGACCAGCCGCATCGACGCCATCGTCATGCACCGCTGGCTGGGCATGCCGATTTTCCTCGCGCTGATGGTGGCGCTGTTCCAGTTCGTCTTCACGATGGGTGAGCCCCTGATGGGCGCCATTGAACTTGGCATCGGGGCGCTGGCCACGCTGGTGACGGCCCTGGTGCCCGATGGCCCGCTGCGCTCGCTGCTGGTCGACGGCATCATCCACGGCGTCGGCGGCGTGATCGTCTTCCTGCCCAACATCGTGCTGCTGTTCATGGCCATCGGCTTGCTCGAGCGCTGTGGTTACATGGCGCGTGCCGCCTTTCTCGTGGACCGCCTGATGCACAAGATCGGCCTGCATGGGCGCAGCCTGATGCCATTGGTGACCGGCTTCGGCTGCTCGGTGCCCGCCATCATGGCCACGCGCACGCTCGAGCACGAACGCGATCGGCTGGCGACGATGATGGCGATCCCGTTGATGTCTTGCAGCGCGCGCCTGCCGATCTACACGCTGCTGATCCCTGCTTTCATCCCGCTGGCCTGGCGCGGCGTGACGCTGTTCCTGATCTACCTGATCGGCATCCTATTGGCCATTGTGCTGGTCAAGCTGCTGCGCGTGACGCTGCTGGCCGGCGAGCCGACCCCCTTCGTGATGGAATTGCCTCCCTACCGCCTGCCGACCCCGCGCGCGGTGCTGATGGATATTTGGCAGAAGTCCGCGCTCTACCTGCGCAAGGCCGGTACCATCATCCTCGCCATCTCCATTGTCTTGTGGGTGGCCAACAGCTATCCGCAAAAGCCGCTCTTTGATGTTGACGCCTCGGCGGCGGCAGCTTCCATGTCGGCGGAGGAGCTGGAAACCGCGCGTCAGGGCGAGGCGCTGGCCTACTCGATCAGCGGCCGGCTGGGCCGTGCGATGGAGCCGGTCTTCGCCCCACTCGGTTTTGACTGGCGCATCTGCACCGCGTTCATTGGCGCACTGGCAGCCAAGGAGGTGCTGGTGGCCCAGCTTGGCATCGTCAACGCTCTGGGCGAGGGCGACGGCGGTTCGCCGCGCCTGCGCCGCGTGCTGGCCGAGCGCTATCCGCCGCTGGCCGGATTCTGCATCATGCTGTTCAGCCTGATCGCCGCTCCCTGCATGGCGACGGTGGCGGTGGTCCGGCGCGAAAGCAACTCCTGGCGCTGGCCGCTGCTGCAGTTCACCGGACTGACGCTGCTGGCCTATTTCCTGACCATGGCCGTTTATCAAACTGGGCGCGCGCTCGGCTGGGGTATTTAGGCTCCGAGGTTCCGCGCTTGATTCAAGTTCCGAGCTGTAATGGCCAGGAGCCGATCCAATGGACCTGCAAAGCCTGCTCACGTTGCTGATCGTGGTCGCCGCGCTGGCCTACCTTGGCGCTCTCTGGCGCCCCCGCCGATCCAGCGCGGACGCTACCCCCGGCTGCAACACTTGCAGCGGCTGCCCCGTCGCCCAGGGCTGCGGCTCGAAAGCCGAACCCCCCGCTACGGCCACCGAAACCATCCAACCCGCTGCTGCGCCACCCAAAGCCTACCCCTCGCACCGGGCGCCATCCACGCGCCGCACCAGACCATAGAGCAATTCCAGGCGCGGCGTCGGGATGCCGGCGCGACGGGCGCGGCGCAGCGGCTCGCCGAGAATCGATTCGACCTCCAGCGGCCGGCCCGCCTCCCAATCCAGTTGCATCGAACTTTTGTAATGCCCCATGCTCACCGTTGAGATCATCATCTTCTCGATCTGGGCGGGGTCCAGCGCCACGTCATCCGCCCGGGCGGCGGAGATCACCTCGGCCATCAACCCACGCGCCGCCGGCTCGAGCGCGTCGTCCGCAAGCACCGCCGCCGCGTCGGCCCCCAACCCCGCCGCCCCCAACCCGTTGAACGGCACATTCCAGAGCAGCTTGCGCCAGCGGATGTAGGCCAGTGACTCCTCGACCGAGCACGGCACCTCCCCCCGCTTGAAAAGCTCCGCCACCTCATGCGTGCGTGGGCGTGGCGGGCCGCTCATCTCGGCGATGGAGACCCAGCCGTAGTCGGTATGGCTGATCACCCCCGGCGCGATCCGGTTGCTGCACAGGAACGCCGTGCCGCCGATGATGCGCTCGCGCGGGTCGCCCGGCAGCCCCAGCGGTGCCAGCGCCGCCACGATCTGTTCCTCGCTCCCCAGGCCGTTCTGCAGGCTCAGGATGATTGTTTCCGGTCCGGCCGTCGGCGCCAGCAGCTCACCCAGCGCCTCGTTCTGCGTGGTCTTGAGCCCGATCAGCAGCAGATCGCAGCGCCCCAGCGCCGCCGCCGAGGGATAGACCGGCGGCTTCAGGCGAAAGCTGCCGCGCGGGGAACTGACCTCGAGCCCATGGTCGCGCACCGCCTCATAATCCGAGCGCATGAGAAAGTGCACATCCGCCCCGCCGCGCGCCAGTCGGCCGCCGTAATAGGCGCCCAGCGCGCCCGCGCCGATGATGCCGATCCGCCCGCGAAAGATTGCGTCCGCCGCCATCCGGTTGATCTCCAGAATTTTAGTTTGTTTATTCTCCGGCCCCATGCCGCGTCAGGCGTGGCCGGCGCCCGGCAGGCCGTTTGGCCAGCTCGGCCTCGAAGGTCGCCGCCAGCTCCGGCGTCCGGCAGATGATTTCATCGAGCCGGCCAAAGAAGTCGATCATCCGTTCGATCGCCGTCGCCGGGTCGAGCTGCTCGAAGGCCACCGTGATGCCGCCGGCGCGCTCAGCCTCCAGTTGCAAGTCCAGGACATCGATCCCCTCGCCGCCGCACAGCAGGCCCAGCGTGTGACCCTCGGCCCCGAGGCGCAGCACAAGCTCCCGCGCCGCCGGCTCGGCCGTCAGCTCGAGCAGCATGACAGCGCTCGTCGCCTTGAGCTCCTCGTCGTGGCCGCTCATGGGATCTTCTTCGGTCGGTTGGGGCCGGCGGGTGCCGCATCCGGGGATTTTCCCTTCAGGCGCAGGATCATCCGCGTCGCCGAGGCCGGCAGCCAGAGGATCGCGAGCCGACGGACCAGCTGGATGCTCCACGGGGCGCGCCAGAGGGCTTTCAACGAAATCCGAATTGCCATGGCGCGGTGGCCGGTCTTCAGTGCCTTGGCCGACTGCACCACCAGCAGCAGCGCGATGTTGAACCGGAAGCGCAGCCGGCCATATTGGGCGATCACATCACTGTGACGGCGGGCAAAATCATCGGCCACCTGTGCGATGCACTCGGCCATCCGCGCGTGATTGGATGACATCTGCCCGGGGTGCTTGCGATAGCGCACCAGCGGCCGGCGCAGCGCCAGAAAATCACTCCCCGCCAGCGAGCGGAGCCAGAAATCCCAATCCTCGACGCTGCGCAGCGCGGGGTTGAAACCCCCCACCTCCTCGAACAGCTCACGCCGGATCATCGCCGCGTGGGGGGGCCAGCCATTGGCCGGCAGGATGTCGTCGATGGTCAGCCATTCGCCACTGCCCGGCAGTTCCTGCCTGAAGGTCGAGCCATCCGCCTCGATGACCGTGAAGCTGCAGGCGATCCCCATCGCCTCGGGCTCACCCTCGAGCGCGTCGCGCATCAGCATCAGAAACTCGGGCTCGAGCAGGTCGTCGGCGTCGAGGAACACCAAGTAGCGGCCCCGCGACTCGCGCACCCCGGCGTTGCGCGCGGCCGGCAGGCCGGCGTTGGCCTGCTGGACCAGCCGCACGCGCCGGTCGCCGCCATGCCAGCGGCGGGCAATCTGGGCCGACTCATCGGTCGAGCCGTCATCGACCACCACCGCCTCCCAGTCCGCGCAGCTCTGCCCGGCCAGGCTGGCCAGCGTTTCATCCAACCAGCTCGCGCCGTTGTAACACGGGATGACGATGCTGACGGCCGGCGTGCGATGAGGGTGCTCAACGTGGGGCCGGGCGGGTGACTGGTCGACAAGGGCACACATTACGTTTCCACCTGCGGATTTCGATTCTGGTCGAGCGGCCGCAATCCGCGCAGCCGGCGATAGGCATTGATCAGGGACAGCGGCGCCCAGAAGTTGAGGATGCGCCGGAACAACCGTTGGTTCAGCGGCGCCGAGCCCCAGGCCGCCAGCGTGATACTCGCCGCCTGGCCCGCCTGCCCGTCCCGCCGCGCGCGCCAGGCATAGGCCATCATCTGGCGATGCATCTCGGCCATGAACCGGTCGCGGCCGTAATTCGTGACCAGCGCCGGCTGCGCGCGCGCAAATCGGTCGAGCACCAGCCGGACGTGGCGGGCGATGCGGAGGTAGTTGCGCGACTTCTGCTGGGGGTGCTGCCGATAATGCGCCAGCGTCCGCCGCACCGCCAGAAAATCGCCCTCCACCAGCGCCCGCAGCCAGAAGTCCCAGTCCTCGGCGTTCTTGAGCGAGGTCTCGAATCCCCCCAGCCGCTCGAACAATGAGCGCTCGACCAGCGCCCCATGAATCGCCCAAGGCTGCCCGGCGATCAGGTCGGCCGCCGTCAGCCGCTCGCCGGAGGCGGGCAGCGGATGAACCCCGCAAGGCCCGGCGTCATTGAACAGGTCATAATCGCAGGCCACGCCGGCCCATCCCGGCTGCGCCTCGAGCGCACCCAGCATGACTTCCAGAAATTCGGGGTGCAGCAGGTCATCGGCGTCAAAAAAATTGAGAAACCGGCCGCGAGCCGCCGCGGCGCCGGCATTGCGGGCGCTGCCCACCCCGCCATTCTCCTTGCGCAGCAACCGGATGCGGCCGTCGCGCCGACCGTAGTCCTCGGCCACCGCCGCGCTGGCGTCGGTCGAGCCATCATCGACGACGATTGCCTCCCAGTCGCCACGGGTCTGGGCCAGCAGGCTGTCGAGCGCCGGCCCCAGCCAGCGCTCGCAGTTAAAGCAGGGAAGAATGAAACTGACGGTGATGACGTCCATTTTCCGCTGTCTGCCCTCAATGATCCCAAAAATCCGCCTGCTCCTGCGGTCCGTAGTATACAACAAGCTTCTCATCGGCGGAAAGGATTCGCCAGACTTCGATTGCCTCGCATGGGCCGTTAGATTTATTTGCATTTGCCAAACCGGAAGCGGATGATGTCGATTCGGCGTCGATCAGTCGGTTTATCTTCCTTCCGGTCGGCAGGCGCAGTATCATGGAAGCCTTCAACATTGAAGGAATTTTCCACAGACCAGCAGCAGGGGCGGTGTATCGTGACTGTCGAATATGTGGAGAAGGTCTATAATTTCTACTCCGGCGTCTATGATTTTGTCTTTGGCTGGGTCTTCCAGAACGGCCGCGTGATGGCCCCCGAGCTGCTCAACCTCTCGCCGGGCGATCACCTGCTCGAGGTGGGCATCGGCACGGGTCTCTCGCTGCCCATGCTGCCGCGCAACATCAAGATCACCGGCATCGACCTGTCCGAAAAAATGCTCGAGCATGCCCGCCGGCGCGCCGAAAAACTTGAAATGAACCACGTCGAGTTCATCAAGATGGATGCCACCCGGCTCGACTTTCCCGACAATAGCTTCGACCGCGTGCTGGCGGCCTATTTCATCTCCACCGTTCCCGACCCGGTGGCCGTCGTCAAGGAGATGAAGCGCGTTTGCAAGCCCGGCGGCAGGCTGGTCTTCCTCAACCACTTCATGAGCGAGAACCCCATCAAGGCGGCCGTCGAGAAGCTGGTTTCGCCGATCTGCTATCGCGTCGGCTTCTACACCGACCTCGACATGCGTAAGCTGTTCCGCCAGTGCGACCTGCAGATTGAGTCGATCGAGCCGATCGATTTCCTTGGCAACTGGACGGCGGTTCGCTGCGTCAATTCAGTGGATTGAGCCGTTAGCCAGGCCCGATTGGCTGGGCTGCGGCCTGCGCCGCCCAGCTTTCGCACTCCTCAATAAGCCGCTCCCCCAGCGCCTCATAGCGCATTGCCAGTTCGTGGCCGCCGGCGGCCGCCATGTCGGCAAATTCCTGCTCCAGCGCCGCGCGCGCGGATTGACTTAACGCCCGCTCGGCCTGCGGGAAGAACAGCCGGTCCTCCATGCCGATATGGCACCGGAGCAGGCTGGTATAACTGCGTAAAGTTTTGACCAGCTCACCATGGGCCTGTCGGTCACCCGCCGCGGCGACCGGCAACAGCTCGCGCAGCCGATCCAGCCGATAACGCGCCATGCGGTGCTCCTGCAGCACCAGGTCCGCTGCCCCGCCCTTCTCGACCAGTCGCGCCTCATGCAGCCTGCCGATCAACAGGTCCTCCTCGCGAACGTGGTGGTAGCGGTCACAATACTGTGTGGCGAACTCAAGCAATTGCTCGAGCAACTCGCGCGCCACCACCCCCTTCAGCTCCATGACTCGCAGCGGGGCCTCCACGGCGTTAAAGACCTGCCAGATCAAACGGTGCTCGGCCAGCAGTTCCTCAATCGCACGCATGGGTCCGCTCCTCGTTTCGCACATTCATGTCCGTTTCATTGTATTCGGACCCCAATGACCAGATGCAAATTTTTTCGCTTTATATTCATGACCAAAATGGCGTTTATTCAGGATTTTCGGCAGCCTGCCATGCTATGCTGTTGCATATGCAGCGACTTCTTTCGACTGCTGCGTATCAACCAAAGAGTGTGGCAAAAATTACCATGTCCCTTGGCGCTCGCATCCTCCTTGCTGACGATGACCCCAACTTCCAGAAGGTCATGGAGTATAACCTCAGCCAAGCCGGGGCGGAGCTGTCTATCGTCGGCAATGGCGAGGAAGCCTGGCGGCGCCTGGGCGAGGCCGAGTTCGACCTGCTGCTGAGCGACGTGCGCATGCCGGGCCTGGACGGGCTGGAGTTGCTCAGCCGCGCACGGGCCACCCGCCCAAGCCTGCCCGTCATTCTGATCACCGCCCATGGCGACATCGAAATGGCCGTCGAGGCGATGCAGCGCGGCGCCAGCGATTTCATTACCAAGCCCTTCGACCGACACAGCCTGCTCGAGAAGGTCGAGCGCGCGCTGCGCCCCTCGCGGCTGGCTCGCGAAAATGAGGCCCTGCGCGAGCAACTGGCCGACCGCTTCAGCTTCGAAAAAATCATCGGCTCCTCCGAACCGATGCGCCGGCTCTTCGACGTGATGACGCGGGTTGCCTTCCGCGACACCACCGTCCTGATCCGCGGTGAAAGCGGCACCGGCAAGGAACTGGTGGCGCGCGCCCTGCACCAGGCCAGCCCGCGCCGCGAGGGGCGCTTCGTTGCCGTCAATTGCGCCGCCATCCCGCCGGCCCTGCTCGAAAGCGAGCTGTTCGGCCACCTCCGGGGTTCGTTCACCGGCGCCGACAGCGACCGCGAGGGGCGCTTCCAGGCCGCCTCGGGGGGCACCCTCTTCCTGGACGAAATCGGCGACATGCCGCTGGAGCTGCAGGCCAAGCTGCTGCGCTCACTCCAGGAGCGCCAGGTCGAGCCGGTCGGGTCAAGCAAGCCGGTGCCGATCGATGTTCGCATCCTGGCCGCCACCCATCAGGACCTGGAGCAGCTGGTCGAATCAGGGAGCTTCCGGCGCGACCTCTATTTCCGTCTCAACGTCGTTCCGCTGACGGTCCCCCCGCTGCGCGAGCGGCTCGAGGACATTCCCCTGTTGGCCCGACACTTCCTGCGGCGGCTGGGCGAGCCCGAGGTCAAGCTCGAACCGTCGGCGCTGGAGTGCCTGCGCCGCTACAGCTGGCCCGGCAATGTTCGCGAGCTCGAGAACATGGTTGAGCGGGCGCTGGCCCTGCGGATCGATCCCGAGCGGCTGACCGACGCCGATTTCATCTTGCCTGAACCGTGCTCCGCCCCGCTGTCCGCCAATGGGAGCCTCCAGCTGCCCGAGGGCGGCATCGTGCTGGACCAGCTTGAGCGCGACCTGATCCGCGCCGCGCTGCACAAGGCCCAAGGGAACCAGACGCGTGCGGCCGCGCTCTTGGGCATCAGCCGCCAAAAGCTGATCTACCGGATGCAAAAGCATGAAGTCGACTGAAAGCCACACCCCCGCACAGACACCGCGTATCAGTCCCGGCCTCATGCATGTGCTCCGCATCGGCTCGCTGGTGGCAGGCACCGGGTCCCTGATGGTCATCCACTATGCAACCCCCGTCACGCCGATGACGATGCCTCTGCACGACCTTCACCGCCATCTGCTTTACGTCCCGATCATCCTGGCGGGATTGTGGTATGGCTGGCGCGGGGGAATCACCGCCGCCGTCGCCATCAGCGCCTTCTTCTTCCCGCACCTGATTTTCCGATTCGATCCCCACGCACACCATGCGAACCACATCCATGGCGCCGCCCCAGATGTGCCGATCTTCCTTCGCCTGCTCGAGGCTCTGGCTTTCATGCTGATCGGCGGGGTGACCGGCTACCTGACCGATCGCCGGCGCGCCCATGAACGAGGTCTGGCCGATGCCCTCGAGCGGCTGCGCCAACGCACGCGCGAGGTCCTGGAGATCGAGGAACAACTGCGCCGGGCCGACCGGCTCGGGGCGCTCGGCCAGCTTTCGGCGGGGCTGGCCCATGAAATCCGCTCCCCGCTGGCCTCGATCCGTGGGGCGGCCGAAATCCTTGGCGACCCGAAGACAGACCCCACTCACCGCGAGGAATTCAGCCGCATCATGGTTGAGGAAACCGAGCGCCTGGACCACGTGCTGCGCAACTTCATGGACTACACCCGCGCCCAGCGCTCCGAGAATGGCCAGCATTGCGACCTGGCCCGGGTTCTCGAACGCATACGTCTGCTGCTGGGCAAGCAGATGCAAGCCCAGCGCGTCGTGCTGGAGGACCAAGTGCCCGCGGGCCTGCCTTCGCTGGCGATCAACGAAAACCTGATGCAGCAGGTCCTGATCAATCTGCTCCTCAACGCGCTCCAGGCCTTGCCCGGTCCCGGGCACGTGCGGGTGGAGGCCGAGCCGACCGGCAGGGAACGCGTGCGCATTGCGATCAGCGATAATGGCCCCGGCGTCCCGGCCGACCGCGCCGATCGCATCTTCAATCCCTTCTTTACCACAAAGGATCAAGGCACCGGCCTCGGCCTCTCGATCAGCCATCAAATCCTCGCCAACCACGACGGCTCAATCCGGCTGGATGAAGGCGCGCGGGAGGGCGCCCGCTTCATTATTGAGTTGCCCGTCGCGCCCTCCCCCGCGCCGCACAGGCGCTGATTGAGGATCAGCTTGATTGATTTCAGACGCCAAGTTGTCTCATACACCACAAGTCAAGGCTTCATCTGGCGCCTCCGTTGACGCTGCCGCCCGTGGCCACAACCGCCTCATCCACCTGATAATGCTCCACTTACACCTCATTTCAAGATAAAGACATCACAAAGACTGGTGCTGGCACGAAGTCTGCTTTGTGCTTCAACCAGATTATCGACCCTGGGAGGTCACATCCATGAATCCATCGATCAAGTTCCGCCTGCTGGCCCCGCTGGTCCTGCTGGCCATACTCGGCCTGCCGATCATTGCCGCCACGAGTCGCACGGCAGACGCCACCACCCAGCCACTCCCGGCGGCAAGCAGCTGTTGCCCTTCCGAAGCGGCCGCCGCCTGCGCCTGCGAGGACTGTGCCTGCTGCGCTACCGATGCCGGCTGTTGCTGCGTTACCGGCGAATGCGCCTGTGAGGAGTGTGCCTGTGGCGATTGCTGCGAAGGCGACAAGGCTTGCGGCAAGGCTCATGCGGGCGCCGGCTGCGCTGGCGAGCAGAAGGACTGCGGCAAGGAGAAGCAAGCAGACGCCGAGGGCGTCAAGGCCTGCCCGATGAGCGAAGCCGCACCCGTCGCCGGCGGCTGCCCTATGATTCACTAAGAGCCGCCAGCGCGCGATTCATCAAGCCCCCGCCGGCCAGCCAGCCGCGCGGGGATTTTTTTTGCGGGGAGGTAGGTCGGCTCTTCGAGCCGACACTGATGTTGTTGTCGGGTCGAAGACCCGACCTACCATTGTGGGATTTCCAGCGTTAATCGATCCCGGCAAGGCAGGCGGGATCGAGCCGCGCCAGGTCGGGAAAGGCCGCCAGCGCGGCGGCACGCAGACTCACCCCGACCAGCCAGTCGCGCCCCGTCACCTCGATCAGCATCCCGCGCAGGCGATTCATCGGCAGACCGATCACGCCGGTCAGGTCGCCCTCGACCGCCGCCACCAGCCTCGCCCCCAACCCTTGGATGCCGTATGAGCCCGCCTTGTCGTCGGCCTCGCCCGAGGCGACATAGGCCTCGATCAACTCCTCGGCCAGATTGTGAAACAACACATCCGCCTCGACCGCGTCCAACAGCGCCTCGCCACCCGACCTCAGCAATGCCATGCCGGTGATGACGCGGTGGGTGCGGCCCGAGAGCCGCCGCAGCATCGCGCGGGCGTGGTCGCGGTCCTCGGGCTTGTTCAGGATCTCCCCATCGATGACGACGATCGTATCGGCGGCCAGCACCAGCCGGCCGGGCTCAATCGCCTCGCCGACGTCCTCGCCCTTGGCCAGGGCGGTCTTGAGCGCGACCGCACGCGGGCTCGGCCCGCCCAGATGATCCTCCTCACGCACGCCCGAAACGCGCACCTCGAAGGAAATCCCTGCCGCACCGAGCAGCGCGCGCCGCCGCGGTGAGGCCGAAGCCAGAACCAGATCGTTCATCGCGTCAACCGCCGCCAGCGACTTCCCGGATGGGCCAGGTCGCGCACCACGTTGCGGTCAAAGTATATTTTGACCTCGCAGACGCCCACGCGCGGGTAGTTGATCTCGTCCACCGGCTGGTTCCAAAGCCGACCGTCCAGTTCACGACCCAGTGCCGGCCGCCGCTCCACCGCATCCTCGAAGGTCTGGCCGCTGTCGAGCGTCATGGTCAACAGCTGCTCACGCAGGCTGGCCTTGGCCTGCTCGACGGCCATGTCATAGGCCCGGCGGTTGAGCGCTGCCGGCGTCGCATCGGCCGCAACGGCCCGACCCGCGCGCTCCTGCAGCCAGCCGGCCACCTCGCTGGTGGGCAGGCTCAGCATCGCAATCGAGCGCCCCTGCCGTTCATTGAAGGCCGGTCGCGCGTGCTCCTCGAGCAGCAACTCGAAGGTCTGGCGCTCGGCGGCCGGGGCATCGGCGAGCCATTCAGCCAATGATTGGCCACCGCCCGCGGGAGCCTTCCCCAACTCCTCGGCCAGCCGGCGGAGCGCCTGACGGCGAGCTTCGGCGCGCGCCGCCAGCAGTGCCTCGGGCCCGTCGGGCGCGGCGGCAATGTCAGCGCTGGCGGTTGCCGTCAGCGAGCCGCCCAGCGTCTGCGCCCACGCCCCCGGCCCCTCGTTCTCAGCCTCCGCGCGCCCAATGCCGGTCACGATCAAGTAATCGGGCGGCTGCTTGGCTTGAGAGGCTTGGCGGGAACAGCCGCTGGGTGCCAGCAGCGCCAGCAGCGCGAGCGTAAGAAGCAAGAATTTGCTCATAACATCGGCTCCAGATCGATCAGTCTCGGTCAAAAATCAGGGCCAGGCCCGCAGCCCCGCCGGCAGTGACGGCCGTGAGGGGCCCACGCAGCTGAGCGCCAGTGGACCCGAGCGCAGGTATTTGCGCGCGCTGGCGCGCACGGCGGCCGCATCGACCTCGTTCACCCGCTTGATGATCTCCTCGGTCCCCAGCACGCGCCCGTGCGTGAGCACCGCATCGGCCATCCGCATCATGCGCGTCTCGGTGTTCTCCATCCCCAGCAGCAGCGAATCGATCACTTGTGAGCGGGCCAACTCCAGCTCTCGCTCACTCACATCTTCTTCGCAGATCCGCTCGATCTCATCCACCGTGATCCGCAGCACCTCGGACAGCAGCGTGGGACTGGTGCCGCCCGAGACCGCAAAACTGCCGGCATCGTTGAAGTATTGTGTGAACGATCCGATCGAGTAGGCCAGCCCCCGCTTTTCACGAATCTCCTGAAACAGGCGAGAGCTGACGCCGCCGCCCAGAATCAGGTTCATCAGCCCGAACCCAAAACGCTCGGGAGAGCGGCGCATGGGAGCCGCCGTGCCCAGGCAGAAGTGTGACTGCTCGATCGTCCGCCGCAGGCAACTCTGGCGACTGATGGCCCCCACCGGCCGTTTCTGGCGCGGGCGCGAACCCCGTCCCCGTGCCGTCAGCGGCATGAATCGCCGACGGATCACCCGCGCCATCGCACCGGCATCGAAGGCGCCCGAGATCACAACGACAATCCGCTCGGGGCGCAGCTCGCGCCGCCAAAATTCAACCAACCGCTCGCGGTCAAAGCTGCGGATCGTGCCACGCCGTCCGATCACCGGTCGCCCCAGCGGGTGCTCGGGCCACAGGTTGCGCATGAAGACGTCAAGGGTCAGCTCCTCGGGGTTGTCCTCATACATCTTGCATTCCTCGAGGATCACCCCCCGCTCGCGGCGGACCTCCGCCACCGGAAACGTCGAATCCAGCAGCAGCTGCGCCAGCAGGTCCAGCGCGGCCGGCCCCTTGACGTCGATCGTGCGCGCGTGCAGGCAAAGCTGCTCCTGCGAAGTGAAGGCATTGACATTGCCGCCCAGCTCATTGATCGCATCCGCGATGCCGTGCGTGTCGAGCCGAGCGGTGCCCTTGAAAAGCATGTGCTCGATGAAATGACTCAAGCCGGCCTCGTCGGGCTGTTCCCAGCGCGAACCCATGTCCACCCACACGCCGATGGCACATGAACGCACCCCGGCCAGCTGCTCGCTGACCAGTCGCATTCCGTTGGGGAGGGTTCGCAGGCGGATCGGGGTGCTTCCCCTTCCCGCTGCGGCTCCCCCCGGCCCCGATCCCATCCTATAGCTCATGCCCCTCGCCCTCCTGGCGCAGACTGTCGCGCAGATGGCGCAGCACTCCCTCAAATTTCACTTCGTTCTCATGGTCCACGTCGACCAGCCGCTCATGGGCTTCGATCATCATCAGGATGCGCTGCAGGCGGTTCACATCAGGGGGCGGCGCCGCGGCAAACTGCTGCTCGTCGGCATGGACACGCACCTGGCTCTTGCGCATGTCCAGAATATACTTCAGGCCCAGCGTGTTGAGCAGGTGGCGCACATGATCATTCATGTTGGTGACGATGGCCTGGCTGCCGGTCCGCTCGCGCTGGTGCAATCCGATGCTGGCCAGCGTCCCCATGAACGTGCTGTCCATCGTGGTGCAGTCTTCCAGGTCCAGGATGTAGCGCGGCTGCGGGATCTCCTGGCTCGTCTGCTCAAATACATGGCGCAGGCTCGGACAGACCATGTGGGTTCCCTTGCCGGTGACACGAATGATGACAATGCCATCATTGAGGCGTGCATATTGGATTGGTTCGGCAGGGGGCGGAGACATCAGGCTTTCCGTTTCCTTTGGCGCGGCGGCAGCCGCGATCGCGCGGGGAAAAACCGCCACCCCACGCCATACCTGATATTTTCACCCAAAGAGGCCGGCTGCAACGCAAAAAGCAGCTCCCCAGACCAGGAGGATCAACTGGCGGGTCATGATTCAATGACCGCGACGACCGGGGAGGATCAAATGTGGTCCATCGGCGGCCGTTCTATCTGTTCGACATGAAACCTCGGACCTTGCCCACGCTGGGTTTCCACCCGGTGAAGCTGCTCCAGCTGCACCTGGTCCGCGCGTGGCCGGTCCGTGCGGATTGTGAAGTCCGGCCGTCGCGCCACCGTCAACGCCAGCCGCCGGATCTGATCGGGCGTGAAGGGCTTGGCCAAAAAATCCATCACCCCCAGCCGGGATACGTAATCGCGGTCGCGGGCAGTCGCCTTGCCCGAGATGAAGATGATCGGGCTGCGGTAAAAGTCCCGGTTCTTCTTCAGCATCACCGTCAGCTGATATCCCGTCATGCGCGGCAGCATGCCATCGACAATAAAGATGTCGGGTTTATAGCGCACGGCAAAATCGATGGCCGTGATGCCATCGTGCGCCTCGATAAGTTCGAACTCATCCTTGAGCGCCGCGTGGATCATTCCGCAAATGTCCTCGTCGTCATCCACCACCATCACCCGCGCGCGCACGTCCGTGGGCACCGCAGGCTCCGGCACATCAATGCGCGACAGCGGCGGACGCGGCACCGCCGGAGGGGGAGCCGCCGAGGGGCTGCGCCCGCTTGGCGTCGGTCCGGCCTGAATCTCCGGGAAGACCCCCAACGCCCGCACCCGCTCGATCGAAAGCCGCTTGGTCCGCGGTTCGATACTGTGATCCTTGATGAACAGCTCGATCAGGCGCTTGAAGCGCATCGGGTCGATCGGCTTGGTCACATACAACGCGATCCCCAGCTCATAACTCTGCTGGATCTGCGAGCGCGAGGAGATCGCCGACAGGAACACCACCGGCATATGGTCGTAGCCGCGCATCGCCCGCAACTTGCGCATGAACTCCCAGCCGTCCATCACCGGCATCATGATGTCGCAGATGACTAGGTCCGGCTCGCCGCGCACGGCCTGCTGCAGTCCTTCCATCCCGTTGGCGGCCGTGAAGCACTCAAACGAGGGCTCGAGCACCGACCGGACCAGGTCGACAATGTCCTTGTCGTCCTCAATGATCAAAACACGGATGGCGCCCATGGTCTTTATCCTCCACTGCTCAATCCAACGAACGGAGTTGCGGCTGCTTACGCTTTTTTCCGTCTTGCGTATGCTCTGTTTGATCTGCAATTTTGATTGTATCCCCACCCCGGCCCGGTGCAAGCGAAATCGCCCGTTTCGGCTCGAACTGTTCCCACAACCGCCCGCCGGGCGACCAACTTGGAGTCGAGCAGATTGACATGTGCCCCCGCAACGGGTACGATCCGTAGCGGGAAGTCCGGCTGTGGGTTCATCTGTTTGGCGAGCGGAACGCGACGCGCACGCTTCGTCATATCCGGTTCACCGACCTGCCGCCGGTTCCGCCTTGTCGCCCCTGCAAACGAGCCACAACCAAAGGAGAGTCGCCATGTTCACCGCCCCCATCCATCGCATGCTGGCGCTGGTCGCCGCTCTTGTCGGTTCTCAGGCCCTGGGCCTGGCCCAGACCCCGAACGAGACTGCGGCCGTCGAAGTGACCATCACCAACCCGATCGCCCAGCAGCGCCCCAGTGAGACCATCGAACTGGACTGGGCGCGCCTGGTCCAGGCCCAACCGGCCATCGCCGCCGCCGCGGTGCGCGTGGTGGATGCGGAATCGGGCCGCGAGGTCGTCGCCCAGCCGCTGGATGTTGACGGCAACAACAAGACCGACAAGCTCATTTTCCAGGTTGACCTGGCCCCCAACGCCGTGCGCCGGTTCAAGGTCGAGGCCGCCGCCCCCACCGCGGGCCTCACCGAGGCTTCCCCGGTCCACGCCCAGTTCCTCCCCCGCCGGCTTGACGACATGGCCTGGGAGAACGACAAGGCCGCCTGGCGCACCTACGGCCCCGCCGTCGCCAAGGCCGAGGGCCTGATCAGCAGCGGCATCGACGTCTGGGTCAAGCGCGTCTCCCACCCGATCATCAACCGCTGGTTCTTCTATGGCATCGATTACCACCGCGACAGCGGCGAGGGCGCCGACTTCTTCTCGGTCGGCCCGACCCTCGGCGGCGGCGGCTCGGCGATCTGGGACGGCGAGGGATTCAAGCCCTCCCCCAATTTCAATGACTGGATCATCCTGGCCAACGGCCCCGTCCGCGCCATGTTTGAGCTGGGGTATCCGGCCATCGAGCTCGCCGACGGCAACCGCGTCACCGAGCGGCGCCGCTACAGCATCGACGCCGGCCATCAGCTGACCCGCATGGCGGTGACCTACACCTTCGAGCGCGCCCCTGAGCGGCCGATGTTCGTCGCGGGCCTGGTCGAGCGCGACGGCGTCCAGACCCAGGCCGGCCCCGGCGACCGCTGGATCTCGATGTGGGGCCCGATCGGCCGCGAGGGCGACGGCCAGCTCGGCACCGGCATCGTCATGGAGCAGGCGGGCGCCGAGAGCCTCAGCCAGGACAAGCATTTCCTGCTGCGCGCCCCGATCGAGCCCGGCCAACCCACGGCCTACTGGTCGGGCGGCGGCTGGACCCGCGCCGGCGAAATCATGGACGCCGCCCAATGGCAGGCTTATCTTGAGAACTGGGCCGAGCGCCTTGCCCACCCGGTCCAGGTTGATTTCTGACACCCACAAAGGAGCCTCATCATGGCCATCGCATCAAAGACCGAAGCTGGAGTCTCTCAGCTTCTCGAATATCGCATACAGCCCGACCCCGTCCGCACGCGCAACATGGACACGGCCGACCTTCGCGGCCATTACCTCATGGAGCGGGTCTTCGAGCCGGGCCGGCTGAACTACTATTACCTGGACTATGACCGGGCGATCATCGGCGGGGCCATTCCGCTGGATCGGCCGCTGCGCCTGGAGCCGGACCAAAACTCCATGGCCGCCGAGAGCTTCCTTGAGCGGCGCGAGCTGGGGGTGATCAACATTGGCGGGCCCGGTCGCATCAGCGTTGACGGCGCCGACATCGCGATGGCCACCGAGGACGCCCTCTATGTCGGCCGTGGCGTGGCCGAGGTCCTCTTTGCCAGCGACGACCCCGCCCGGCCGGCCCGCTACTATCTGGCAAGCTACCCGGCGCACACGGCCTATCCGACCAACCATCACACCACGGCACAGGCCAACCGGCTCCCGCTGGGCAGCAAGGAGACCTGCAACGAGCGGGTGATCCACCAGTTCATCCACCCCGACGGGATCAAGAGCTGCCAGTTGGTCATGGGCTTTACGCGCCTGGCCCCCGGCAGCGTCTGGAACACCATGCCCTGCCACACCCACTCGCGCCGCTCGGAAGTCTACATGTATTACGACATCGGCGAAGGCGACGGCAACAGCTTCGTCGTCCACCTGATGGGCGAGCCCGACCAGACCCGCGCCCTGATTGTGCGAGACGGCCAGGCTGTCGTCTCCCCCGCGTGGTCGATCCACTCGGGCTGCGGCACGGCCAACTACAACTTCATCTGGGCGATGGGCGGGGAGAACCAGGTCTTCGCCAACATGGACCTCGTCCCGATGGGCGACTTGATCTGACATCCGCGGGCCCGATGGGGCTTTTCATCTGGCCCTGAAGGGGCGGCCGCCGGGGGTGACCATGAGGAACCCCCGGTTTGGTCATCGGGATGAGCCCACTGCGATCGTGTTTTCATCCAATCCATAAAGGAAGCAGCTCATGATTCTGGATCAGTTCCGACTCGACGGCAAGACCGCGCTGGTGACCGGTTGCAGCCGGGGAATCGGCGCCGGGGTGGCGCTGGGCCTGGCCCAGGCCGGGGCCGACGTCATCGGGGTCAGCCTCGAGGACAGCTGCGAGACCGAGCAGGAAATCCGCGCCGCCGGCCGCTCGTTCCGCCGCTACGTCTGCGACTTCTCGGACCGCAAGGCAATCTACGCGATGATCGAGCAGGTCGACAAGGAATGCCCGCCGGTCGACATCCTCTTCAACAACGCCGGCATCATTCTGCGCAAGCCCGCCGAGGAACACCCCGACGAGTTCTGGGACAAGGTCATCGAGATCAACCTGAACGCCCAGTTCGTGATGGCACGCGAGTTTGGCCGCCGCATGCTCGAGCGCGGCAGCGGCAAGATCGTCTTTACCGCCTCGCTGCTCTCCTTCCAGGGCGGCATCCTCGTGCCGAGCTATGCCGCCAGCAAGGGCGGCGTGGCACAGCTTACGATGGCCCTGGCCAATGAGTGGGCCGGCCGCGGCGTCAACGTCAACGCGATCGCCCCCGGCTACATCGCCACCGAGAACACCGCCGCCCTGCGCGCCGATGCCGAACGTTCCAAGGCCCTGATGGCGCGCATCCCCGCCGGCCGCTACGGCACGCCCGAGGACCTCGCCGGCGCCGTCGTTTATCTCTGTTCGCCGGCGGCCAACTACGTCAATGGACTGGTTCTGATCGTCGACGGCGGCTGGATGGGCCGCTGATCCGCCTTGAACATCATTCCCACACTCATACCCGAAGGGGGACAGCTTATCATGCAACGATTCCTTCTGACGCTCGCAGCCGTCGTTCTTTCCGCGGCTTCGGCCCTGGCGGCCGAAGTCACCCTGCGCAACCCCGCGCCGATCGAGCGCAATGAATGGCCGGTCGTCATTCGCCGCGCCGAGCTTGAGTCTCGCGGGCTGCAGGTTGGCCGCAACCAGGCGTTGTTAGTGCTGGCCGACGGCCAGCCGATCGCCAGCCAGATGGACGACCTCGATGGCGACGGCGTCTACGACGAGCTGGCCTTTCTGGCCACCATCGGCCCCGAGGCCACCCGCGCCTACCAGATCGAGGTCATCCGTGCCTCGCGCCTGCCCAAGTTCACTCCGCGCGCCAATGCGCTCCTGCGGGCCAAGCGCGGCGGCCAGTGGCAGGACGGCAAGTACATCGGCGGCAAGCCCGTCGAAGTCGACGAGGATGTCATGCCCCAGGAGCTGATCCCTTACGCCGGCTATTACGGCTTCGAGGGCGTGGGCTGGGAATCCGACAAGATCGCCTATCGCCTGCACCTGGACCAGCGCAATACCATCGACGCCTTCGGCAAACTGGTCGATGAGATGATCCTGGACCAGGTCGACCCCGTCGTCGCCATCCCCAGCGATCCGCCCGACCAGCCCTACACCTACATGCACCCCTGGGGCACCGACGTCCTGCTGGCCGGCGGCTCGCTTGGCATCGGCACGCTGGCCGCCGTCAAGGGGCAGGGCAGCAATATATCACTCGAGGGCATCGAACAGGCCGACCGGCGCATCACCCAGGTCCTCGCCCGCGGTCCCGTCCGCGCCATCGTCCGCGTGACGTATGAGGGCTGGCAGACCAGCCAGGGCAAGTTCGACGTCATCCATGAGATCATCATGTATGGCGGCCAGCATTGGTTCGAGAATCGCATCACCGTCGGCGGCACCGAGCAGCGCGTCAACCTGGCCAGCGGCTTCGTCCGCCATCTGGATGACCTGCTGTTGGCCGGCGACCGCCAGTTCAGCTGGATGTCCACCCACGGACAGCAGGAGGCCCACAACCAAGGCGACAACCTCGGCCTTGCGGTGATCTTCCCGCGCTTTGAGGGGGCCACCCCCACCGGCGTCACCACCGGCAGCGACGGCACCAGCTTCTACTTCCAGTTCGTGGCCCGTGCCAATCGGCCGGTCTCCTACTATGCCCTGGCAGCCTGGGATCGTGCCAATCCCGAGCTGTCCGAGCGCACCGCATTCAACGAGATGGTCGACACCATCGCCGACAACATCGCCGAGCCGATCCAGATCATGCCCGACCCCGCCGTGAGTGAGCGCGAACGGCTCGAGCGCGGCCTGGCCCATGCCAAGAAGAAGTTCCGCCTGATCGACACGCGCGACAACGGCAACGGCTGGCCGGGCGTGACCAACCAGGGCCAATACACCTGGACCCGCAGCTCGTGGACCGAAGGCTTCTACCCCGGCGCGATGTGGATGATCTCAACCATCGATGATGATCCCTTCTGGACCGAGACGGCGGGCAAGTACACCGAGCGCATCAAAAGCATGCTCGATCGCAACGACACCCATGACCTGGGTTTCCTCTTTTACCCGACGATGGCGCTGGGTTCGGAGCTGACCGGCAACACGTTCTGGCAGGACGGCGCCACGACCGCCGCCCGCAATCTGATCACCCGCTTCACTCCGCAGGCCGGTATCATCCGCGCCTGGGGCCCGCTCTATGGGTTGGACCGCTCCAGCTGGACAATCATCGACGCAATGATGAACCTGGAGCTGCTCTACTGGGCCTCGGAGAAGACCGGCGACCCGATCTTCGCCGAGCTGGCCACTCGCCACGCCCTCAATACCGCAGAGAACCAGGTGCGCGAGGACGGCAGCTCCTTCCACGTCGTCATCTATGACCTGGTTGACGGCCATTTCATCGGCGGCAAACAGCACCAGGGCTTCCTCGACAACACCACCTGGAGCCGTGGCCAGGCCTGGGGCATGCATGGCTTTGCCAACACCGCCCGCTGGACCGGCGATCCGCGCTTCCGCCAGACCGCCGAGAAAATGGCCCGCTTCATTCGCGAACGGCTGCCGATCGACGGCGTGCCCTACTGGGATTATCAGGCCCCGCATATCCCCAACGGCGTGCGCGACACCTCGGCCGCCTCGATCTACGCCTCCGGCCTGCTCGACCTGGCCGACACCCAGCCCGCCGAGCTGGCCGCCCAATCACGCGCGGAGGCCCGCCAGATCATCCTCGAGCTGTGCGACCACTACCTGACTCCCGACGTTGATTATGAGGAAGGCGTGCTGGCACGCGGCAGCGTCACCCAGGGCGGCGATAACCGCAGCATGAGCTACGGCGATTACTACTTCGTCGAAGCCCTCGTGCGGCTGCTGCAGGAGTAAACCAATCGGCCCCGGCCGAAGCCGGGCAAACCATGCGGGGTGGCGATCATCGATCCGCCACCCCGCTTTTTTTTATCTCCTGCACAGCCGTCAAAAAAAATCGTGCATTCCGCCTCAATCTCACCTTCCCCGATGCCGAAAAATTTACTGTATGTGTGCCCTATGGTCCAAACCCACTTTGGCCGACTTGCTCGCACGCGGTGGCCTGCTTGCCAAGACCGAGGCGCGCCGTCTCGCCGAGCAGGCCCGTGCCGAGGGCCGCACGCTGATCCAGCTGCTCATCGAGGACCGCCGGGTTGACGAGGGCCGCCTGGTCAACTACCTGGCCGAGCGGCTCGACCTGCCCGTCATGGGGCTGGAGGCCCTGCACAGCGAGCCCGACGCGCGCGAGCTGGTGCCCAAGGCCCTGCGTGCCCGGCGCGACCTGCTGGCCCTGCGGTGCTACGGCCGCGTGCTGACGGTGGCGATGGCCGACCCCTCCGACCAGGAAGCCCTAAACGCGCTCGCCACCGCCACCCGGATGCAGGTGCGGCCGGTGCTGACACCCTTCACCGCGCTGGCCGAGGCCCATCGCCGGCTGGGCGCGATCAATGCCCTCTCCGAAATGGATTCCGCGAACCTCGATTCCTTCCGGGCCTTCTTTGAGCAGCTCGAGGACTACCGCTTGGAGTCCGAGATCGGCCGCGGCGGCTTTGGCGTGGTCTGCCGCTGCTGGCAGATCTCGCTGGAGCGCCACGTCGCCATCAAGGTGCTTGGCCCCGAATGGAACCGCATCGAGCAAGTCGCCGGCCGCTTCCGTCGCGAAGGCCAGATCATCGCCAAACTCGACCACCCCAATATCATTCGCGTCCACGAGCAGGGCGAGCGCAGCGGCATCCATTACATCGTGATGGAGTTCTTCAAGGGCGTCCCGCTCAACGAATACCTCAGGGATCAGGACTGGGGCCGAACGCTGTCGGTCCTGATCCAGGTCTGCTCGGCCTTGGCTTATGCGCACCAGCACGGCATCATCCATCGCGATATCAAGCCGGCCAATATCCTGGTCGGAGGAAACGGCGCGATCAAGCTGCTCGACTTTGGCGTCGCGCACGCCGACGCCCTGAAATCGGACCTGACCCGCCCCAATATCGTGCTCGGCACCCCACGCTATATGGCACCCGAGCTCAAGCTCGGCGCCGATCAGGCCTGCCCCGCCTCCGACATCTATTCCTTCGGCGTCATGATATGGGAAATCCTGACCGCGCTCGCCTTCGACAATGAGCACGTTGTTCATCCATCCAGCCTCAACTCGCGCGTGCCTCTCTTTCTTGGGGATGCCATCATGGGCGCCCTCGACGTCCACGTCGAGCGCCGGCCGGCCTCGTTCCTCCTGCTGGCCGATCTCTTCCAACGCGCACTCGACCAGGTCGTCTTCGGCGCCTCCGACGGCGCCACCCGTGCGCCCGACCAGGCCCGCCCGCCGCAACAACGCCAGATCGATCAAAACTTTCAGCTTAAGGCCGTGCTGCGCCAGGAAGGTCAATCCCGCACCCTGTGGGCCCACAACCGTGCGATGGGGCGCGATGTCACGGTGCGGGTCCTGGAGACCTCCGGGCTGGACTGGAACCTGGGCCGCCTCACCGACCTTCGCGGGGCCCACGTCGGCGAAGTCTTCTCGATCGGCCGCCAGCGAGAACTTGTGCTGGTCGTCTCGGAATACCTCTCCGGCGGCACGCTGGCCGCGCGGATGGGCAAGTCACTTGATCCTGCCCAGACGATCGTCGTGCTCGAGTCGGTCATCGATGCGCTCGCCCAGGCCGAAAAACTGGGCCTGAGTCACGGCCGCCTCCACCCGGGCAACATCCTGCTCAATGCCGACGGCGTCATCAAGGTGGTCGATTTCGGTTTCGGTCCCGCCCCGCATCCGGCCCACCCCCAATATTACCTGCGTCTGCGCGAGGCCCTGCCCGTCGCGCGCGACCGCCACGCGCTCGGGGCGCTTGCCTGGGAGCTGATGACCGGCGAAACCTACGGCGGCTCATCCAAGTATGAACTGGTCTACAACCAGGCTTCGGTCCATCTGAAAATCCACCCCTTGTTCAAATATTTCCTCGGCCGGCTCTGGCACGCGCGGCCGCCGCACCCGCCCTATGAGAATTACGGCCAGATGCTGCTGGACCTGGAGCGCATCCGCAACCGCATGGTGCGCCAGGACCAGTGGCCTGGCGATCTGACGCCCCCCGCCGTGCTCGCCCCCCAGCCACCCACCCCGACGCCGCAGCTGAGCGCGCGCCTGGCCGGGTAGGTCGGCGGCCGGGCCACACCAAAGAGGGAGGTCGGGTCTTTGGCCCGACGTGGCCTTCAGTGCCGGCTCGAGGTGCCGACCTACCCTCCCTGCCGCGATCTGTCACATGAAATATCCCAACTCGCTTGACCATCATGCTCCCGCGCGGGTATAAGTGGGTGCTGGATGCGCGCGGCCGGGTGACCCGGCGTCGTCCGCCACTTTTTCCGATGAGATGTGCCATGGAAGATCCCGTCCTGAACCGATCGCTCGAGGAAACACGCGAGCTGCACACCCGCTGGGGGCAGTTTCGCGACTTCGTGCTGATGGCCATCAAGTCGCGCAAGGTCTCGGCCCAGGCCGAAATGAAGTTCCTCGAGCTCAAGAGCCGGATCGCCATGCTCCACGACGGCTTCATGCAGCGCCTCCAGCACGAGCAGAAGACCGGCCAGAACATCATGGCCATCGTCGGCGACTGCATCCTGCTCAAGCGCTGCGCCGCCTACAACGATGCTGAGAAGCAGAAGTTCGAGTTTGACTGGAACGAGTGCTACCTGCTGCTGACCGAGCAGATGGGTGCCCTCGAGGAGGAACAGCGCCGGCTGGCGGCCATCAACGAGCGCGCCTACAACTTGGCGCGCCGACGCGAGGCCATGACCGCCCAGGTTCACAACTTCCTGCGCAGCACCGGCTTTAAGTTCGTCATGGGCGTGCTGGCGCTGATATTCGTCGGCTGGGGCGTGCCCGCGCTGGACATCTATCAATACACCGAACTCGGCAAAATGTCCTGGTCCCAGCCATTTTACCGGCCGTTCGTCAACTTCTTCTGGCGACCCGTGATCAATTCCGAGTTGCCCTACATGACCTTCGAGGAGATTCGGCGCAACGACAACGTCAACCTGCCTGGCTCGATCAGCGTCGAGTCCAACCGCGATGTGACGCCTGAGTATTTCCGCGAAACCGAATTGGCGGGCCGCGCCGGTTTCCGCCTGCGCGGCCCGGCGCTCGAGCGCGCCCGCCAGGCCCTCCCCCCCGATGCCCGCTTCGAGACCGAGCGATTCACTGCCCAGAATGAAGATTCGCGCTTCTATTACATTTACTTCGACTCGGTCGACCAAGCCATCGCCTTCACCGATTCCCTTCGCGAGGCCGTCCAGGAGATGTCGACCGAAGACAAGTCGGCCGTGCGCGGCCAGGTCTTCCTTCAGCGGCGCGCCAATTTCGTGGTGATTGGTGTTTCCAAACACGTCCATCGGGCCTTCCCGCGCCAGCGCTATTACTTCCCCGATGAGATGCCCAACCTGCTCGACACCTGAGCCGGGAGGCGCCGCGATGGCGGCCACCGAAACCATTGACTGGCTGCGCCTGGCGCTGACCCCGGCCATTGGCCCGGTATTGGCGAGTCGCCTCCTGACCGCCCTGGGTTCCCCCGGGGCGGTTTTTCGCGCCCCCCGCCGCCGTCTCGAATCGGTCGCAGGACTGGGGCAGGCCCGGCTGGAACGCCTCCTCGACCCCGCCGTCGCCGACGCCGCCACCGCGGAAGCTCACCGCTGCGCCGAAGCAGGGGTCGATCTGGTGACATTGGCCGATGAGATCTACCCCGAGCCGCTTCGCACGCTGGAGTATCCCCCGCTGGTTTTGTGGGTGCGCGGCCGGCTGCGCCCCGAGGATCGCATGGCCGTCACCATCGTCGGCCCGCGTCGCCCGAGCGGCTACGCCGGCCTGATGGCCGACCGCCTCGCCCCGCCGCTGGCCGCCCACGGCCTGACCCTGGTCAGCGGTCTGGCCTATGGCGTCGATGCCATCGTCCACCGTGCCGCGGTCGAGGCGGGCGGCCGCACCCTCGCCGTCGTCGGCCATGGGCTCGGCGTGCCGATCTATCCACCGGCCAATGCCGCCCTCGCTGACTCAATTACTGACGGGCATGGGGCGCTGATCAGCATCTTTCCGCTGGCCACCGAGCCGGCCCCCGGCCTGTTCGCCCAGCGCAACGAGGTGCTGGCCGGACTTGCGCTGGCCACGCTGGTCATCGAGGCCTCGCCTGAAAGCGGCACCCTCATCACCGCCCGTCACGCCGCCGCCGCCAATCGCATCGTGATGGCCTGCCCCGGCGACGCCACCCGCCGCGCCGCCCAAGGCTCCAATCGCCTGCTGGCCGAGGGCGCCGTCCTCGTCCAGACCGCCGAGGACGTGCTGGCCACGCTCGAGCCCGAGTTGCGCCGCGCGCTCGTTGACTTGGAGGCCCCGCCTACTGACCTTCCCGCCGACGCGCAAGGTGATTTGTTTGCTGAACCCACCCCCGCATCGCCCGCCGCCGCCACGCTCGACTCGCTCAGCACAGGCCTGATCGAGCTGATCGGCCGCGAACCCCAACCGCTCGACGCCCTGCTCGAGCTGGGCGCCGACCTCGGCCGCCCTGCCGGACAGGTGCTCGAAAAGCTGCTCGCGATGGAGCTGGCCGGACACATCCGCCAGCTCCCCGGCCGGCTCTATGCCCTCACCGGCGGCTGAGACTCTCCCGACCGAGCAATTCTGGCAGTGGCATTTTCGCGCGCCAGTCGCTATCGTGACTGGGTCTTGTTCAGCACAGAAAAGGGGCTCTTCTCAAGAATTTGTGGGTGCAGCGCGGTATGTGTTGAGCGTGGCGGCCAGGCAGGCGCCAGTATTCCACCCTGAAAGGGTGGGCACAGTTCGAAAAGCCCAGGGTGAGCGAAGCGTAACCCTGGGTGGAGGACAGCAAAAAAACGAGCCCTGAAGGGGCGACACAGTCTTCCGGCTGCCACTGTGTCGCCCTTTCAGGGCTCGGATGAAAATGAACCACAGACCCAGGGTTTCGCTTCGCTCCACCCTGGGCTTCTTGACTGCCGCTGCCCCTTCAGGGCAGCAGAAGCAAGCGTGAGGTTGCCAGCGGGCCACTGCCTTGCTAAACACATACTCAGCGCGGGTGCGCCGACTCAGCCGGCTACGCTCCCCAAACCCAAAAAAGGATTTTCCACCCATGATCACTGCACTTCCGCACTCTTCCATGCTGCGCCGGCACGCCCTGCTGATGCTCCTGGTCTTTGCGGCCGGTGTGGCCGCCGCCGCACAACCCAAGCTCGAAATCACGACCGACCGCCCCGATGCGATCTATCAAAGTGGCCAGACCGCCACTTTCACCATCACTCCGCACAATCTGGAAGAAGTCGATTCACCCATTCAATACTCGATCCTCCGCGACGGCATCCATATCATCGACGAAGGTTCGTTGGCCCTTGAATCCTCGCCCATCAGCGTCAGCGCCTCGCTGGCCGAGCCCGGCAACCTGATCCTCAACGCCAGCATCGACGGCCCCACCGGCCAGGTGAAGGCCGCCATGGGCGTGATGTTCGACCCTTACGAGATCAAGCCCGGCATCGTCGAGGAGCCCGAGGGCTATGAGGCCTTCTGGCAGGCCCAGCGCGAGCTGCTGCGCCGCGACCCCGCCGAGCCGATCCTCACCCCGGTCGATTCCGGCCGCGAGGGAATCACCATGCTCGACGTCACGATCCCGATGCCCGAGGGCCGCCCCGTGCGCGGCTATTTCGCGCTTCCGGCCGATGCCGCCCCCGGCGCACATCCCGCCATGCTCTACGTTCATGGCGCGGGCGTCCGCGGCGCCGGCAAGAGCGACACCGTGCGCTCGGCCGCCGAGGGCATGATCGCCCTCGAAATCAATGCCCACGGCATCGACAACGCCATGCCGGCGCAGTTCTACACCGACTTCCACGCCAACGAGCTGGGCGGGGTCTACTACCCGCACATCGGGCGCGAGAGCCGCGAGACCTGGTACATGCTCAACATGTATCGTCGCGTCATGCGGGCGCTGGACTTCCTGGCCGAGCGTCCCGAGTGGGACGGCCGCATCCTCGTCACCTCGGGCAGCAGCCAGGGCGGCGCGCAATCCATCGCCGCCGCCGGGCTCGATCCGCGCGTGACCGCCTTTGTCGCTTATGTGCCCGGCATGGTTGACCTGGCCGGCTGCGTCGCCGGCCGCATCGGCGGTTGGCCGCGCCCGGTCCCCGTCAACCGCGAGGATGGCCGCTGCACCGACACCGCCATCCTTGAAGAAGTCCGCTTTTTCGACGGCGTCCATTTCACCCGCCGCACCAAGGCCGAGGGCTTCTTCACGGTCGGCCTGATCGACATGACCTGCCCCCCGACCAGCATCTTCGCCGCCTTCAACCAAATGCCGCCCGAACGCCGCAAGATCCTGATCTTCCCGGCCATGGGCCACTCCACCCCGGCCAAGTTGCGCGATCAGGGTTTCCAGTTCGTGCTCGATCACATCCAGCGCATGCGTCAGCAGAATCTTTAAATAGGAGCGCTCCAATGAATACCAACATCGTTTCGAAGCTTCACCCGCGCCGACTGGGCACCTTGGTCATGTTCCTGGCGCTGTTTTGCGCCGCCGCCCAGGCCGCGCAGCCCGGCCTGAAAGTCCAGATCGACCACCCCGATGGCATCTATCGCAGTGGCGAGACCGCGACATTCACCCTTACGCTGAACGCCGCATCCACTACATCCCATGTCCTCAACTATTCGATCCTGCGCGACGGCCTGCATATTATGGATCAGGGCACGCGGCCGATCGGCGCCGAACCGGTGACCATCAGCGTCAAGCTCGATCAGCCCGGCCACCTGATCCTGCGCGCCGGCCTCGACGACGGCCGGGTCCGGCCCCTCATCGGCATCCTGTTCGATCCCTATGAAATCAAGCCCGGCCTGCCCGAGGAGCCCGAGGGTTTCGACGAGTTCTGGCAGCGCCAGCGCGAGCTGGTGCGGCGCGACCCCGCCACCCCGATCCTCGAGCCGATCGACTCGGAAAAGGAGGGGATCGAGATGTATGACGTCACGATCCCGATGCCCGAGGGCCCGCCCGTGAGAGGATATTTTGCCACCCCCGTCGGCGCGACCCCCGGCACGATGCCCGCCGTGGTCTATCTTCACGGCGCCGGCGGCCGCAGCGCCACCAAGCCGGCGATCCTCCAGGCCGCAGGCGCCGGCATGATCGCCATCGAAGCCAACGCCCACGGCTACGACAACGGCCAGCCCGTCAGCTATTACAATGAATGGCGGAAGCAGCTCGAAGGCGACGGCGTGAGATATCCCCTCATCGGCCGCGAGAGCCGCGAGAGCTGGTACATGCTCAACATGTATCGCCGCGCCCTGCGCGCGCTCGACTTCATCACCGCCCGCCCCGAGTGGGACGGCCGCATCCTCGTCGTCGAGGCCAGCAGCATGGGCGGGGCCCAGACCATCGCCGTCGCCGGCCTCGACCCCCGCGTCACCGGCTTTGTCGCCTACGTGCCCGGCATGGTCGACCTTGGGGCCTGCGAGGTGGGCCGCATCGCCGGCTGGCCGCGCCCGGTGCCCGTCGATCCCGAAACCGGCCGCTGCACCGACCCCGCCATCCTCGCCGAGGTCCGCTACTTTGATGGCGTCCATTTCATGCGCCGCACACGCGCCGAGGGCTTCTTCTCCATCGGTCTGATCGACTTGACCTGCCCCGCAACCAGCATCATGGCCGCCGTCAACCAGCTCCCGCCCGAGCGCCGTCAGCTCCTGATCATGCCCGAGATGGACCACACGACGCCGGTGGCCCTGCGCCGCAACGAGGGCTTCAATTACATCCTCCAGCACGTTGCGCGAATGCGCCGCCAGGCGGCCACCCAGTAACCCTCACGATACGACAAAAAAGCCCCGTGCTCCGGCACGGGGCTTTTTCTATGTAGAAATTTCTTTCAGCCTGCGCGTGCCCCTTACTCCACCAACGCCCCCAGCCGTGAACCGAAGCCGATCAGTTCCCGCTCGGGTGTGATGAGCAGCACTTCCCTCCCCTCGCCCGCCAGCTTGCTCATTCCCTCCCGCCCCAGCACGCTCAAGGCCGTGGCCCAGATATCGGCCGTCAGCGCCTCGGGGGCAAGCACGGTGACCGACGGCACCGACTCGGCCGGTCGGCCCACGCGCGGGTCGATGATATGGCTGAATCGGTGGCCTTCGATTTCGACAAAGCGTGCATAGTTGCCGCTCGTGCAGACCGCACCGGCATCCAGTCGCACCGCCCCGAGCTCGCGCTCCAGCTCAAAGGGATCGCGAATCGCCACGCGCCAGCCCTCGTGCTCCGGCGGCGCGCCGAAGACGGCCAGATCCCCGCCCACCTCGACCATCCCGGCCGCCACGCCCGCCTCGCGCAGCGCCGCCAAGGCCAGGTCGATGCCATAACCTTTGGCGATGCCGCCCAGGTCCACCCGGGCCGTCGCCACTCGCTTGACCGCCCCGGCCTCCGTCAGCTCGATCGCCTCCCAGTTGGACTCCGCGCGCGCCGCCGCGATCTCGGCCTCATCGGGCAGCCGCCCAGCCTCACCCGCCCGCATCCACAGCTCGATCAGCGGCCGACAGGTCACGTCGAACGCCCCGCCGGTCTCATCGAACGCCCGCCGCGCGGCCGCCATGACGGCGCGCGTGGCAGGCGAGAGCGCCACCTCGCGCCCGGCCCCGGCACGATTGAACTTGGAGATTTCAGAATCCTCGATCCAGTTGCTCATCAGGGCCTCAACCCGGCGCAGCCGCGCCTCGGCCTCGTCCAGCGCTGCCTCGGCCGCCGGACGCCCGCCCGGCCCCGCCACCGCCACCAGGGTTGAATCCGTGCCCATGATCGCCCGCGGCCGGCGCACGAGCGGTTCCCCCGCCCCGCCGCCCCCGCCGCCGGTTTGCCACAATCCCACCGCCACCAGCAGCGCCAGCGCCGCCAGCGCCACCCCCACCACCCAGCGTCCGCGCGATTGATCCCTGTCCATCATCAATAGCTCCCGCCTCTCAGCATACCCCAGGCGCCGGCCGCTTTAAATCCATGACCTGAAAATTCCCTAAATTCGCCCAACATCTTCCGGGTGTCGGCCACTTCTTGAATTTTTTGCTGGAACTATCCGCGCCAATCTCTTCTCATAGGGAAAGCCATGGCCGAGATTCACCCCACCGCCATCATCCACCCCAGCGCCGCCATCGCCGACGATGCCACGATCGGGCCCTATAGCATCGTTGAGCCCGAGGTCGTGGTGGGTCCCGGTTGCCGGATCGGCGCCCACGTCACCCTCGGCGAGCGGCTGGTGCTCGGCGCCCGCGTGCGGGTCTACAATTACGCCTGCCTGGGCACGGCCAGCCAGGACCTCAAGCACCGCGGCGAGCGCTCCCACGCCGAGATCGGCGACGACAGCATTGTGCGTGAGTTCGTCACGCTCAACCGCGCCACGCGCGAGGGCGGCGTCACCCGCGTCGGCCGCGGTGTCGTCCTCATGAACTATGCCCACGTCGCCCATGAGTGCCAGATCGCCGATGGCGCGATCCTCGTCAACGGGGCTACTCTCGGCGGCGAGGTCGAGATCGGCTCGCGCGTCAACATCGGCGGCTTGGTCGGCGTTCATCAGTTCTGCCGGATCGGCGCCTGCGCCATGATCGGCGCCAACAGCAAGGTCACCCGCGACATTCTGCCCTACATGCTCGCCGACGGCCACCCGGCGCGCCCCTACGGCCCCAATCAGGTCGGCCTGGAGCGCAACGGCTTCAGCCGCGACCAGATTGGCCGCATCCGCGCCATCTTTCGAATCTTGTTCTGCCGCGGCGGCCTGCTGCGCGACAACTGCACCGAGCTGGGCCGGCTCTGGCCCGATTGCCCCTTCACCGCCGAAGTAATGGCCTTCATCGCGACCAGCCGGCGCGGCATCGCGCTGCCCCGCCCCGGGCTGACGCTGCCCGAGGAACCCGACCTGATCCAGCCCCCAGCGGCGGAACGCTGACGCTTCCGCCATCCTGTCAAGACACTGACATCTTTTGATCTCCGGCCCTGTGGATAACTTGTGAATACAAGCGCCCGAGCGTGCTCTGACGCTAAGATGGAGCATTTTGATCAGTCGTCAATACTTTGGCGACAGGTCATCAGGCGCCGCAGCGGGCACTGGGTCCGGCGTCGAGCCAACAAAGACCTAAACGTAATAATTTCAGAGTCATACTTGGCGCCAAAGCCCTTTCTGGACATTTCACCGTCGGTCAGCAACCCGGCTTTTGGTGGGGATTTCCCCGAGTTGGTAGAATGACACACAGCGCCAGCGCCTCATTCCCCCCCCGCTGTGGATAGACTACCCGTGCCTGTGGATAACTTGGGGACAAACCCGCCGTTGGAACGTCCAGCGGCGGGTTTGTCAAGGCACAAAATCCCCGGCGCGAGCGACTCCAACGACTCAATTTGAAAGACCTCCGGGAGCTAGACGGCACCCCATGAGACAAAAATTTTTTCGACTGCGGGCCCCAAGGGGCCGCGCGCCACATCAATTCTTCTGTTCAGGAAATATCATTCAGGGTTTGAGCGGGCGGCGGCCTTCGAGCGCCAGGCGCAACGTCCCGGCGTCGGCGTAACCCAGGTGCCCACCCAAGGGCACCCCCTGGGCGATGCGCGTCACCCGCACCCCGAGAGGAACCAGCCGCCGCGACAGGTAGCCGGCCGTGGCGTCACCCTCGACGCTGGCGTTGGTGGCGAGGATCACTTCCTCGATCCGCTCGCTGCCGATGCGCTGCTCAAGCCGATCAATCCCCAAGTCCTCGGCCGTGACCCCGGTCAGCGGCGAGAGCACCCCGCCCAGCACATGATAGCGACCGCGATAAGCCTCGGTCGCCTCGAACGCCCACAGGTCGGCCGGGCGCTCGACCACGCAGAGCTGGCCGGTGGCGCGCCGCTCATCGGCACAGATCGAACAGGGCTGGGCATCGGTCCAGTTGCCGCAGAGCCGGCAGGGCCCGACCTCGCGACGCAGACCTTCAATGGCGCGCGCCAGCGCGGCGGCCTGCTCGGGCGGGGACTCCAGCAGATGCAGCGCCAGCCGCTCCGCCGCCCGCCGCCCCACCCCCGGCAGGCGCCGAAGTTCGTGCAGCAGGACCTCGAGTGCGTTGGGCAGACGAACCATAACGTCAACAGAATAGGATCTTCGGCCAGCCGGTGCCAGTGAGAAAATGGGCGGCAGGAGGGGGTCGCGACGCCAAGGCAGGGTATTTTATTCTCATGATCCATCCCGTGTGGTACTTCTGCGGAGATTTGCCGCTTTTATGAGAATTGGTAGGTCGGGTCTTCGACCCGACGCGTCGGCTCGGAAAGCCGACCTACCTGCCCCTTCCTGCGACTGTGATTGATCCATGACCATATATGGTCTATACTTGGTCTTGGAGCGAGGGTTGCAATGAAACCGTCACGACAGGTCAAGTCAATCAGTTACCTGAAAGCCAATGCCGCCGAGGTTGCCCGCCGGCTGGGCGAGCGGCCCGATACCCTGATCATCACGCAAAATGGCGAGGCCAAACTCGTCGTTCAGGACGTCGCCAGCTATGAGCGGACCCAGGAGACCATGGCCCTGCTCAAGCTGCTGGCGCTGGGCAACCGCCAGATCGAGCAGGGCCGGGTGCGTCCCGCCGGCGAGGTCATCGGCCGCCTGCGCCGGCGCGGCGATGAGGCCGGCTGATGGCCCGAGCGGTGCTGCTGACTGAATCCGCCGCGCGTGATCTGGAAGAAATCTTCAATTACATCCTGCGGCAGGATGGTCCGCAACGGGCGGAGCATGTGCTTGGCAAGATCGAGTCGGCGCTGGCGGGGCTGGCCGACCACCCCGATCGCGGCGCGTGGCCCGATGAGCTGCGGGCCCTGGGGATTCGCGATTTCCGCGAAATCTTTTTCAAGCCTTACCGCATCATCTATCGGGCCGGAGCAAAAACGGTCCATGTTTATCTGATTGCCGATGGCCGTCGCGACATGCAGTCGCTGCTGGAGCGCCGGATGCTCGAGGAGTAAGGCGCGCCGACCGCTGCGGCGTAGGAGTTTGAACGTCGACCCTTCAGCGCTCCATGGTGATGGGGGGACTGTTACTGCCGCCTTATCGATTTCGTCGGATCATGCCGCAGCAGCGCTGCAGGCCGAGCCGCTCATAGAAGGGCACCACGTCGGCGTCGCAGACGATGTCGATTGCGTAGAGGGGCGCGAGCGTCTCCAGCATGCGACGGGTGAGCTCACTGCCGATGCCCCGGCCCTGCCAGTCGGGCAGCACCTCGAGCAGCGGGATGTATGCGTGCAGAAGGCCATCGGAGATCGCATTGATGAATCCAACACAGCGGCCCTCATCCACCGCCAGCCAGACGGCATGGCTGGCACGCAGGACCTGAAGGTGAGTCGCCGGATCGGGCGGCGACGCCCAGCCGACGAAGAAGCCTTCGAGATGCCTGGCGCGCAGACCGCTTGTGTCGTGAGTGTAGTCGATGGGCATGCTGATCCCCCTCGCCGGCTCAGCCTTGCTTCTCGATCACATCACAACCCATGTAGGGGCGCAGCACCTCGGGCACCTCGATGCGGCCGTCGGGCAGCTGGTAGGTTTCCATGACGGCGATGACCGTGCGCGGCAGCGCCAGGCCCGAACCGTTGAGCGTGTGGGGGAAGCGCGGCTTTTCCTTGGGGGCGGGGCGGTAGCGGATACCCGAGCGGCGCGCCTGGAATTCCTCGAAATTCGAGCAGGAGCTGACCTCGAGGAAACGGTCCATGCCCGGCGCCCAGACCTCCAGGTCATAGCACTTGGCGGCGGCAAAGCTGATATCGGCCGAGCAGAGCAGCAGCGTGCGGTAGTGCAGGCCAAGCCGCTGCAGGAGCGTTTCGGCCTGCGCGCGCAGGCGCTCCAACTCATCGTAGCTGGTCTCGGGCGTCACATACTTGACGATCTCGACCTTGTTGAACTGGTGGACGCGCGTGATGCCGCGCACTTCCTTGCCATAGCTGCCGGCTTCGCGGCGGAAGCAGGGCGAGAGCGCGCAGTGATAGATCGGCAGCCGCTCGCCGTCCAGGATTTCGTCCTGATACAGGTTGGTCACCGGCACCTCGGCCGTCGGAATAAGCCAGAGATCCTCGCCCTCGATGCGATACATGTCGTCGGCCATCTTGGGCAGCTGGCCGGTGCCGGTCATCGTTCGGCTGTTGACCAGGAACGGCGGCTGGATCTCGACGCAGCCGAACTCGCGTGTGTGCACGTCGAGGAACCAGCTGATGAGCGCCCGTTCCAGTCGCGCGCCGGCCCCGCGAAGCGCATAGAAGCCCGAGCCCGAAATCTTGGTCGCGCGCGCCAGCTCGAGGATGCCCAGCTCCTCGCCCAGCTCCCAGTGGGGGCGCGGCGTGAAGTCAAAGGCGCGCGGGGCGCCCCAGCGGCCGATCTCGCGGTTGTCCTCCTCGCCCTTGCCGAGCGGGGTGGATTCGTGCGGCATGTTGGGGACGGTCAGTGCGAGCTGCTCCAGCTCCTCGCCGACCAGGCGCGCCTCGTCCTCGGCGGCCTTGAGCTGCTCGCCCAGCACGCGCACCTCGGCACGGGCGGCCTCGGGGTTCTCGCCGGCCTTGATACGCTCGCCGATGGAGCGGCTGGCGTTGTTGCGCTCGGCATTGAGCCGGTCGACCTGGGTCGCCAGCGCGCGCCGGCGCTCCTCCAGCCCGCCCAGCCGTTCCCAGTCCACCTTGGCCCGCTTGGCCTCGGCGCCGCGGCGCAGCCGCTCCGGATCTTCGCGCAACAACTTCAGGTCGATCATCTTCGTGGCCCCCGTGCGGTTAAAATCCTTCTATCTGTAGCGCAAACCCCGGCCGCTGGCAAGCAATCACAGCAGGCGAGTCGATTTTGCCCGGCCCGTGCGCATCTTGCGCTTGCTGCCACAGCTCGCGCCGGAAAGGGCAGAGCGGCTCTCCTTTAATTCTTCATTTTCGTCGCAAAGGCCGCAGAGAACCGTGCAAAGAACGCAAAGTCGTGGCGAAGGCGATGCTGGGGTGGGTGACTCCATGTAATGGTCATTTGGCGAATATGATGCAATTCCTCCCTTTGCGTCCTTTGGCCATCCCCTTTGCGTCTTGGCGACAAATGCATGAAGGATCGAAGGGCTCTACCCACGTCCGCCTTTTTGCTCGCACCTGCGCGGCGGGGAGGCTAAACTCGCCCATGAAGTCCAGCCCATGCGGCGGGTGCTTGTCGAGACTATTCGGGGGCGGTTGTTCATGCCGAAAAAGGCGCTGATTACAGGCATCACGGGCCAGGATGGCTCATATCTGGCCGAGTTTCTGCTCGCCCGCGATTACGAAGTCTACGGCATCGTGCGCCGCACCAGCTCGCTGGGGCGCCAGCGCGTCGACCCGATCGGCAAGGCCACCGGCGGCGATCGCCTGCACCTGGTCTACGGCGACCTCTGCGACGCCAGCAGCCTGGCGATGCTGATGCGCACGATCCGGCCCGACGAGGTCTATAACCTGGGTGCACAGAGCCATGTGCGGATCAGCTTCGACATCCCCGAATACACGATGGACGTGGTGGCGCTGGGCACGGTGCGGCTGCTCGAGGCCCTGCGCGAGAGTGGCATGGAGGCGCGCTTCTATCAGGCCTCCAGCAGCGAAATGTATGGCAAGGTCGTCGAGACGCCCCAGACCGAGACGACGCCCTTTCACCCGCGCAGCCCCTACGCCGTAGGCAAGGTGGCCGCCCACCACATCGCCGTCAACTACCGCGAAAGCTACGGCATGTTCATCTGCTCGGGCATTCTCTTTAACCATGAGTCGCCGCGGCGCGGCGAGAACTTCGTCACCCGCAAGATCAGCCGTGCCGTGGCTGAAATCAAGCTGGGCCGCCGCCAGAAGCTGGCCCTGGGCAACCTGGAGGCCAAGCGCGACTGGGGCTTTGCCGGCGACTTCGTCGAGGCGATGTGGTTGATGCTCCAGCAGGACGAGCCGGATGACTACGTCGTCGCCACCGGCGAGACCCACTCCGTGCGGGAATTCCTCGAGGAGGCGTTCGGGCTGGTGGGGCTGGACTGGCGCGCCCACGTCGAGATCGACCCCAAGTTCTTCCGGCCCGCGGAGGTCGACCTGCTGCTGGGCGACCCCGCCAAGGCCCGCCGCAAGCTGGGCTGGCAGCCGCGCGTCGGCTTCAAGGAACTCGTGCGGATGATGGTTGAGGCCGACCTGGAGGCGCTGCGCGCGGGGGCACCCGAGTGCGGCTGCAGCCAGCCCACCCACGAGGGCATCCGGTGATGAGCCAGCACCCGCCCAAGACGGGCCTCGAGGCCGCCGATCCTGATCGCGCCCCAGCCGCACCCGAAGGCCTGGGGCTGCTGGACCACGCCCGCAAGTTCGTTCGGGTCGAAGCCGAGGCGGTCGCCGGGCTGGTGGATATCCTCGACGAGAATTTCCTTGCGGTCATCGCGCTGCTGGCCCGCTGCCCCGGCCGAATCGTCACCACCGGCATGGGCAAGGCCGGCCTGATTGCGCGCAAGGCGGCGGCGACCTTTGCCTCAACCGGCGCGCCCGCCTACTACGTCCACCCCGCCGAAAGCCTGCACGGCGACCTGGGCATGATCACGGGCCAGGATGTGGTCATGGCGTTCTCGCACCGCGGCGCCACCGAGGAACTGCTGCGGATGGTGCCCTACCTCAAATACATCGGCACGCCGCTGGTGCTGGTCACCAGCAACGGCGAGAGCGAACTGGCCCGCCAGTCCGATCTGGTGCTCAACCTGCGCGTTGAGCGCGAGGCCTGCCCGCTCAATTTGGCGCCGACGGCCAGCACGACCGCGATGCTTGCGCTGGCCGACACGCTCGCCCTCACGCTGCTGCAGGATCGCGGCTTCGGCCCCGAAGACTTTGCCGTCTATCATCCCGGCGGGGCCCTCGGGCGGCGCCTGCTCACGCGGGTGGCCGACCTGATGCACAGTGCGGAGGACAACCCGGTGGTTGCCGAAGTCGCGCCGGTGCGCGAGGCGATCCTGCAGATGACCTCGACCAAGATGGCCGCCGCCAGCATCATCGACGGGGAGGGCCGGCTGGCCGGATTCTTCACCGACGGCGACCTGCGCCGCTACCTGATGCAGGGCGGCTCGGACCTCGCGATCCCCGTCGGCAAGCTGATGACGCGCAACCCCAAGCGCGTGCGCCCCGAGACGATGGCCGTCAAGGCGCTGGAGATCCTGCGCGAGCACAAGATCATCGAGCTGCCGGTGGTGGATGAGGACCAGCATCCCGTCGGCATCATCCACCTGCACGACATCACGCGCGCGGGCATCATCTGAAAATTTCTTTCATTCATGCGAGGCCATGGTCACAATAGGACCCAAAACATCTGGGACCTTCCCCGGTGAGCCTTCTATTCATCAATTCGGGCGGGAAAGGAATGAATTTATGATTCGCCAACTGATCCGGATGACTTGCCTGCTATTGCTGTCGGGGGCGGCGCTCGCGCCGCAGGCGGCTGACTGGAGCGTTTGGCAGGAGCGCCTGCCGATCAACCTGGCACGCGTGGACGCCGAAACTATCGGCCTGCTCCCGCTCGACGTGACCTTCTCGCTGAAGGCCGAGCAGATGAGCGACCCGAACCGGCCCGAGCGCGAGCTGCGCCTGATCCACGAGGCCGACGGCCAGGTGCGCGAGATTCCATTCCAGCTCTCGCGGGCGGCGCTCTGGAACAAGGATACCGACACCACGCTCAGCGTCCCCACCTTCAGCGCGATGATGACCTTCTTCCCCCCGGCCGGCGAGCAGGATGGCAACTACTTCATCCTGGCCAAGAACCCGCAGGCCGAGCCGCCGACCTATGAGACCGACCTGAAGGTCAGCGGCGAGGGGCCGCACTGGACAATCGAGAATTCACTCCTGCGGATCGAGCTGCGCGAGGCCGATGCCGTCAAGTCTGACAACCCGCACGACGCCTTTGGCGATTCCGGCCAGATCGCCACGATCCACGTCAAGTCGCGCCCCGAGGCCCCGATCAGCAACCGCCATCGTTCGGTCCATTGGGAACCCGGCATCTTCATCCCCCAGCGCGGCTGGCTGCATGTCTACGCCTGGGACCCGCCCGAGGAGTTTGAGCTGGAGTCGGGGCCGATCTTCATCGAGGTCCGGCGGCGCGGCCCCCTGCCGGGCATCCCCGAGGTCGACGTGGCCGTGACCTACCGGCTCTTCGCCGAGCGTGACTTCGTCGAGGTCGGCTCGCGGATGGATGTGCTGGAGGACCTGGGGACGGTCTCGCTGCGCAACAACAACTGCGTCTTTGACGATCACCTGTTCAGCCGCATGGCCTGGGAGCAGCAGGGCGAGGTTTTCGACCACGCCATTGACGATTATCGCCCGGTCAACCGCCACGGCGACTTGGTGCGGCTGGAGCCCGACACCCCCTGGTTCGCGCTCTATAACCCCGAGACCGGCGTCGGCGCCAGCACCGTCATGATCGACGAGTCCAACGTCGGCCCGATGGCGGGGCCGCCGACCCTCTTCGATCACGCTTTCTACTTCACCAAGGGCCATGGGCTGGTCTACTGGTTCCGGCCGCAGATCTACTACCTGATCGACTGGGACCGCCAGCAGCTCATGCGCGTGCCCAAGGGCTCGATCTACGCCGAGCGCAACCTGTATCGCTACTTTGACGTCGAGCGGGGCGGTGCGATCGAGGGCACCCGCCAGCTGGCGCGCGCCGCCCGCAACACGCCCGACATCAAAGTCGGCCCCTACATCTTCGCCCCGCCGCAGTAAGGAGAGGGCAAGCCCCGGGCGGTTTTATCGCAAAGATGCAGAGTATAAATGCAAAGGACGCAGAGATGTGATCTCTGCGTCCTTTGTCTTTGCCTTCGCGTCTTTGCGACAAAAAACCCGCCTTACAGAACGACCGGTTCCTCGACCTTGGGCGGCACCAGCACGACCTGGTCGACCAGGTATTGCTCGAGCCGGTCCAGCTCGATCCGTTCCTGGGTCATCTGGTCGCGTTCGCGGACGGTCGCCTTGCCATCCTCCAGCGAATCGACATCGACCGTCACGCAGAAGGGGGTGCCGATTTCGTCCTGGCGGCGGTAGAGCTTGCCGATGGCGGCCGTGTCGTCGTAGACCGCCTTCCAGTGCTTGCGCAGGTCGCCCACCAGCTTGTGGCAGATCTCGACGATCTCGCCGCGCTTCTTGAGCAGCGGCAGGACGGCGCACTTGATCGGCGCGAGAGCCGGGTGCAGCCGTAGCACAACGCGCTGGCGCTCCAGCACCGTCTCCTCGTCGTAGGCGTCGAGCAGGAAGCTCATCACCGCGCGGTCCACCCCGGCGGCCGGCTCGATCACGTAGGGCGTGAACTTGCTGTTGGTCTCGGGGTCGAAGTACTGCAGGTCCTTGCCGGTGGCTTCCATGTGCTTGGTCAGGTCATAGTCGCCGCGGTGGGCGATCCCTTCGAGCTCGCCCCAGCCCGAGGGGAACAGATACTCCACGTCATGGCACATGCGGCTGTAATGGGCCAGCTCGTCCTGGTCATGCTTGCGCAGGCGCAGGTTGTCGCGCTTGATGCCGTAGCGCACATACCAGTTGAAGCGCTCGGCGACCCAGTGGCGATACCACTCCTCATCGGTGCCGGGCTTGCAGAAGTATTCCATCTCCATCTGCTCGAACTCGAGCGTGCGGAAGACGAACTGTTTGGTGGTGATCTCATTGCGGAAGCTGCGGCCGATCTGGGCGATGCCAAACGGCATCTTGCGCCGCATCGTCGCCCGGGCGTTCTCATAGTTGACGAACATCCCCTGGGCCGTTTCGGGGCGCAGGAAAACCGTGGAGGCGGCATCCTCGATCGGGCCGACGTGGGTGCGGAAGAGCAGGTTGAACAGGCGCGGCTCGGTCAGCTCGCGATTGCCGCAGGTCGGGCAGGTCATTGGGCTGCCGAGGAACTCAATGCGGTCGATGCGCTTGAGGTGCACCCCCTCGAGCTCGCAACCCGGCAGAAAGGCGCGGCTGGGAATTTCGCCGCCGATCTCGGCCTCGAAAGCGCGCGACTCCTCGCCGTTGGCCGCCGCCGTCACGCGATACTTGGCCTTGTAGCCCTCCAGGTGGTCGGCGCGGAAGCGCCCCCGGCAGCTCTTGCAATCCACCAGCGGGTCGGTGAAATTTTCGACATGGCCCGAGGTGCGCCAGACGTCGGGATGCATCAGGATCGAGCACTCGATCCCCTCCACGTCGTCGCGTTCCTGGGTCATCGCGCGCCACCAGGCGTTGCGCACGTTGCGCTTGAGCTCGACGCCCAGCGGGCCGTAATCATAACAGGCGGCCATCCCGCCGTAGATCTCGCTGGATTGGAAGATGAACCCGCGCCGCTTGCAGAGCGAGACAATGGTATCGAGGGGTGTGCTGGCCATGGAAGGCTCCTGCCGTGCATGATCGATCCGCCGCAGGCGGATATAAACAGATTATGCTGACACAAGGGCGGGGCGAATGCAACCGGGGCGGGCTCGCGAAAAACGACCGGCCTTTACGTGGGAATGGGTAGGTCGGGTCTTCGACCCGACGCGTCGGCTCGAAGAGCCGACCTACCTGCACACTCCTTTGAGCCTCGGCGCTCGCGAAAATTGCCACCCATTCTCGGCTGGATGCTTGGCAACGCCCGGCGCTTTGAATTATAACAGAGCCAATTGCGGGCAACGCCCGCACGCTCAAGGGAGAAACCAGATGGCCGGCCAATACATTTTCACGATGCTGCGGATGACCAAGCGCTACGGCGCCCGCGAAGTGCTCAAGGATATCAACCTGTGCTTTTACCCCGGCGCCAAGATCGGTGTCGTCGGCGACAACGGCTCGGGCAAATCCACCCTGCTGCGCATCATGGCCGGCCTGGATCAGGACATCGACGGCCAGGCCTTCCCCGACAAGGGCATTCGCATCGGCATGGTGGCCCAGGAACCGCGACTGGACATGGCGGCCACCGTGCGTGAGAACGTCGAGCAGGCCTTCGCCCCGATCAAGGCACTCCTCACCGAGTTCGACGAGGTAACCGCCAAGATGGGCGAGCCGATGAGCGACGAGGAGATGGACAAGCTGATGAACCGCATGGGCCAGTTGCAGGACCAGATCGAGGCGGTCGGCGGCTGGGAGATCGACCGCACGCTCGATGCGGCCGCCGACGCGCTCGTGCTGCCCCCTGATGAGTTGGAGGCCGACAAGCTCTCGGGCGGCGAACGCCGCCGCGTCGCCCTCTGCCGCGCCCTGCTCGAGCGCCCCGACATCCTGCTGCTCGACGAGCCCACCAACCACCTGGACGCCGAAACGGTCGAGTGGCTCGAGGAACAGTTGCGCGAGTATCCCGGCACCGTCATCATCGTCACCCACGACCGCTACTTCCTCGACAACGTGACCAAGTGGATCCTTGAGCTGGAGAACGGGCGCGGGCTGCCGTTCGAGGGCAACTACAGCTCCTGGCTCGAGCAGAAACTTGAAATTCTGGCGCGGGCCGAAAAGCAGGGCTCGGCGCGGCGGGCCTCGCTCGAGCGCGAGCTGCGCTGGATCCGCATGAGCCAGGCCGACCGCCATGAACTGGGTCGCCAGCGCCTGCAGCAATTCGAGCAGCTCTACGTCGGCGAGCGCGCCGGCGGCGACGCGGCCATCGAAATCCCCCCCGGCGAGCGCCTCGGCGACCACGTCCTGAGCCTCAAGAACGTCACCAAGGGCTATGGCGACAACGTCCTCATCAAGGACCTGTCGCTGGAGCTGCCGCGCGCGGCGGTGGTGGGCATCGTCGGCCCCAACGGCGCCGGCAAGACCACGCTCTTCAAGATGATCACCGGGCAGGAACAGCCCGACGCGGGCGAGCTTTCGCTCGGCTCGACGGTCGAAATGGCCTACGTCGACCAGCACCGCGACGAGCTGGACGGCAGCAAGACCGTCTGGGAGGAAATCAGCGGCGGGCTGGAGGAGATCAAGCTCGGCACGCGCACGATCCCCTCGCGCGCCTACGTCTCGCGCTTCAACTTCCGTGGCTCGGACCAGCAGAAGCTGGTGGGCCAGCTCTCCGGCGGAGAGCGCAACCGCGTCCACCTGGCCAAGCTGATCAAGCGCGGGGGTAACTTCCTGCTGCTCGACGAGCCCACCAACGATCTGGACGTCGGCGCGCTGCGCATGCTCGAGGACGCCATTGCAAGCTTCCCCGGCTGCATCATGGTCATCAGCCACGACCGCTTCTTTCTCGACCGCGTCTGCACGCACCTGCTGGTCTTCGAGGGCAACGGCCAGGTGCGCTGGTTCGAGGGTAATTTCCAGGACTATGAACGCATGCGGAAGGCGGAGCTGGGCGAGAAGGCCTTCAGCGGCCGGCGCTCCAAATACCGGACGCTGAGCCTGCGGTAAGGCTGTCGAGGCGGCGGGGCGGGCGGGCGAAGACTCGTCCGCCTACTTCGCCGTCAGAGACTGGGCGGGGGCAACCTGGCCCGGCACCAGCCGGGGGCGCAGCACGCGGCAACCCAGCTTCGTCAGCTCGCGCTCAAGCTCCTCATAAGCCCCCGGGTGGGGCAGCGTGCCGACGATCGCGCCGCCGCTGCCGGCAAACTTGGCCGAGGCCCCGCACCGGCGCGCCGTCTCCACCATGCGGATGTTTTCCTCGCTGATCGGGATGATCGAGCGGCGCAGGTCGAAGTTGGCGTTGATCAGCTCGGCCAGCTCGCCGTGGCGGCGCTCCAGCAGCGCCACGCGCGCGCGCTCGGCCAGCTCGGCAAATCCCTTCATCCCCTCGACCACGGCCGCCTCGCCGCGCTCCCAGCGCTCGCGCAGGTTGCTGTGCACCACCCCGGAGACCTTCGCCAGCACGACCTTGTAGGCGATGTAGAGCTCGGGCAGCAGGGCCAGATCGAGCGGCTCATAATAGCCATGGCCCTCGCGCTCCATCCGCTCGCGCGCAAAATCCATGTAGACCAGCCCGTCGTAGCACTGGCTGACGCGGTCCTGCAGGCCGGCGCGGATGCCCAGCTCATCGACCTCGGTCGCCAGCACCCAATTGGCCAGCACGGCGGGCGGGATCTGGACCTGATAGAAGGCCATCAGGGCCCGGAAGGTGGCGGTGATGATCGCCGAGCTGCCCGCCAGCCCGACCTGGCGCGGGATGTCGGTGGCATAGCGCAGCGTGAAGTTGCGGGCCGCCAGCTCGATGCTGTGGGCCTGACAGTAGTCGTAGAATTTCTTGATCGCCGCCTTGACCAGCCGCAGGCCGCCGTAGTAGCCGTTGCGCGTCACATCCTCGACCATCTCGGCCAGCGTGTCATAGCTCTCCCGGTCCTGCTGGCAGGGCAGGATCTCGAGGGTCGGCCACTCATAGATGATGATCTGGGCCGAGAAGTCGGCCATCGTGAAGCTGATCGTTTTGCCGAAGTAGCCGTCCGAGGGGTTGCCGATCAGACCGGCGCGGGCGTAGGCGCGGGTTTCAATCCTCAGCATCGAGCATGCTCCTGGTCCAGTTGCGCAGGTCCGGGCCATGTTCGGGGTCGTGCAGCGCGAATTCAATAAAGGCCTTGAAGTAGCTCTCGAAATTGCCGATGTCATAGCGGCGCTCGCCGGGGGGGAGCTTGACCCCCAGCACACGCTCGCCGCCCTGCATCAGAATGCGGATGGCATCGGTCAGCTGGATCTCGCCGCCCTTGCCGGGCTTGGTCACGTGCAGCGCCTCGAAGATGCGCGGCGAAAAAATGTAGCGCGCCGCGATCGCCAGCCGGCTCGGCGCCTCGTCGCGACTGGGCTTCTCGATCAGGTTGCGCACCTCAAAGGCCGCGCCGTCGCTGGGCGCGGTCACCGGCTCGGCGATGCCATATTGGCTGACCTCATCCTCGGGCACTTCCTCGAAGGCGACGACGGCGGCGCAGGGGCGGTTCAGGAAGACCTCGCGCATCAGCGAGAGCGTCTTGCTGCTGGCGTGGCGGCCCAGGATCGAGTCGCCGAGCGCGACGGCGAAGGGCTGGTCGCCGGCAAATTCCTCGGCATGCAGGATCGCGTCGCCCAGGCCGCGCTGCATCTTCTGGCGCGTGTAGAAGAAGCGCAGCTTGGAGCGCTCGAATTCCAACTCGGCCAGCAGCTCCTCCTTGCAGTTCTCGCGCAGGTGGCGGATCAGCACCGGGTCCACGTCGAAGTGGTTCTCGATCGAATACTTGTTGGGCCCCGTGATCAGCAGCAACCGCTCAAAGCCATTGCGGTCCAGTTCCTCGACGATGTATTGCACCACCGGGCGCTTGCCGACGGGCAGCATTTCCTTGGGCTGGCACTTGGTGGCCGGCAGCATCCGGGTGCCGAGGCCGGCGACCGGCAGGACCGCATTTTTGATCATTTCCATCTTGCTCCGCAGATAATCCACATTTTGCCGTGATATTTTGAGGCCGCGCGGGCCAGGATGCAAGGATCGTTTGACCCAACAAAAACGCTCCCGCCGCGACCGGGGGAGCGTCAGGAAAAAACTGGGGTGAGTGAGGGGACTTGAACCCCCGGCCTCCAGGGCCACAACCTGGCGCTCTAACCAACTGAGCTACACCCACCACGCGCCGCCCATGGACGGCATCAGCTAATAAGATAGAAAAACCGCCCCCCGGCGTCAAGACCGAACATCCCGATTCCAAGGCCACCCACAAATAAACCGCCCGCCATCGCTCATGCGGCTGGCGGGCGGTCAGTCTGGGAAGGAACCAGTTTACCGGTAGCTCTGCAGCGCCTTCATGTAGTTGGCGCGTTCGAAGGCCGACGGCTCGGCCACCGACTTCTGGCTCATCGAGCCCTTCATCTGCGTGATCGACTCATACTCGTTGCGTTCCATCCAGCCGCGGATGCCCGCCAGCAGCGACTCCAGGTGGCGCACGCCGCGCTGGAGCAGCGCCGAGCAAAGCTGGGCGGCGTCGGCGCCGGCCATCATCGCCTTGAGCACATCCTCGTGGGTGTGGTTGCCCGTGGTGGCCGCCATCGAGATGCCGATCCGGCCATAGAGGATCGCGATCCAGCGCAGCGGCAGCAGGTTGCCGCCGGGCATCGACAGCCGCACGCGCGGCTCGACCTCGAGCGACTCCAGGTTCAGGTCGGGCTGGTAGAAGCGGTTGAACATCACCAGCGCGTCGGCGCCGGCCGCCTCCAGCTTGGCCGCCATGTTGGGGATCGAGCTGAAGAACGGGCTCAGTTTGACCGCCACCGGGAACTTCACGCAGCTCTTGACCGCCGCCAGCGTATCGACATAAAGCGCCTCCACCTGGGCACCGTCGACCTTGGTGTTGGTGGGGACATAATAAATGTTCAGCTCGAGCGCGTCGGCCCCGGCCTGCTCGATCTGACGGGCAAAGTCGATCCAGCCGCCCTTGGTCACGCCGTTGAGGCTGGCAATGACCGGCATCGAGACGGCCGCCTTGGCCTTGCGGATGTGCTCGAGATACTCGTCGGGCCCGAACGTGTAATCGCCCAGGTCGGGGAAGAAGTTCTGGGCCTCGGGGCTCAGCTCACTGCCCTGGTTCAGGTAGTGATGAAGCTCCTTCTGCTCGTGGGTCAGTTGCTCCTCGAACAGCGAGTGCAGCACAACCGCGCCGGCGCCGCAATCCTCCATCTGGCGGATGCGCGCCAGGTCGGCCGACAGCGGCGAAGCCCCCGCCACCAGCGGATTCTTCAGCTTCAGGCCCATGTAACGGGTTGACAGATCCATCGCAGCCACCTTCCGTGTATTCTGTTCAGATATTGTGAGATCGGGAGGGCCCGGCCGCGGCCGGCGCCCTCCCCGGGGTCATTCGGTTCACGCGCCAGCCTTGCCACTCTGGCTGGCCGCCGGGGCCGGCTTGCCCTCGGCATGGCCGTTGCCATCGCCGTTGCCGCCGCCCTGGGCCGCCATCTGCTCGAGCAGCCGCCAGCGGGCGTCGGTGTCACGCTGAAGCGACTCGATCAGGTTGGCCGCCGCCTCGGGCCGGCTGCGGGTCAGCATCTTATAGCGCGTCTCGCTGTAGGCGTAATCCGCCACCGTGATCTTCGGTGCCTTCGAATCGAGCTTGAGCGGGTTGTTGCCCTCCAGCGCGACCAGCGGGTTGTAGCGGAAGAGCGGGAAGTGGCCCGAGTCGACCGCCGCCTTCTGCTGGGCAAAGCCCTTGCGCATGTTGATGCCATGGGCGATGCAGTGGCTGTAGGCGATGATCAGCGACGGCCCCTCATAGGCCTCGGCCTCGAGGAAGGTGCGCACGGTCTGGGCATCGTTGGCGCCCATCGCGACCGTCCCGACGTAGACGTAACCGTAACTCATCGCCATCAGCGACAGGTTCTTCTTCGGCATCGGCTTGCCACCGAAGGCGAACTTGGCCACGGCGCCCCGCGGGGTGGACTTGGAAGCCTGACCGCCGGTGTTGCTGTAGACCTCGGTGTCGAGCACCAGCAGGTTGACGTTGCGTCCGCTCGCCAGCACGTGGTCCAGGCCGCCGTAGCCGATGTCATAGGCCCAGCCGTCGCCGCCGATGATCCAGACACTCTTCTTGACCAGCATGTCGGCCAGCGATTCCAGGTTGCGCGCCTCGGCCGAGTTGATTCCGGCCAGCTTGGCCTTGAGCGCCTCGACGCGCTCGCGCTGGCTGGCAATCCCGGCCTCGGTCGACTGGTCGGCCCCAAGCAGGGCCTGGACCAGCTCATCGCCAATCTGGCCGGCCAGGCGCCCGAGCATCTCGCGGGCATACTCGCCCTGCTTGTCCAGCGTCAGCCGGTAGCCCAGGCCGAACTCGGCGTTATCCTCAAACAGCGAGTTGCTCCAGGCCGGGCCGCGCCCGTTGGCGTCGGTGCAGTAGGGCGTGGTCGGCAGGTTGCCGCCGTAGATCGACGAGCAGCCCGTGGCGTTGGCGATGATCGCCCGGTCGCCGAAGAGCTGGGTCACCAGCTTGACGTAGGGGGTCTCGCCGCAACCCGAGCAGGCGCCGCTATACTCGAACAGCGGCCGGCACAGCTGGCTGTGCTTGACCTGGGTCATGTTCAGCGTGCTGCGGTCGGCCTCGGGCAGGGCCAGGAAGAAGGCGTAATTGTCGCGCTCGGCGGCCCGCAGCGGCAGCTGGGGCTCCATGTTGATCGCCTTGAGGCCGACCTCGCTCTTGTTCTTGACCGGGCAGATTTCGACGCAGACGCCGCACCCGGTGCAATCCTCGGGCGCGATCTGCAGCGTGTAGCGCTTGCCCTCGCCGAACTCCTTGCCCTTGAAGGCCACGCTCTTGAAGGTCTCCGGCGCGCCCGCCAGGTCGGCCTCCTCATAGACCTTCATCCGGATCGCGGCGTGCGGGCAGACGATCGAGCACTTGCCGCACTGGATGCAGATGTCGGCATCCCAGACCGGGATTTCCATCGCGATGTTGCGCTTCTCGAACTGGCTGGTCGCGGTCTGGAAGGTGCCGTCGGGGCTGAACGCGCTGACCGGCAGCGAGTCGCCGTCGCCGGCGATGATGCCCGCCACGACCTTCTGGACGTATTCGGGCGAGCCGGGGGTGACCAGCGGCGGCATCTCGATGTTGCTGGTCGGGGTTGCGGTCGTCTTGATCTCATGCAGGTTGGCGAGGGTCTGGTCGACCGCCGCGTAGTTCATCTGCACGATCTTGTCGCCCTTGGCGCCGTAGGTCTTCTTGATCGCGTTCTTGATCTGGGCGATCGCCTCCTCGCGCGGCAGCACGCCCGAGATCGCGAAGAAGCAGGTCTGCATCACCGTATTGATGCGCGCGCCCATTCCCGTCTCGCCGGCGACCTTGTAGGCGTCGATCGCGAAGACCTTGATCCCCTTCTCGATGACCTGCTCCTGCACGCGGCGCGGCAGCCGATCCCAGACCTCCTCGGCCGGGAAGGGCGCATTGAGCAGGAAGACCGCCCCCTCGGTGGCGTAGCGCAGCATGTCGGTCTTCTCGAGGAACGTCCAGTTGTGGCAGGCCACGAATTGGGCGCGGGTCACCAGGTAGGTGGAGCGAATCTCGCGCGGACCGAAGCGCAGGTGGCTGACCGTGATCGTGCCGGCCTTCTTGGAGTCATAGACGAAGTAGCCTTGGGCGTAGTTGTCCGTCTCCTCGCCGATGATCTTGATCGAGTTCTTGTTGGCGCCCACCGTGCCGTCTGCGCCCAGGCCGTAAAACAGCGCGCGGATGACGTCGTCGGGCTCGGTCGTGAAGTGCGGGTCATAGCTGAGCGAGGTCTGGCTGACGTCATCGTCGATGCCGATCGTGAAGTGGTTCTTCGGCGCGGCCAGGGCCATGTTGTCGAAGATCCCCTTGACCATCGCCGGGGTGAATTCCTTGCTGGAAAGGCCGTAGCGGCCGCCGATGATCCGCGGCTCGGCCTTGAAGGGAGCCTCGCCAGCGTCGATCGCCTCGCGAATCGCCGTAATGACATCCTCATAGAGCGGCTCGCCGACCGCGCCCGGCTCCTTGGTGCGGTCGAGCGCGGCGATCGTCTTGACCGTCGCCGGCAGCGCCTGCACGAAGTCGCGCACCGAGAAGGGCCGGAACAGCCGCACGATGACCGCGCCGATCTTTTCGCCGCGCGCCACCAGGTGCTCCACCGTCTCGCGCGCCGCCTCGGCGCCCGAGCCCATCAGCACGATCACGCGCTCGGCGTCGGGCGCGCCGACGTAGTCAAACAGCCGATACTGGCGGCCGACCAGCTTGGCGAACTTGTCCATCTCTTCCTGGAAAATTTTCGGGGCGGCGGCGTAATACTGGTTGGCCGCCTCGCGCGCCTGGAAAAACACGTCCGGGTTCTGGGCCGTGCCGCGCAGCACCGGCCGGTCCGGCGACAGCGCCCGCGCGCGATGCGCGCGCACCAGCTCGTCGTCGATCATCGCCGCGATGGTCGCGTCGTCCAGCTCCTCGATCTTCATCACCTCGTGGCTGGTGCGGAAGCCGTCGAAGAAGTGCACCACCGGGATGCGCGAGCGCAGCGTGGCGGCGTTGGCGATCAGCGCCATGTCCATCACTTCCTGCACCGAACCCGCAGCCAGCATGCTCCAACCGGTCTGGCGTACCGACATGACGTCGGAGTGGTCGCCAAAGATCGAAAGCGCGTGGGTCGCCAGCGTGCGCGCCGTTACATGAAACACGGTCGGCGTCAATTCGCCGGCGATTTTATACATATTGGGGATCATCAGCAACAGGCCCTGGCTGGCCGTGAAGGTGGTCGTCAGCGCGCCGGTCTGCAGGGCGCCGTGAACCGCGCCGGCGGCCCCGCCTTCGCTCTGCATCTCGACCACGTCGGGCACCGTGCCCCACAGGTTGGGCTGGTCCACTGCCATCCAGGCGTCGGAATGCTCGCCCATCGGCGAGCTGGGGGTGATCGGATAGATGGCGATCACCTCGCTGAGGCGGTAGGCGACGTGGGCAGCGGCCTCGTTGCCGTCAATCGTGACCATTTTTCGAGCCATTGTGCATCTCCCGGGACTGTTACAAAATCATAGACCACGATATCTTATGGTCTGAAGCTGGCACAGACAATGATTTTCTTGACGCGCGGGGGGCTGACGTAACCCAACCCTGAGAGGATCCTGCGCTTAAACTCCAGTATAAGACTATCTGAATGTCATTTAAAGCCCAATCGCTTGGGCTCACGCATTTTTAGCTTGACGCATCTACTTGAAACATAGTAGATACTGTTTATCCAGTAGATGAGGAGGCCGCCAGTGATGATCACCAAGCCGTCCGAGTTAGAGATGCAGGTTCTGGGGGTGTTGTGGCGGCGTGGGCCATCCACCACGCGCGAGGTGCTGGGGGAGCTGCCCGATGGCAAGCAACGCGCCTATACGACAGTTTTGTCGGTGATGCAGGTGATGGAGAAGAAGGGGCTGCTGACGCGCTCGACCGAGAGTCACGCTCACCAGTGGCGGCCGGCGGTGACGCGCCGCCAGGTGCTGGGGCCGGTCTTGCGCTCGCTGGTGCGCAACGTCTTTGGTGGTTCGCCCTCGGCGGCGATCCAGCAGCTGCTGAATGACAACGAACTGACTCCGGCGGAGCTGCAGGCCATCGACGCGGCGCTGGCCGAGCACCGGCGTCATGCCGAGGCCAATGAATCAAATACTGAGGAGGGTCAATCATGAGCGGTCAGATGCTGGAATGGCTTTCAGGCGAGGTGTGGGCGAGGCTGGTTCAGGCCCTGGGGCATTCGCTCTGGCTGGGGGCGCTGGCGGCGGCCGTGCTGGCTGCGGCACTGCGAGCGATCCCCGTCCGCCGCTGCGATTTGCGCTACGGGCTGGCCGTCGCGGCGCTGGCAGCGCTGGTGATGGCGGTGCCGCTGGCATGGGCGGTGGAGGGCATGGCGGGCGGTGACGCCTCCATCCATGTTCGTAGTTCCGCCTTCAGGCGGGACACCGGCATGGCAACCGACGCAACGAGGGTCAGCCATTCCAGCCAGGGGCCCGAACTCCATTTGCCGGTTGAAGGCGGAACTGGACACCCTGTTGAGTCGGATGGCGACTGGACGCCTTTGTTGGCGGGGCTCTGGCTGGCCGGGGCGGGCGCCATGCTGTTGCGGGCGGCGGGGGCGCTGGCATGGGCCGGCAGGCTGTGTCGCGACACCATGCCGGTGCGGCTCGAGGTAACGGCGACGGCCAACCGGCTGCGCCGGGCCTTGGGGATCGCCCGCGTCGTCGGGGTGGCGGCAAGCGAGCGCGTGCTGGTGCCGGCTGTGGTGGGATTGTGGCGGCCGCTGGTGCTGCTGCCGGCCTCGATCCTGACGCAAATCCCTCCGGCGCACCTGGAGGCGATTCTCGCCCATGAGCTGGCGCATGTGCGCCGCCATGACATTCTCGTCAACGCCTTCCAGCTGTTCGCCGAGGCGCTCTTGTTCTTCAACCCGGCGGCGTGGTGGATCAGCCGGCGCATTCGCGCCGAACGGGAAGCCTGCTGTGACGCCCTCGCCGCGCGCGTGACCGGTGGCGAACTGGGCGTGGCCGAGGCGCTGGCCGACTGCGCCCGGCGCCTGCGCGAGGAAGGCGCCCCGCTGGCTGCCGCCGCGTTGCTGGGGGATCAACCGCGCCAGGGCGGCGCCCTGCTCGAGCGCGTGCTGCGCCTGACCCGCCCCGGCTACCGCCCGCGGCTGGGGGGCTGCCCTGGCCGAGCCTTGTGCTCTTGATGCTGGCGGCGGCGGCGCTGCTTGCAAGCCTGCGCGTGGGCGGCGAGGTGGCGGTCGAGGCGGCCACGGTGGCGATCGAGCGCCTGTTCCCCAGCGCCGAGCAGGTCGAGCGGATGGAGGAGATCCAGGCCCCGCACCGGTGGACGGGGGCCGAGACGAACGAGCGAATTTATCCCATCTCCGGCGTCATCCGCACCCATGACGGCTCGCCCCTGCCGGAAAAAATCCGCCTCACCATTTATTCCGCGGGTTCATCTTTCTCAATGCTATCGGCTGATACGGAGGGCAAATTCAGCATCAAGGTGGCTGCTGGAACCTATGGGCTCATGTTCGATCTGGATGGATTCGCCCCGCTGGAAGTCCGGATTGATCCCTCCCGCCTGGCCGATCACCCGGAGCTGGACCTGACCCTGACGGCGGGCTTCACGGGCAGATTCAAGCTGGTCGGCCCCGAGGACGAGCCGGTGGCGGGGGCGAAGCTCTCCGGGGGATTCCCGCCTCCCGAGGGCGGCGGTTACAGCCATAGCAGTCGATTGAACCTTGAGACGGATTCCGCCGGAATCGCGCGTGTTGACCACGCCACGACCCAGCCCTTGAACCTGACTGTCGAGGCTGATGGCTACGAATACCTGAGCACCCATAGGCTGCGGCTCGATCCCGAGCGGCCGGTTGAAATTCGTCTGGCACGCAGTGCCCCGGTCGAAGGGTTGGTGCTCGACGCGCGCGATGGCCGGCCGATACCTGGAGCACGCATCAACCTGCTCTATGCAACGCTTGAGACGCCCGGCCGCAGAGAGTCACACGGGTTCGGCAGCAATCAGCGACTGGCCGTCAGCGACGAGCAGGGGCGCTTTACGATCACGACCTTGCGCGCGGGCTGGAGCCACGAGATACTCATCTCGGCAGAGGATCATGAAGAGATCCTGCTCGAGGGGGTGACCACGCAGTCGGGGCCGATCGAGGCGCGGCTGGGGCCACCGCTTTACCTCCGCGGCCGGATCGTCGGCCCGCTTGAGACTCTTGGAAACCGGAAGCTGCTGCACATTAAAGTCACCGGCAGTATGGAAGAACAGGCTGAAGTCAAGCTGGAGCCGACCGAGGACGGCGCCTCGTTCCGCATCGACAATCTGCGGCGCGGCACCACGCGGCTCAGGATTGGCAGCCGTGAGGACCCGCTGTGGGAGCGCGAGATTGAAGTGACCGAGCCGATCGAGGATTTCGTCATCGATCTCGATCAGCTTGTCGCCGGTCCTTCACGCCAGGTGCAGTTCGTCTTCGACCTGCCCGCCGATGCCCCGCCCCCGCGCGGCCAACTGCGACTCTCGCGCAACAAACCCGGTGGCAAACCCAATCATTTCGCCCATTACAGGTATATCGATCTGGCGACCAGCGGGCCGCTGGTGGTCGACGTGCCCATGCCAACCCGTCTGCACGTCGAGTCCGACGGGATCATCGGCTACTGGTTCGAGCGATTTCAGCATGACGTGCCGGAGGGCGAGGCGCCTCTGGTGGTCTCGATCCCGTTGCGGCCGGCCGGGCTGATCCATGGGCGAATCGTCACCGCCGATGGCACCTTGCGCGGGATCAATGGAACCCTCGAGGTGATCGAGCGGCCGGCGGATACACTCTGGTTTACGGGCGATTCCCCCCGACCGGATGCCGCCGGCCGGTTCGCCACCAAGTCGCTGCCGCTGGATGGACTCTACCGGGTGCGCTTCTCGCGCGGCTCCACCTATGTTCTTTCTGAGCCGATCCGGCTGACGGCCGAGCAGCCGATCGTCGAGGTGGAACTGAAGATGCCCGAGGGGTTGCCGGTGCGCGGGCGGGTGGTTTCGTCCGCCGGCGAACCGCTGGCTGGAATCCGACTCGAACTGAGCCTGATCACCATCCGGCCAGATGGTGAACGCCATGGTTCCACCCATGGCAGCGAGACCACCGACGAGGCGGGTGAATACGTCTTCGAGGGAGTCAACCCCGACGTGCCGGGCCACTACGAAATTCGCGTCAGCCGCGGGCAGGTCTGGCAGCCGGTGGTCGAGATCATCACCCCCGGCGGACCGCCCCTCGAGCTGCGGGTCAAACGCGGCCACACCGTCAGCGGCGTGGTGCTGGATGCGGTGACGGGCCATCCAATTGAAGGGCTGCGCGTCTTCTGCAGGGCGCAGCCATTCCCCAATCAGCCCGACCCGACCGCCTGGAACGAGGCACTCGCCCCCACCGACGCGCAGGGGCAGTTTGAAATGCGCGGGCTGGCGGCGCGCACATATCGGATTACGATCCACCCGCCCGAGGGGCGCACCTTCCAGCATGATTTCGAACCCCACAAGATCCGGGGCACGCTGGAGCTGAGGATGTAACGGCCGCAGATGTCACCCGCCCAGCGTCGCCTTCGCCACGACTTTGCGTTCTTTGAGCGGTTCTCTGCGGCCTTTGCGACCAGAATATAGATTCAGCGGCCACGCCCGGCCGGCGATTGGCGGTTGTGGGGGGGTGGCGGAGTTTAGTAAAATCCTCGGGCCATGAGCCTGACCTACCACATCACCACCTTCGGCTGCCAGATGAACGCCTCCGACAGCGAGATCATGGAGGGGATCATGACCGCGCGCGGCTGGCGCCGGGCCGACGCCGAGGAGGACGCCGACATCATCCTCTACAACACCTGCGTCGTGCGCGACCATGCCGAAAACCGGGCGCTGGCGCGGCTGGACCAGCTCAAGTCGCTCAAGGCGGCGCGGCCGGGGCTGATCATCGGCGTGACCGGCTGCATGGCCCAGAAGGAAGCCGAGGCGCTGCGCGAGCGGCTGCCCCACGTCGAGCTGATCCTTGGCACGCGCGCCATCGGCCGGCTCTCGCCGCTGCTCGATCGCGTGCTGACCACCGGCGAGCCCCAGGTCTGCGTCGACGTGCTGGACGAGGACTACCCGGCCGGAGTGGTGCCGGTGCGCCAGCGGCGGCTCAAGGCTCTGGTCAACATTATCTTCGGCTGCAACAAGGGCTGCACCTACTGCATCGTGCCTCGCACGCGCGGGCGCGAACAGAGCCGTCCATGGGCGACGATCGTGGACGAATGCGCGGCGCTGGCGGCCGACGGCGCGCGTGAGATCACGCTGGTGGGTCAGAACGTCAATAATTATCGCACCCCCGGCGAGGGCACCGCCAGCTTCGCCAACCTGCTGCGGCGGGTGGGCCAGGCCGCCCCGGACGCCTGGATCCGCTACATCACGAGCCACCCGCGCGACTGCAACGAGGCCCACATCCGCGCCGTGGCCGAGACGCCCAACGTCTGCGAAAATTTCCACCTGCCCGTGCAGGCCGGCAGCGATGCCGTGCTGGAGCGGATGCGGCGGCTCTACACGCGCGATCATTACCTCGGGCTGGTCGGGCGCATCCGCCAAGCCGTGCCGGGGGCCGCCATCACGACCGACCTCATCGTCGGCTTCCCGGGCGAGACCGAAGCCGACTTCGAGGCCACGCTGGACCTGGTGCGGCAGGCGCAATTCGACGCCGCTTATATGTATATGTATTCGACCCGGCCCGGCACGCCGGCGGCCGAGCTTTATCCCGACCACGTGCCGCTCGAGGAAAAGAAGCGGCGGCTGGCGGCGCTGATCGAGCTGCAGGAAGCGATTTCGCTGGAGCGGGCGCGCGAGTGGATCGGCCGCGAAGTCGAGGTGCTGGTCGAGGACATCGCCCCGCGCACCCCCGGCGACCTGCTGGCGCGCACGCGCGGCGACCGGATGGTGATCCTGCCCGGGCCGGCGGAGTGGGTCGGCCGGCGGCTGACCGTCAGCGTGCGCGAGGCCAACGCCCACACGCTTTTTGCCCAGCCCTGCGCGGAACTGGTGACCGGAGGCGCGAGCCATGGCTGAGCCCGCCCGCCTGCTGATCGCCAGCGGCAACCCGCACAAGGCCGCCGAATTGGGCCAGATCATGCACGAGGCCTTGGCGGGGGTCGAGTTCATCATCCTCTCGGCCGCCGACTTTCCCGGCCTCGAGCCGCCCGAGGAGACCGGCGCCACCTTCGCGGAGAACGCACTGCTCAAGGCGCACTTTTACGCGAACGCCAGCGGCCTGCTGACGCTGGCCGATGATTCGGGCCTGGAGGTCGACGCGCTGGGCGGGCGGCCGGGCGTGCAGTCGGCCCGCTATGCCGCCACCGACCAGCTGCGCATCGCGCGCGTGCTGGAGGAACTGTCCGGGGTGCCGCCCGAGCGCCGCAAGGCACGCTTTATCTGTGTGGCGGCGCTGGCCTCCCCCACCGGCGAGGCCCTGATCCGCGCCGGTGCGGTCGCAGGCCGCATCACCCTAGCCCCCCGCGGCACGAACGGCTTCGGCTATGACCCGATCTTCGAGCTGATCGAGCCGCCCCACGCCGGCCGCACCACCGCCGAGCTGAGCCCCGCGCAGAAAAACGCCATCAGCCACCGCGCCCGCGCCCTGCGCGCCATCGCCCCCGAACTGGCCGCACGCGTTCGGGGATAGGCCGGATCTCTCACAAAGCCACCAAGACACAAACACCATCGCTTTGGAACCCAAGGTAGGTCGGCTCTTCGAGCCGACATTTTCACGCCATCTCGGGACTGCATACAAACACCAGCCTTGGATGCTGCAATCCAAATGGACAATTCCCCGCCAGCAGTTTTTAATGTTGATGGCTTGCAGATTTTTATGAGGGACCACAGAGACATGCCCAAGACCGCATCCGCGACCGTTCCGCCCCCAGCGCTCAACCGCCATCTGCGCCGGTTGGAGGCCTATCCCCCCGGCAAGCCGATCGAGGAGGTCAAGCGCGAGTTCGGCCTCGACGAGGTCATCAAGCTGGCCAGCAACGAAAACCCGCTTGGGCCCTCGCCGCTGGCGCTGTCGGCGATCGCCGCCGCCGCCGGCGAGATGCATCTCTACCCCGATGGCAACGGCTTTTACCTCAGGCAGGCGCTGGCGGCGCGGCTGGGCGTGCCGGCCGACGAGCTGATCCTGGGCAATGGCTCCGATGAGATCGCGATGCTGCTGATGCTGGCCTATGCCGGTCCGCGCCGCGGCGTCGTGACCAGCAATTATGCCTTCGTGCGCTATCGGATGGAGGCCGAACTGGCCGGGGCGCCGGTGACGCTGGTGCCGATGCGCGACATGCGCCACGACCTCAAGGCGCTGGCCAAGGCCGTTGATGAGCGGACGGCGCTCGTCTGCCTGGACCTGCCCTGCAACCCCACCGGCAGTTCGCTGGGCCGGCGCGAGCTGGAACGTTTCATCGATGCGCTGCCGGCGGGCGTGATCGTCCTGCTCGACCAGGCTTACTATGAATATGCGGCGGCGCTGGACGAGGGTTATCCCGACGGGCTCGCGCTGCGCGCCGGGCGGCCCAACCTGGTCGTCACGCGCACCTTCAGCAAGGCCTATGGGCTGGCGGGGCTGCGGCTGGGTTATGCGGCGGCGCGGCCCGAGATCGTATCCGACATCGACCGCCTGCGGCCCCCGTTCAATACCAGCCGCATCGCGCAGGCCGCCGCGCTGGCGGCGCTCGATGACACCAAGCACCTGCGCCGCTCGATCGAGCTGAACCGCCGTGGGCTGGAGCAGTTGACGGCGGGGCTGGAGAAGCTGGGCCTGCGCGTCTGGCCGAGCCTGGCCAACTTCGTCCTGACTGACGTCGGCCGCGACGGCCGCGCCGTCTTTACCGAGCTGCTCAAGCGCGGGGTCGTCACGCGGCCGATGGCCGGCTACGGCCTGATGACCCACCTGCGCATTTCGACCGGCACGCGCACCGAGAACGCGAGATGCCTCAAGGCGCTCAAACAGGTCCTCGCGTGAAGCGCGGCGATCCATCGCAAGGAGCGGCCGACATGTCCGATGACGCCTGCCTGCCGGACACCTACTTCGCACCCGCCGGTCGCGCCGACACCACTGAACTCGGCGAGATGATGCGTTTCGTGCGGGAGCATCCGCTCTTCCGGGCGCTGGTCGATTCCATCGATGGCTACCTGATGATCCTCAACCCGCAACGCCAGGTGTTGGCGATGAATCCGCGGCTGATCGAGGATTTGGGGCTGAACTCGCTCGATTGCCTGCTCGGCCCCCGCCCCGGCGAGGTGCTCAACTGCATCCATGCCACCGAGGGACCCGACGGCTGCGGCAGCTCGCGCACCTGTGCGACTTGCGGCGCCGTCATCGCCATCCTCGCCAGCCAGACCCAGAACCAGCCGGTCGAGCAGGAATGCCTGGCCACCATCCACCGCGGCAATGCCTTCCATTCGCTTGAACTGGCCGTGCGCGCAACCCCGCTCGAGGTCGGCGGCCAACGTTTCACCGTGCTGGTCCTGCATGATATCAGCAGCAGCAAACGCCGCGCCGTGCTGGAGCAGCTTTTTTTCCACGACCTGCTCAACACCGTCGGCGGCCTGGTCGGCTGGAGCGACCTGCTGGCGCGCATGAGCGACCTCGATGCCCGCGAGGCGGTCAGCCAGATTCTAAACCTCTCGCACCGGCTCCGGGATGAAGTTGAGTCCCACCGTCAGCTCCTCGCCGCCGAGCGGGGGGAGCTGCGGGCGCGCACGCTGGATCATTCCGCCAGCGAACTGCTCGCGATGCTCGAGCACGCGTTCCAGCAGCACCCTGCCACCGCCGAGCGCATCATTGAGATCGAGCCGCCGACCGCCGCTGAAATCGTCCACACCGATGCCATGCTGCTCGGCCGCATCCTCGCCAACATGGTCAAAAATGCCCTTGAGGCGACAGGTCCGGGCGAGCGCGTGCGCGTCTGGTTCGAGCGGCGTGGGGAACGCCCCGTCTTCCTCGTGCACAACCCGGGGGTCATCCCCGAGGCGGTGGCACTGCGCATTTTCCAGCGCTCATTCAGCACCAAGAGCCCCAATCGAGGCCTGGGCACCTACAGCATGCGCCTGCTGGGTGAGAGCTGCCTCGGCGGCGAGGTCGGCTTCAGCTCCACCCCGGCCGAGGGCACCACGTTCTGGCTCGCCCTGCCGGCCTGAGACCCGGCCGCCCGATGGCCATCATTCAGAGGTTGATGATGAACTACTCCGACGAGATGGAATACAAGGCCCTCCAGCCGATCCGCGAGCGCCCGCCCTTCACCGGCTTCATCCCGCGGCTGGGAGCATTCGCCTTCGATGGCCTGTTGCTTTACCTGCTGGCGATGCTGCTCGACCGCTCGCTGCGGCCGGTCCTGCTCCAGCTCAACCCGCTGCTGCCCTGGCTGGGCCACATCCTGGCGCTCGCCTACTTCTGGCTGGGCGAGGGCCCCGTCGGCGGCGGGCGCACCCCCGGCAAGCTCTTCCTCAACCTGCACGTGGTGACGCGCACTGGCGCGGCCCCCGGCTGGGGCGCCGCCGGCAAGCGCGCGCTGCTCAAGCAGGCCCCCGCCTTCATGTTCCTCGCCTGGCCGGTCTATTCGGCCGGCTTCGGCGGCGACATCTTCACGTTGATCACGGCCTTCTCGGCGCTGCAGATTTTCGGGCTGGCCCTGACGATCGCCCTGGCCTTCTCGATTGCGGTCCACCCCTTCAAGCGCGGCTGGCACGACCATTGGGCCGCCACCTGGGTCACCGGCCGGCCCACCCCGCCCGCCTTCCAGGCCGCCCACGAGGCTCCGATCGATGAGATCACCGCCGGGCGACTGCGCCTGCACCCCAAGCTGACCGCCGGCCTGTTCGTCATTGCGGCGCTGGTCATGCTGCTGCAGGCCTACCGCCAGCTGACCAGCCCCGCCCATCGCGAGTTCTACACGCGTATCAACGAGCTGCGCGAGACGGAACCGCTGCCCGGCCACCGCGTCGCCAGCATGGCCTTTCCCGATGCCGGCCAGCACGAGCGATTCCTCGAGCAGGTCAGGCGCAGCCGCGCCGCCGCGCCCCAGACGGCCGGGGAACCGTCCACCGAGACCCTGCGCCTGGCGGGGCCGATCTACGACGGCCGGGGGCTGGTCGTCCAGGCGCTGGTCGTCCGTGGTCCGCACCTCCCCGCGCAGGCCGACGAACTGCTGGCCGGCGCCGACCACCTGCGCGCGCTGCTCTGGGCCCAGTGGCGCCAGGCGCTGGCGGACTGGCCGGCCGACTCTCCCCCCCCTCCACCCGCAGAGCGTTTCAGCCTGGTGCTGGTTGAACCCTTTCAGATTCTGGCTTATAATCAGACGTTGAGCCGGGGGTTGATCGAAGGGCCCGCCAAACCCGGCACCGGCCCGCTCGAGTATCGGCCGCTTTCGGTCGATCCGATCCCCGACCCCCCGCCGGCTCCGCTGATTGAAGACCCGATTGAGCAACCAGCCGCCCACTGACCCCGCGCCTGACGAGCCCGTGGCCCAGCCCGGAGCCGCCCACCAGCCCGTGCTCGGCCTGACCCCCGAGCAGCTCGGCATGCTGCCCGACCTGCCGGGCGTCTACATCATGCGCGACACGCGCGACGCGGCGATCTACATCGGCAAGGCCTCCAACCTGCGCTCGCGCGTGCGTTCATATTTCACCAAGGCCGGCGACGCGCGCTTCAACGTGCGCTTCCTGATGCGCCACGTCGTCCGCGTCGAGACGATCCTGACAGCCAACGAGAAGGAAGCCTTCCTGCTCGAGAACACGCTGATCAAGAAACACCAGCCGCGCTACAACATCCGCCTGCGCGACGACAAGACCTACGTCAGCGTCAAGATCGACACCACCGCCCCCTGGCCGCGCGCGCAGGTGGTGCGCCGCCGCGGCGAGGCCCGCCCGCGCCCGGGCCAGGTCTTTCTCGGTCCCTATGCCTCGGCGGCCTCGGTGCGCCAGACGCTGCGCTGGCTCCAGCGCATTTTCCCGCTGCGCTCATGCCCCGATCACGTCCTCGCCAACCGCGCCCGCCCCTGCCTGCTCCACCAGATCGGCCGCTGCTGCGCCCCCTGCGTCAAGCCGGTGGACCAGGAGGAATACCAGCGCATGGTCGAGGGCACCGTGCTGTTCCTCAAGGGGCGCACACGCGAGGTCGTGCGCCTGCTCGAGCGCCAGATGGCCGCCCACGCCAACGCGCTCAACTACGAACAGGCCGCCGCCGTGCGCGACCGCATCCGCGCCATCGAGGAGACCACCGAGCACCAGGGGGTCCACCGCCACGCCGGCTCCGACTGGGACGTGGTCGCGCTGGAGCGCTCCGGCCCCTACGGCGCTTTCGTGGTCTTTATCTGCCGCAACGGGCTGTTGACCGGCAGCCGCCCCTTTCTTGTGCGCCACCACGACCGCGCGCCCGAGGAGCTGATGGAGGAGTTTCTTTCGCGCTACTATGACGAGGAGGCACCGCCCGCCGAGCTGCTGGTGTGTCCGATGCCGACCGGCCAGGCGCTGCTCGAGGAGTGGCTGTGCGAGCGCCGCGGCAGCAGGGTAAACCTGAGCGAGCCACAACGCGGCGAGCGCCGCCGCCAGCTCGAGACCGCCCAGGCCAACGCCCGCCAGCTGCTCGAACAGCAGCTCTCCGGCGAGACCGCCGCCGATGAGCTCCAGCAGGAGCTGATGGACAAGTTCCACCTGCCGGCTCCGCCCGACCCGATCGAGTGCTTCGACATCTCAACGATTCAGGGCCATGCCACGGTGGCTTCCATGGTCACCTTCGAGAATGGCGAGCCTGATAAATCGCGTTACCGGCGCTTCCGTATCCGCTCACTGGCCGGCCAGGACGACTTTGGCGCCATGCGCGAGGTGCTGACGCGCCGGCTGCGCCGCGTGGTCGAGGGCGCCGATGAACCTCCCGGCCTGATCGTCATCGACGGCGGCAAGGGCCAGCTCGCCGTCGCGCTCGACGTCATGCGCGAGCTGGGCATCAATGGCGTGCCGGCGGTCGGCATGGCCAAGAGCCGCGTCAAGCATCGCGGCGACCAGACCTGGCGCAGCGAGGAGCGTTTCTTCCTGCCCGGCCGCAAGAACCCGGTGACCCTGCGCGAGGGCTCGCCCGCCTGGCGAATGCTCGTCCACCTGCGCGACGAAGCCCACCGCTTCGGCATCGAATATCACCGCCTCGTGCGCTCGCGCCGCGACCTGCGCTCCCGGCTCGAGGAGGTGCCCGGCATCGGACGGGGTCGCGCCGGCGCCCTCCTGCGCCACTTCGGTTCGCTGCACGCCCTGCGCGAAGCCACGCCCGACCAACTCGCCGAGCTCCCCGGCATCACCCGCGAGCTTGCCGAGCGGATCCTCAGCCACCCCTGGGCAACCGATGAGGCCTCGCCCAGCGCAGGTTAACCTCAGCCCCCCGCCGTCACCCAAACCGTCATTTTGGACGCACCAGAGTCTTGATTTCGTCATTATATGATCGTAAATGAAAGGCCCCAAAAAAGGTTGGCCCGGTTCTTGTTATTTCGCTTGACCACCGGATGATAAGCTCCTAGGTTGCATGCAAATCCTTGAATGGAGGACTCTAGCAACATGATCCAGTCCCTAAGATTCTTAGCCTCGTTCGCGGCTCTCGGCTTCATCGCCACGGGCTTATCCATCCCGGCCCAGGCTGCCGCGGTCACCCCGGCCCCCTACACGGTCGACCAGCACACCCTGCACCTTTACCATTTCAACAGTGACGCCAACGATGCGGTCCGGACCAATCCCATGGACCTTGTCCTGTATGGCGCCGCCATCGTGACCACCGACTCCCTTAACGCGACCTACGGCCAGGCTCTGGCGACGCTGCGGCGCGTTGGCTCCTCGGAGAACACCACCTCAGCCGCCATGCACCCGGCCAGCTGGGAAGATGTTCCCTTCAGCAGCTTCACCGGCAACGACGGCGCCTTCACGTTTGAGGCCTACGTCCGCTCCGACTGCCCACTGGCCTCACAAAATGGGCAGGTTTTTACTGGTGAGAACGAAGGCTCACTGCCGGCGGCGCGGGCTTTCCAGTTCCGCATGATCAGCTCCGCGCTGGTCTTCACACAGGTCTCACCCGCCGTCGTGACCAATACCTTCACGCTCCCCACCACCGGCACCCACGCCTATGAAGAAGGCAAGTGGTTCCATGCTGCCGTCACGTATACGGGAGTTCCCAACACGCCGGACAACCTGAAGGTCTACTGGACTCGCCTTGACGCGTTCGAGGGTCAGGCCGTTCTGCTGGGTTCCACCACCATGGTGGAAAGCATTCCGCCGACGACCACCGTCGACTTCACGATCGGCAACTCGAGTCGGGCCTCGACCATTCACCCCGGCGGCGTCAACGCATTCCTCGGCGTCATCGATGAAGTCCGGATCAGCAAGATTGCGCGTGAACCCAACGATATGATGGTCGCCCCGGCCGGCGTCAGCTCCAGCAGGCGCTGGCAGACTTATCAGTAACGGGGAGCCATCCCTGCTCCTTCCTTATGCGTACATTGACCCGGAACGCTCCATCAGGCGCTCCGGGTCGAATTTTTGTAACCGACTGTTAGATCTGGCCGCCGCCGCGGCGCTTGAGCTCGCCAACGATCTTCTTGACCTCCTGCGCGCGCTCGCGCGGGGCCACCAGCACGCCGTCCTTCGAGACCACCACCACCAGCCCCTCCACCCCGAGCACCGCCACCGCCATCTCGCCGGCGCCCGGCTCGTTGTAGACGATCGTGTCGCGCGTGTCGATCAGGATCGGCTCCCCCAGGGCCACGTTGCCCATCGCATCGGCCGGGAAACTGCGCGCCAGGGCATCCCAGGCGCCGACATCGTCCCAAGGGAACTCGGCGCGCGCCACCAGCACCCGGCCGGCCCGCTCCATCAGCGCATAATCGATTGAGACGTCCTCGAGCCCCTCAAAAATTTTTGCCGTTGCGGCCTCATCGCCGGCGGCAATAGCCTCGGCCATCTCGCGCGAGGCCGTCGCGTGCGCCGGGGCGGCCCGTTCCAATTCTCCCAGGAAAGCCTCGATCGTCCAAAAGAACATGCCGCTGTTCCAGAGGAACCGGCCACTGGCCACGAACTGCTCGGCGGTGGCGCAGTCCGGTTTCTCGCGGAAGCTCGCCACTGGCAGCACCTGGATGTCTCCCGCCGCCGCCGCCGCACCCGCGGCAATTTCAATATATCCGTAGCCGGTCTCGGGGCGGTCGGGAACGACGCCGATCGTGACCAGCGCCCGCTCGCGCTCGGCGGCATCCAGCGCCCCGGCCACGGTCGCGCGGAACCGGTCGGGCAGGCCGATGCAGTGGTCGGCCGTCAGCACCGCCATCGACACCGATCGGTCCGGCCAGCGCGCGGCAGCATGGGCAGCGGCGAAAGCCAGCGCCCCGGCCGTATTGCGCTTGGCCGGCTCGACAATGATATTCTCAGCCGGCACGCCCAGCACGCTGGAAGCCAGCGCCGCCCGGATCGGCGCGGCCACCGTCGCCGAGGTTGCAATCAAAATCCGCTCGGGCGGGATCAGCGGCGAAATCCGCTCGATCGCCTCCTCCAGCAGCGACAGGTCGGGCCGAGTCAGGCACAACAGCTGCTTGGGCCGCGCCGTCCGCGACAGTGGCCAAAAGCGTTCTCCCGTGCCTCCGGCCATGATGACCGCAATCCGAATCGTCTCCGGCATTTTCGATCTCCCGTTTTGAGGCTGGCTGAACGAAGTCGAATGCTAGGCAGCGCGCGAGGCCTCAGCCGCACTCGGGCGGGTTCGGGCCACGCAGCGTCTCGGTGGGGATCGGCACCGTGTCGAGCCGCCGGATGCGAGGCGTGGCCGCGCGGGCCACCCGGTAGCCCGTCGTCTCGAGCAGCCAGTTCCACAGCACAACCCGCCAGCGGCGCAAGTGACGGCGGTGAATCCACAACTCGTGGCCCGCCATCGCCAACCCAGCAATCGCCAGCGGGAATAGGTAATATATCGCCCGATAGACAAGCAGGGCGCTCAGGAGCTGGCCCGTCGGAGCCACCCCGCGCAGCCCCTGCAGCATGATCAACTCAAAGACGCCCCACCCGCCCGGGATCAGGCTCAACCCACCGCCGCCGTGGCCCAGCAGGAAGAGCGCCAGGAATCGCGTGAAATCGATATCCGCATGGGCCGGCAAGAGCAGGAACAAAACCAGCGCGCAGACAATCCAGTCCACGATGCCGATGATGAACTGCCCTACCATCAGCCAGGGCGAGGGCAGGGCCACCTCTCGGCCGCGGATCACGAAGGGCCGGCGGCGCACGAGGCACAACAGGGCATAAAAACCAACCAGCGCCAGCAGCAGCCAGCCCAGCGGCCGCACCAGCACCGTCGGCATCGGCAGCACGGTGGCGGCATCGGCCGGCCAGATCGTCAGCAATAGACCCACCAGCGCCCCCAGCCCCAGCCAAAGGCTGAAGCCGCAAAAAATGATGATCTGCGCGATCTGCAACGAACCCGCGCCCCAGCGCGCATAAAACCGCAGCCGCACCGAGCCGCCGCCGACGTTGCTCGCCCCAAGGTTATTGTTGAAGGCATAGCCGATGCAGGAGACCGCCGCCGCCCGCGCCCAATGAACCTTCACCCCCGCGTATTTGCAGGCCATGATGTCGTAAAAAATCAGCGCCCCATAGGCGGCAATGGCCAGGCCGATTGCCGCCAGCAACCGACCCGCAGGCAGCGCCTTCATGCTCAACGCAATATCGGCCACATCATGCTCGTCGCCGAGCAGGAAGAAGAAGATCATGCTACAGGCAATGACGAACAACGAAGCACCGAAAATCCCGGACCACATGTGAAGGCGGCGCTTGGACATCGATTATCCGATCGCGAGGTGGCTGGTAAACGCGTCTTCGGGTGACGCGGAGATCGCACCCATGATACCTGCCGCGGCAGCACAGGTGAACCCCTTTTTTATGACTGTTATTATTTCAAGGGTTGTCTTATCATTCAATCGCTATTTCCCATCACCGCGGTGCCGCACAACCACGCGAGCCGCGCTTCCTGAGAGTGACCGGCATGATCCATACCGACTTGCTGCGCTGGGACCTGAGGCGCTATGGCCTGCTCGAAGGGCTGAGCCTGTCTGTTGCCGCCGGCGAGGCGGTCGGCCTGCTCGGCCCGCTGGATTCTGGGCACTCCACGGCCATCAAACTGCTGGCCGGCCTGATGCCTCCCACCGGCGGTCACGCCCAGATCTGCAAGTTGGACCTCCACTCCGACGAGGCACGCCGCCGCGTCGGCTACCTGCCCTTCCCGACCGGCCTCTTCGAGGACCTGCGCGTGGGCGAGGTGATCAATTTTCTGGCCCGCTGCGCCCGTGTCGAGCCCGCGGCTTGGAACGACCGCCGCCGCCGGCTGCTCGAGCTGACCGACCTCCAGGCCCACGAGGATGAGGAAGCCGACAAGCTCGACCGCGAGCACAAGCAGCTCCTGGCCCTGGCCGGGGCGCTGGTCAACGACCCCGCCGTCCTGCTGCTCGACCAACCGGCCGCAGGGTTGGACCTCGCCGCCCGGCTGCGCATGCGCAAGCTGCTGGTCGAACTGCGCCCCGGGCGCACGCTGCTGGTGGCCAGCAACATCCTGACCGACCTGGTCGGCCTCTGCGACCGCATCGGCCTGATGGAGCATGGCCGGCTGATTGCCTTGGAACCGGCCGCCGAGATCGCCCGGCGCCTCGGCGGCCGCCTGATCGAACTGGAGCTGGCCGAGCCCGCCGTGCCCTCCCTGGCGGCCATCCGGGCTCACCCCGATGTGATCGAAGCCGATGCCGACGCTCACTTTCTGATTATCAACCTCAACGGCGGCGTCACCGACCCGCTGGCCGTCATCGCCACGATCGCCCGCCGTACCGGCCTGACCGTTCTGCGCGCGCGCGAGCATCAGGCGGCTTGGGACCAGGCATGACCCGCCCCTCGCCACTGCCCGTGGCGCTGTTGACCGACTTCGGCCTGGGCGACTGGTTTGTCGGCGCCATGAAGGGTGAAATTCTGCGCCGCGCGCCGCAGACCCCGATCCTCGACCTGACCCACGGCGTGCCTGCCGGCTCGATCGAAGCCGGCGCATTCGCCCTCGCCGCCGCGCTCGGCTCGCTCCCCTGCCCCGCTGTCCTCTGCTGCGTCGTCGATCCCGGCGTGGGCAGCGCCCGTCGGGCGATCTGCGGGCGGATCGGCCGCTGGCTCTACAGCGGACCCGACAACGGCCTGGCCACTCCCCTGCTCGAGCCTGCCGGCACGGATTTCGAGCTTTTCGAGATCACGCAGCCTGACTGGCGCAACCCCCACTTGAGCCGCACCTTTCATGGCCGCGACCTTTTCGCGCCGGCAGCCGCGCGGCTGGCTCTGGGTCGGCCCCCGCAGGAGGCCGGCCCTCCCGTAACCGATCCCGTCCGCCTCGTCGTCCCGCCCCCCAGGCGTGACGGCGCTCTCATCGTCGCCCGCATCGTCTGGGTCGACCACTTCGGCAACCTGATCACCAACCTGCCGCGCGAACTGACGGGCGACGATTCCCTGATGATCGAAGCGGGCCCCTGGCGGCTCGACGGCGTCAGCGCCACCTTTGCCGACGTGCCCCCCGGCCAGCCGCTCGCCTGCTGGGGTTCGGCCGGCACGCTTGAACTGGCGATCTGTCTCGGCTCCGCCGCCGCCGCCACCGGCCTCAAGCTGGGCGACCCCGTGCGCGTGCGGATCGTACAAGCCGACGACAATTCCGCAACCTCCAACTGACTGGCCCAAAAATTTGAAAGCAGATTTCCGGGTTTGGATGGCTTTTACCGGCCATGGTCCGCACCTTTTGAGGTCAACATGCCCACAAAATAAGGGCTTTTGGAAAAACGTGAAATTATCTATCGACAATCCCTCGGCTCTTCGTCTAAAAAGAGGCGAGGCCCGGACCTTTGACCGCGACCCAACACTCAGGAAGTGAGCACCCTTGCAACCGTGAGCTTGTTGTCCTCCCCTCCCATCGATCGACGAAAGCAGCCCACTGGCGGGCGTCCGTCGGCCGCCACCGCCATCCGCTGAGCGTCGTTCACCCAACGCCCCACCCCGGGGGCACTCGCAGGCACAAAAGGAGAAGAGGCACCCATGGCACAGCAAGAAGGACTCTACCTACCCCAATACGAACACGATGCCTGCGGCGTGGGGTTTGTCGCCCGCCTGGGCGGCGAGGCCTCCCACGGGATCATCCGCCAGGGCCTGCAAATCCTGCGCAACCTGGAGCACCGCGGCGCCTGCGGCTGCGACGCCCGCACCGGCGATGGCGCCGGCATCATGCTGCAGATGCCCGACGCCTTCCTGCGCAAGGCCTGCGAGCCGCTCGACATCGAACTGCCCGGCCCCGGCCACTATGCCACGGGGCTGGTCTTCCTGCCGCGTCGCGATGATGAAGCCCGCTTCTGCATGGAGCGGCTCAAGTGGGTCGTCGAGCAGGAAGGTCAGCACTTCCTCGGCTGGCGCGAGGTCCCCGTCGACAGCACCCAGATCGGCGACTGGGCCCGCTCCGTGGAGCCGCGCATCCGCCAGGTCTTCATCGGCCGCAACCGGCGCGTGGCCACCTCGAACCAGTTCGAGCGCCGCCTCTTCATCATTCGCAAATGGGCGCGGCGGCTGGTGATGGCCTCGCACCTCGAGGAGCGCCGCTATTTCCACATCCCCTCGCTTTCCTCGCGCACCTTCATTTACAAGGGCCTGCTGCTGGCCGACCAGATCGATGGTTATTTTCCAGACTTGAACGACGAGTCGATGGTCAGCGCGATGGCGCTGGTCCACCAGCGCTACTCCACCAACACGCTGCCGACCTGGGACCGCGCCCAGCCCTTCCGCTACCTGGCGCACAACGGCGAGATCAACACCCTGCGCGGCAACATCAACTGGATGCACGCCCGCCAGGCCCTGCTCGACAGCGAGCTGATCCCCGACATCGGCCGGCTCTTCCCGATCATCCCCGACGACCAGAGCGACTCGGCCTGCCTCGACAACGCGCTCGAGCTGCTCTGCCAGACCGGCCGCTCGCTGCCCCATTCGCTCTCGATGCTGGTGCCCGAGGCCTGGGAACACCACAAGCGGATGAGCGAGGCGCGCCGGGCGTTCTATGAATACAACTCATGCCTGATGGAGCCCTGGGACGGCCCTGCCGCGCTGGCCTTCAGCGACGGGCGCGTCATCGGCGCCACACTGGACCGCAACGGCCTGCGCCCGGGCCGCTACATCGTCACCCATGACGGCCTTGTCGTCATGGCCAGCGAGGCCGGCGTGCTCGAGATCGACCCCGCGCGCATCGAGCGCAAGGGCCGCCTGCAGCCCGGTCGCATGTTCCTCTGCGACCTGGAGGCCGGCCGCATTGTCGAGGATGAGGAGATCAAGGACCGGCTGGCGCGCCGCCACCCCTACCGCGCCTGGCTCGACCGCCAGATGCGCCGGCTCGACGAACTGCCCGAGGCCCCCGCCGAGGCCGCCTTCAATGGCGAAGAGCTCGACCGCCGCCAGCGCGCCTTCGGCTACACCGTCGAGGAGCTGGACCTGCTCGTCACGCCGATGGCCGCCGAGGGCAAGGAGCCGCTCGGCTCGATGGGCAACGATGCCGCGCTGGCCGTCATGTCCGACAAGCCGCGCCTGCTCTACGACTACTTCAAGCAGCTTTTCGCCCAGGTGACCAACCCGCCCCTGGACGCCATCCGCGAGGAAATGGTCACCTCGCTGCTGACGCACATGGGGCGCGAGGGCAACCTCTTCATCCACACCCCTGAGCACGTCGACATCATCCGCGTGGAGCGGCCGATCCTGACCGACGCGCAACTGGCCCGGCTGCGCCACCTGGCCCACCCGCGCCTCAAGTCGGTGACGCTGCCGATCCTGTTCGAGCGCGAGCGCGGCGCCGCCGGCTTGGCCGATGCGCTCGAGCGGCTCGGGCGCGCCGCCTGCGACGCCGCCGAGCTGGGCTACTCCACGCTGATCCTCTCCGACCGCGCAATGGACGCGGCGCGCGCGCCGATCCCCGCCCTGCTGGCGGTTGCCGGCGTGCACCACCGGCTGATCCGCGAGGGCCTGCGCACCAAGGTCGGCCTGCTGCTGGAATCGGGCGAGCCGCGCGAGGTCCATCACTTCTGCCTCCTGCTGGGCTACGGCTGCGGCATGATCAATCCTTACCTGGCGCTGGCGGCGGTCGAACGGCTGCGCCGCGAGGGCCGGCTCGGCGAGATCTCGGCCGCCAAGGCTTGCGACAACTACATCAAGGCCGTCAGCGCCGGCGTGCTCAAGGTCATGTCCAAGATGGGCATCTCCACGCTGCAAAGCTATCGCGGCGCGCAGATTTTCGAGGCCATCGGCCTGGACCGCTCCCTGGTCGACCACGCCTTCACCTGGACCGCCTCGCGCATCGGCGGCATCGGCATCGAACAACTGGCCACCGACACGCTCGAGCGCCATCGCCTCGGCTTCATCGACGCACCGCTCGCCGCCGCCCCCGCGCTCGATGACGGCGGGCAGTATCGCTGGCGGCGCGACGGCGAGCGCCACATGATCAATCCCTTCGCCATCGCCGGCCTGCGCGAGGCCGTCACCACCCAGTCCCCCGCCAGCTGGGAGGAATTCAGCCGCATCGCCAACGAGGACGCCCGCTCGCGCTGCACGCTGCGCGGCCTGCTGCGCTTCAAGAAGACCGCCCAGCCCACGCCGCTCGACGAGGTCGAGCCCGCCCGCGAGATCGTCAAGCGCTTCAAGACCGGCGCCATGAGTTTCGGCTCACTGGGGGCCGAGGCCCATGAAACCCTCGCCATCGCGATGAATCGCCTCGGCGGCCGCAGCAACACCGGCGAGGGCGGTGAGGACCCCGCACGCTACATCCCCGACGAAAACGGCGACTCGCGCTCCAGCGCCATCAAGCAGGTCGCCTCTGGCCGCTTCGGCGTCACAATCGAATACCTCGTCCATGCCCGCGAGATCCAGATCAAGATGGCCCAGGGCGCCAAGCCCGGCGAGGGCGGCCAACTGCCCGGCCACAAGGTCGACGACACCATCGGCCGCATCCGCCATTCCACCCCCGGCGTCGGCCTGATCTCGCCGCCGCCACACCACGACATTTACTCGATCGAGGACTTGGCCCAGCTCATCCACGACCTCAAGAACGCCAACCACCAGGCTCGCATCAGCGTCAAGCTGGTCAGCGAGGTCGGCGTGGGCACGATCGCCGCCGGCGTCGCCAAGGGCAAGGCCGACGTCGTTCTCATCAGCGGCCACGACGGCGGCACCGGCGCCAGCCCGCTGACCTCGATCAAGCACGCGGGGCTGCCATGGGAGCTGGGCCTGGCCGAGGCGCACCAGACCCTGCTGCGCAACGACCTGCGCTCGCGCATCCGGGTCGAGACCGACGGCCAGCTCAAGACCGGCCGCGACGTTGCGATCGCCGCCCTGCTGGGGGCCGAGGAATTCGGTTTTGCCACTATGCCGCTGATCGCCATGGGCTGCGTCATGATGCGCAAGTGCCACCTCAACACCTGCCCCGTCGGCATCGCCACCCAGGACCCCGAGCTGCGCCGCAAGTTCGCCGGCAAGCCCGAGCACGTCGTCAATTACTTCTTCCTCGTCGCCGAGGAACTCCGCCGCGTCATGGCCACCCTCGGCCTGCGCACCATCGACGAGATGGTCGGCCGCACCGACCTGCTCGAGGTCGACGAGCAGTTGCTCGCCGCCCATCCCAAGCTGCGCACGCTCGACCTCTCGCCGATCCTCTACCAGCCGGTGGTGCCCGACCACTACGGTCGCCACCAGACCCTCGCGCAGGACCACGGCTTGGAGGGCGTGCTCGACCGCGAGCTGATCGCGCTGGCCGAGCCGGCGCTGGAGCGCGGCGAACCGGTCACGATCGAGCGCCACGTCCGCAACACTCACCGCGCCATCGGCACGATGCTCTCGGGCGAAATCGCCCGCCGCCACGGCCAGGCCGGCCTGCCCACGGGCACGATCCGGCTGCGGCTGACCGGCTCGGCCGGCCAGAGCCTGGGCGCCTTTGGGGCGCACGGGCTGGCGATCGAGCTTGAGGGCGAGGCCAACGATTACTTCGGCAAGGGCCTCTCCGGCGCCAGCCTGGTTATTCGCCCGCCGCGCACGGCCGGCTGGGTCGCCGAGCGCAACTCGATCATCGGCAATGTCGCCTTCTACGGCGCCACCGGCGGCGAGGGCTTCATCCGCGGACTCGCCGGCGAGCGCTTCTGCGTGCGCAACAGCGGCGCCCATGTCGTCGTCGAGGGCATCGGCGACCACGGCTGCGAATACATGACCGGCGGCCGCGCGCTGATCCTCGGCCCCACCGGCCGCAATTTCGGCGCCGGCATGTCGGGAGGGATCGCCTACGTGCTCGCCGACCTGGCCGACTTCACCGGCCTCTGCAACCTCGAGATGATCGGCTGCGAGCGCATCGAGGAGGAGGATGAGGCCGCTTATGTCCGGACGATGATCGAGCGCCACCTCGCCGCCACCGGCTCCACCGTCGCGGCCGCATTGCTCGGCGACTGGGAAGCCACCCTCGCCCGCTTCGTCCGCGTCATCCCGCACGACTACAAAAAGGTGCTGGCGAAGAAGAAGACCGAGGCCGTGGCGTGAAGAAACGCAGCCACAGAGAAATGCAGCCATCTTGCATTCAAAATTTGTGAAAATTCGTGTCCATTCGTGGCTGATCTGAATCCATTCGTGGCTGAAACGAAATGAATATTAAGGTGAAGACCCATGGCTGATCCGAAGGGTTTCCTGAAATACTCACGCGAGGACGAGGCTGACCGGCCCGTCGCCGAGCGCCTGCACGACTGGCGCGAGATCACCCTGCCCGCCGCCCCCGACCAGCTGCGTCGCCAAGGCGCCCGCTGCATGGATTGCGGCATTCCCTTCTGCCATGCCGGCTGCCCGCTGGGCAATGTCATCCCCGACTTCAACGACCTGGTCTGGCGCGACCAGTGGCGCGAGGCCCTCGCCCGCCTGCACGCCACCAACAACTTTCCCGAGCTGACCGGCCGCGTCTGTCCCGCCCCCTGCGAGACCGCCTGCGTGCTCGGCATCAACGAGCCCGCCGTCACGATCAAGCAGATCGAGCGCGCGATCGTTGATCGCGGCTGGGCCGAGGGCTGGATCCTCCCCGAGCCGCCCGCCCGCCGCAGCGGCAAGAGCGTCGCCATCATCGGCTCGGGCCCCGCCGGCCTGGCCTGCGCTCAGCAGCTCAACCGCGCCGGCCACCTGGTCACCGTCTACGAACGCGCCGACCGCATCGGCGGCCTGCTCACCTACGGCATCCCCGACTTCAAGCTCGAGAAAATCCAGGTCCAGCGCCGCATCGCCCAGATGGAGGCCGAGGGCGTCCGCTTCGTCACCGGCTGCCACGCCGGCTTCGATATCTCGGCCGACGAGCTGCGCCGCGAGCACAACGCCATCGTCCTGGCCGGCGGCGCCACCCGCCCGCGCGACCTGCCCATCCCCGGCCGCGAGCTCGCCGGCGTCCACTTCGCCATGGATTTCCTCACCCGCCAGAACCGCCTCAACGCCGGCGACACACTTGAGACTGCCCACCTTATCTCCGCCGCCGGCCTCGATGTCGTCGTCATCGGCGGCGGCGACACCGGCTCGGACTGCGTCGGCACCTCCATGCGCCAGGGCGCGCGCAGCGTCACCCAGCTCGAGCTGCTCCCGCAACCCCCCGAGGCGCGTCCCTCCCATCAGCCGTGGCCCTACTACCCGATGATCCTGCGCTCCTCCACCAGCCACAAGGAGGGCTGCGAACGCTGCTTCAGCGTGCTGACCCGCGCCTTCGGGGGGGAGGATGGCCGCCTCCGCCGCCTGCAACTGGCCCGCCTGGAGTGGGTCAACGAGGCCGGCCGTCAGGTCATGCGCGAAATCCCCGGCAGCGCCTATACCCTCCCGGCCGACCTGGTCCTGCTGGCGATGGGGTTCCTCGGCCCCGAGACCGGCGGCTTGATCGAGCAGCTCGGCGTCGCCCTTGACGAGCGCGGCAATGTCCAGGCCGACGATAGCTACCAGACCTCGGTCGAAGGCGTCTTCGCCGCCGGCGACATGCGCCGCGGCCAGTCCCTCGTCGTCTGGGCGCTCGCCGAGGGCCGCGACGCCGCCCGCGGGGTCGATCAATGGCTGACCGGCCGCAGCGATCTGCCAACCATGCGAGCTCGCGAACAGAGCCTCGCCCGCCGCTGAGGCTCGGCTCCCCGGCTGAATAACCCGCAGGGTAAGCTCCCCACCAACAGTCTTCTACATAAATAGTGATTCAAATATCCTTTACATGCCACCGTCGATCTGATATTTATACCAAAGCGTCTTTTAGTGGCGCGTATTCCGGGGGAGGAAAGATGTATGAAGAAGGGTTTTACGCTGATCGAACTGCTGATCGTCGTCGCCATCATTGCAATTTTGGCGGCCATCGCGGTTCCGAACTTCCTGGAGGCTCAGACTCGCTCGCGCGTCTCGCGCGCGATGAACGATCTGCGCACCATCTCGCTGGCCATGGAAACTTACTATGTGGACAACAACACCTATCCGCCATCGGCGGCGGATAGTTGGCTGATCTCCTCAAAAAGCTCCTACATGGCTCAACCCCACCTGACCACGCCGATTTCATATATCAACTCGGTTCCGACCGACGTCTTCCGCTATCTGGGCGGCATGGCTGATGCCCAGTATCGTCTCTACGCGGTCAATTATGGCTACCTGGCCAGCGGCGGGCCGAAGTATAATATCTACCCCTATAACGGCTGGATGACCTGGAGCCTTGGCCCCGACCTGTTCTCCAATGCCGGCGGCTATCGCACCTATAACCAGATCATCGACAATGAGGCCCTGGGCGAGGCCGGCAGCTATGGCACCGACCCGACCTCCGGCTTGAAGATCGGCACCGGTTCCGTCAACAATGGCGCCGGTCTGCGCTACGACCCGACCAACGGCACGGTCAGCCTGGGCGACATCTATCGCCATGAAGGCCTGTCTCGCACCAAGTAACGGCTTCTTGGGGTCCATCCCCACAGGCGACATCATTCACATCCCGGCCGGTGTTTCACCATCGGCCGGGTTTTTTTTATCGCTTCGATGGCGAGTCCAAGGTCAGAGCCCGCTGATTCTCTTCGTCTCAGGTGAACCCCGGCTGACATGAACATCGGCGGGGGTTTTTTTATCAGGTTACAGAAAACAATGCAGCGGGATCAAATCCCTGCCGCGACCAATTTTATTTGAAATGCGCGCAACCCACACATACCTGTAAACACTAAGCTTATACATTATACCCGCCTGCAGTTGATGAAAAAATCAACATCTGGGCCCAAAAATACTTTACGAAAGCTCCCTCAATCTGCTAGGTTCTCCCAAGTAGCACAAACCTTTTTTATTTGGGGAGGAAGAACATGCGTAAAGGCTTTACCCTCATCGAACTGCTGATCGTTGTCGCAATCATTGCGATCCTGGCGGCGATCGCCGTTCCCAACTTTCTGGAGGCCCAGACTCGCTCACGTGTCTCGCGCGTCCAGAACGATCTGCGCACCATCGCGGTGGCGATGGAATCCTACTACGTCGACAATGGCGGCTATCCGCCAACTGCCGGCAACAGTTGGCTGCATTCCAGTAAAACCGCGTCCTACATGTGTCGTTCGCATCTGACCACACCCATCGCCTACATCAACGAGATCGCCAAGGACGTCTTTAAAAACCTCAATACCAGTGCCCACGTGACCGAGACCGACTTCCGCATCTACGCCGTCAACTATGGCGCCAATGCCAGTGGCGGCCCAACCTATCAAGCTTATCCGCACAACGGCTGGATGACCTGGAGCGTCGGCCCCGATCTGTTCAGCAATACCGGCGGCTACCGCACCTACCCCGCCATTTTGCGCAACGAGGCGCTCGGTCCCAACGGCAATTACTACAAGAATCCGGAGACCGACGTCCCGCTCGGCGTAGCGCCCCCGCCCAACGGCAACGGCCTGCGCTATGACCCCACCAACGGCACCGTCAGTTACGGCGACGTCTATCGCCACGAGGGCGAAGCCAAGGTCCGCGAAAACTGATTGAGCCTACCTAAGCCCACGTAAAATCATACCCCGGCCGCTGTTCCCCTTCGGCCGGGGTTTTTTATGTTCCCAAGAAACCCGACTCAGCCCGCTCCTTCCGCCAAAGTATTCGTTCATCGCATCTTTATATCAATAATTCACCTTTACGGCAGCATCCCACCCTGATATCCATAATCCGGATGTGTCATCCACTACTATGGGGAGGATTCAAATGAAGAAAGGCTTTACGCTCATCGAGCTGCTGATCGTCGTCGCGATCATTGCGATCCTGGCGGCGATCGCCGTTCCCAACTTCCTGGAGGCCCAGACCCGCTCGCGTGTCTCGCGCGTCCAAAACGATCTGCGGACCATCGCGGTGGCGATGGAATCCTACTACGTCGACAATGGCGGCTACCCACCCACCGCCGGCAACAGTTGGCTGCATCCCAGTAAAACCGCGTCCTACATGGGTCGTATGCACCTGACCACGCCCATCGCCTATATCAACGAGATCGCCAAGGACGTCTTCAGGAGCCTCAATTCCAACGCCAATGTGATCGAGAATGACTTTCCCATCTATGCCGTCAACTATGGCGCCAACGCCAGCGGTGGCCCGACCTATCAGGCCTACCCTCACAACGGCTGGATGACCTGGAGCGTCGGACCCGACCTGTTCAGCAATACCGGCGGCTATCGCACCTATCCCGCCATTTTGCGCAACGAGGAGCTCGGACCCAACGGCAACTACTACAAGAATCCGGAAACCGACGTCCCGCTCGGCGTGCCGCCCCCGCCCAACGGCAACGGCCTGCGCTATGACCCCACCAACGGCACCGTCAGCTACGGCGATGTCTATCGCCACGAGGGCGAAGCCAAGGTCCGGGCGAACTGACCCGTTCCAAGCCCTCTCGACAGCTCATGCCCCGGCCACGGATACAACCCGGCCGGGGCTCTTTGTTGGCATCACCCCCCGGTGCGCTCCGCAGCAGCCACATGGCATTTATTATGGATTTCTATGCCATAATTCACCTTTACGTATCTGGCGAATGCTGTTACCTATTAAAGTTGAAAAGGCGTACAGATTTTTTTGGGGAGGAAAGATGATGAAGAAAGGCTTTACGCTCATTGAGCTGCTGATCGTGGTTGCGATCATTGCCATCCTGGCGGCCATCGCGGTACCCAACTTCCTGGAGGCCCAGACTCGGTCACGCGTCTCTCGCGCCATGAACGACCTGCGCACCATCTCGCTGGCGATGGAATCCTACTATGTCGACAACGGCGGCTATCCGCCCTCGTCCGGCGACAGTTGGCTGACCAGCAACACGACAAGCTCCTATATGGCACGCGAGCACCTGACCACGCCGATCTCCTATCTCAACTCGATTCCGGCCGACGTCTTCCGCGTGATCGGCAGCGCCACCAACCCGATGGTTCAGGAGACCATCTATCGCGTTTATGCGGTCAATTACGGGGCCAAGGCCAATGGCGGGCCATCTTACAATAAATACCCGTATAATGGCTGGATGACCTGGACGATCGGGCCGGACATGCTGACCAATGCCCACGGCTATCGCACCTGGCCGGCCATCTTGAAAAATGAAGGCCTTGGCGACGCCGGAGCTTATGGCGTCGACTTCACGACCGACCAGCCCATCGGCGGCTCAACCGGCGGCAACGGCCTGCGGTATGACCCCACCAACGGCACGGTCAGCTTCGGCGACATCTATCGCCATGAAGGTGAAGCCAAGGTCCGGCCCGGCTGATCGGCCGCCAGCGCCTGAAATGATCATCCCCCGGCCGCTGCTAACCGGCGACCGGGGGATTTTTTTGATCCGTTATTTTGCTCACAGGCTCTTCAGGAACCGGCCGATGCCGTCAATCGCCTTCTCGATGGTCCGGTTGCTGACTGCATAGGCCATTCGCACGTGGCCCTCGCCCGACTCCCCGAAGGCCGAACCCGGCACGATCGCGATCGACTCCTGCTCGAGCAGCCGCCGGCAAAATTCCACCGACCCCAGCCCCGTGTGGCGGATCGAGGGGAAGGCATAGAAGGCCCCAGCCGGCCGGTGGCAGGGCAGTCCGATCGAATTAAGCCCGTCCACGATCAGGTTGCGTCGCTGGCGATAGCTCTCGCACATCTCGTGCATCGGCTCGATCCCCTCGGCCAGCGCCGCCTCGGCCGCGCGCTGGCCCATGATCGGCGCGCACAGCATGCTGTATTGGTGAATCTTCGTCATCGCCGCGATGATCTCGGCGGGGCCGACCGCGTAGCCGATCCGCCAGCCGGTCATCGCAAAGGCCTTGGAGAACCCGGATAAGAGCAGCGTCCAGCCGGCCGCCTCGGGCAGCGCCGCCAGGCTGGTGTGCGGCCCGTCGTGGCTCAGCTCGGCGTAAATCTCGTCGCTGATCATGACGATGCCGCGCCCGGCGCAGATGCGCGCCAGCTCGGTCAGCTCGCCCCGCCCCAGCGTCGCCCCCGTCGGGTTGCTCGGATAGTTGATCATGATGGCGCGCGTGCGCGGAGTGATCAGCTCGACCAGCTTCGCCAGGTCCAGCCCAAAGCCGGTCTCGGCCCGGGCCACCAGCGGCACCGGCCGCCCCCCCGCCAGCCGCACCAGCGGCGCATAGGCCACATAGCAGGGCTCCCAGACGATGACCTCGTCGCCTTGCTCCAGCAGCGCGCGCAGCGCCAGGTCGGTGGCCTCGCTCGCGCCCACCGTGACCAGCACCTCGCTCGCCGGATCGGCCGTCACTTCAAAGCGCTGGTAAAGGTAGCGCGAGATCGCCTGGCGCAGCGAGAGCAATCCCGAGTTGGAGCTGTAACTGGTTTCGCCGCGCGAAACCCGATAAAAGGCGGATTCGCGGATCGCCCAGGGCGTGACGAAATCCGGCTCGCCCACGCCCAGCGAAATCACGTCGTCGCGCCCGATGACCAGTTCGAAAAAAGCTCGGATGCCCGAAGGCGGCATCTCGCGCACCACCTGCGCGATGCGCGGACGCATCGGGTTGCTGAAATCGAGTTTTTGTGGTTCAGCCATGGGGGCAGCCATCCGCGGGGGATCAGGGGTCAGCCGGGGCATGCAGCGCACGGGGCTTCCATATTCCATCATCGGCGTTTTTTGAGCGTCGGATGATGGCAACAATATGCTGCCAAAACCACCACGGATTTGCAATGCCGCCACGGCCGCGATTTCAGGTCAGATTTTAATGAATCCCCGGCGCCCGCACCGCTTCCAGCACGTAATGCTCCGGGCAATCGATCGACTGCACGATGCTGAACCCCTGCCGCCGCATCAGCGCGTCCATGCGGTGCAGGCAGGGCAGCAGATGATCGGCCACCTCGGGCGCGGCATCGCGGTGGAAGATGTTCAGGCTCGCGCTGCCCTCGAAATGATTGATCCACAGGCGTCCCCCCGGCCTCAGCACGCGCGCGAACTCCGCCAGCACGGCATCGGGATCGGTAAAGTGCGGAAAGACGCACATGCAGATGACGGCATCGAACCAGCCGTCGGGGGCCGAGACGCGCGTCACCGATTCCCGCGCCAGCCGCGCCTGTGGGGGCAGCTCGCGCGCGCGCGCCAGCGCCAGCATCCCCGGCGAAAGATCGCAGGCATGGACCGCCCCGCCCGGGCCCACCGCGCACGCCAGTTCCGCAGTCAACCGCCCCGAGCCGCAGCCGGGCTCCAGCACCCGGTCCCCCGGCTTGAGGCCCCACAGCGATAAGAACCAGTCGAGCTTGGCGCGCTCGTCGGGGGGGAAGTCGGTCATCAGCCGCTTGTCGGCGCAGCGGTCAAAGAAGGCGGCGATTTCAGATTCGGTCTGCGTGGCGGCCATTGGTTCGGCACCCTTGGTTGGATTGGTCGCAGGCTTGCTCATGAGCGGCGAAGGTCCGTTGCGCACCAGCGGGCCGAGGCTGCCGCCAGCGCATAGATCACCGTCGAGGTCATCACGATACAGGCTCCTGTCGGCAGATTGAACAGATAAGAGGCGCTAAAACCACCCACGGCCGCCGCCACCCCCAGCCCGGCCGCCCAGCGCCGCGCCGCCGGCATCGACCCGGCCAGCTCATACGCCGCCGCCGCCGGGTTGGTCAGCAGCGCATACATCAGCAGCCCGCCGATGATCTTCAGGTTCAGCGTGACGATCAGCGCCGCCAGCACCATGAACACCACCAGCAGCGGGCGCTCATTGAGCCCGCAGGCCCGCGCCGCCCCCCGGCTGAAGAGCAGCGTATCGAGCGGTCGGCGGCAGAACCCCAAAAACAGCGGGAACAACACGCCCAGACCGAGCAGCATCCAGACATCGGCCGGCCGCACAAACAGCATGCTGCCCCACATCAGGTTCAGCAGCGGGGTCATTTCGCCCTCGTTGAGCCCGATCCCGAGGAACGCCAGCCCCATCGTGAACGACAAGAGGATGCTGGTGATGATACCCAGGTCCGAGCGGACCGGCGTCGTCGCGACCCACGCCAGCAAGCCCCCCGCCGCCAGCGCCGCCGCCAGCGCGCACGGCAGCGTCGGCCAGCCGAGCAGCTGCGCGAAGACCGCCCCCGCCATCGCCGCATGCGCCATGCCGATGCCGAGGAAGGGCATATTCATCCCGACCACATAAAGCCCGAGCAGCCCCACCGAGAAGCCGCTGCTGAGCGCCGCCAGAATCCAGAGCAGCATCATCGCGGCGCCTCCCCGGCCCCCAGGCAGTGGCGCCGCCCGCCATGCTCCACGATCTGGACCGGGAAGCCAAACGCCTCGCCGATCCGCTCGGCCGACAGCGTATCCTCCGCCGGCCCGTCAAACAGGATCCGGCCGCCGCGCATCAGCGCCGCCCGCCGGCAGCAGGCCGGCAGATGCCCGAGGATGTGCGTCGTCATCACGATCGGCAGGCGCAGCTCGCGGCTCAGCTCGCCGATCAGCGTCGTCAGCTGTTCCTGCCAGTAAAGGTCCAGGCCCGCCGCCGGCTCGTCGAGCAGCAGCAGCGCCGGCTGCTGGACCAGCACCCGCGCCAACTGCACCTTCTGCTGCTCGCCCCCCGACAACGTCCGATAGACACGCCCCGCAAGCGCGCCGATGCCCAACCGCTCCAGCGTCTCATCGATCAGACGGCGGTCCTCGCGTCCCAGCCGGCTGCTGAAGGCGCGCCCGCGCAGCCGCCCGATCGCCACCACCTCGCGCGCCGACAGTGGAATCAGGGCATTGAAGTCACTGCGCTGGGGCACCACGCCCACGCGCGCCCGCAGCGCCGAGCGCTGCCGCTCTGAGACCGACCATGGATCGACCCCCAGCAACCGCACCGTCCCCTGCGTCGGGCACAGCGTCGCGTTCACCAGCGACAGCAGCGTGCTTTTGCCCGCGCCGTTGGGCCCCAGGATCGCCACGAACTCGCCCGGCCCGACCGACAGGGAAACCTGATTTAAGATCGTGGCGCGGCCGGCGCGTCGCGTGACCCCCCGCAGCTCGACCAGTGTGGCCGGTTCGGGGTCAGGGGCGGCTTTCGCGGGCGGCCGCGACAAGGCGGGCGACATTGGTGCGCACGAGTCCATCAAATGAATGCTCTTCCCCCTCCATCAGCGGAAAATTGCTCATCACCACCAGCGGCACATCCAACTGGTGCGCCAGCGCCTGTCCCACCTGGGCCCCCTCCTGCGCGTTGGCGATCACGAAGCCGATCCCCGACTCCCGACCGTCCGCCAGCAGCGCCTCGATCCGCGCCGGGGATTGCGTATTGGGGCCCGAATAAACCGCCACCGGCTCCAGCCCCAGCCATCGGCAGAACAGCTCCTGATGGCCCGAAGCCATCACGCGGACCCCTTCCAGCCCGGCCGCGCGTACCTGCTCGCGCATCTCGACCTCGAGCCGCCCCATTCGCTCGCGCGCCCGCTCCAGCGCCGCCTCGTAATCGCCGCGCCGCTCCGGGAAGGCCTCGCCCAGCGCGGCCAGCACCGCCTCGCAGCCGGCCAGGTAGCTCGCCGGCACACACAATCCCGCCGGCGCATCGATCGCAGCCAACTCGAGCCGCTCCGGCGCGATCGCCCGCAGCCGCTCCTCCATCGAGCGTTGAAAATTAAACAGCAGCACCAACCGGCACTCGCGCAACGCCGCCACCGTGCCCGGGCGAATATCGAAGTGCCCCGGGCAGCTTCCCGGCGGGCAGACCCGCACCGGCTCAAAATCATCCCCCGCCAGCTCGCGCAGGCAGCACTCCAGCCACGAATTGCTGACTGCGACCAAGCCGTCGCCCGCCTCCGACCGCTCCGCCCGCGCCGGGTTCCCATCGCAGCCGGCCAAGGCGAGCGCCACCGCAAGCAGCCAGCCGGCCAGAGTTATTTGTTTTGAGGCTTTCATCCCGATCAACCCATCCTTGCCTCAACGCGCGCCGTGGCCGGTGCTCAGCAGGGCCACGATCCCATCCGAAATCGTGCCGTTGGTCGGATCGTACCACGTCCGGCGCGGCACCGGCAGCTGCGCTGCGTCGCTTTCAAATACGCTCAACGGGCCCGCCGGCCCCACGCTCCACAACCCCCAGCGCACCGGCGACTGGCTCTGCGAAAAATACGGCACCATCTGCGCGGACTCCTCAGCGGCGGGAAAATTGCGCGGCACCCAGATCGCCAGGATCGTCTGGGTATCGTTGGCCCAGCCCAGCCCCGGCGCGATGTATTTGTATCGCTGGTTGCCATTGAAAACGTCAAGCGGGCGCGCGCTCAGATAGCTGATCGGCGTGGTCAACGCCGGCGGCGCCTCGTTGTGCGCCTCGATCGAATCCATCATGCTGGCGCAGAAGGTTGTCGCCGGCGGGTAGGCCGCATGATCGACCCGATAGGCCTCCAGCGCGACGGCCAACAACCGCATGTCCGCCCGCGCGCGCGCGACCTTGCTGCGGGTCTGGGCCTCCAGCAGGTTGGGCACCGCCACCGCCGCAAGAATCGCGATGATCGCCACCACGATCAGCAATTCAATCAGCGTAAACGCCCGATGATCGCCGCACTGTCCTGCCATGGCGCCCTCACATGCATGTCAAGCTACTCGTAGAGCCGCCAATCGCTCGCCGCCGTCGGCGCCATCGGCACAATATCCGCCTGGCGCTTGACCCAGAGCCGATAGTCACCCGTGAACGGCTCGCTGGCGTCCTCCTGGTCGAAGATGCCCACCACCGAGAAGGCGCCAACCGGCGCCGGATGGCTGCCAAAGTCGCCGCGCACCGAGAGCAGCATCGGCAACGTCTGACCGCTGGCGTCGGTCAAGGTCACCGTCTCACCGGCGGCCCATGTGCCGCCGGCAATCCAGACCCGGTCCAACCGCACCCAGCGCCCCTGATAACGTTCGCCGCCGCCGATCCGCTGGGCATCAAAATAATTGCAGTCCTCGATCGAGGGGATCACCGCCGGCGCGGGCAGGCCCACCCCGCTCGCCAGCCGGGTCACCGTCATCCGCAGCTCGGGCGCGGCCGAGTGGCGCTCGTTGATGTTCGCCTTGCCGCGATGAAAGGCCGCATAACCTTCAATCCGCACCCGGTCGCCGGCGGCGATGTCGGTCGGGTAGCGCGGCCAAACGGAGTTGTCATAGAAAATGGCCGCAAACCCCGCGATGCCGCCCTTGTCTTCGCCTTCGCCCTGCACGAAAATTTGCCACATCTGCCCCGGCGGGAGCAGCTCGTCGGGGGCATTGAGCGCGATCCCCTCCACCGTGATCCGGTTGCCCGGATCGATCCCCGCGCCCACCTTCGGATGCGTCGCCACCCCATTGGCATCAACCGCCTGCAGCTCCCACATCGTTTGCGCATGGCCGATGGAACCCATGGCCAGCAGGGCCAAAAACACAAGCAAGAGCCTGATCCGTTGCATCTTTCGCGACGACTCCTCGCCCCGGCGGGCACAATCAGTTCACACGATTTCTAATGTTCGTGTGACATGCATGTTTTTGTAAATGAATCAGCCCCGGCTGGCAAGTGAATTCAATGCTTGCTGCTCGCAGCCGGGGGCAAGCCGCAGGCGGCCAATCCGGCTGAGCCAAGTTGGGTCAAAGACCAGACCTACCCAAAGACACGGACATGGTACACAAGTGTACCGAATAGTACAGCAACAACCCAGCCGCCATTGACTACCCCGCCCAGACAATATCTACTGGCTAATCCTACGGATATTTGATATAAATGGAGTTGCGCTGAACCTGAGTGCCAATTGGAGGGGCTCCCAGGGTCTCTCGCAGGAATGGGTACGATGATTGCTCTAACGATAGGCAAGTTGGTTGGGTAGCACGAACGAAACGCGCAAGCGGTTCAATCAGCTCCCGAAAAGAAGTCGACTCGGTCTCCTCCTCCCCACCGAGTCGGCTTTTTTTTTATATCCTTTTCTCCCGCCCTTTCGGCCCCACGCGCTAAAATAAACGATCTACTTCTCACCCCACGCGGCGGCCGCCCTCTCAACCGGGCGCACCTCCGCCATCGCTTGCCGGAGGTCTTTCTCATCATGAAAACCCTGTTGGCTTTGCTGCTCGGGCTCACGTTGGCCCCGCTTGCCGCCGCCCAGAGCAGCTTCATCCATATCACCTTTGCCGACCCCGCCATCGCGCCGATCCATGTAGTCGGACAGCCGACCGACGTGGTCTACGGCGTGTCCGATCCCCCCGCGCTCGCCCGCGCCAAGGCCCGCGCCGTTCTTGACGAGCCGCCGCCGGCCCCCGAGCTGTTCGCCCGCTCCTCGCGCCTCGAAAGCAGCCAATTGCAGGCGCAGACCAGCGGCCCCGTCCGCCTCGCCGGCTATGGCCTGCCGCCGACTGCCGGGCTCTCACGCGAGCGCGACACCCGCAGGACCCTTGAGCGCGAGGAAAACCGGTGGCAATCGGTGCCGGCCTATGACCTTGCGCATTTTTACGCCCGGCTCGAAGAATGGCGCCGTCAGCGAGCCCAAGCGTATCTGCTGCTCGGCGGCATCGAGTAGTAGGCCGCCTCACCCGCGCGAGATCAACCCGCCTGACTCCAGGCGCAGCACCCGATCGGCCGCCCGCTCGATGCTGGGGGCGTGGGTCACGATGATCGCCGCCCGGTGACGCGCGCGCAGCCAGACAAATAACTCGCGCTCGATCGCCGCGGCTGTCTCCTCGTCCAGGTCGGCCGTCGGCTCGTCAGCCAGGAGCAGGTCGGGGTCGCCCAGCAGGCAACGCGCCAGCCCCAGTCGCCGGCGCTGGCCACCCGAAAGCACCGCCGTCGGCCGGTCGGCATAACCGTCCAGCCCGAGCCGCTTGAGCATCGCCAGCGCCTCGGGCCGCGCCCGCCGCCGCGAGGCTCCATCCATCAGCAAAGACAGCGCGGCGTTCTCCCAGACCGGCAGCGCGCTCAGGCTCAGGTTGTTCTGGAAGACCAACCCAATGCGGCGGCGGCGCAGCCGGGCTCCCTCGGCGGGGCTGAGTGCATTGAGATCTCGCCCTTCAAACAGCACGCGCCCCGCCGATGGCCGGATCAGGCCCGCCGCCAGAAAGAGCAGCGTCGTCTTGCCGGCGCCCGAGCGCCCCACCAGCGCCACCGCCTCGCCCGGGGCCAGCGCCAAATCCACCCGCTCCAGCACGCGCCGGCCGGTGGCGTCGTCGCCAAAATCTCTAGTGACCTGTTCAAACTCGAGAAGCGGCATCGGTGGGCCTTTGGAACTCGCCGTGGAGTATGAACTTAGCGCTCGGGGGTGCCACTCCCGCTAAACACACATACGCCGCGGGCGCGGAGGTGTCCCTAATTCTAAAGCACAACCACCGATTCTCAAATCTCCAAATCGGGAATAGCCACTCCATGTCCCACCACGACCATATATTTGACCCGCGCGGCAGGGCGGAGGGTTGATGGCACAAAGACTACGGGAACAAGTTTCGAACGCGCCTGAACCCCGGCGGCTGTCTGCGCCGCATTCCGCTACCACAAGGTTACCTCCATGCAATCTGGTTTCCAATACAACCGACTTTCAAGGGATGAGGCGGCGCTGCTGCTCGTCGATCATCAATCAGGGCTTATTTCGCTGGTGCAGGATTTCTCCCCAGGCGAGTTCAAGAACAACGTGCTGGCCGTGGCGGCCTGCGGGGCTTACTTCAAGCTGCCCACGATCCTGACCACCAGCTTCGAGAATGGCCCCAACGGCCCGCTCGTCCCCGAGCTGCGCGAGACCTTCCCCGACGCCGCCTATATCGCCCGCCCCGGCCAGATCAACGCCTGGGATAATGAAGACTTCGTCAACGCCATCCGCCAGACAGGTCGCCGCCAACTCATTTTGGCCGGGGTGGTCACCGAGGTCTGCGTCGCTTTCCCCGCCTTGTCGGCCATCGAGGCCGGCTATCAAGTCTTCGTCATCACCGACGCCTCGGGGACCTTCAACGAGGTCACCCGTCACAGCGCCTGGCTGCGGATGCAGGCCGCCGGCGTTCAGCTGATGAACTGGTTCGGCATGGCCTGCGAGTTGCATCGCGACTGGCGCAACGACATCGAAGGGCTTGGCACGCTCTTCTCCAATCACATTCCCAACTACCGCAACCTGATGACCAGCTACTTCGCCCGCACCCGCTAAAGGAGATTGGCGGCGGCATGTGCCGCAGATGCACGCGGCGCTCCTCACGGTGAGCTTTAGTGCTGCCCGCGCATTTACTTCATCCCTAACTTCTTGCGGGCGACCTGGGTGATGCTCTGGCGGGTCATGAGGTAATCACCCCACGGATCGGCCTTCAACCCTGCCAATCGGCGCGGCAGATTCTTGATGGTATAGATGTCCGGGCGCTCCAGCCGCTCCAGTTCCTCCCAGCCCAGCGCCACCGCCACGGTCGCCCCGGCATGGCGCCGCGTCGAGTAAGGCGCAATGCTGGTCGCCCCGCGCGCGTTGCGCACGTAATCCACATACACCTTGCCCCCCCGCTTGGCCTTGCTCATGTTCGCCGTCAGGCGCTGGGGATCTTCCCGCACGAGGTCCTGGGCCAGCGCGCGCGTGAATTCGTAAACCTCGTCCCACCCCTGCCGGCGCGCGAGCGGCGCCACCACGTGAAGCCCCTTGCCGCCGGTGGTTTTGAGAAACGAAACCAGCCCCAGCCCGGCCAGCCGGTCACGAACGCGGCGCGCCACCTCGCGCACGAAGTCCCAGCTCACCGTCGGATCGGGGTCCAGGTCGATGACGAACATGTCCGGCTGGTCGATGCGATCGGCGCGTGCGTTCCAGGTATGCAGTTCGAGCGCGCCCATCTGCGCCAGCGCCACCAGGTCGGCCGCGCGCTTGAGGTAAAAATACTCGCGCGTCGCGCTGCGCTCAACGATCTCAATCCGGCCGAACCCCTCGAGCCCCGTCGCCGCGTGTTTCTGAAAGAAGCACTCCTTGTGTCGACCCTCGGGGCAGCGCACCAGGCTGAGCGGCCGCCCCGCCAGGTGCGGCATGATCCAGTCGGCGACAGCCAGATAATACTCGGCCACGGCCTGCTTGGTCACGTTCTGCTCGGGATATAGAATCTTGTCGGGGCTGGTCAGGCGCACGCCACCCACCTCGATCGCGCCCCCCTTGCGCGCGGGGCGGCTCGAGGGCTGTTTGGCGGGCGGTGGCGACGGTTTTTCTTTCGCGGTGGCTTTCTTCGCGGCAATCGCCGGGGGCGGCGCGATCGGCTGCTCGGGGCGCGCCTCGGGCGGTGCCTTGTCCTCGCGCAGCCCCATGAAGGAGGGGTGGCGCAGGATGCCATCCTCCGTGCGCTCCCAGAAACGCACCTCCGCCACCAGCCGCGGCTTGACCCAGTGGACGCCCCTGCGGTCCAGCGGCTCGAGATTGGCCTCGAAGGGCGGGGTGGCCCGCTCCTCGCCCGCCAGCCGGCGTGCCAGCTCGAGGCGCAGCCGGTCACTGAACCCGGTGCCGACGCGCCCGCAGAAGGCCAGCCGCCCCTCTCCGTCATACTGCCCCAGGAGCAACGCCCCCAAACCCTTGGCCGATCCCTTGGGGTCGGTGAATCCGCCGATGACGAACTCCTCGCGACTGGAGCACTTGACCTTCAGCCAGTCCCGGTTGCGCGCGGCGCGATAGGGTGCCGTCGCCAGCTTCGAGACGATCCCCTCCAGGCCGCTGCGGCAGGCCTGCTCATAAAATTCCGGCCCCTGGCCGCGGATGTGGTCGCTGATGCGGATCGTCGGCTCGCCCAGTCGCCCAATGAGCCCCTCCAGCAGCTGCTTGCGCTCGATGAGCGGCACGGCCCGCAGGTCGTGCCCGTCCAGATGAAGCAAATCGAACGCGAAATAAGTCAGCCGTTCGGGATGCCCATCATGGGCCGCCGCCACCAGCGACTGAAAGTCGGTCGTGCCGTCGCGCCGCACCAGCGTCATCTCGCCATCGACGATCGCCTGCCCCGCCAGCCGCGCCAGCCTCTCGTCAAAGCCGCCGAACTTCGCGGTCCAATCCTTGCCGTTGCGCGAGAGCAGGCGCACGCGCCCGCCGTCAATCCGCGCCACGATCCGGTAGCCGTCCAGCTTGATCTCGTGCAGCCAAGCCTCGCCCTCGGGCGCGGCCAGCGCCGGCGTCGCCAATTGCACCCCGATCTCGCTAGGCATTGAACCCGCCCGGGCGCCGGCAGGGAGCTCGGTGGCGACTTGCGTAGCGTCCGATTGGCTGGTTTTTGCATTTTTCGCCGCCGCCTTTTTGGGCGTGGCTTTCTTGGCCGGCGATTTCCGGGGCGCAGTCTTCTTCGGGGCCGCTTTCTCGCGCGCGGCCGCGCCGGTCAGAACCTCCCCTTCCAGTCCGCCGCTCCAGACCGCGTCGCCGGCCGCCGCGATCTCTTCAAGGCCGCGCCCGCTGGCGACGCTTTCGAGGCGCTCCTCGAGGATGTCGCCCTCGCTGCGCGCCGCCTCGTCCTTTTCCTTGATCAGCAGCCAGTTATCCTTCTCCTCGCCGCGCGATTTGAGCCGCACCAGCATGAAGCCCCCGCGCAGTTTATCGCCCTCCAAGTCGAACTTGAGCGCGCCCCGCTGATAATCGCCCAGCGGGTCCGGGCCGCGCGGCCGCCAAATACCGCGGTCCCAGAGCATGACCGTGCCGCCGCCATATTCACCCTTCGGGATCGTCCCCTCGAATTCCCCATATTCCAGCGGGTGGTCCTCGACATGCACCGCCAGCCGCCGCTCTCTCGGGTCCAGCGAGGGTCCCTTGGGCACCGCCCAGCTTTTGAGCACCCCATCGAGTTCCAGCCGCAAGTCATAATGCAGTCGCGTCGCATCGTGCTTGTGAATCATGAAACTCAGTGGCCGCCCCTCGCGACGTCGCACCCGCCCCGCCGGCTCGGGCGTCTTGCTGAAATCGCGTTTGGACTTGTAATGGTCAAGCGCCATGGGGTCTCCGAAAAGATTCAGCAAGGCCACGAATCATTAATTCTTGGATTGTCTCCCTCGAATATCATCCCTTGGCTGCCTTGGCACCTTGGCGTTTGAAAAAACATCCCTTTTTTTCTAACTGCTTTTCTTCGGACGCGACCTGGGTTTGCGCTCGCTGCGGGCGGCTTGGGCGCTTTTGCCGGCGGTTTTCTTGCTCACGGGGCCGCCCTCGGTGCCGGTCGCCTCCTCACTGGCTTCATCCTCGATGCCGCGGCTGCGCAGCGAGCGCTTGAGCAGTTCCATCATGTCGACCACCTCGGCCGGCTCCTCCGCCACGGGAACATCCTCCTCGCTCGCCATCTGATGGGTCTGCCCGCTCTCGATCTTCCCCTGGATCAGGCCCATCACCTCCTGGCGATAATGGTCCCGATAGCGCTCAGGCTGCCACGGCTCGATCATGTCCTCGATCAGCCGCTCCGCCATCCGCACTTCCTTCTCGCCAATCCCCATCTCCTCGATCCCCCCCGGCAGGTCATGCTCCTCGAGCGGGCGCAGCTCATCGGCAAACCTCATCAGCTCGACCACCAGCGCGTTCTCATAGACCACTACCGCCGCCAGATGCTCGCGCGTGTGGATCACCACCTGCGCGATGCCGACCTTGCAGGTGCGCCGCATCGCCTCGCGCAGCAGCGCAAAGCTGCGCCGCGATTTCTTCTCGGGCACCAGGTAATAAGGCTTGTCATAGAAGATCGGATGCAGCTCATGACAGTCCACGAAATCGGTGATCGTGATCGACTGGGTCGCCTCGGGTCGCGCCTTCTTGAAATCGGCGTCACTCATCAGCACGAACTCGTCACTCTCATATTCGAAGCCCTTGACGATCTGATCCCACGGGACCTCGTCCTCGCTGGCCGCGTTGACCCGCTTGTAACGGATCGGCGACAGGTTCCGCTTGTCGAGCATGCGGAATTTGAGCTCGTTGGGCTTCTCGGCCGGGTAGAGCCCCACCGGAATGTTGACCAGCCCGAAATTGATCTGGCCCTTCCAGACAGGCCGTGCCATCGCGCCGCTCCAAACCACAAATTTACGCCCGCCGCCAGCCACAGGCGCCTTATATAATATTTTACTCCGCGGGGCCGGATCGGGCGCGGGGTCAAGCACCCAGCCCCCCATGGGGGAACCGCTGATTCTGCTTTCGCTTTGGGCCGGCGGTCGCAACAATGGCTCCACCGCGCCGGTGCCGGCGCCGCCCTCGCACGCAGGGGCTTCGATTACGGAGGATGTGCATGCTTTCCAGGCTCACCGCGCGCCATGTCTCGACTGCCATACTGGCAGCCCTGCTCTGGGCGTTGCAAACCGCGGCGGTCCTCGCCCTCAGCTTCGACGCCAACTTCGACGGCGGGTCGCTCAAGGCAGCTTCCGTGGAGGGGGATCTCGTCCGCCTGACCGGCCGTGATAACTTTCGCCCCGGCACCGACACTTGGAAGTGGCTTTACTTCAGGATCGACGACGCCCAGGACCGCCGGCTCCAGTTCGTCATCAGCGACAAGTTCCAGAGCGGCTCCCACCGCCTCGACCGCTGGCGCATGCTCTACAGCTACGACAATCAGGAATGGGAATTCTTCGACCACAATGCCCGCGATCCCGCAGCCGGCGAGTTCCGCTTCTCCAACGACGAGCCCTTCACCGGCGCCACCGTCTATGTGGCCGCGGGCCTTGTCTACGGCTACTGCGATGCCCAGCGGCTGACCCGTGACCTGCTCGCCACACCCTGGGCCACCCCCACCGCCAGCGCCGACGCGCGCGGCGTGCTCGGCCACTCCCCCGGCGGCATCGACGACCTCGGTCGCACGATCACACCCAAAAACCTTTACGGCTTCCGCCTGACCGACCCCACCGCGACCGATCCCAAGACCAAGGTGCTGCTCTTCAGCGGCTCGCACCCCAACGAGGTTCATGGCGGCCGGGTGCTCGATGCCATGGTGCGCTTCCTTGGCGGCGATGATCCCCGCGCGGCCGAGCTGCGCCGCCGCTGCGAGTTCTTCATCTACCCGCTGACCAACCCCGACGGCCGCTGGGCCGGCTATAACCGCACCAGCGTCGCCCACCCCGATCGCGACTTCAACCGCTTCTGGCACCCGACGCTCTGGGCCGACATGCAGGACCTGCGCACCGTCGGCGAGGCGATGATCGCCGACACGGGAGGCCAAGTTGATTACTGCATTGATTTCCATTCCTGGTCCGACACCGGTCCGCACTTCGTCATCACCTCGACGCGGGCCATGGAGCACCACCCCTTCTGGCGCGCGCTCAGCCGGCTCGAGCCGACCTTGGGCTATCAGGCCAGCAGTGGAGCCGCCGCTTCGAGCCCGGCGGGCGATGCCGGCTCCGGTGAAGGCGCGGCCGCCGCTCCCGCACCCAGTAAAACCGGCGCTGCCTTCGGCCGCCAAGTGCTGGGAGCCGAGTTCTCGATGACCCAGGAGACGATGTTCCGCCCCGGCGAGAATGCCGAGCGCTATCGGATGCTGGGTGAGAACCATGCCCTCGCGCTGCACGAGGCCCTGACAGCGGCCGAACCGGCTGAAAGCGTCGCCGGCGCGGCCCGCTGAGGACTTGTTTTAAATGACCAAATGCATCTTCTGTTATAATATATTCACTGGTTCACGGGTGCGCCCTGCGGGCGCCCAAGGCGGGTGATGGAGTGGTCATGAACGAACAGCCCATGGATGACCTCGACCCACTCGAACGGTTTACCAACCGCGTTCAGGACTACCGGCGTACCAGGCCGGGCTACCCCCCCTCGCTGATCGGGCTGCTCGAGCGCAAACTCGCACTGACTACAGCCGATGTCATCGCCGACATCGGTTCAGGGACCGGCCTGCTGGCCGAGCTGTTCCTCAAAAACGGCAATCCCGTCTTTGGCGTCGAGCCCAATCGCGCCATGCGCGCCGCCGGCGAGGAAAACCTGCGCCGCTATCCCCATTTCACCAGTGTCGCCGCCAGTGCCGAGTCGACCAATCTGCCCACGGCCTCCATTGATCTGGTGGTCGTCGGCCAGGCATTCCACTGGTTTGACCGAAACGCCGCGCGGAGCGAATTCACCCGCATCCTGCGCACGCCGCGCCGCGCCGCCCTCATCTGGAACGAACGCGCCATCGATGCCTCCGACTTCCTGGCTGAATATGAGGCACTGCTGCGCCGCTACAGCACAGAATATGACCGCCTGCCCCACCGCAATCTGGGCCATGGCATCGTCGAAGATTTCTTCGCCCCCGGCTGGAGCCACACCGAGCTGCACAACAGCCAGTCACTCGACTTGGAGGGTCTGCGCGGCCGCCTGCTCTCGACCTCCTACGTCCCGCGCCAGCCCGGGCCCCAGCTCGATGCCATGCTGCTCGAACTCGCGGAGCTGTTCACCCGTCATGAACGCGACGGGCGCATCGAAATTCTCTACCGCACGATCGTCTACCACGGCCACCTGGCGAGCTGAGCACGCGATGGCGAACACCCCCGATCCATTGACCCGCTGGGCCGGCCGCGTGGCCCTTGCGCTCACCGTCTGGGTTTGCATCAGCTTCGCCTTCACGCCCTTGCGCGCCTCGCACGATGAGTGGTGGCACCTCAAGACCGGTCGACAGATCATCCACCACGGCCTGCCCGAGCATGACATCTTCACCTATACAGCCGCCGACATACCGTGGCACAACCACGAGTGGCTCTCGCAAGTTGCCATCTGGGGCGTGTTCGTCGCGGGGCGCGAGGGGGGCATGGGTGGCCTGCGCGCACTGATCCTGGTCAAGACCCTGTTCATCGTCGCAGCCTTCGCCGGCTTCGGATTCCTGCTGGCCCGTCGGATGCGCGAGCCGGTCTGGGCGCTGCTGGCGGCGGCCGTGGCGGCCGCCCTGGCCCGACGCACGTTCTATCCGCGCCCGCCGTTCATCACCTATCTGCTGCTGGCCCTGCTGTTCTGGATGCTGCTGGAGTGGCGTGCAGGCCGCCTGCGCGAGCGCTGGCTCTGGCTGCTCGTGCCGGTCTTCGCCCTCTGGACCAACCTGCACGGGGGGTGGGCGGCGGGCTTCATCTTCCTGGCTGCCTTCTGGGCCGATGCCGCCCTGGTCCTGGCCGGCGCGCGCCTGGGGAACGCCGACATGCGGCCCGCACTCCAGCGGCTCGGACTGCTGACGGCCCTCGGCTTGGCCTGTGCGCTAGCCACCCTGGCCAACCCCTATGGCTGGCGCGTCTACGAAATCTTCATCAACGTCCTCGGCGACCAATACCTCGTTCGACAGATCGGCGAGATGATGCCGCCCAACTGGCATTTTATCTGGGCGCTGGAAGGCACGATCCTGCTATTGGCGGCGGCGGCGATCCGTCCCCGGCGTCCGGCCACATGGCTGGCGACGCTGCTGCTGCTGGTCGGTTTGCATTTTTATCTGCGCCATACGGCCAATCATCCATGGGTGGCGACGGCGCTCATCGGGCTGGCGCTAGCGGGAGCGCTCGTCCGCGCGCGGCCGCCGGGGTGGCCGGCGCTGCTGCTGCTCGGCTGGTTCTTCTCCCAGCAGGGCATTCATCATGTCCGCCACCTGCCGCTGATGGCGCTGGCGCTGCTGCCGTCGATCGCTTTTTCACTCGAGCACTGGTCGGTCGCACTGGCCGAACGCTCGTCCGCCCCAGCCGCCGCCCGCCGCCGCCACGCGCTGGCGGGTCTGATCGCGCTGGCCGCGCTCACGCTTTGGTGGACCTTCTCCTGGCGCGAGCAGCCAACCTACTGGCAGCGCAACCTGCGGCTGGCCCGGGGCATGGAAACCGAACCGGGCGCCTATCCGCAGGCGGCGGTCGATTTCCTGCTCAGTGCCCGCCTGCCCGCCCCCCTCTTCAACGGAGGCAACTATGCCGGCTACCTGATGTGGCGACTGGCGCCCGAGCCGCTCAGCCACCACGGCCACCCGCTGCCCGACCGCCCCGGCTACCGGCTCTTCACCGACAACCGCTACGACATCTACGGCGGGCGCTTCATCCGCCTGGAGCACAGCGTCATCAATGCCATCGATGCCGAGCAGGCGCGCATGGCCAACGAACGTTACGCGCTGGGCGAGCGGGTGTTTCAGCCGTGGGACAAGGTGCTTGACGATTGGGACGTGCAAACCGTCTTCGCCGACAGCGACTGGCCGGTGAACGATGCGCTTGCCGAAGCAGGCTGGCTCGCCGTCTGGCGCGCCCCCGACTTCACGATCTGGGTGCGCGACACCCCCGCCAACCAGCCCGCCATCGAACGCGCCCGCGCCCTGCTAGGCCGCTGAAATGAATGTCTGGCTCGATCTCATTCAGCCGTTCGCCGAGAAAGGCACGCGCAACATGAAGCATGGCATTCCGTGTCGGCTCGAGTATGTGTTTAGCGGGATAGGTAAAATACGAAGGAGCGGTTGCGCAACAAGATGCGCCATGCGAGATTGCTCTCGCCGATGTGCCCAGGGCTACCATCGGCACTGCTAGAAACCGAAGCCGCGGCAGCGGCGACACAAGGTAGCCCAGGGCGTGAGCCCTGGGTAAGAATGCCCTTCATCAGAAAGCCCCGGCAGGGGCGACACCATTTTGATCATTCATCAACAATCGCAGCTTTTCGTTCTGCCTACCTTCCCGCCTGAAGGCGGGACTACGAACTGGGCAGCAGCGACCCTGTGGTGGCTACGATGCCGCGATCTATGGCAGCGCGTGCGACTCCAAATCCATGGCCTTCTCTGCGATTCCTCTGCGTCCTCCGCGCCTTTGCGGTTCATTCTACTTTCGGGGTTCAATCCTCGAACCGTAGCGAGCGCGCCGCCGCCAGCATCACCTCGCGGTCGGCCTCGTTGTCATAGGTGATCACAAGGATCAGCGCATATTCCCCGCGCAGCGTCACGTATTGTTCCTGGCGCATCGTAATCCCGCCGCTGTCGATCTCCAGGTCCATGATGTAAAAGTCCACCCCGCCAATCAGCTCGGAGCGGCTGTCATCGAGCACGCGCATCTGCGTGACGCCGCCCTCCTCGATCATCCGGCGGGCGTGCTGCAGGTATTGGCGGCCGTTGGCCAGCCCCGGCATCTGGTCGGTCCGGTCGGCCAGGCCGATCATGTTGGGGTTGAACTCGACCACCGCGCCGGGGGGATGCTTGAAGACGCTGAACAGGGGCACCGTTTGCAGGTTCGCCGCCCGCTCGGTAGACGCCGCCGACTCCTCTGCCTCGCCAGCCAGGATTTGCCGGCCGCGCGCCATCAACTGGCGATTGACCTCCTCGGGCTGGACATGCCAGCCCTCGGGCAACAGCAGGCTCAGCCCCAGGTAGCGATTTGAATATTCATGGCCGCTCTGGCGACCGAAGTCGATCTCGCGCCGCCCGCACCCGGCCAGCACCACCACCAGCGCCAGCGCCACCCATGCAACATTGAGCCTCATGATGAATCCCCAAACATTGAAACTTTCTGGACGGTTCGGCCACCAGTCCAAGCCTTTTCATCATATCCTCCCCAATGTCGCGCCGCCTATCAATGAGCAAGGCCGAAAGACATCGTAAAAAAATGAATCCAAAGCTTCACCCACCGCGTCATAAGATTCGGAAGACACGATGAGAGCGGTGAACGAGATGGCCAGGACTGATCAGGCGGTCGAGCGCGAGGTCCCCGAACCGATCGATCCGGTTCCCGACGCACGCTGGCCGCAGACGATCGAGGAATTCGAGCGTCTGGTTGAGCTCTACCAGCACCGGCTGGTCTGGCATGCCTTCCGGCGGCTGGGCGACGCGGGAGAGGCCGAGGATGTCGCACAGGAGGTCTTTCTGCGCGCATGGCGCGAACGCGAGCGGCTGAGGCGCGTCATCCGCCCGGCCTCATACCTGTTCCGCATGACGGCCAACCTATGCACCGACCGATTGCGCCGCCGTGGCCGCATCCTCACGATTTCCTCCGACACGCTTCTGGAGCGGTTGGCTGATCCCGCCGCGCCCGCCGCACGCCAACTCGAGGCGCTCGAGGGGCTGCGCCAAACGGAGGCGCTGTTGGCCGGCCTGCCCGAGCGACAGGCCGAGGTCATCCGGCTTCACGTGCTCGATGAACTATCGCTGGCCGAAATCGCCCAGATGCTGCGCCGGCCGCTGGCAACGATCAAATCGCGCCTGCGCTATGGATTGATCAAGCTCCGCACCCAGCGGAGCAGGGGTGGCCGATCATGAACTGCAACCAATACCTGCATCACCTGACCAACCTGCTCGGGGGACGCCTCGATCCGGACTGGCGACAGGAGTTTGAGGAGCATGAGCGGGGCTGCGAGCGCTGCGCGCGCACGGCGTCCGCGGCCCACCATGCCATCACGGCCCTGCGATCCACACCCCGGATCGGGGCCTCACCCCAATTCAAGGATCGAGTCATGGAACAAATCAGAACAATGGAAGACGAGACGCGGCCCGCGCGCGGCCGGACCTGGCGCATGGCGGGGATCGCCGCCGCCGCCTGCCTGCTGCTGGCGATGGCCGGCCTGATCAACCTCGCGGGCGACAGTCCCGGCCTGACCGCCTTCGGCACGCTGGCCCGCGCCGCAGAGGTCATGTCGGGCGTGAACAGCGTCCGCATCACGGCCAGGATGAGCACGAGGCCTTACGAAAATTTTGAGTGGATCGGTGCCCATTGCGAACCGATCCCCCTCGAAATCTGGACCGAACCAGGTGCGCAGCCGCGCTGGCGCATCGAAAAGGAGGGCCGGATCGTCGTCATGGATGGCGAGCAAATCATTGGCTGGATCAAGCCGCCGAGCAATCTGGCCTATCGGGCACAACCAGAAGCAGGGGTTGTCAGTTGGCTGCGTCCGCTGCTCGACCCGGGCCAACTGCTGCAGGCCGAGCTGGAGCGGGCCCGCCAGGATGGCTCCACCCTGCTGCTGGAGCGGCTTTCCGACCCCGTGGGCCGGCCGCTGCTGGCCGTTTCGGTGGTTGCTAACGCCAAGGGCGATTACAGCCAGAGCGACTACGCCCGCAACTCCTCGATCATCGAGTCGGACCACTCACGCCTCTACATCTTCGACGCCGCCAGCGGACGGCTCGAGCAGATGCGGGTCATGATCGAAACTGCCGCCGGACCAGTCACCGTCTTCGAGATCAGTGCCATCGAATACAACCAGCCGTTCGAGGACAACATCTTCGCGCTGGAACTGCCCGCCGATGTCAATTGGGCCCTTGCCCCTGAAGCGCTGCCGGCCGATCCAATCCTCGCCGCACGAACTCCAGAACAGGTGGCACGTGACTTCTTCGAGGCCTGCAACAAGGAGGACTGGGATCGGGTCTCCATCCTGTTCTCCGAGACCAGCATCTCGCAGCCGATCCGACAACACCTGGGCGAGCTCGAGATCATTTCACTTGGCAAGCCGTTCAAATCGGGACTTTACCCCGGCTGGTTCGTCCCCTACGAGATCCGCTTCCGCGGGGGCGAGACAAAAAAATGGAACCTGGCGGTGCGCAATGACAACCCCGCCGGCCGCTGGATCGTCGATGGCGGCATTTGACCCGCCTGGTTCAATGGGCATATAAAAATCGGCCGGGACGTCATCTTGACGCCCCGGCCTGATCATTTTACAGTTCCAAAGATTGGACCCGTTTTTCCGGTCTACGTTTATTCCTTCTTGGCCTGACCACCCTGGCCAACCTTCTCCCGCGCCACGTTCGTCTTGATCTCGAACGAGATCGTCTTGTCTTCCTTCAGGCGGCAGAAGATGTCCGAGCCGTCAGGGGCTTCGTTGTTGATGATCAGCAGGCTGAGCGGATCCTCGATCAGTCGCTGGATCGCGCGGCGCATCGGCCGGGCACCATACTCGCTGTCGTAGCCTTCCTCAACCAGCTGGTGCTTGGTCTCCTGATCGACATGGATCACGATCCCGCGATCCACCATCCGATCATTGAGCCGGTCGATCATGATGTCCACGATGCGCTCAATGTCGGCGCGGTCGAGCGAACGGAAGACAATCGACTCATCGAGGCGGTTCAGGAATTCAGGGTTAAACACCTTCCGCATCTCCCCCATCACCTTGGACCGCAATCCCTCGTAATCCATCATTTCGTCGCCGCTGTGGAAGCCCAGCGAGCCCGACTTCTTCAGCCGCCGCGTGCCGATGTTGCTGGTCATGATGATGACCGCGTTGCGGAAGTCGACCACGTGGCCCCAGCTGTCGGTCAGCCGGCCGTCGTCAAGCACCTGCAACAGCAGGCTGTAGACGTCCGGGTGCGCCTTCTCGATCTCATCGAGCAGCACCACCGAATAGGGCTTCTGGCGCACCTTCTCGGTCAGCTGGCCACCCTCCTCATAGCCGACGTATCCGGGGGGCGCCCCCAGCAACCGGCTGACGCTGTACTTCTCCATGTACTCGCTCATGTCGATGCGGATCAGCGAGTCCTCATCGCCGAAGAGGAACTCCGCCAGCGCCTTGGCCAGCTCGGTCTTGCCGACGCCCGTCGGGCCGAGGAACATGAAGCTGCCCGTGGGCCGCCGCGGGTCCTTGAGCCCCGAGCGCGCCCGCCGAATGGCTTTGCTGATCGCCGCGATCGCCGGGTTCTGGCCGATCACGCGCCGCGTCAGCTCCTCTTCCATCCGGTGCAGCCGTGCCGTTTCTTCTTCCTCCAGCCGCATCACCGGGATGCCGGTCCAGCGCGAGACGATGTAGGCCACATCCTTCTCGTGCAGCTCGCGCACCCCTTCCTTGCCGCGCGTCTCTTCCCATTCGCGCATCAGCCGCTCATGCTCGGCCTTGATCACATCCTTGCGCTTCTTGAGCTCCTGGCACTTCTCGAACTCCTGCTCGCGCTCCAGCCGCCGCTTCTTGTCATCCAGCTCGTCCATCTCTTTCTCGATGGCGCGGATGCGGGCCGGTTTGCTGGTGGCCTGCAGCCGGGCACGCGCCCCGGCCTCGTCGATGACGTCGATCGCCTTGTCCGGCAGGTAACGATCGGTCACGTAGCGGTCCGACAGGATCGCCGCCTGGTCAATCGCCTCATCGGTGATGATGACGTTGTGGTGCTGCTCGTAACGGCTGCGCAGTCCCCGCAGGATCTCCTTGGTCTGGTCGATCGTCGGCGGGTTGATCGTGATCGGCTGGAAGCGCCGCTCCAACGCCCCGTCCTTCTCGATGTACTTCCGATACTCCTCGAGCGTGGTCGCGCCGATGCACTGGATCTCACCTCGACTGAGCGCCGGCTTGAGCATGTTGCTCGCATCAATCGCGCCCTCGGCCGCGCCCGCGCCGATCAACGTATGCAGCTCGTCGATGAAGATCAGCACGTCCGGGTTGCGCCGGATCTCCTGCATGATCGCCTTGAGCCGCTCCTCGAACTGGCCGCGATACTTCGTCCCGGCGACAATCGCCGCCAAGTCCAGGCTCAGCAGGCGCCGCCCCTTGAGCAGCTCCGGGATATCCTCATTGACGATCTTCTGGGCCAGGCCCTCGACGATCGCCGTTTTACCCACCCCCGGCTCACCCAGCAGGATCGGGTTGTTCTTGGTGCGCCGGCAGAGGATCTGCAGGATGCGCTCGATCTCATCTTCGCGGCCGATCACCGGGTCCAGCTTGGTCTCGCGCGCCAGCTGCGTCAGGTCGCGCCCGAACATGTCCAGCGCCGGGGTTTTGCTCTTCTCAAACGATTCCTTGCTGGTCTTGGTCGTGCCGGCACTGCTGCCCTCGATCACCTGCAGCACTTCCTTGCGCGCCTTGTCCAGGTCCACACCGAACTGGCGCAGGCAGCGGCTCGCCAGCGTCTGGTCTTCCTTGATCAACGCCAGCAGCAGATGCTCCGTGCCCACCCAGCCATGCTTCATTTCATTGGCAATCTGCTTGGAGGTCTCCAACACCCGCCGGGCATCGGCATTGGGCGAGAAAAGGCCCACGGTCGGCCCCTTGCCCACCTCGACCATCCGCTCCAATTCCATCTTGACGTCTTCCAGGTCCACATCCAGATTCATCAGCGTCTGGATGGCCAGCCCGTCGCCCTTACGGATAATCCCCAGCAGGTAGTGCTCCGGCCCGATGTAGTCGTGGCCCAGTCGCCCCGCCTCAGCTTTGGAAAGCTTGAGAACCTCGCGCATTCCGGGCGTATACGGCGTTTTATCAATCATGATTGGTGACCTCCCCGCCAGGTTTCCTTCTTGCAAAGTGTTTGTTCGGTGCTGCGGGTGCGGTGACTTCTCCTTGTCCTTGAGCTCTTTTTCATGTCTTTTGTTCCCCATCCATTGGGTCCCTGCGATCATCAGTCGTCGAGGGACATCCAATCCTTATTTTATATCCCCGCATCGTTTTTGTCAAAGCTACCCATTTTTGGCGATTTCCAGCTTCCGCAGTCAAATGTCGCTCTAGCCCATCCTGCTTATCGTCTGTTGTCGCCCTTTTCAACATTCCGTAAACGAACTTCAATTCGATGTGAACACCGACCTCAGCAGCTCCGCCCGCGCCAGGTCCCGTTGCTCTGGATCGTCCTCCAGCTCACGCGCAAATTGCAGGTGGGCCGGCTGGATGTCCACGAACAGCCGGCTTAGTGCCGCGTGCCCCATGCTGATCCCCCAATCCTGGCCGATCCCAAGCCGCGCCCGCGACAGCAGCGTCGCCGCCTCCATCGAGCTCATCTGTCGCGCCGTCGCGAGCAGGCCCAGCGCCCGGCAAACCGCATCCTCCAGCTTGGGGCGCGCATCCTCCAGCAAGACCTGACGGGTGCGCCGTTCGCGCTCGATCACCTGGCGCACGATCCCCTCCAATACCTGCAGGAGCTGTTGCTCGCTACGCCCCAGCGTCACCTCATTGCTGATCTGATACAGGTCGCCCAGATGCTCGGTATGCTCTCCATAACTGCCGCGCACAATCATGCCAAGGCCCGCCAGGCTGACCAGCGCCTCGTCGACCTGACCCACCATCGCCAGCGCCGGCAGATGCAGCATCACCGACAGCCGCAGCCCCGTCCCCGTGTTGGTCGGGCACGCCGTCAAGTAGCCGAACTCCTCGCTCCAGGCCAGATCCAGCCGGCTCTCCAGTTCTTCCTCCAGTCGCGCCATCCGCTGGTAGGCCTCGCGCAGACACAGGCCCGCCGCCAGCGTCGACAGCCGCAAATGGTCCTCTTCGTTGACCATCACCGAGGCATTCATCTGCGGATTGAGGTAGACCATCCGTCCCGGTCCGCCCTTTTCCTGTTCCGCTGATATCAGGTGACTCTCTCGCAGCAGCGTGCGCGCGCGAGGCGCCAACCCAACCAGCTCATGAGGCTCAAACCGGCCCAGTTCCCCCTGACCGCTGAAGGCCTGCCGGACTTGCTCCGCCACCACTCCCAGTTGTTGGTCCGTGGCGCGCGCCGCAAACGGCTGGCGAGGCAGATTGCGCGCCAGCCGCGCCCGACTCGAGATCACCACGTCGGTCAACGGCGCTTCCTCAAGCATCCAGGCATCGATGTTTGCGGGGACCTTAAAGCTCATCCCTACTCCCCTGATTCGCTAACGAGTGGACGATTTGCCCGCCCGCCTTTTGATGTAGCGATAACTATACCGTTTCCCAAGGCACGCAGGCGATCCTGCATTATCCCCATCCTCCCCCGGAAAATCCCTTAAAATCTCAGCCAAACACCTCTGATTACCTCCCTTCTTTCTCACGCGATCCAACCCAAGCCAAATCCGCATTCCGTAAATCTTGGGGTCGACTGGTTCAATGCGACCCACCAGCAACTTACGATGTATCCCCCTTCGAAGGAGGATCCTTCACCTTGGCTTCAGGGTTCACCCTCGATAGCATGGGAGATATGCCCAAGGCTGCTGCTGCACCTGATGGTTCCAAATTGTCCGGTTTACGCACCCGCGCGACAGCTTGGCCTGTCATTCTGAGAAAAAGCGCGCGCGCTTCAACACGAGTGCGAGAAATCCGGCACATCTGCCGACACCACCCGATACCAAGCCTAACTCATTTGAAATCAACAGTAAAGACACCAAAGCGCCCCCGTCGCATCAATCGGCACCAATCATGCTCTGATATTCCATCGGGCGGAGGTATCTGGTTATGTTGCGTCAATGTTGCAAGTGTCAACGCATTTGGCATAACGAACGCTGGGTCTTCCCGCGTCTGAGCCAGCTCCAGAACGAGACGATCACTCACGGCTACTGCGACGAGTGCTATCGCTACGAAATCGGCCGTATTCAGCGCCGGAAGGAATCCGCCGCCCAACCCGCGGCCATCGCCCGCCCCGCCGGCGCCCATTGGCTCAGCCGCCTGTGGCACATCTTCCAACCCCATTCGCCCTCCTGATTTTTTTGCCTGCCCCCAATTTGTTTGTTTCTTTGCAAACGTGACTCCTCCATGGCAACAATGAATCAAGGTCCAGGACCTCCAGTTGCCATACCTCATCGCGGAGTCGTGCCCCATGAATAGCCAACCCTCCTCCACCGAATTGAAGACATACCTTGATTTCGCCAGCGAGATCGCCCGCGAAGCCGGACGCATCACCCTGCAATATTTCCGCACGGTCATCGAGATCGAGCGCAAGAGCGACGATTCCCCCGTCACCATCGCCGACCGCGAGACCGAGCAGCACCTGATCCAGCGCATCCGCGACCAGTTCCCCAACCATGGCATCCTCGGTGAGGAGCTGGGCCAAGTCAACGCCGGCTCCTCGTGGCGCTGGATCCTCGACCCCATCGATGGCACCCAGTCCTTCATCCACGGCGTGCCGCTCTACACGGTCCTGGTGGCACTCATGCACGAGGACACCCCGCACCTGGGCGTGATCTACAACCCCCCAAGCGATGATCTGGTCGCCGCAGCCACCGGCCTCGGCTGCACCCTCAACGGTCGTCCAACGCATGTCAGCACCGTCGGCGATTTCGCCCGCGCGCGCGTGCATACCACCGACTGGAGCCATCTGGCCGCGCGCCGTCCCCGCTTCACTCATGAGCTGCTGGGCAAACTTCATTTCGCCCGCACCTGGGGTGACGGCTTCGGCTACATGATGGTGGCCAGCGGCCGCGCCGAGGCCATGATCGATCCCAAGCTCTCGGCTTGGGATGTCGCCCCGATGGTGCCGATCCTGACCGAGGCCGGCGGGCGCTTTACCTCGCTCGAGGGCGAGGTCGATGCTTTGGCCGCCAGCGGCTTGGCCACCAATGGCATCCTGCACGACCAGTTGCTCGCCCTCGCGCGCCTGGACGAGTTGCTCGTGGACCAGCCCCAGCCCGAGGCCTGAACTCGACCGGGGGTTCGCTGCGTTCACCCCCGGCCTTGGCACCTTGGCGTTTTGGCGTGAACCATCCCGGCCATCGCCTCGCTTTATGTGGCTCACCTTCAAACTGAACTCGCTGCCCTGCGGTCCAGATGTAGCTCATTGACCGGGTTCCCATGCCTGTAGCTTCCGCCAAACCCATTCGCGATCTGCGCCGCTTCCTCGAGCTGCTGCGCGCGCACGGCGAGCTAATCCAGATCGACGCCCCGGTCGACCCCAACCTCGAACTGGCCGAAATCCACCGGCGCATCGCCGCCGCCGATGGACCCGCGCTGTTGTTCCGCAATGTCATCGGCAGCCGCTTCCCCGTCGCCAGCAACCTCTTCGGCACCACCACCCGCGCCGAACTGGCCTTCGGCCGCCGACCACTGAACTTCGTCGAGGACGCCGCGCGCCTCGCCCACGAGCTGATGCCGCCGACGCCCGGCCGCCTCTGGCAGGCGCGGGATTTCCTCTTGCAGGGCCTGCGCGTCGGCCTCCGCCGCCGGCGTCGCGGTCCGGTGCTCGAGCAGCGCATGCCCGCCCCGCGCCTCACCGAAATCCCCTTGACCACAAGCTGGCCCGAGGATGGCGGCCCCTTCCTCACCCTGCCGCTGGTCTACACCGAATCACCCGCCGATGGCCGCCACAACCTGGGCATCTACCGCATGCAGCGCTTCGATGACGCCTCCGCCGGCATGCACTGGCAGATCGGCAAGGGCGGCGGATTCCACTATGCCGAGGCCGAGGCCCGCGGCGTCGCCCTGCCGGTCAACGTCTTTCTGGGCGGCCCGCCCGCGCTGATCTTGGCCGCCATCGCGCCCCTGCCCGAGGGCGTCGGTGAGCTGCTGCTCGGCTCACTGCTGCTCGGCGAGCGGCTGGCGCTGGCGCGCAACCCCGCCGGACCGCTGCCGCTGGCGGCCGAGGCCGAGTTTGCACTCGTTGGCCACGTCGCGCCCCGTGAGCGCCGCCCCGAGGGGCCCTTCGGCGACCATTACGGCTACTACTCGCTGCGCCACGATTACCCCGTCTTCCGCTGCGACGCCGTCTTCCACCGCAAGGATGCCATCTACCCCGCCACCGTCGTCGGCAAGCCGCGCCAGGAGGACTACTACATCGGCGAATACCTCCAGCGCCTGCTCGCGCCGCTTTTCCCGCTGGTTATGCCCGCCGTGCGCGACCTCTGGAGCTACGGCGAGACCGGCTTCCACTCGCTGGCGGCCGCCGTCGTGCGCGAACGCTACGGCCGCGAGGCGATGGCCTCCGCCTTCCGCATCCTCGGCGAGGGCCAGCTCAGCCTGACCAAGTTCCTGCTCGCGGTCGATACCCCGCTCGACCTCAAGGACTTCCCACGCCTGCTCGAACACCTGCTCGCGCGCTTTCACCCCGAGACCGACCTCTATGTCTTCGGCAACCTCGCGATGGACACGCTCGACTACACCGGCCCCGAGGTTAACCGGGGCAGCAAGGGCGTCATGCTGGGCGTGGGCGAGCCGTGGCGCGAGCTGCCGCGCCAATGGCAGGGCGCTCCCCCCGCCGGCGCGCGCGACCCCCGCGTCTTCTGCGGCGGCTGTCTCGCCATCGGCGGCCCCACCTTTGCCGAGGACCCTGCCTTCGCCGCCACCCTCGCCCGCGCCCCCGAACTGGCCGATTGGCCGCTGGTGGTCCTGACCGACACCCCCGCCCGCGCCACCGCCTCGGCGACCAATTTCCTCTGGACGACCTTCACGCGCTTCGAGCCGGCCGCCGATCTTCACTGCGCCGCCAGTGAAATCCGCCGCAACCAGATCATCCGGCGCGGTCCTGTCCTCATCGACGCCCGCATGAAACCATGGTATCCCGGCGAGGTGATGTCGGACCCCGCCGTCGCCGACCGCGTGCAAAACCGCTGGCGCGAACTTTTCCCCGACCGGCGCATCCAGATGGGCGACGCCGACCGCGCCCACCTCGCACCCGACACTTCAAGCTGAGCCAAAATTGATGGGTTTGCTAGAGCTGTTGCCAAAAGGAAGTGCCGAATCGCGGTCGAGCGAGAGCAAGGATCAAGGGTTCCGCAAGCGCAGGCATAGCAGCGCTATTCCGAGTATTGAGGAAGTCTTCAGCCGCCGCTCACAGCCGGCTGCAAACGGTGAAGACTTTTGGTAACTGCTCTAGATTGCGATATCCATGTGCTGGCCGAGGGGGATCGAATCGTAGAGCAGTCGCGGGGCTTCGCCGGTGCGGGCGGGGGCCAGGTAGCCAATAACCTTCTTTTGCCCCACCACTGCGGGTCGCGACGGTGGGGCGGCGGCGGGTTTGACATCGATCACGCGCGCCCGCGCGTCCATCCGAGGCGATGGCGCCGTACGGGCCGCTTGCAGCCGGCTCAACCCCCAGCCCACGCCAAACGTGAAGCTGCTGGTCACCCCGCCCGCCTGAATTGTCAATGCAACCGGCATCCCCCGCGCCCTCGTCCTGCCATTGCGCGTCGTGTGAAATGAATTATCCGCCGCCCCGCCGCGCGGGGCAACTGTTTTTCGATTGGATCAGACCGGCTGCGGACTTATGATGGCGGGGGGTGGGGCGGAAACAAATTGTTGGGGACGGCCTGAGCGGGACCGGGGGGCGGCCCATCGATCACCCGCCGCGCGGGGGATGGCGACGGACAATGAGCCACGGTTTCTCAAGCATTGGTTGGCAGGCTCTGAGAGGTGGGATGTTTGGGAGGCAGGATCCCAATCCCGCGCTTTCAGGCCGCCCCCATACCCCGGGAGGCTTCGGACCGACCGACCAGGTTGACCAACGGGAGCAGAACAACAGGAACTTCGGCCCTCTCCTGGAGCAAACTGTGTAGCCTTTGGTTCTCCTTTGACATGGCCGCTGAGCTACCATATCTTGTATTGCTGTTTAAATCTGAGTTGATTTATAGCAGAGCCGAACGAATTGTCAAGCCCCTTTTTTAACCTTTTCGCATCCCTGCCGCCCACCGGCGGCCAAAGACCTGAATCATGATCTCTCAATACCCGAATCTGATCAGCCGAGGCCTTGTCGCACTTTCGGTTGCCGCGCTCATGCTGGCGGCTTTCGCCCCGCACGCTCAACCGCCCGGCCCCGCCGGCCCCGCCGAGCCCGCCGACCTCACCCTGACATTGATCAATGAGGGCGGCGCCGACTATGTCGTCATGCAGCGCCTGCTCGGCGTCATCCAGCATTTCTTCCCCGACGCCCAAGGCGGCTTTGATCCCTTGCGCGAAATCATGCGCATCGAAGCCAACGGCAAGCGCATCGAAGTCTACGCCCGTCGCGCCCTCATCAACATCGACGGCCGACAGGCCGGCACCGCCCGTCCGCTGCTGATCCGCGAGGGTCGCGTCCTGGTGCCCGAGCCGACCGTGCTGCACCTGCTCGAGGAACTTCGCATCGACGTCACCCAGGATGAGCCCACGCCTCAACCCGCCGCCCCGGCCGGCCCCTCGATCCCGACCGGGCTGCTTGGCCCGCAGGCCACCCCGATCCCAACCCCAATCCCGACCCCGCCCAGCGAGCCCACGCCCCCCCTCACAGAACCAGACCCCACACCGATCGCCACCCCACAACCTGATACGCCACCAGAGCCGGCCGTAGCCGTGATGCCGAGCCTGCCGCGCACCCAGTCCCCAATCGCGGAACCCTCCACCCAGCTCGAGCTCCAGCCGCCCCCCTCGCTGACTGGTTCGCTCGGCCTGAGCTGGTCGCAATTGGCCGACCTGGCCCATCGCGAGCTCCCGCGCCGCATTCTCCTGACCTGCGACCAGCCGCTCGAGGAGGCGGCGCGCCGCGCCGCCGAGCGCATCGAGCAGCGGTTGATCGGCGCCGTCTGCCGCGTCATGGTGATCGCCCCCGCCATGCGCACCCACTCCACCACCATCAGCGACATCGAAAGCTGGCGTCCCCAGTTGGCCATCGACCTGACCGCCCTGCCCGCGGACCAGAATGCCGAATCCACTCCCCTCGCCGTCTGGGTCGTCAGTTCGGCACTCTGGCCCGACGAGGAACGCCATCCCGGCGGCGGTGATCCCGCCGCCTCGCGCTACCGCGCCCATGAGTTTCACTCGCTGGCGCTGGGCTCCCTGCTGCGCGCTGAATTGGCCCGGCAATACAGCCAGTCGCCGATCAACTACGAGCTCGCCCCCTCATACCTGCTGCGCCGCGTCGATGCCCCCTCCACCGCCCTGCTCATGCCGGTTCCCGACGGGCTGCTGGATGCAGATCGCTTCGACACCCTGGCGCGCGCGCTGGCCGATGCCGTCGCAGGCTATTCGGCGGGCATGGAACAGGTTCGCTTTTGACCCGCCCAACGAGGTGCGACATGTTCGATGCTATCTGCCGTCAGGCCCTCATCGATTTGGCCTTGAACGCCGTGGCCGTGGCCGCCGCCGCCGGCGATGGCTCCAACGAGGAGCTGGATCTGGCTGAGGCCTTGCTTGCCATCCACCCGCCGCTGGCCCGTCCCGCCGCGGCATTTGTCACCATCTACGTCGCCGACCAGTTGCGCGGCTGCCTGGGTGAACTTGGTGCCGAAACCCCACTTGCCCGCGTCGTCGCGCGCTGCTCTTGGCGCGCCGCCCGCTTTGACTCCCGCTTCGAACCGATCCAGTGCGACGAACTTGGCGAGGTGCGCGTCAAAATCTCGGTGCTGGGCCCGCTGCGGACAATCGACGGACCGGACGACATCCGCATCGGCCGCGACGGCCTGCTGATCGAGCACGCCGCCCGACGCGGCCTGCTGCTGCCCGAGGTCGCCGCCGACCACGGCTGGGATGCCCCCGCCTTCCTCGCCCAGCTCTACCGCAAGGCTGGCATCGCTCCCCACATCCCACTCGAGCAGTGCCGCCTGCGCGCCTTCCATACCGAGCTCATCGACAGCCTCGGCGTCGCCCAGATTTAAGCCCCTGCCACACAAATCCAATCTTTGGCTGCGGGCCTGATTACTCTGCGCTTCCTTGGCGTCCTCTGCGTCTTTGCGGTTCAATTCTGTTTGGTTGCGGCCGCTGGCCGCGCTGCCGCGCCGGCTTTTCGTGAAAAACATGGAATTCCTTGTTCCGCATGGTTAAATAACGCAGGCCTCGCGCCCGCCGAGCTAAACCAAGGCCCTGCCCATGCATCCTGTTCTCTTCCACATCGGTGATTTCACCGTCGGCAGCTATGGCCTGATGATCGTCATTGGCATGCTGGGAGCCATCTTCGTGGCTGGCCGCCTGGCGCGCCGCCGCGGCTTTCCCCCCGAATTTTTTCAGGACCTGGCCATGGTCGCGCTGGTTGCCGGCCTGATCGGCGCGCGCCTGCTCTATGTCCTTGTTAACCTGCCCCACTTCATCAACCATCCCGCCGAAGCAATTTTTTCGCGCGGCGGGTTCGTTTTTCAGGGCGGGGCGCTGCTGGCCATCGCCGCCTGCGTCTGGTACGTCCGCCGCCAGCGCGTGCCGCTGTTCGAGGCCGCCGACATCGCCGCCCCCGCGCTGGCCTTGGGCCATGCCTTTGGCCGAATCGGCTGCTTCCTCGCCGGCTGCTGCTTCGGCCTGACCTGCGGCCCCGGCCATGATCACCCGATTCTTGAGCGTTTTGCCGTCCAGTTCCCGCTGGTGCGCGACGATGCCGGCCGTCCCCATGAGATGTTCAATTTCGCCTTTTCCGAACAGGTCGAGCGGGGCCTGATTGCTCACAACGCCTCAGCGCCCCTGCCGGTGTTGCCGGTGCAACTGCTCGAATCGGCGGGAAACTTGGCGATCTTCGGCTTGCTGCTATGGGTTTGGTCGCGGCGGCGGTTCTCCGGTCAGGTCGCGGCGCTTTACCTGGGCCTTTATGCCCTGCTGCGCTTCGGAGTCGAATTCATCCGTGATGACATTGAGCGAGGACTCTGGCTGGGCGGTCTTATCTCGACCGGGCAGCTCATCTCGCTTCTGATGCTTGCTGGCGCCTTGGCTTTATGGTTCGCACGACGCAACCACAGCCTGGAGGCGGTTGATACGGCACCGCCCGCCCCTGAGGCGCCCCAGCCGGCGCGGCTGAAATCAACCAGGCGACCCGCCCGCCGCCGCTGACCCCAAGGCGCGCCGACAGTCCCCCTCATCAAAAAAAAAGCCGGAGAGGAGGCTTGCCCCCGCTCCGGCCTTGCTTTGATCAATCTACCCGCGCTACGTCAGATGATCGGCTGCTCGCCGTCGCCCTCGTCCTCGACCGGTTCCGGAATGATCGGCTCGGCACCCTCGGCCGGCACAAGGTCATATTCCTTGTAGACGGCCATGCCCGAACCCGCCGGGATCAACAGGCCCATAATCACGTTCTCCTTGAGACCGCGCAGGTAATCGTAACGGCCGCGGACGGCCGCGTCGGTCAGCACGCGCGTGGTCTCCTGGAACGACGCCGCCGAGATGAACGAGTCGGTCTCGAGCGAGGCCTTGGTCAGGCCCAGCAGCTTGGGCCGGGCCACGGCCGGCTTGCCACCCTCGGCCACCGTATGGGCGTTGATCTGGTTGAACTCGAAGCGATCGATTTGCTGGCCGTAGAGCAGGCGCGTGTCGCCCACGTCCTCCACCACCACCTTGCGCAGCATCTGGCGGATGATCGACTCGATGTGCTTGTCGTTGATCGTCACGCCTTGGAGCCGGTAGACCTCCTGGACCTCGGCCAGCAGGAACTCCTGGACCGCCTTCTCGCCCTTGATCCGCAACAGGTCGTGCGGGTTGATCGAGCCGTCGGTCAGCGGGTCGCCCGAGTGGACGCGCTCGCCGTCGCGCACGATGATGTGTCGCATCAGCGGCACCGAGTAGAGGTGCTCGACCTCGTCGTCGCTGATGATGACCAGTCGCCGCGCGCCCTTGGCGATGCCGCGCACCGCAATCACCCCATCGACCTCAGCGATGACCGCCGAATCCTTCGGCTTGCGTCCCTCGAACAGCTCGTCCACCCGCGGCAGACCGCCGGTGATGTCCTTGCTCTTGAGGCGCAGCCGCGGCAAACGCGCCAGAATCTGGCCCGCTTCGATTTCACTGCCATCGGTGATCCCTGAGACGATGATCGCGCCTGAGGTCAGGTTGTAGGTCGCGATCACCTCCTTCTTCTTGCTCTTGTCGGTGGTCAGGATCTGGATTTGCGGGTGGCGATCCTCCTTGTGCTCCTGAATGATCAGCTGCACGTTGCCCGTCCGCGGATCGATATCCTCCTGCACCGTGACGCCACGGATAATGTCGACGAACTTCACGATACCCGGGTTCTCGGCAATGATCGGCGTCTGGTTGGTATCCCACTGGACGAACTTCTCGCCCTTCTTGACGTGCTCGCCGTCATTCTTGCTGATGATCGCGCCGTAGGGAATGTTGGGCAGCACCTGAATCTCGTTGCCGTTCATATCCTCGACGCTGATCGTCCCGGTCCGCACGATCACGACGTAGTGGGTCTGGCCGCTCTCGTTGGTCCGCGCCACCGTGCGCAGCCCCTCGCGGTAGTGGATGATGCCATCCTCGACCGCCTCATACCAACCCTCGAGCTGAAGGCTGGCCGTACCACCGATGTGGAACGTGCGCAGCGTGAGCTGAGTGCCCGGCTCGCCGATCGATTGGGCCGCGATCACGCCCACCGCCTCACCGATATCAACCGGGGTGCCGGTGGACAGGTTGCGCCCGTAGCAGCGGGCGCAGACGCCGCGCCGGCTCTCGCAGGTCAACACCGACCGGATCGCCACCTTCTCATAGCCCGCGTTCTCGATCTCGATTGCCTTCTCTTCGCTGATCAACTCGTTGCGCTTGAGGATGATCTTGCCCAGCGACGGATGCTTGATCTGCTTGACCACCACGCGGCCGACGATCCGGTCGCGTAGCGGCTCCAGGATGCGCTCGCCCTCCTGGGTGACCTCCTTGATCGGCGTCACCTCGATCCCGTCGCCCGTCCCGCAGTCTTCCTCGGTCACGATCAGGTCCTGGGCAATGTCGACCAGCCGGCGCGTCAGGTAACCGGCATCGCTCGTCTTGAGCGCGGTGTCGGCAAGGCCCTTGCGCGCGCCGTGGGTCGAGATGAAGTACTCCAGCACCGTCAGGCCCTCGCGGAAGTTGGACATGATCGGCGATTCGATGATCTCGCCGACGCCGCCCGTCAGCTTCTTGGTGGGCTTCTGCATCAGGCCGCGCATCCCGGCCAGCTGCCGGATCTGGGCCATGTTACCGCGCGCGCCCGAGTGGGCCATGATGTAGACCGGGTTGAGGCCCATCTGGTCGTTCTTCATCGCCTCCGACATGTCGCGCGCCACGTTCTCCGAGGCGTGCGACCAGATGTTGATGACGTCGAAGTAACGCTCCTCATTGGTGATTGAACCTTGGGCATAGCGCTTCTGCACCTTGTCCACGTTCTTGATCGCTTCTTTGAGGATCTTCTGCTTGGTCTCGGGAATCTTCATGTCATCGATGCAGATCGAGATGCCGCCGGTGCGCGCAAACTCGAAGCCCATGGCCATGATCCCGTCGAGCATCGCGGCCGTCCGCTGCGGCCCGCACCGCTCATGGGCGCGATCCACCAACTGCACCAGCATCTTCTTGGTCATGACCGCGTTGTTGAACGTCGAGTCGGGATCGAAGTAGCCGATCTCGTCGGGCAGGTTGCGCGAGAACATGATACGGCCGGGCGTGGTCTTGACCACCTTCCCGCCGATTCGCACCTCGACCTCGGCCTGCAGGTCGACCACGCCGAACTGGTAAGCGGTCTGGCATTCCTCAACCGACGAGAAGCGCATCCCCTCGCCCGGGCGCCCGCGCATCATCTTGGTCAGGTAGAAGCAGCCAAGAACCATGTCCTGGCTCGGGCTGGCGATTGGGAAGCCGTTGGCCGGCGAAAGAATGTTGTTCTCGGCCAGCATCAGCATGCGAGCCTCGAGCTTGGCCTCGGTCGACAGCGGCACGTGCACAGCCATCTGGTCGCCGTCGAAGTCCGCGTTGAATGCCGTGCACGCCATCGGGTGAAGCTGGATCGCCTTGCCTTCCACCAGCTTGGGCATGAACGCTTGCACGCCCAGCCGGTGCAGCGTCGGGGCGCGGTTGAGCATCACCGGGTGGTCGCGGATGATATCGTCGAGGATGTCGTAAACGACCGGCTCCTCCTTCTCGATCATCCGCTTGGCCGACTTGATGGTGTTGCAGTGGCCGCGCTGCTGCAGCTCATGAATGATGAACGGGTCGAACAGCTCCAGCGCCATCTTCTTGGGCAGGCCGCACTCGTTGAAGCGCATGTGCGGGCCGACGACGATGACCGAACGGCCAGAGTAGTCGACGCGCTTGCCCAGCAGGTTCTGCCGGAAGCGGCCCTGCTTGCCCTTCAGCATGTCCGAGAGCGACTTGAGCGGCCGGTTGTTGTGGCCCTTGGTCGGCCGCGAGCGCCGGCTGTTGTCGAACAGCGCGTCCACCGCCTCCTGCAGCATCCGCTTCTCATTGCGCAGGATGACGTCGGGGGCGTGCAGCTCGATCAGGCGCTTGAGCCGGTTGTTGCGGTTGATCACGCGCCGGTAGAGGTCGTTCAGATCGCTCGTCGCGAACCGGCCACCGTCCAGATGCACCAGCGGGCGCAGGTCGGGGGGAATCACCGGCAGCACTTCCAGGATCATCCACTCGGGCCGGTTGTCGGAGCCGCGGAAGGCCTCGAGCACCTTCAGGCGCTTGATGATCCGGTTGCGCTTCTGCAGCGAGTCGCTCTGGCGCATCTCGACCATCAGCCGGTCGGCTTCCTCATTGATCTGGATCTGGCGCAGCAGCTCACGCACCGCCTCCGCCCCGATCATGATCTTGGCGCGGTCGCCGTAGACTTCCTGGTACTTGCGCGTCTCCTCTTCCGACAGGATCTGCTTGACCTTGAGCGGGGTGTCGCCCGCGTCCACGACGATGTAGTCCTGGAAATAGATGACCTTGCCCAGGTCGCGCACCGAGATGTCGAGCAGGTTGGCGATCCGGCTCGAGGTCCCCTTGTAGAACCAGATGTGGCAGACCGGCGCGGCCAGCTTGATGTGGCCCATCCGGTGGCGCCGCACCTTGCTCTCGGTGACCTCGACCCCGCAACGATCGCAGACGATGCCCTTGTACTTGATGCGCTTGTATTTGCCGCAGGCGCACTCCCAGTCCTTGACCGGGCCGAAGATGCGCTCGCAGAACAGGCCGTCCTTCTCCGGCTTGAAGGTACGGTAGTTGATCGTTTCGGGCTTCTTGACCTCGCCGAAGCTGGTCGGATCGATTTCCTCGCCCAACCGGCCCAGTTGCAGGTTGCTCAGGTGCTCGGCCTGACGCCGCTGGCGGCTCGACCAGCGCAGGATCTGGTCGGGGGAGGCCAGCGAGATGCGGCAGATGGCGTTGGACTCGTCAATCCGCTCGCCGTGCGCCCCAGTCGGGCGCCCCTGCATCGTCCCGGGCGTAGCGATTCGGAAAGAACCCGTGCCGGCAGTTGCCATGGTTAAAAACCCCTCTTGTATCCGTATTTTTCAATATGCATGTAAAACGTCATTTGGAGTCGGGCCCCGGTGGGCCTGGCCGCGACCGGTGGCGGCCCCGTCCAAATTTTCAATGCCCGGTTTTACATCACCATTCGCGATATCAATCCTCGTCATCCCCGGCCAGCGCCTCGGCTCCCAGGCTCTCCGACTCGTCCTCTTCGCCCAGCGCCGCCAGCAACGGACCCGGCAGCAGTCCTTCGACCTGCACGTCCTCGCCATGGAGGCTCTGCTCGATCTGCTCCTCAAGGTCCTTGGTGCTCAACAGCTCCAGGTTGAGGCACAGGCCCTGCAGTTCCTTGACCAGCACGTTGAAGCTCTCCGGAATCCCGGGGGGCGGCGCGTTCTGGCCCTTGACGATCGCCTCGTAGACTCGCGTGCGGCCCTGGACGTCATCGCTCTTGACGGTCAGCAGCTCCTGCAGCGTGTGCGCTGCGCCGTAGGCTTCCAGCGCCCAGACTTCCATCTCGCCGAAGCGCTGGCCGCCGAACTGGGCCTTGCCGCCCAGCGGCTGCTGCGTGACCAGCGAATACGGCCCGATCGAGCGGGCGTGCATCTTGTCGTCGACCAGGTGGGCCAGCTTCAGCATGTAGATCATGCCGACGGTGACCGGCCGGTTGAACGCATCGCCGGTGCGGCCGTCGTAGAGCGTGGTCTGACCCGTCTCGGGCAGCCCCGCCTTGCGCAGCCACTCCTTGATCTGCTCCTCGCGCGCCCCGTCGAAGACCGGCGTCGCGATCTTCATCCCGAGCAGCGAAGCCGCCCAGCCCAGGTGCGTCTCGAGGATCTGCCCCACGTTCATGCGGCTGGGCACGCCCAGCGGATTGAGCACGATGTCCACCGGCGTGCCATCGGCCACGAACGGCATGTCCTCCTCGGGCATGATCTTGGCAACCACGCCCTTGTTGCCGTGGCGGCCCGCCATCTTGTCGCCCACCGAGACCTTGCGCTTGGTGGCCAGGTAGACCTTGACCAGCTTGTTGACCCCCGGCGGAAGCTCGTCGCCGGTCTTGATCCGGTCGATCTTGTTGGTGGTCTGGTCGCTGATCTCGCCCTCGCGCGCCACCGTGCGCTGGTAGAGCCGCTTGATCTCGAGCCCCTTGGGCCCATCCACCGGCAGCATCCCCGTGCGCAGGCAGTGGCGCACATACTCGACCACGGTGCTGTTGACGCGCCCGCCCGGCTTCAGCTCGGTCTTGCCCGTCTCAAAGTTGACGATCTCGCGATCGATCCCCGCCAGCAGCTCCTTGAGCTCCTGGTCGAAGTTCGCCCACAGCTCGTTGGTCGCCTGGTCGCGCTCCTCGCTCAGTTGCTGGATGCGCTGCTTGTCCTGGCGATCGCTGCGGCCGGTGCGTTCCTTGCGGCTGAAGACCTTGATGTCGATCACCGTCCCCTCGGTGCCCGGCGGCACCTTGAGGCTGGCGTCGCGCACATCGCCCGCCTTCTCGCCGAAGATCGCCCGCAGCAGCTTCTCCTCGCTGGTCAGTTCGGTCTCGCCCTTGGGTGTGACCTTGCCCACCAGAATGTCGCCCGGCTTGACCTCGGCACCGATGTAGACAAGCCCGTCGTCATCGAGCTTGCCAAGTGCATCCTCGCTGACGTTGGGAATGTCGCGCGTGATCTCTTCCTTGCCCAGCTTGGTGTCGCGCGCATCGATCTCGAACTCCTCGATATGGATCGAGGTGTAGACATCGTCCTTGACCAGGCGCTCGCTCAGCAGGATCGCGTCCTCGAAGTTGTAGCCGCCCCAGCTCATGAAGGCCACCAGCAGGTTCTTGCCCAGCGCCAGTTCGCCCTTCTCTATGCCCGGCCCGTCCGCCAGCACCTGGCCGGCCTTGACCTTGGTGCCGGCCTTGACGATTGGCTTCTGGTTGATGCAGGTGTTCTGGTTGGAGCGCTCGAACTTGCGCAGCTTGTAGCTATCAAGCCCGCCCAGCTCATTGCGCACGACGATCTCGTTGGCCGTCGAGCGCTCCACCGTGCCGTCGGTGCGCGCCAGGATGCAGACGCCTGAATCCAGCGCCGCCTTGCCTTCAATGCCGGTGCCCACGATCGGGGTCTCGGTGTAGAGCAGCGGCACCGCCTGGCGCTGCATGTTGGAGCCCATCAGCGCCCGGTTGGCGTCGTCATGTTCCAGGAACGGGATCAGCGAGGCCGAGACCGACACCAGCTGCTTGGGCGAGACGTCCATGTAGTGGACCTGCTCGGGCGCGATCCGTGGATAGTCATCGCGGTAGCGGCAAAGCACCGCATCCGAGGTCAGCTTGCGCGTCTTGGTGTCCATCACCGCGTTGGCCTGCGCAATGTAGAACTCGTCCTCGATGTCCGCCGTCATGTACTCGATCTCGGTGGTGACCTTGCCGCCCTTGACCTTGATGTACGGCGTCTCAATGAAGCCGAACTGGTTGATGCGGGCATAGGTCGACAGCGAGCTGATCAGGCCGATGTTCGGCCCCTCGGGGGTCTCCACCGGGCAGATCCGGCCATAGTGCGAATAGTGCACGTCGCGCACTTCGAAGCCGGCCCGATCGCGGCTCAGGCCGCCCGGCCCCAGCGCCGAGAGCCGCCGCTTGTGGGTCAGCTCCGAAAGCGGGTTGGTCTGGTCCATGAACTGGCTCAGCTGGCTGCGCCCGAAGAAGTCCTTGATCGCGCTGACCACCGGCTTGGCGTTGATCAGGTTGTGCGGCATCATGTTCTCGAGCTCGATGATCGCCATCCGCTCGCGCGCGGTCTTCTCCAGGTCGGCCAGGCCCACCCGGATCTGGTTCTGCAACAGCTCGCCCACGCTGCGCACGCGCCGGTTGCCCAAGTGATCGATATCGTCGGCGTCTTCCAGGTCCTTCTGCAGACGGATCAGGTGACGCATCACCGAAACCACGTCATCCGCCGTCAGCAGGCGCGCGCTCTCTTCGACCTGATGCTTGAAGGTGCGGTTGATCTTGTAGCGCCCCACCAGCCCCAAGTCATAGCGCTTGTCGCTGAAGAACATCTCCTCCATCAGCCGCCGGCCGGCCAGCACCGAAACCGGGTTGCCCGGACGCATCTTCTTGAAGAACTCGATCAGCGCCTCCTCGTTGGAGCGCACCTTGTCCTTCTCCAGCGTCACCAGGATCGTGTCGTTCTCCTCGTGCTGGCGCGCCAGCAGCCGCACCTTGCTGATGCCGCACTCGGCCGCCCGCCGCAGGAACAGCGTCGAGACGCGCTCCCAAGCCTCGCCGATGATCTCGCCGGTGCGCGTGTCGACCACGTCCTCGGCCATGATCCGACCCAGCAGGTCTTCGTAGGCCGTCGCCACGGTCAGGAAAATCCGCTTGACCTCGCTCTTGCGCACCTGCTCGACCAGCTTCTTGGTCACCCGCGCGCCGCGCTCGGCCAGCTTCTTGCCGCTCTTGGGGTCGATCAGCTCCTCGATCAGCTCCTCGCCGACGTAGTTCTCGAGGTCCGCCGCCTTGGTCGCCCCGCGCGAGAAATCGTCCAGTGCCACCGTCTCGGTATTGAAAAACTCGCGAACGAAATCATGGTCGTCGTGGCGGCCGAAGGCGCGCAAGAACGTCGTCGCCGGGATCTTGCGCTTGCGGTCGATCATCACCCACATCAGCGAGTTGATGTCGATCTCGAACTCCACCCAGGCGCCGCGGTAGGGAATGATTCGCGCCGAATAGATCTCGCGCCCATTGCTGTGCAGGCCCTTGCTGAAGGAGACGCCCGGGGAGCGGTGCAGCTGACTGACAATGACGCGCTCCGCCCCGTTGATGATGAAGGTTCCCTGCTCGGTCATGAGCGGGATCTCCCCCATGTACGTCTCCTGCTCCTTGATGTCCTTGACCTCGGTCACCCCGCTGATCTCGTCCGTCTCGCGGATGAGCAGCTGGAGCTTGACCTTGAGCGGCACCGCGTAGGTCATCCCCCGCTCGATGCACTCGCGCACGCTATACTTGGGCGCGCCGAAGCCATACTCGATGAATTCCAGCGTCGAGGGGTTGTTGGCCGCCTGGATCGGGAAGACCGAGTGGAAGACCTCCTGCAGGCCCTTGTTCTCGCGCAGGTCGGGCGGAACGTTGAACTGCAGGAATTCACTGTAGGATAGCTTCTGGGTCTCCAGCAGATACGGCATTTCCATAATCTCGGGAATGCGCGCAAAGCTGAATCGCCCGTTGCCGTGGGAGGGCTTCTTGACCGCCATGAACGATGGATCCTCCGCCCGGGTCCGCCGCGCCGTCGGCGCCTTGGCCCGGAATTTTGACATCCCAAACTTGAGGTGATGGTTCCGCCCGGTCAATCCGCCGCGTTCTTCCGCTGGGGAATGACGCGCCGGCCGCGGGGCCGGTTTATCAGTTCGGCC
>JAWLCE010000008.1:0-123148 GCA_041687335.1 Sumerlaeia bacterium | reverse complement strand
GGCTGCGGCAGGATTTCGCAATTGGGGGGGTGGCGGGGGATAATGAACGGACGCAGTGCAACAAATCATCAGCCCGGCGCGGGTGCGCGGGCGGGAGGCAGCGATCATGCAGCAGGGCCAGCATCGATCGATCTGGCTGGCGACGGCCGAGGTGGCGGATTACGCGCCGCTGGCGGGGGACGTCGAGGTCGACGTGGCGATCGTGGGGGCGGGGATCACGGGTTTGACGGCGGCGGCGCTGCTCGCGCCCCATGGGGTGCGCGTGGCGGTGCTTGAGAAGGAGACGGTCGGTTGCGGCGTGACCGGGCATACCACGGGCCACTTGGATGTGACGACCGACAATGGGCTGGCCCGGTTGATCAAGTTGTTTGGTGAGACGGGGGCGCGGCTGGTCGTGGAGAGTTCACGCCTGGCGATCGAGCAGCTCGGCAAGCTGGCGGACGGGTTCGGGCTGGACTGCGATTTCCGGCGCGTGCCGTCGTGGGTCTTCAGCGAGGAGGAGGCCGATGGCAAATGGCTCGAGGACGAGCTGGAGGCGGCACACCAGCTGGGGGTCAAGGCTGAACTGAGCACGACCTCGCCGCTGCCGTTCCCGGTCAAGGCGGCGCTGCGCGTGGATGGCCAGGGACGCCTGCACGCCGGGAAATATATCACCGGGCTGGCGGCGGCGATCGCGGGGGAAAACTGCCGTATCTACACCCACACGCCGGTGCGCCAGGTCGAGGACGGTGAGCCGTGCCGCATCCATACCGACCGCGGGGTGGTCACGGCGCGCGAAGTGATCCTGGCGACGCATTCGCCGTCGGGGCTGCACCTGGCGATGCACACTCGGCTGGAACCCTGGCGCTCCTATGTCATTGCCGCGCGGCTGGCCGGGCCGCTGGGCGAGGATATCTACTGGGACACCGCCACGCCGTATCATTATATCCGCCGCTTCGACGATGCCGACCCGGCGCTGGCGCTGGTGGGCGGGGCTGATCATCACACGGGTGCGGCCGAGCGGCCCGAGGATAGTTATGAGCAGCTCGAGCAGTGGACGCGTGAGCGGTTTGCGGTCGAGGCGATCGAGTATCGCTGGTCGGCCCAGGTCTTTGTGTCGGTGGATGGATTGCCCTTCATCGGGCGGCTGCCGGGGGCGAGCCATGTGCATGTGGGCAGCGGCTACGCCGGCACGGGGATCACCTTCGGCACGTATGCGGGGATGCTGCTGAGCGACCTGTTGCTGGGGCGCGACAATCCGGCGGCGGAGCTGTATGACCCGGCGCGGGTCAACGCGCTGGCGGCGGCGCGGAAATTTGCCGGCATGAACATATCGGCGGCGGCCCATTTCGTGCGCGACAAGCTTGATCGTGGGGAGGATCAGGCGCTCGAGACGCTGGCAGCGGGCGAGGGTCGGCTGATCAAAGTGGACGGGCACAAGCGGGCGGCCTATCGCGACGAGGCGGGCCGACTGCACCTGCTCTCGCCGATCTGTCCGCATGCCAAGTGCCATGTGGTCTGGAACAGCGCCGAGAAATGCTGGGACTGCCCCTGCCACGGCAGCATCTTCCACCCCACCGGCGAGGTGATGAGCGGGCCCGTGATGCATGGGCTGGAACGGATCGAGTAGCGGGCTCAGGAGGCGGCCGAGCGATTGGCGAGATGGCTGTTACCAGAAATAAAGATGCAAACAAATAAAAGAGCTGATTTAATGCTTCGGGACACGGGGCCGAAAGGCCGCTGATCCCCAACCGCGCCGGTGCGCGAAGATTTCACTGCAAAGCTGATTGAATGACTGAACATGATGACAAGGTGATGCCGATCAATGCGATCGAGGATTTGGTGGAGCCCGAGCAGCCGCTGCCGGAGATGACGCTGGCCGAGGCGGGCGAGCGGATTCAGGCGGCGGCGGGGCGGGCCGGCTGGGCTGAGCTGATGCCGGTCCAGCGGCGCACGCTGCCCTACCTGTTGGCGGGGCGCGACCTGATGGTGCAGTCGCGCACGGGCTCGGGCAAGACGGGGGCCTTCCTGCTGCCGATCATCGAGCGGATCGACCCGACGCTGGCGCAGACGCAGGCGATCATTCTGGCGCCCACGCGCGAGCTGGCGATCCAGGTGGCGCGCGAGGCCGAGATGCTGCGTGGGGACGCCTCGATCGAGGTGCTGTCGATCTATGGCGGGGTGGGCTACGGCCCGCAGCTGGATGGGCTCAAGCGCGGGGCGCAGCTGGTCGTGGGCACGCCAGGGCGGATCCTGGACCACCTCGAGCGGCGCACGATGAACCTGGACCATCTCAAGGTGCTGGTGCTCGACGAAGCGGACCGGTTGCTGTCGATGGGTTTTTATCCCGACATGCGCCAGCTCCAGCGTTATCTGCCGGCCCGGCGCTCGGGCTGCATGTTCTCGGCGACCTTCCCGGCCTCGGTGCGGGCGCTGGCGCGCGAGTTCCTTCATCAGCCGGACTTCCTGAGCCTGTCGCGCGACCGGCTGCACGTGGCCGAGGTGCCGCACATTTATTATGAAATCCCGGGCATGGACAAGGACCGGGCGTTGGTGCGGATTCTGGAGCTGGAGAACCCGGAGTCGGCGCTGATCTTCTGCAACACCAAGATGCGGGTCAACTATGTGACCACGGTGCTGCGGCGCTTTGGCTACGATGCGGACCAGTTGACCTCGGACCTGGCGCAGAACGCGCGCGAGTCGGTCACGGCGCGCTTCCACAAGGGTGAGTTGCGCTTCCTGGTCGCCACGGACGTGGCCGCGCGCGGGCTGGACATCGAGAAGCTGAGCCACGTGATCCAGTATGAGTTCCCCGAGGACATGGAAATCTATATTCACCGGGCCGGGCGCACGGGACGCGCGGGCGCGGCCGGGGTGGCGATTTCGCTGGTCGCGATGGAGGAACGGCGCGACTTCACGCGCACGGCGGCCAAGTATCAGATCGACATGCAGAAGCGCCCGCTGCCCGATGACGAGGAAGTGGCGCGGGTGGTCGGCGAGCGCACGACGGCGTTGTTGGAGGCACGGCTGCGCGAGCGCGACAAGCTGCTGGTGGAGCGCCAGGGTCGGATGTTGCCGCTGCTGGAGCAGCTCAATGAGACGCCGGAGGAGCGGGCGCTGCTGGCGATGCTGTTGGACGATTACTATCAGAAACACCAGCATGGCCTGCAGCCGGCTCTCCCGACGGGAGCGGCGGCGCCTGCGCGGCCGGCCAGTTCGGGTGGGCCCCGCAAGAGCTCGCGCCGCCGGCGCGGCTGATTGCTGAGTCCATTCAATGATTCAATGCTGAGTGTGGGGCCGAACGAAAAGGCTTCACATGGCACGGCTAGATGGTTTATTTTTGGCCCATGCGATCGAGGGCGGATGAATGGATGCGCCGCTACTGATCCCGTACCCGTTCGCGCCGCAGGGCCAGGAGCTATGGACCAAAATAAACGCAATGATTCCGCCATGCCGAGGCGCCCTTGGCTGTCGCTGGCCGCGCTGGCGCTGATCCTGGCGCTGGGCGGCTGCGCCACGACCCCACCCCCGCCGCGAATGGCGCCGGCCGCCGAACCAATCGTGCTGGATTACCGCAACGGCTGGTATCACCGCTCCGACGGCAGCGAGAGCTATGAGCAGCTCGGGCGGCGCTACCAGCGCGAGGGTGGGTTGGTGGCCAAGCTCAACCAGGCCGCCCCGGGTGACATACCGACCGCCGAAACGATGGTTTACATCCCTCCTTCCAATAATATTCAACTGGTGCGCGAGGCGCTGGAGCGGGTGCAGGGTCATCCTGAACTGATCCCGCGCACGCCGTGGATCCATAAGCCGGCCGATGCCCCGCTCAAGACGGTGCAGCGCCAGCCCGACCCGCCGCGCAAGAGCCTGCTGGCGCGTTTGCGGCAGCGGTCGCAACCGACCCCGCGTGAGGTGGTGGCCACGGCTCCGGCGCCGCGTCCCCGCCCGCAGGCGCCCAGCAGCAACTCCGCGCCCTCGGGGTTTGAGTGGCCCGTGCGCGGTGAGATCATGGCGCGGTTCAAGGAAGGTTGGAACAAGGCCTGCCACGGGATCGAGATCGCGGCCGCCGAGGGCCAGCCGGTGCAGGCCGCGCGGCCGGGCCGGGTGTTGGTGGCGCGTGATTTCCCGGGCTATGGCAAGATGGTGCTGATCGACCATGGTGATGGCTACGCCAGCGTCTATGGATATAACTCAGACCTGCTGGTGCGCGAGGATCAGGCGGTGCGGGCGGGTGACCAGATCGCCAGCGTCGGCCGGCCCAGCAGCGGCTCGCGCAGCCGGCTGTTCTTTCAGATTCGGCGAGACGCCCAGCCGGTCGACCCGTTGCTCTACCTGACCGAATAGGCGGTCGGGGCCGGCACGATTGAAGACTGAATAAAGGTTGTTTCTGATGGCATCGCGACGGAGACGGCGCTCAATTTTCCCCCGGCTGTTCATGGCGGGCGTGGGTTTCGTTTTACTTGGGGTGCTGGGCGCGTGGTGGATGAAGCAGGCGGGGCGCGGCGCGGCTGCCCCCGTCCCCGCGCCGGTTCCGTCCGCCGTGGCGCCCGCCGCCGTGACGGCCTCGCCCGAATATGAACGCAGCGCCCAGGAGCTGGCCGAGCTGCGCCGCGAGGTCGCGCGCCTGCGCCGCCAGGTGGAAGAAAAAGAGCGCGAGCTGGGGGATATTCAGATTCAGCGCATGCTTGAGCAGCAGGGCTCGCGCACGGGGCCGTAAAGCGCGAAGTACCCAGCTAGCGTTTCTGTTCGCGCAGCTTGCGCCACCAGTCCAGGCGCTTGCGGATTTCACGTTCAAAGCCGAATTCGCCGGGCTCATAGAAGCTGGCGCCCGCCTGCTCGAGCCGCTCGGGCAGGCAGGGCTGGCCTGAGTAGTGGTCCGGGGCGTCGTGGTCGTAGTGGTATTCGCGGCCGTAGCCGAGTTGTTTCATCAGACCAGTCGGGGCGTTGCGCAGGTGCAGCGGCACCGCCAGCGGGCCATGCTCGCGCACGGCGGCCTTGGCGGCCTCCTTGGCGCGATAGGCGCTGTTGGACTTGGGCGCGGTGGCCATGTAGATGGTGGCCTCGGCCAGCGGCAGCTCGGCCTCGGGCAGGCCGAGCGATTGGAGCGACTGCAGCGCGGCGACGGCGATCGGCATCGCCTGCGGATCAGCCAGGCCGATGTCCTCGCTGGCGACGCAGAGGAGGCGGCGGGCGATCCAGAGCGGGTCCTCGCCGGCGGCGAGCATCCGGAAGAGCCAATAGAGGGCGGCATCGGGGTCGCTGGCGCGCATGCTCTTGTGGAAGGCGCTGATGAGGTTGAAGTGCTCCTCGCCGCCCTTGTCGTAGAGCATGTGGTCGCGCTCGAGCACGCGGCGCAGCGCGACGGCGGTCAGGCGCAAGGCGATGCCGCCGGCGCGTTCGACGCGTGTGCCCTCGAGGGCGCCGGTGCGGGCGAGCTCGACGCAATGCTCGAGCAGGTTGAGCGCGCGGCGGGCATCGCCGTCGCTGACGCCGGCGATCTTTTCGACCAGCCCCGGCTCCAGCTCGATCTCAAGCGCGCCCAGCCCGCGCTCGGGGTCGGTGAGCGCGCGGCCGAGGAGCATGGCCAGTTCCTGCTCGCCGAGGCGCTCGAGGGTCAGCACCCGGCAGCGCGAGAGGAGCGGAGCGATGACGCTGAAGCTGGGGTTCTCGGTGGTCGCGCCGACGAAGAGGATCGTGCCGTCCTCGACGTGGGGCAGCAGCCCATCCTGCTGGGCCTTGTTGAAGCGATGGATCTCGTCGATGAAAAGCAGGGTGCGGCCGGAGTTGGGGTGGGCGCCGGAGGCGGCGCGCAGGCGCAGGCGGGCGCGCTCGATCACCTCGCGCACTTCCTTGACGCCCGCGGCCACCGCGCTCAGTTGCTCAAAGGCGATCCCGCTCTGGCGGGCCAGCAGCCGCGCCAGCGTGGTCTTGCCGCAGCCGGGTGGACCCCAGAGCACCATCGAGTGGAGCCGGCCGGCTTCGATCGAGGCGCGCAGCGGCGAGCCGGGCCCGACGGCGTCGGACTGGCCGACCCACTCCTCGAAGTTGCGCGGCCGCATCCGCTCGGCCAGCGGCGCATTGGCCGGCGGGCGATCGGGGGTGTCGGCGGAGGGTTCCTGATCGAAGAACATCGCGGGGGCGCACCGGCGTGGAGGTTGCCCGGGAGCGGCCGCCGGGGACGGCCGAGGCTTGGCTTTATTCTGACCCCGAGCCGGGTGTTATGTCGATCATTCATCTGGGCGAAAATCTTTCATAATGAGGCGAAGCGGCGGGAATAAGGGATCATGTTGACGCGGGCGGGGGCGGAGCGCATGATAGGCAGCTGAATCGACACAACAGGTCTGCGCCCGGCGGGCGCCACTTCCAGATGATGAGGACATGAACATGGGCAAGTCCAGTTTTTCGCGACGGGAGTTTATCGGCACGACGGCGGCGGCGCTGACGGCGCTGTCGGTGAGTGGATGCACGCGCCTGGGGGTGGGCGGCAGCGGCGGTCCGATGGGCACGGGCAACAGCTTCATGGGCGTGCGCCGGGCCAAGACCCCCGCGCGCATCCGTGGCGCCTTTTTCTATCCGACTGTCGAGACGATCAACGCCGGCAAGACCGACGACCGGTATGGCAACTCAGGCAAGATATGGGCAACCTATCCTGGAAATCAGTTTCAGTATGAAGCGCAGCACGCCAAGTTCATGGATCGGATCAACCAGATCGCCGGCGGGCTGGACGTGGCGGTCAACATGGACGCCGGCAATATTTCGACCACGGTGGGGGCCGAGGCCTTCCAGGCCGACATTCAGGCCAACCGCCCCGACGCCCTCCTGCTGGTCAACTTCTACAACACGATGACCGAGAAGATCATCCCGATCATCGAGGCCTATGACGGGCCGGTCATCATGTATCAGGTCACCGGCTCCAGCCACCAGTTGCCCAATGAGGCGTTGCGGCAGGCGGCCAACTGCTACTTCATCCACTCGATCGAAAACTGGAACGCGCTCGAGCGCGGGCTGCGCGCGGTGCATGCGATGAATCGGATGCGCCAGAGCCGCCTGCTGCGGGTGGGGCCGGGCAAGCAGAGTCGCGATGCTTTCCTGGGCACGGCGATCGAAGTGGCGGCGCCGGAGGAATACAATGACCTGTTCGATTCGATCGTGGCCGATGCCGAGATCGAGCGGGTGGCCCGGTCGGTGCGCGCCCGCGCGCGCCAGGTGACCGAGGTCGAGATGAACGCCTTCGTCGATGCGGTGCGGGCGCACGTCGCCGTCGGGCGGCTGATGGAGCGCTATCAGGCTGACGCCATCACGATCCGCTGCCTGGAGCTGGAAGACCGCAAGCCCTGCCTGAGCTTCGCGCTCAACAACGGGGCGCTGGTGCCGTGCGGCTGCGAGAACGACCTGGATGCGATTTTGACGCTGATGCTGGGGGCCGAGCTGTTCGGGCGCGGCGGCTTCATCAACAACCCGGGCTACGACAACGAGCGCAATCTTTACTTTGGCTCGCACTGCACCTGCACGACGCGGCTGAAGGGGCCGAACGGCAGGGATGCGGGCTTCTCGGTGCGGCCGTTCACCCACATGCTGCCCAAGACCGTCGCGCTGGATATCGAGTGGCCCGAGGACGAGCCGGCGACGCTGTTCAAGTATCAGAGCGCCGAGAAGAAGCTGCATGCGTGGACGGGTGACGTGCTGGATTCGCCGGCGACTCCCCCCACCGGCGGGTGCGCCACGCGCGTGCTGCTGCGCATCCGCGACGTGGATGACGTGATGACGACCTACCCGGGACGCCACCCCTCGCTGTTCTCGGGTGACTTTGCGCGCCACGCGATCGCGTTCTCGAAGCTGTATGGGGTGGAAGTGGCGACCAACGCGCGCCACGACGCAGCGCCGCCGCGCAGCGGACGCGTGCCGGAGGCCTGAGCGAAAAGCGAATGAACCTGGCGTAGCCTTCGGCCGCAACCAAATCAAATTGAACCGCAAAGGCGCGGAGGGCGCAGAGGAAGCGCAAAGGGATCAAGCTTGGACTAGATCTGAGGTTTGGATTGACGGCCGTGGGTTGATTCCCTGCCCATTTCCGGCAAAAACCCAGCCCCGAAGGGGCGGCCGGGGTGACCACAGGGAACCCCCTGTCATGGAGCCCAAACATCCGAGCCCTGAAGGGGCGGCCGAATCTTCGCAGGATAAAAGAAAACGAAGGATAGAAGGTGCCGGATGCGCGCCTTCGGGGCATGTTGCTGTGTGCTCAGGGGGCCGCGTGGACGGGCTCGTGGGGCGCGTCGCCGGGGGTTGGCTCATCCTCCAGCATCTGCAGCGAGCGCCAGGTGACCACCAGGCTCGAGAGGGTCATCAGCAGCGCGGCGGCGACGGGGTGCAGCAGTCCGGCGGCGGCCAGTGCCATGCCGGTGGCGTTATAGCCGGCCGCCAGCCGCAGGTTGGTCCGGATCGTGCGGACGGCTCGGCGGCCGATGGCGAGCGCGTCGGGCAGCGAGTCCAGCCCGCTGCCCTCGACCAGCACGGCGTCGGCGCACTCGGCGGCCAGCGGAGCCGCGCCGGCGACCGCGACGCTGCCGTGGGCGGCCGTCATCGCGGCGGCGTCATTGATGCCGTCGCCGACGAACAGCACGCGGCGGCCGGCGGCGGTCATCTCATCGACCAGGCGCTGCTTGGCCTCGGGCGTGAGGCCGGCGTGGAATTCCACCCCCAGCCGGCCGGCGCGCTCGGCGGCATCGCCGGTCATGACGAGCACGCGCAGGCCATCGCCGGCGAGGCGGCTCATCACGACGCCCGCCAGCTCGAGCGTGCGCTCCTCGAGCTGCGCCGCGGCGGCGGGGCGGCCATCGAGCTCGATCAGGATTCGGCGGGCGCCGGGGAGCGGGGCGAGCCGGGCGAGCAAGGGCTGCCAGCGGTCGGGGTGCGGGTCGAGCAGGGCCTCCGAGCCGATGCACAGCCGGGCGGGGGTGGACTCGGCCTCCAGCGCGGCCAGCGCCTCGATACCGATCCCCGGCAGCGGCCGCAACTCGAGCAGCCGGACATCGGCGACATCGGTGGCCAGGTCGGTGAAAGCGGCGGCGAGGGGATGGTCGCTCGCGCGCTCGACGGCAGCGACCAGCCGGCGCAGGGATTCGGGGTCGACCTCGGGAGCCAGCACCAGGTCGGCCAGCGTGGCGCGCGGTTGGGTCAGGGTGCCGGTCTTGTCGAAGACGACGGTGTCGATGGTGGCGAGTTTTTCGACCAGGTCGCCGCCGCGCGCCACCAGGCCCTGCTCGGCCAGCCGCGCCACGGCGGCCCAGACCGCTACCGGCGTGGCGAAACCCATCGCGCAGGGGCAGGCGATCAGCAGGACGGCCATGGCATTGAACAGCCCGACGTGCCAGCCGGCGGCCCAGGTCCAGCCAAACATGGTCGCGCCGGCGACCAGCAGGACGATCGGCAGAAACCAGCGCACGAGCCGGTCGGCCTCGGTCTGGAGGCTCGAGGGGCGGGCGCGGGCGCGTTCGATGGCGCGCGCGAGGCGGTCGATGCGGCGGGCATCGCCGGGGGCGGTGGCGCGCACCAGCAGCAGCGCGTCGAGCACGTGCGAGCCGGCATGGAGGCGATCGCCGGGTCCGCGGGCGGCGGCGAAGAACTCGCCGGTCCAGTGCGACTCCTGGATGAAGGCCCGCCCCTGCTCGATGATGCCATCGACCGGCACGGGGCGGCCGGGCTCCACGCGCACGACCATCCCCGGCCGCACCAGGCCGACGGGAAGCGCGCGGGCGGCGCCGTTTTCGAGGACGGTGCATTCGGCGGGGGCGTCGGCGCGGCTGGTCAGCGCGCGCAGCGCCCGGCGGCGGCTGGATTGGCCGGCCTGGCGCCCCAACGCGTAGACCACCAGCAGGATGATGACGGTCTCGAAATAGACGGCGCCGACGCCGGTGGCCATGTCGATGAGCGAGGCGGCCAGCGCGCCGCCGAGGCCGGCCAGGAAGAGCGCCTCGATGGTGAGCCGGCGGGCGCGGGCCGCCGCCCAGGCCTCTCTCGCCAGCGGGCCGCCCAGCAGCGCCAGCGCCGCCAGGGTCATCGCCAGCAGGCCCAGATGCACCCAGAGCCGCGCCGCCGGGCCCGCCTCGCTGACGTTGATCGCCAGCGAGAGGGTCATGGCGTTGGCGGCGAGGACCGTGCCGGCGCCGATGCGCCACCATGCCCGCGCCGCGGCCGCCGCCTCGGCGGGATCGTCGGGCGCGAGAGGATCGCAACCGCCGGCACAGGCGTAAGGGGTGGCTGGGGCGAGCGCGGTCATTTCGAGGCATGACACCCGGTGGGGATGGCGCGGCGTGGCCGCCAGCCATTCTACCCCCAAAGGAGGGGCGGGTGCAGAGCGGAAAAGGAATGCGGGTTGACCACCCCTACTCCTCGACGCGCAGGATGAAGGCGCGGTCGGCGCTGATGGGGTCGCCTTCGATGCGGGCGATCGCCTGCTGGACGGCGGCTTCGCGCGCCTCGTGAGTCACGATCGAGATCGTCGCCGGGAAGGCGCTGCCCTCGGGGTGGCGGTGCTGGATCATCGACTCGATCGAGACTTCCTCCTCGGCGAGCGCCCGGCCGATCGTCGCCATCGCGCCGGGGCGGTCGGCGACGGTGAAGCGGATGTAGTAATGGGTGCGCAGCTCAGACATCGGCTTGAGCTGACGCTGGCCGACCTCGACCGGCAGGCGGGCGTCGCGCCAAGGATTGAAGCCGGCCTCGTCGGCAGCCAGCGCCATCAGGTCGCTGATGACGGCCGAGCTGGTGGCGTCGGCGCCGGCGCCGCGGCCGATGTAGAACGTGCGCCCGATGGGGGTGCCATCGACGCGGACGGCGTTGAAGACGCCATCGACCTGGGCCAGCGGCGAGTCCAGCGGCACCAGCGTCGGGTGGACGCGGACCTCGACGCCGCCGTCGGCGGCGGGGCGCTTGGCGATGCCCAGCAGCTTGATCGCATAGCCCAGCTCGCGGGCATAGCGGATGTCGGTGGGCTGGATGCGGGTGATGCCCTCGACATAGACGTTGTCGAAGCGGATGTCCATGCCGAAGGCGAGCGAGGAGAGGATGGCGGTCTTGTGGGCGGTGTCGTAGCCCTCGATGTCGTAGGTGGGGTCGGGCTCGGCGTAGCCGAGCTGCTGGGCCTCGCCGAGGGCGGCCTCGAAGGTCAGGTTGTCGGCGGCCATCCGGGTCAGGATGTAGTTGCAGGTGCCGTTGACGATCCCCATGACGGCGGTCAGGCAGTTGGCCGAGAGGCCCTGCTCGAGCACGCGGATGATCGGGATGCCGCCGCCGACGGCAGCCTCGAACAGCAGGCCGACTCCCTGGCGGCGCGCCAGCGCCAGCAGCTCGGGGCCGTGCAGCGCCAGCAGCGCCTTGTTGGCGGTGACGACATGCTTGCCGGCGGCCAGGGCGCGCTCGACGAAGGTGCGGGCGGGCTCGATCCCGCCGACCAGCTCAATGACCACGTCGATTTCCGGGTCGCCAAAGATGCGCTCGACGTCGCCGGTCAGCTGCTCGGGGGTGTAGGGGGCCTCGCGGCGGGTGGTGGTGTCCTTGTCGGCGATGGTCTTGACGCGGATCGGGCGCGGCAGGCGCCCGCCGATCAGGGCCCGATTGGCGTCCAGCGTGCGGATGACGCCCGCGCCGATGTTGCCGAACCCGATCAGCCCGACTGTGAGCGACTTGCCCATGGTCTCACCCTCCCGACCCGAATTTGCACACCCCCCTGTTATGTCGTGTGCGGCCGGTGTTGTCCACAGGAAATCGCGCCGCGAGTCGGGATTGAATCGCGGCGCGGCAGGTCATAAGATATGGGAGACAACGACTGGGGCGCCGCGCGGCGCCAGCACGCGACAAAGGATGTGGATGTGGACAGCAAGGAAAGCATGATCGCGGAGGAGCCGGTCGCCGCCGAGGCGCTCGACGAGGTGCTGGTGTTTTGCGACGGGGCCTGCTCGCCCAACCCCGGGATCGGCGGCTGGGGGGTGGTCCTGATCTCGACGCGGGGCAAGGCCATGCGCGAGCTGAGCGGTGCCGAGCTGAAATCGACCAACAACCGGATGGAGCTGCGGGCGGCGATCGAGGCGCTGCGCGCGCTCAACCGCCCCTGCATCGTCCACATCACGACCGATTCGGAATACCTCAAGAATGCCTTCACCGCCGGCTGGCTCGAAAAGTGGCAGCGCAACAACTGGCGCACGGCGGCGCGCCAGCCGGTCCTCAATCAGGACCTGTGGCTGGAACTGCTCGCCGCCGTCAAGCCCCACCAGGTGCACTGGCACTGGGTGCGCGGCCATGCCGCCAACCCCGGCAACACGCGGGCGGACCAGCTCGCCGTCGAGGCCCGACGGCGGCTGGCCCGGAACAAGAAATAAAAAACCCCCTTACAAGCGACCAAGCCACCGGGACCGCATGAGTCCTGGTGGCTTGGTGTTTTGGTGCGGGGCTCTGCTGATTTTCTGGTCCTTACAGGTTTGCCGTCCAGCCGCCGTCGACGTAGACGACCTGGCCGCTGACGAAATCGGAGGCGGGGGAGGCGAGGAAGACCGCCGCGCCGACCAGCTCCTCGGGGCGGCCCCAGCGCTTGGCGGGGGTCCGCAGCTTGACCCAAGAATCGAAGTTGGGGTCGTCGGCCAGCACCTGGGTCATCTCGGTGATGAAGTAGCCCGGCCCGATCGCGTTGGCTTGGATGTTGTGCTGGGTCCAGTCCACGGCCATCGAGCGGGTCAGGCCGGCGACGGCGGTCTTGCTGGTGTTGTAGGCGCCGATGCCGGGGCGGGCGCCGAAGGTGGTCAGGCTGGCGATGTTGATGATCTTGCCGCGCCGGCGCTCGATCATGCCGCGGACGCCGTATTTGGCCACGCGCCAGACCGAGTTGACGTTGAGCTCCATGACCTTCATCCAGGCGTCGGTCTCCTGGCTTTCGAGCGGGCCGCGCAGGTTGATGCCGGCGTTGTTGACGAGGATGTCGAGCGGGCCGATCTCGGCCTCGATCTTTGCCATGGCGGCGGCGACGGCCTCGTCCTGGGTGACGTCGAAGTTGCAGGTGACGGCCTTGAGCCCGCGCTCGCGCAGCGCCGCCGCGCTGGCCTCGGCCAGCTGCTCGTTGATGTCGCTGATGATCAGGCGCGCGCCGGCCTCGGCCAGCCCGGTGCCGATCGCCAGGCCCAGCCCGCGGCCCGAGCCGGTCACGAGGGCGTTCTTGCCGCTCAGGTCAAATAATGGATTGCTCATGATGGTCCACCTTTCAGATTGCTTGCCGTTGCCGGTGCGGCTCCCCCCGAGGCGCCGCCGACCCAGTCAGAAAACACGCGATCTTACCAGCCGCCGTGGGGATTCTCAAGGCGGTTGTGGAAAATCAGCTTTCTCAATTGGATCGGGCGAAGGGGCGCGCGTGGCGTGTAATGAGTCATTATCAAATACGTGCTTGAGGATCTCAACGAGCGGAGAGCGCAAGGCTTGCGGCGGCGCTATTTTTGCTTGGGGGATCAATGATGCCAATCGACCTCGGAATACACCCTTCGGACTGGACATTTTGTTTGAAATCCCTATCATTGCCTCAACAGCCTTCGAAGGGGCGGTACGTTGCGGCATACTCCAGAGAGGAGAGGTTCGTATGTCTGAAATTCAGCTCGTCTGGCCGAACAAAGACTTGTCGCTGCGTGCCTCGGGGGAGGATGGTTACGAGTGGGTGCAACCGACTGACTACCGACTTGAAGACTCACTTGCCCCTGAGTTGCTGACGAGCCAACCTTTAAACCCCGGAAGCAACGTTCTGGCGATCGGCGATGGGATGGACGTTCTCGAGGCGCTGAAAAAGGAAATATTGGTGGGGGGAGGGATCCGACTTGTATACATCGACCCGCCTTTCAACACTCAGGTGAACTTCCGACAGTACCGCGACACGATGGAACGGGCGATGTGGTTGAGCATGATACGTGACCGCTTGCTGGCGATTCGGGAACTTCTCGCGGAGGACGCAAGCGTTTGGGTTCATTTGGATGACGCTGAAGTACATCGCGCTCGTGCTGTCATGGATGAAGTTTTTGGCGAGGACGCATTCGTCGCTTCTGTCATTTGGCAGAAAAAAACCACACGTGATTCACGAGCAGCTTTTTCTACAAACCATGACACCATACTTGTATACGCGCCAAGTGGTCCGATTAGGTGGAAGACATCAAGAAACCTGCTCGTAAGAGACAACGCGCTCTTTCTCAACAAGGACAACGACCCTCGTGGACCATGGACGGATGCCCCGTTCACTGCGCCAGGCTATCGGAAAGCTCAGCAATACGACATAAAAACACCGACTGGGCAGGTTTTGCGCCCGCCGCGAGGCCGGTCTTGGTACGCGACAGAACCGACCTTTCAGGACTTGATCACCGACGGACGTATCTGGTTCCCGAAGGGCGGAGATGGTTCACCTCGCCTCAAACTTTTCGCCCACCAAGTGCGTGGACTCGTGCCATTCACAGTCTGGGGATCGACGGACACTGGCACGAACGACGATGCGAAACGGCACCTAATGGCGCTGTTCCCGGACCGGGAAGTTTTCGACACACCCAAGCCCGAGGCGCTGCTAGAGCGCATTATTCATATCGCCACTAACCCGGGAGAATTGGTACTAGACATCTTTGGCGGCAGTGGGACGACTGCTGCGGTTGCCCACAAGATGCGCCGCCGGTGGATCATAGCCGAACGCAATGCTCAGACGGTTTTAGACTTCTTGTTTCCACGGCTTCAACTTGTGATTGAAGGAGCAGATCCCGGCGGGGTCACTGAGGCGACTTCTTGGAAAGGCGGCGGCCGGTTTGAATGCGTCCATGTATCGCCGCGGTTCGGAAAGTTAAGGGGTCCGTACCGCCTCCAGAATATCAAGCGGCATCTGGCGGCGTTGGCAATCAAAAGGGAGCTTGTCGGGGTGTCTGTCCACCGTGACAACCACCAGATATGACTCAGTACGCTGACGTTGCGGCAGTTTCGACACCTATCAAGCCCTTCATAAGGTGGGCTGGCGGCAAGTCGAAACTGCTTCCGCGCATCCTGCCGCATGTGCCTAGAAACATCCATAACTACTACGAGCCATTTCTCGGTGGGGGTGCTGTTTTTCTAGCTTGTGCCGACCGCGTCTCCGGCCGTTCATATTTGGCCGATCTAAATGAACACTTAGTCGCCGCTTGGGTTGCGATGCGAGATCATCCAAGCGAGCTGCGCCCGCTGTTTGACCACTATTTATCAATGGACTCGAAGGAGCTGTACTACCAGGTACGCATGGCTTCACCAAGTTCGCTCGTTGAAAAGGCCGCTCGCTTCCTCTATCTGAACGGCGTCTCTTGGAACCATCTGTGGCGGGAGAATTCTAAAACAGGTGCCATGAATGTGCCTTGGGGGAACCGCCGCTTCAAAGGAATCGATGAAGCCAACATGAGGGCAATAAAAGATGTCTTATCACGGGCGGACATTGTAGCCGCTGATTTCCGTGATGTCCTTGAAGGCCCCGCCGAGGGCGACTTCGTATACCTGGATCCCCCATACCTACCAATATTCACACGCCCAGGTGTGGAGAAAGAGCCCACGGCCAAGTTTAATAAGTATACGGCAAAAACATTTGAGTACCGCGACCTCATGGATTTGGCCGACATCTGCGCCAGGCTGTCAAGCCGAGGTGTGCGTTGGGTGATGTCTAATCGTGATATGGAATCAGTTCGCGCTCTTTTTCCAAATGCCGAGATAATTGGGTTTACAACCCATCGCTCCCTCGCAGCGCAAAGTCGGCGTGAAGTGGAAGCGCATCGCTCCCCTGAAGCAATCATTATTGGGAGGATTTAAATGGCTCCGCAACCGGTTGAGTGGGTGCTTGTAATCTTCTATGGAGCGTCTGCGCATCGAGCCACGTATGGGCGCCTAGAAAGGAACGACGAGAATGATCGGTACACGAAGGATTACATACAGCTTTCACGAAAAGCCGAGTTCTTAGAAGTCCTCCACCGCCTGTTCCCAGCAACCCTCAGTGGGGATAGGACCGAACTCTCGTATCAGTGGCCGCGAGGAACGACTCCCGGTGCCTTTGATTTCTCTTCAGACCGTTGGCACCTCAAATGGGAGACCCGTCTCGGTGCTCCGCAGGCGTGGAAGATGTTTCCTGAGCCGAGCGAGGCCACTCCCGAGACGATTCCCGGAGACCCTTCTCACCAAGATTCTGCTTTTGCTGAGCGCGAGTTTGAGCTGCTTACAAGCCGGGGCGCAGGTCAGCCGTATCTGATCGCAATCAAGCTACGTGCAGAAACCAACAAACTGCATCTGCGTGCCTATCTTAAGGAGCCAAGTGGGAAATATGAGTGGGCCGATCTTCATAAAGCGCCACGGGTGATTCAAGATCTCGCCGCTAAGACCTCTCTGCGAAGGCATACCAGTTGGTCTTCAATTCTGGTCAGTGGGGGTGTTCTACCTTCCGCAAGGATTAACTCTGCTCTGTCTCTGCTCCTTACATCTCCAGATCCTCAGGCAGTGGTTGACTCCCTCGACGCGGAAATTGGCCGTGAGCTTGCGAGTTACCTTCAGGACCCAGGCCATGGACTTTTCTTCGACCCGACTCGAAATCACGATGCGTGGGAGCAGCCAACACCGCTCACTGAGCGACTTGTGGAGAATACGAACGAACTTTTAGCAATGATTGACAATCGTTTTCCGCTGATCCCGGAAGGCGACGCGGCGGCCGAGACGATTAAAGCTGATGCCTCTGAGGTCGATGCGTTCCGAACTAAAATTGAAAGTCGCAGCTTCGACGTTCCCGATTCGATCGCTACCGTCAAAACCCGAGGCAGTGCGCAGAAAGCATTCGCGGATACAGTCAAATCAAACTACGGGTATCAGTGCGCAGTTACGGGGATCACAACGAGGGAGTTCCTTATCGCGTCGCACATTGTTCCGTGGAGCAAAGATCAGACCATTCGACTTGACCCCTCAAATGGAATCTGCCTGTCGCTGCTTATGGACCGCGCATTCGAAAAAGGATATTTACTAATAGAGGATGATTACACAGTACACATTGATTGGGATAGAGTCGCGAACGACCATGTGTTACGGCGGTGGCTTGAGCCGTATGATGGTCGGAAATTGAACACGCCGACAGCAGGAAAGCCATCGCTGGAGCATCTCCAGCGACGGCGCGAATTGGCTCTGCCATAGATTAGAAAGGCAGGGCAGAAGCAAGGCTGGACATTCAGGTCGCGTCGGCTTTAGTTTGTAGGACGGCCGGCAAGGGGGGTGCGCCTGCACGCGCGCCGGGCCCCCGAGGTTTGATTTCGATGGAACGAGGGAACGGGAGATGCCGATTAATGTCGTGAAGCTGCTCGAGGGGATCGTGCGCGTGAGCGCCTCGGACCTGCACCTGAAGGTGGGGGGGGCGCCGATGATTCGGCTCAACGGCCACCTGCATCCGATCGAGCACCCGCCGCTGACTCGGGAGGATACCGAGGAGGCCAACCGGCTGATGATGCCGCCGCGCTGCCTGGAGATGCTCGAGCGCGACGGGACGGTGGACTACAGCTGGGGCTATGACGAGATCAACCGCTTCCGCATCAATTGCTATCACCAGCGCGGCAGCAAGTCGCTGGCGATCCGGCGGATCAACTCCAAGAAGGTTACGCTCGAAGACATCAACATGCCGCCCTCGCTGACCAACATCGCCGAGCTGCGGCGCGGGCTGGTGCTGGTGACCGGGATCACGGGCAGCGGCAAGTCCACGACGCTGGCGGCGCTGGTGCACCTGATCAACGACACCCGCCGCGAGCACATCATCACGATCGAGGACCCGATCGAGTATGTGTTCAAGGACAACAAGTGCATCGTGGATCAGGTCGAGGTCAACCACGACGTGATCGACTTCAAGTGCGCGCTGCGCCACGCCCTGCGCCAGGATCCCGACATCATCATGATCGGCGAGCTGCGCGACCGCGAGACGATCGAAATCGCGATGCAGTGCGTGGAGACGGGCCACCTGGTGATCTCGACGCTGCACACCAACGACGCGCGCCAGACGATCACGCGCATCACCCACTTCTATTCGCACGAGGAACAGGAGCTGATCTACGACCAGCTGGCGCAGAACCTGAAGGCGGTCATCAGCCAGCGGCTGGTGCGGACCTTCGACGGCAAGGGCCGGGTGCCGGTCTGCGAGATCATGTTCAACAACCCGGTGATCCAGAAGCTGATCCACGAGCGGCGGGTGCCCGACATGCAGCAGGTGCTGCGCAGCGGGATGGATGGGATGCAGACCTTCGACACGCACCTGGTGCACCTGGTCAAGACGAAGGTGGTTTCGCTGGAGACGGCGCTGCACACGGTGGAGGATGAGGCGGCCTTTCGGCGGGCGCTGCGCGGGATCCAGGCCGGCGGCGACCGTGGCGGCCTGATCGGCTCGAATGCTTGAGTTTTGTGCGGGTGATTGATCCAAAAGGATTTGGCGGGCTGGGCGGAGCTGTGCTCGGGCGGTATCGGTGGGGGATATGAATAAAAAGTCGAAATAGTTCCGATTCCACTTGCAAAAGTGGTAGGTTCTAATTATTGCTATGGAATGTGTAGGCAGCCGCGGGAAACCTACCCGTTCCCCCAGGACATGCCCAACATCAGTCCCAACACGCCCGGAGTAGGTGAAAGATGAATCGCACCAATCGCTTCCAGATCCTTCGTGGTCTTCAGGTTGCCCTGTTTTCGCTGCTGGTTGTCGCCATGCTCGGCACGACCGGTTGCCAGTGGTTCCGCAAGGGCGGCGAGGAAGTCGCCGAACCGATCCCGCCGACCACTGAAATGACCCCCACCCAGCAGCCGGAGGCCCTGCCGACCGACGCGCCGACGGCGGGCCCGCGCCCTGGCGACCTGACGCCGCTGCCCCAGATGCGCGTCATCTACTTTGACTATGACCGCGACAACATCCGGCCCGACCAGATCTCGAACGCCCAGCAGAACGTCGAGTTCCTGCGCGCCAACCCGGCGATCAACGTCTACATCACCGGCCACACCGACGAACGCGGCTCGACCGAGTACAACTTCAACCTGGGCATGCGCCGCGCGGCCTCGTTGCGCGACTACTTTGTCGGCAATGGCATTCCGGCCGAGCGGATTGCGATCAGCAGCAAGGGTGAGGAAGAGCCGGCCGTGTTGGGCAGCAACGAAGAGGCCTGGGCACGCAATCGGCGTGCTGAGTTCTTCCAGATGCACTAAGCCGTAGGGGCTTGGGCATCAAGGGTCAAGATGACTTGACGGGCGGTCCGCTGGGCCGCCCGTTTTTTTTATTGGGGGCCGCCAGCGGCTTTGATTCTTCATTTTCGTCGCAAAGGCCGCAGGCCATTCCTCAGCGTCTTTGCGACCAAAACATGAAGGATCGAAGTCCAACGGGCGCGCTGATCATTGACCTTGGTATTCAATTCGGTGAATATGGCTGGATGGGCGCGGCGGGGCTGTCGCGCATCGAATCGCTGATGGGAGCCAGTCTTACCGATGGAAGCGACCAAGGCGCCGCTGGAGGGCCTGCTGATCCTGACGCCGCGCGTGTTCCGCGACGAGCGGGGATTTTTCTTCGAAAGCTATAACCAGCGTCTCTTCAGCGAGCTGGGGATTTCGCTGGAGTGGCGCCAGGACAACCATGTGCTGTCGGTGGCGCGCACGACACGCGGTATGCACTTCCAGCACGATCCGGGACAGGCCAAGCTGGTGCGCTGCGTGCGCGGCCGCATCTGGGACGTCGCCGTGGACATCCGCCCCGACTCGCCGACGCTGGGCCGCTGGTTCGGGCTCGAGCTGGACGCCCAAGCCTGCCGGATGCTGTTCGTGCCGGTCGGCTTCGCCCACGGCTACTGCGTGCTGGGCGAGGAGCAGGCCGAAGTGATCTACAAGTGCAGCGATATCTATCAGCCGGCGCTCGAGGACGGTTTCCGCTGGGACGACCCGCAGGTGGGGATCGACTGGCCGGTGGCCGATCCGATCCTCTCGGAACGTGACCGGGCCAGCGGCAGCTTCGCGGACTGCATGGCGCGGCTGCGGGCAAAGTCCATGAGCGGCAAGGCGGTGGCACAATGACACAACACACGGCGCAATCGATGCTGGTGACCGGGGGCGCGGGGTTTATCGGCTCCAATTTCATCCGGCTGGTGCTGGCCGAACGGCCGGGGGCGCGGATCGTCAACCTGGATGCGCTGACCTATGCCGGCAACCTGGAAAGCATCGCCGACCTGGAGCCGCTCGAGGGGTATCGTTTCGTCAAGGGCGACATTCGCGACGGCGAGCTGGTGGCGAGCCTGCTGGCGGAGCACCAGATCGACACGATCGTCAATTTCGCGGCCGAGTCGCACGTGGATCGCTCGATCCTCTCGGCCAGCGAGTTTGTCAGCACCAACGTGCAGGGCGTTCAGACGCTGCTGTCGGCGGCGCTGGCGGCGGGCGTGGCGCGTTTTGTGCAGGTTTCCACCGACGAGGTTTACGGCTCGCTGGGCGCGGAGGGGCGCTTCAGCGAGGAGACGCCGCTGGCGCCCAACAGCCCCTACTCGGCGGCCAAGGCGGGCGGGGACCTGCTCTGCCGGGCGTGGTTTCACACCCATGGCTATCCGGCGCTGGTCACGCGCTGTTCGAATAATTATGGGCCCTGGCAGTTCCCCGAGAAGCTGATCCCGCTGATGATCGTCAAGGCGCTGGCGGGCGAGGAGTTGCCGGTTTATGGCGACGGCCGCAACGTGCGCGACTGGATTCACGTCGAGGACCATTGCCGGGCCGTGCTGGCGGTCACCGAGCGCGGCCGGGCCGGCGAGGTCTATAACATCGGCTCGGATAACGAGTGGACCAACATTGATATCGTCCGGCTGATCCTGGAGCTGATGGGCCGGCCCGAGAGCTTGATCCGCTACGTGAAGGACCGCCCCGGCCACGACCGCCGCTATGCGATCGACGCGGCGAAGATGAAGCGCGAGCTGGGGTGGGCGCCGGCGATCGACTTCCGCACGGGGATTGAGCGGACGGTCGAGTGGTATCTGGCGAACCAGCCCTGGTGGCGGCGCGTCATGTCGGGGGCCTATATGGAATACTTCGAGAAGAACTACGCGCCCAAGCTGGGCGGCGGGCGATGACCCCGGCGCCGATCCTGGTGATCGGGAGCGGCGGGATGCTCGGCGGCGAGTTGCTGGCGCGGCTCGGCGCGCGGGGGATCGGTGTCGGCCACGCCGAGTGCGACTTGACCGATCCCGCACAGGTCGAGCGGACGCTGGCGGAGCTGGCGCCGCGCTGCGTGATCAACTGCGCCGCCTATACGGCCGTCGACCAGGCCGAGAGCGAGCCGGAGGCCGCGCGGGCGCTCAACGCGGAGGCGGTCGGGCAACTGGCGCGCGCCGCCGCCCGCCGCGACATCCACCTCATCACGATCAGCACCGATTACGTCTTTGGCGGCGAGGGGGAGGAGCCCTGGGAGGAGGATGCGCCCGAGGCGGCCTTCGCCCCGCGCTCGGTCTACGGCCGCAGCAAGCTGGAGGGCGAGCGGCTGGCGCGGGCGGCGGGGGGGCGGCTGACGATCGTGCGCACGCAGTGGCTCTACGGCGCGGGGGGTAAGAATTTCGTGGATACGATGGCCGGGCTGGCCGCCGAGCGCGAGCTGTTGCGCGTGGTGGACGATCAGATCGGGGCGCCGACCTGGACGCGTGACCTGGCCGGCGGGCTTGAGCTTCTGGCCGAGCGCGGCGCGACGGGCATCTATCATGTCGTCAATTCGGAATATTGCTCGTGGTTCGAGGTTGCGCGCCACGTCGTGGAGCGGCTCGGACTGCCGGCGCGCGTGGAGCCGTGCGCGAGCGAGGACTTTCCGCGCCCGGCGCCGCGGCCGAAGAACTCGCGCCTGGCGCAGGGCCGCTATGCGGCGCTCGCCGGCGCCCCGCTGCGCCCGTGGCGCGAGGCGCTCGATGCCTACTTGGCCACGCGTGGCTGAACGCCGCCCTCGCCGAGCGGCTTGAGGCCGGCCACCCGCAGCAGTTCGCAGACCTGATCGGGCCGTTCGCAGACGGGAATGCCGGCGGTTTCGAGCGCGACGATTTTTTCAGCAGCCGTGCCCTGACCCCCCGAGATGATCGCGCCGGCGTGGCCCATGCGCTTGCCGGGGGGGGCGGTGCGGCCGGCGATGAAGCCCACCACCGGCTTGTCCATGTGGGCCTTGACCCAGGCCGCGGCTGCTTCCTCGTCGGTGCCGCCGATCTCGCCGATCATGACGACGGCTTCGGTTTTTTCGTCGGCGTTGAACAGCTCGAATGCCTCGATGAAGCCCGTGCCGATGATCGGGTCGCCGCCGATGCCGATGCAGGTGGACTGGCCGTAGTTGCCGCGCGTCAGCTCGTTGACGAATTCATATGTCAGCGTGCCCGAGCGCGAGATAAGGCCGACCTTGCCGGGCTTGTGGATGTGCGCGGGCATGATGCCGGCCTTGGCCTCGCCGGGGGTGATGATGCCGGGGCAGTTGGGGCCGATCAGGCGGGTGCCACGGCGGCGCGCCTCCCAATAGACGTCCATCATCTGCAGGGTCGGTATGCCCTCGGTGATGATGATGACCAGGCGCAGGCCGGCCTCGATCGACTCGAGGGCGGCATCGGCGGCATGGGTCGCGGGCACAAAGATGATCGAAGCCTCGGCGCCGGTCTCGGCCACCGCTTCGCGGACGGTGTTGAAGATCGGCCGGTCCAGTGCGGTCTGGCCGCCGCGGCCGGGGGTGACCCCGCCGACCACCTGGGTGCCGTAGTCGATCATCTGAGCGGCGTGAAAGCGGCCCTCATTGCCGGTCATCCCCTGGACGAGGATCCTGGTATTGGCGTCGAGCAAAATGCTCATGGTTGGAATACTGCGCTTTCGGGTGTGATGTTCGTGATCCGCATGCAAAGGGTCCGGTTGAGACTTCAGTCGGCGCGGCGGCTCAGCTCGACGGCGCGCTGGGCGGCCTCGGCCATCGTCGGCAGCATGATCAGGTCGGTGCCGGCAAGCAGCTCGCGCGCCCGCTCCTCGTTGGTGCCGACCAGCCGCATGACGATCGGCTGGGTGACGGCGGCGCGTTCGCGGGCCTGCAGGACACCCTCGGCGACGCGATCGCAGCGCACGATGCCGCCGAAGATGTTGAACAGGATCGTATTGACCGAGGGGTCGGCGGTGACGATGCGCAGCGCCTCGGCGATGCGGTCGGGGTTGGCCCCGCCGCCGACGTCGAGGAAGTTGGCCGGCTCGCCGCCGAAGTGCTTGACCATGTCCATCGTGCCCATCGCCAGGCCGGCGCCGTTGACCAGGCAGCCGATGCGGCCGTCGAGCTTGACGTAGGAGATGTTGTGGCGGCGGGCCTCGCCCTCGAGCGGTTCCTCCTCGTTCTCGTCGCGCAGGGCGGCGATTTCGGGGTGGAGCACAAGCGCATTGTCATCGAAGGTGATCTTGGCGTCGGCGCAGATGATCTCGTTGCGGCTGGTCAGCACCAGCGGGTTGATCTCGACCATCGCCGCGTCATGGTCCAGGATCACGCGTTCGAGGGCGCGCAGCACACGGGTCATCTGGGGCTGCGCCTCGCGCGGCAGGCCGAGGAAGTAGACCGCCTGACGGACCTGGAAGTCGCGCAGGCCGAGCTCGGGGCGGAGCTGGATTTTGAGGATGCGCTCGGGGGCGGTGGCGGCGATCTCCTCGATGTCGACCCCGCCCGAGGCCGAGACCATCAGCATGGGGCACTTGCAGCCGCGATCGACGACGATGCTGACGTAGATCTCGCCGGCGATGTCGATGCCCTGCTCCACCAGCACGCGCTTGACGGTGATGCCCTTGATGTTCATCCCCAGGATCGAGCCGGCGTGGCGGCGCAGCTCCTCGAGATTGCGCGCCAGCTTGACGCCGCCGGCCTTGCCGCGGCCGCCGACGTGGACCTGGGCCTTGACGACGACGGGCCAGACGCCGAGGGCCTCGGCGGCGGCGACCGCCTGATCGACCGATTCGGCCACCTGGCCGGCGGGCAACGGCAGGCCGTGGCCGCGCAGGATCTCTTTGGCTTGAAACTCATGGATTTTCATGGGCTGAGGGGTTGATCTCGCACTGAACGTGACGCCGGTCCGGCCGATGGTCAGCCGCGGCGGCTGCTGGAACTCGATTTTCCTTTTAAAGATTTTAGGTCATGCGCGGCCAAAGTCAATCTTTGACTGGTGAACAGCTGAGTAGCCGACCGACCCTCCCCGGCACGAGCTATCCATATTTGGTCGCTTGGGAAAAGCGCGCATGACTTCAGAAGTTGGGGCGCGAAGGGTCGATAAGGGGCGGTGCGGGAATCGACTATTTTCGATGTTCCGGATTATAGTCCTCGCGTGATCGGCGAGAGGGGAGCAGAGGCCCCGGCCGAGACTGAAGTTTTCAGCCACATTCGGACGTCAAAGATTCTCGCGCGGCGACCCGGAAAACGGGCGCTGCGCGCAGGGGAGAGCCCTATGCCACGCAACCTGCATCCGGTACTGAGCGAGTTTGCGGCGCCGGCGTCGCGAGGGTTTGCCGGCCTGGCCGGTGAACGCCGACTGGCCGAGCACATCACGCGCAGCGAGGGCTTCGCCGGCCATGCCAGCGCCTACACGCTGTTCGAGGAGATGGAGGATAAGGACGCGCACCTGGCGAGCCTCCTGCAGACGCGCAAGCTGGGCGTGCTGGCGCGGGCGCGCAAGGTCGAGGCGGCCGAGACGGGGGCGGGCGCGCAGGTGACGGCGCAGTGGGTCGAGCGCGCACTGTGGGGGATTGCCGGCTGGAACGGGGCGCTGCTGCACCTGCTCGACGCGCTGGCCAAGGGGCTGGCGGTGGCCGAGATCATCTGGGGCTTCGACGCGGCGGGCCGGATCGTGCCGCGCGCGCTCAAGCCGCGGGCGGCGGGGCGCTTTGTGCGCGGGGCGGGCGGGGCCTGGCGGCTGGCGGATGACCCGACGGGGCCGGGCCGGCCGCTGCCGCCGCGCAAGTTCGTCATCGCACTTCACGGCGCCGACGACGAGCGGCCCTATGGCAAGGGGTTGTGCGAAAAAGTCTATTGGTATTGGTGGTTCAAGAAACACAATATCAAGTTCTGGTTGATCTATAACGAGAAGTTCGGCAGCCCGACGATCATCGCGCGCCACCGCGGCGGGCTCAACGAACGCGAGCGCGACCGGCTGCTCGAGGTGATCGAGTCGATCCAGACCGACGCCGGGGTGACGCTGCCCGAGGGGATCACGCTGGAGCTGCTCGAGGCCGGGCGCTCGGGCTCGGGGGATACCTACCGGGCGCTGGCGCAGTGGTGCAACGACGAGATGGCGCGCGGGGTGCTCGGCCAGACGCTGACCTCGGGCGAGGGCGAGCGCAGCGGTTCGCTGGCGCTGGCGCGCGTTCACGATGGCGTGCGCCGCGACTACCTGCGCGCCGACGCCTGGCTGCTGATGGACGTCGTCAACAGCCAGCTGGTGCGGCCGCTGGTGGACCTGAATTTTGGTGAAGATGTTCCCGCCCCGCGCTGGACGATCGACCTGTCGCCCGAGCTCGACTTGGAGAGCGAGGTCGGGGTCGATCGCCAGCTCCTGCAGATGGGTGTCCCCCTCCCCGTGCGTTACTTCCACGACAAGTATGGCCGGCCGGCGCCGACGGCGGCCGAGCCGCAATTGCAATGGGATGATTCGAATGTTTATCAATACCATTTGCAATTCGGCATCCTGACGGTCAACGAAGTGCGCGCCAAACTCGGGCTTTCCCCCGTCGCGTGGGGCGACCGCCCGACCTCGCCGGCGGACGCCTCGATCACCCGACCGACGCCCAGCGGCGCCGCCGGCGAGGACCTTGGCGCGCGAGACGAGGGAGAAGATGAAAACGAGCGCAGGCGGAAGAAGGAGCGGTGAGCGGTGAGCGGGCGGGAGAGTGCGGGGGAGGAAGAAGATCTCTCACAAAGTCACGGAGACACGAAGGGTCCACAAAGTCTCACGAGTCAGTTGGAAGTTGATCCGGGCGGGCTTTGTGACTTGGTGTCTTGGTGAGAGGTCCTGGCCGTGAGCGCGGCGTTCGAGTAGGCGCACCCGGCCTTCACTGTTGCTGATGATACGCAATGAGCAAGAAGAGAACTCCAAGCGCCTGCACAATCATTGCTGCGATCATCCATTGACCTGAACGGCGGAAATAGCGATCGGCTTGGGGGTCATCCTGCCGTATGGCCCGGACGGTCGAGAACAGGCGAAAGAAGCTGTTGAAGATAAAATTCCCAAGGAAACCATGCCCATGTGCGCTTGACCGTTGTGAATGCCAGCGAAGGGCCGCCATGTTCCATCGAATAAGGTGATACATCGTGAACAACAGGACCGGGATGAAAACCAGGAACATATACCAAATCGCAGCCGCTCTCATTGGGTTCACCTCAGCGCTCTTTGACTGACTCAAATACGTGCTTGTTTTGTGCTGCGTCAGTAGGTGTGGAAAATTTGGTTGATTGCATAATCTTAGGCCTCAAAAGAACCAGATCGCAGCGCCGATGGCGGCGAAGAGGCCCAGGAACACCAGCACTGTGGCGGTGCGCGCCGGGCTACCATCGTCGTCCCCAGAGCAGCACCAGATAAGGAACTTTAACAGGAACAGTAACAGGTTATGCATGGGCCACCACCGCGATCATTTCATTTGTTGTGCGGAACATGCCGCTGGTGAACAGGTCGCGCTGCATCATCAACCCCTGAAGTAAAAGAACGCGCCGATGGCAGCGAAGAGGCCCAGGAACAGCAGCACCGCTGTCAGGAGGCCGCTGACCTGACGCTCGCGCGGGTCGCTGGTTGCATCGTCGCCATCACTGGAATGGCAGAAGAAAGAAATCACGCCCTCAGCGAGTAAGAAAAGGATCTCAACCATGATGTATCTCGTCCATCAGCCGTAGTTCCGATCCAAACCGTTAGAAAATGGTACATCAAAAAAAGCTCACCTTGTAAAGGAGGAACACCATGCCCGAGACGATCGAGGTTGAAGTTTTCCGCGCCGGGGATTATGGCCCCAAGGGGCGCTGGGGGGAGGAGGAACTGGAGCGCCTGGCGGCCGATTATGACCCGGCGCTGCACGAGGCGCCGGTGACGGTTGACCACGCGCAGGCGGGGCCGGCGCTGGGGTGGGTCGAAGCGGTGCGCCGGGTGGGCGACCGGCTGGTGGCGCGGCTGCGCCTGACCAGCGCCCGGCTGATGGAACTGATCCGCGGCGAGGGCTTCAAGAAGCGCTCGGTCGAGATTTACCCGGCGCTGCGCGAGACGGGGCGGCCCTACCTGCGGGCGGTCAGCTTCCTCGGGGCGGCCGCGCCCGAGGTCAAGGGACTGGCCGACCCGGCGCTGGAGGGGGTAGCCGAGCCCGCGCCACTTTTTAATGAGGACGAGCCGGCGCACGAGGCGTTTGAGCTGGCGGCGGCGGAGCCGGAGGGCGCGGAGGCTGGCGAGCGCCGGCCCGAGGCGGCGCGGTGGTTTACCGAACTTGCCGGGCGGCTGCGGCGCGAGGGCCGCTGGGACCCGGCCTGGGGCGAGCTGGGCATCGAGCCCTTCTGCGCGGCGCTGGCGGAGCTGGATGAGATCGAGCTGGGCGGGCGGCGCGTGCGGCCGGCCGACTGGTTCGGCGAGTTCCTCGGTCGGTTGCGTCCGCTGGTGATGATGGGCGAGGCCGCGCCGCCGCTCGGCGAGGAGCTGCTGATCCCGAACGACCCGCAGGTCAGCGCCGATTCGATCGCCCTGCACCGGCGCGCGGTGGCGTTCCAGGCCGAGCACCCGGGGCTGTGCTACGCCGAGGCGCTGGCGCGGGTGTCTTAGATACAAAATCAGCCACGAATGAACACGAATTGACGCGAATATTAAATTTTATGCCATTGCATTCGTGATCATTCGTGTGAATTCGTGGCTTCCTCATCCGCAACCCTTTGAAGCCAATCCAAATCACATTCTGCCGTCGGCGAAAAATGCGCCCGGCGGCGACAGGGGGAAACTGTCTCATGAGCAACTACATCCTCGACAAGGCCTACTCGAACACCGAGGCGGCGGGCGTGGGGGCTTACCTGGTGGTGGTGCAGGGCGCGGCCGCCGGCCAGGCCAAGCTGCCGACCGCCGCCAACGCCGGCGCGATCCTGGGCGTGACCGTCCACAGCCAGTCGCTGGCGGGGGCCAATGTGGCGGTGCGCAAGGCGGGCATCGCGCGGGTCAAGGCGGCCGGGGCGATCGCCGTCGGCGCGCCGGTCAACATCGCGGGGGCCAGCGGCAAAGTCAAGGCGGTCAGCGAGAGCACCGGCACCAAGGTCAACTGCCTGGGCTTCGCCGAGACCGCCGCCGCCGCCGACGGCGACCTGGTGGAGGTCTTCATCAGCCTGCACGAGCGAACCGCGTAACAAATTCGGAATGCGGAATTCGGAATGCGGAATTTTTGATTTCGCATTTTGGAATTCGGATTTTGATTCATTGAATTTCATGCAATGAAAGGACACCCATAAGATGCCTACTCCTTCCCAGGTTCACATCGACGCGGCGCTGACCAACCTTTCGGTCGGCTACCGCAACCCGGCCTTCATCTCGGATCTCGTGGCGCCGGTGATTGCGGTGCGCAAGCAGTCGGACCGCTACTTCATCCACGACGCCGAGCGCGAGCAGTTCCGCCCGAGCAACGACCGGCGCGCGCCGGGGACCGAGGCCAGCGAGGTCAACTTCGAGCTCTCGAGCGACCGCTACTACTGCGAGGACCACGCGCTGTTCTCGGTCATCCCCGACGAGGAACGCGAGAATGCCGACCCGGCGATCCAGCCCTCGATCGACCGGACCGAGTTCCTGCGCGCCAAGATCGACCTCAACAAGGAGATCGAGCTGGCCGAGGTGCTGACGAACGCCGCGACGATCACGCAGAACGCCACGCTGAGCGGCACGGGGCAGTGGTCGCACGCCGACGCCGATCCGGTGGCGGCGGTCGAGGCCCAGAAGGGGACGATCATGGCGGCGGTGCAGACGCTGCCCAACACGCTGGTCGTGTCCTATCCGGTCTATGCCCAGCTGCGCATGCACGCCAAGGTGCTGGCGCGGCTGCCGGCGGGGACGACGGCGGCGACCGAGGAGGCGCTGGCGCGCGTCTTCGACGTCGAGCGCGTGCTGGTGGGGCGGGCCTTCAAGAACACGGCGCGGCCGGGCCAGGCGCCGGTGATGGCGTATGTCTGGGGGAAAGACGCGCTGCTGGCGTATGTGCCGGCGCGGCCGGGGCTCAAGCAGATGGCGCTGGCGCTGAGCTTCGCCTGGAGCGGGGCGCCCGGCTCGGTCACGGGCCACCGCGTCGAGCTGTGGCGCGAGGAGCGGCGCAAGGCCGACGCGATCCGGGTGCAGCGCTACTACGACCAGAAGCTGATCGCGGCCGGTGCGGGCTTCCTCTGGAAGAGCGCGGTGGCGTGATGCGGCGCGGGGAGGTCGCCCTTGGGCGGGCGGCCTCCCCGCCATTTCCTACTCCAGCTCGAAGGTGATCTGGAGCGATTCGGTGATCTCGATGGAGCCGGCGGCGAAGGTGCCCTCGACCTGATCGGCCTCGCCGCCGGCGGATGGCGGCGCGTGGACGATCTGGTTGGCAAGGGGGCTAAAGGAACGGCCCCAGGCGGGCTGCTGTGTTTCCTCGCGGATGGTCAGCGGGCGGCCCAGGTTCATGCCGAGCGCTTCGACCACCTCGGCCGCCTTCTTGCGCGCCACCTCGGTGGCCGCCAACCGCGCCTGCCAGCGCAGCTCGGTCCTCTTGGTGTGATCGAAATTGAAGTTCACCTCATCGGTGGCGGTCACCAGTTGGTCGAAGAATTCATCGAAGCGCTCGAGGTCCTTCTGACGGACCGTCGTCGTGCGGCGCAGCTCGTAGTGGAGAAACTTATTTTTCTCGCCGGTGACTCGGCGGATCGAAAGCCGGCTGGTCTGGATGTCCTCGGGCTCCACGCCAAGCTGGCGAATCATCTCGAACAGGCGCTCGAGCTTCCTGTCGTTGCTGGCCTTGGCCTCGCTCAGGTTGAGGTTGGTGTCGACCGCCGTCAGCGTCCAGACGACCAGGTCGGGCGCGACGCGCATGGCGGAGGTGCCGCTGACCTCGATGGTGCGCGGGGTTTCGGCGGCGCCGGCGGGGATCGCCAGCCAAGCCGCCAGGCAGAGCAGCGCGGCCGGGGCAAATCGGTGAAGCATTGGAAATCTTCCTTTCGATGGGTGTGAGCAGCCAAACCATTGCTGCTACCAACCCTGACGTCGAATGACAACAAAAAATTACAAAGGAAATGGGCACATGCCATACGCAACACGAACCGACCTGGAGGCGCGGCTGGCGCCCGATCTGCTGGCGCTGCTGGGCGATGACGACGCCGATGGCGATCCCGACGAGGGGCCGCTGGCGGCGGCGCTGGAGGATGCGGCGGCGTTAATTGACGCGGGCCTGGGGCGGCGCTATGTGACGCCGGTCGTGCCGACGCCGGCACTGTTGCGGCGCTGGTGCGTGGACTTGGCCGTCGAACAGCTCCTGCTGCGCCGGCGCGAGGCGATGGCCCCCGAACACGCGGCGCGGGCCGCCCAGACGCATGCGGCGCTCGAGGCGATTGCCGGCGGGGAGCGGGCGCTCGAGGGCGCGCAGCCGCTGCTGGGCGACTTTGCCGCCGAGATCAGCCGGCTTGAGGAGACGGCGGTCTTCAACGATGACGAGCTGGGCTTGTATTGAGCAACGCCTGCAAGGCAAAGGAGGCAGATCATGGCGGGCTGGATCCTGGCCACCGGGCGTGAGGCCGAACAAGAACTGAGCCAGTCGGCGGGGGCCGGGGCGACGACGCTCGCGCTGGCGGGGGCGGACCTGCTTTATGCGCCGGGGGACCTGCTGTTCGCCGGGGCGGGGCAGTGGCTCGGGCGGGCGACGCAGGCGACGGCGGCGGGGGTCAGCTTCAGCCGGCCGCTGGGGGAGCCGCTCGCGGCGGGGGCGCGGCTGTGGCGCGCGGCACGCTGGATCGAGGCGCCGGGCGCGGGGCAGCCCCCGGCGCGGCGCGAGCGCTCCAGCGGCGTCTTGACCGAGCGCAGCGTCGGCGGATGCTTCTATGCCGTCCGGGTCGCCGAGCCGAGCGAGACGTTCACGTTGGAACTGGGCGGGCTGACGCCGGCGGTCGAGCGCGCGCTGGTGGAGTGGATCGGCGCGGCGCTGGGCGGTGGGCTGGCGCCGCTGGCGCTGGTCGAGCCGGGTGGCGGGGTGCTGGCCGTGCGGCTGGCGGGCGGGGCGCTCGTGCGCGAGCGTGGCCGGGGGGATCGCCTGACTCTGCGCCTGCCGCTCATCCTGGTGGCGGAGGGGCAATACCCATGAGGCCGATATCGACCCGGGGGCGTGAGCGCGGCGAGGCGGGGGAACAGCAGATCGCCTGGCTGCTTGAGCTCGCGCATGGCGGCTGGCGTTGGCGCGGGGCGACCCGCGAGCTTGCCGACGGCGGCGATAGCTGGCCGGCGCGGCTGGGGGCGGAGCTGGAATGGCGCGAGGAGTTGCCGGCGGGGCAGATTCCGACCGGCCGCGCGCGCGCCCGGGCCGGGGTCGCCGTGGCCGACCGGCCCGAGGCGGCCGATTCGCTGCGGGCGCGGCTGGCGGTGGCGCCGCCGCTGGGGATCGAGGCCACGCTGCGGCTGGCGTGGCTGGGCGATGACGGTTTTGCGCCGGCCGATGCGGCGGTCATGCTGCGCGGGCGGGTGGTCGGCTGGCGGGTCGAGCCGGCGGGGGTGCGGCTGGAGCTGATCGACGAGATGGAGGCGCTCGGACAGCGCCGGATCGGCCGGCTGCTGCGCGCGGGGATGCTGGGCGGGGCCAGCTCGCCGCTGCTGGGCCGGCCGCTGCCGTGGGCCTTTGGCGAGCTGGAGCGGATCGAGCTGCCGCTGTTGCGGGCGGGGGCGGAGGGGCGGCTGGCGCGCGCGCTGGCGCCGGGCGAGTTGGTCGTGCCGCTGGCCTCGCTCGAAGGCTTCCCCCCGCGCGGCCGCGTCCAGATCCGGGGGGAGCTGATCGATTATGCGGCGGTGGATGTGGCTGCGGGCACTTTGGGGACGGCGGCCGTGCCGGTGGCGCGCGAGGCGGCCGATGCGATCCACGCCCAGGGCGAGCTGGTGCGCTTCGTGCCGGCGGGGGGCTTTCAATGGCTGGTCGCGGACCACCCCTGCCTGTCGGTGGACGCCGTCGATGCGGATGGGGCGCCGCTGGCCGCGGGGCTGTGGCAGGCGCAATTGATCCAGCTGGGCGCAGAGCCGGTCCAGGTGGTGGGGATGGCGCGCTGGCCGCTGACCGCTGACGGCCGCCAGGCGCGCGTGATCGGCGCGGCGGTGCGCGGCCTGGCCGATGGCGCGGGCGTATTGATCGCCGAGCCCGCGCGGGTGATCGAGACGCTGCTGACGCACGGGCGGCTGGGGGCGCTGGCGGCGGGGCGGCTGGACGCACCGGCGTTCGCGGCAGCGGGCGAGGCGCTGGTGGGGCGCGGCTATCGCTTCGCGCGGCGGCTGGCGGGCGAGGAGACCCTGGGCGAGCTGCTTGACTCGGCGGCGCGGGAGGCGGGGCTGTGGCTGTCGCCGGGTGACCCGATCGCGCCGATTGCCGCCGAGCCGCTGCCCGATCCGGCAGCCGGCCAGTGCCGGCTCGATGAGCGGGTCGCGCTGCGGGTGGGCGTGCCGGCGCGGATCACGCCGCCGGCGGCCTTCCTGGCGCCCGAGTGCCTGGAGCTGATCGGGGCGGGGCGTCCGCGCGGGTTGGGCCGGCCGGCGCTGCTGTTCCCGCCCGAGCGCGAGGCCGAGGGGGGCATCCCGCGCCGGGTGGAGGCGCGCTGGCTCGACCTGCGGCAGGGGACGGCCGCGGCCGACCTGGGCGAGCTGCTCTGGGCGCAGCTGGCCGAGCCGCCGTTTGAACTCGAGCAGGAGTATCCGCCGGGGGCGGCGCTGCTGCGGGCGGGTGAGACGGCTGTGGCCGACGAGGCGGCGCTTGACCTGAACGAGGCGCCGGCCTGGGTCTGGGCAATCGAGGCGGGGCTGGGCGGGCGCGTGCGCGTGCGGCTGCGCGGGCCGTGGGCGGGGCTCTGGCTCTGGCGCCAAGATCACGCCCATCACGCCCGCCGCTACGCCTTCGGCAGCCAATTGTTGTTCGTGGTGGGGGGCGCGCGCGTGGCGCGGCTGGGCCGGGGGGCGTTGCGGCTGGCAGGCTGGCTGCGCGAGCGGGCGCCGCTGGCGGCGGGGCCCTTCAGCGGGCCGCTCGCTGTTGAGGCCGGCTGGCTTTACTTCAGCACGGGCGGGGGGGAGGCCTATCACCCGTTCATGCGGATCGACGCCGGCGGCAACGCGGAGCTGGCCGGCAGCGTGCGCGAGCGTTCGGGAGCGTTGACGGAATCGGCAGGCGCGGGCTTGGGCGCCGATGGTGAGGTATTCTGGCTCTCCCCCGACACGCTGGTCCGCGCGTTCGAATGGCGGCAGGCCGAGCAGCGGCTGCATCTGCCGGGGATCTTGATCGAATCGGCGAGGCTGTAAAGGCCCTTTTCAATCTAATTGAACACCGAAAAAGGAGAGGCAAATGATGCGCCCATGGATGATGCTGATCGGGCTGCTGCTGGCGATTCCGGCCGCGGCCTTGCAAACGCACGAGGTGGAGATCGGACGCGAGGGGGTTTATGACGGGCAGGTGCTGATCGAGCGCGACGGGCAGGGGCGCCTGCTGCTGCGCGACAGCGAGCTGACATCACCGGTGACGCTGGGCGAGCTGCGATTTGGCGCGGACTCGGCCCACTGGCTGCTGCAGGGTCTCGACCGCGACGACCACCCTCACTACCTGACCCAGGAGCGCGGGCGGGCGGCGATCTCGGCGCAGCCGCCGCTGATGTATGATCCGGCGGCGGGGGCGCTGTCGCTGCCGATGCTGCCGGTGGACCGGGGCGGAACCGGCGCGGCGGGCCCCTTCGCCGAGGGCTCGCTGATCTTCGCCGGCGCGGGAGGGGTCTACAGCCACGACGCCTTTAACCTGCGCTGGGACGCGCCGGCGGGGCGGCTGGGGCTGGGGACGGCTGCTCCGACCTCGACGCTGCACGTGCGCGGACCCAATTCGACCGCCGGTGGCATTACGCTGGGATCGAGCGTCGGCACGCTGGATTCGCGCCTGCATATCTTTGCGAGCGGGAGTTCGACGGCCGAGCTGCGCAAGGCCGCACCGGGGGCGCAGATCAACTTCAGCAACAGCGCGGGCGCGAGCGAACTTCACCTGGCCGCCGACGGCAAGGTCGGCATCGGCACCGCCAGCCCCACCCATCCGCTGCATGTTTCCGCCGGCGGCGCGGGAGTGGACGACCTCTATCTGGCCCTTTCGGTGACGGGGGGCAACTTGGGCGACAACGCCGGTATCCGCATGCTGAGCGGGTTGACGACCTCCATCGGCGCGATCCGCGCCTTCGTCGAGAGCTCCTACCTGTCCAACATGCGGTTCTACACCGCCGGCGCCGCGAACGTGCTGAGCGAGGCGATGCGCATCACGAGCAGCCAACTGGTGCAGGTCGGCACGGCGGGCAGCGCCAGTCCGCTGGCGACCGGCCCGGGCGACCTGGACGTGCGCGGCCGGGCTCATGTGCAGGAGAGCTTTCGCGCCGGGGGCAGCGAGGGACTGGCCTTCGATGCGGGCAGCCGGCGGCTGGGGATCGGCACGGTCGATCCGCAGGCACGGCTGGACGTGGCCGGGGCGGCGCGCGTGCGAGATCGGCTCGATGTCGAGGGAGAGGCCTGTCTGCAGGGGCGACTCCGGTTGGACCCGGCGCAGCAGGTGCTGACAAGCATTTACGACACCATCCAGCCGGCTGCGGGGCTGGTCGCGCTGATGCCGGGATCGGAGCTGTGGATGGGGTCCACCCCGACGATAGCCGCGGGCAGCGAGGGCCAGTGGCTGGTGCTGGTCAATCAGAACCCTGATGCCGCGGTGCAGTTTTACGACGAGGACTTCCTGACGGGCAGCGGTCTGGCGCTGGGCGCCTCCAGCCGTGTGCTCGAGGCGGGTGACGTGCTGATGCTGCTTTTTGTAGGGGGGCGGTGGTGCGAGGTCAGCTACGGTGTGAACCATTAAGCACAGGAGGGGGCACCATGATCGATCATAACTGGCTGGGGGAGCTGCGCCGCCACCTGGACGAGCGCCACGGGCACCTGTGCCAGCGGCTCGATGATTTGGAGGGCGGGCTGCGGGTGGTCTGCGACCAGCTGACAGGGCGGCTGGAGGCGCACGAGGCGTATCATCGCGCCAACGAGCATCGATGGGGGCTGGTGCGGCTGGCCCAGCGCCATCCGTGGCGACTGGCGACCCTGATGTTCCTGGCGGGGGCCGGGGCCTGCACTCTGGCGCCCGAGCGCCTGGCGGAGCTGGGCCAACTGACCCGCCGTCTGCTCGAGCTGACGATGAGGTAGCGAGGCACTCCACACTGCGGTGAGATAAATTTTATTTCAATCGGTTGGCACCGGCGGGCATGATGGATGCGGAGAAATGGATGATGAGCTTGTGGCGCAACGAACGACTGGCCCTCGCGATCGGGATCGCCGTGGCGGCGCAGGGCGTGCTGCTGGTCGGGCTGGCGCAGATGAGCGGGCGCGCGGCCGTGCAGTTGTTGGTCCTTGCCCTGGTGGCTGGGTGGGCCAGCTTTGAGTTGTGGCGCCAGCGGCGACTGATTCATCACCGCGTCGACATGGCGATCATCATGGTTAGCTTCGGTGGGCTGGGAATGCTGATCGGCAGTTGGGCTGATGCCGGTTTTGGCACGCTGGCAGGATCGTGTTGCGCCGGCCACGGCGGCGGTTCGATGCTCAGGCCGATCTTTACCTGGATGACGGGACTGATGCTGGCAGGGGCAATTCCGCCGGCGGTGCTGTGGACGCGCTGTGCGGAGATGGCGCGCCACTCGCGGCGGCGCTGGTGGGCGGTCCATATTTTCGGCAACGGCGGCATGATCTGGGGGATGATCCTGTGCGGCCGGTTGCTGGGGGCGCGGCTGGGGCTGGCGCTGGGTGCACCGGCAGCGGGGGCTCAGGTGGCGATGGTGGCCGGCATGGTGGCGGGCATGATCCTGGCGGAGCTGGCCTTCCTGGGGCTGGCGGGGCTGGTTCGCCCCGAGGCGCAGGCGGCCGCAATCGCCCCTGGCGCACGGCCGGGGCTCGAATAAATATTGTCAATCCAATTTGGCTTGCCTAATGTTGTAGTGCCATCGCCGCTTCAGGATTGCACCAGGCTTCATGCAAATAAGCGACTGACAGGAACCTTGCCGCTGAGTCCGGGCATCAGCCGGGACGCGGACGGGAACTGTCGAGCCTGCCGGGCGCGCGGCCGCAACGGTAGTGGCAACACATTCCAATTGCGCAGGAGCGAAACCATGACGGATCGGATCGACCGGAGAAACTTCTTAAAGCGCGCCGCCGGCGCCGCCGGGGCGCTGGGGCTGGCGGGCCTGAGTGGGCCGCTGGCGGCACAGGCCGCCCCGATGATTCAGCGCGCGCGCGGCGCCAATGACACCATCCGCGTCTCGGTCTGGGGCGTCAATGGACGCGGCACGCCGCTGGTGGGGATGTTCCAAGGGGTCGAAGGCGTTGACGTGATCAACATCTGCGACGTGGACCGGCGCGTGCTCCAGAAGGGTGTGAACGCGGTGACCAAGGCGGGTGGCCGTGAGCCCTCCACCGAGACCGACTTCCGCCGCGTGCTGGAGAACAAGGACGTGGACGCGGTGGTCATCGCCACGCCCGATCATTTGCATGCCTATCAGGCCGTGGCGGCGCTGCAGGCCGGCAAGCACGTCTACCTCGAGAAGCCGATCTCGCAGAATCCGCGCGAGGGCGAGCTGGTCATCGAGGCGGTCGAGCGCTACGGTAAGGTTTTCCAGCTGGGCAACCAGCGGCGCTCCTACCCCAACACCAACCGTGCGATCGAGGCGATCCGCGGCGGCGAGATCGGGCGCGCCTATTTTGCGCGCGGCTGGTATTGCAACAACCGCGCCCCGATCGGCGTCGGCAAGGAAGTTGCGCCCCCGGCCGAGCTTGATTACGAGCTGTGGCAGGGCCCGGCGCCGCGCCGGCCCTACAAGGACAACCTGATTCACTACAACTGGCACTGGTTCTGGCACTGGGGGACCGGCGAGGCGCTCAACAACGGCACCCATGAGATCGACGTGGCGCGCTGGGCGCTGGGGGTGGATTTCCCCTCGCGTGTGGTCTCCAACGGCGGCCGCTACCACTACCAGGACGATTGGGAATGCCCGGACACCCAGGTCATCGGCTGGGACTTCGAGGACGGCAAGTCCATCAGCTGGGAGGGGCGCAGCTGCAATGGCTGGCAGACCGAGCAGCTCGGCCGCGGCGTGCTGGTCTTCGGCACCGAGGGCACGATGCTGATCGACGGCAACGCCTTCACCGTCTATGACAACAAGCGGAACGTGATTCGCGAGGTCAAGGGGGCGCAGGAAGGCGACCCGCTCGACACGCGCTCGACCAGCCGCATCGACGAGCTGCACGTGATCGACTTCATCGAGGCCGTCCGTGGAAACAAGCAGCCCAACTCGCCGGCCACCGAGGGTCACAAGAGCTGCGCGATCCTGCACATCGGCAATATCGCCCAGCGCACCGGCCGCACCCTCAACCTCAACCCCGCCAACGGGCACATCGTCGGCGATGACGAGGCGATGAGCATGTGGTCCCGCGAATACGCGCCGGGGTGGGAACTGAAGGTCTGAGCCTGACCAGCGCGTTAGAATGACGGCGGGGGATGTCCAAACGCGGCTCCCCCGCCGTTTTTGCTATGGGGCCTGAAATTGTTTGAAAGCAGGAGGGGAACCATGATGAACCGGGCGTGCATGCTGGCCGGGGCGATGCTGGTGCTGGTCGTCCTGGGCGTTGGAAGCGCGGTCGCGGCGGAAACCGCGAACGATCGCATCCAGCCATGGAGCGAAAATCCCCGCTACTGGCAATATCAAGGCCGGCCGGTGCTGCTGCTGGGCGGCAGCCAGGACGACAACCTGTTCCAGATCCCTAACCTGGAGGCGCACTTGGACGAGATGGTGCGTGCCGGCGCCAACTACATCCGCAACACGATGAGTGACCGTCGGGACGGGGGGTTCGAGCTCTATGCCTACAAGGAGATATCCCCGGGCCGCTACGATTTGGAGCAGTGGAACGAGGCCTATTGGATGCGCCTGGAGAACCTGCTGCGCTGGACCGCCGAGCGCGGCATCATCGTCCAGATCGAGGTCTGGGACCGCTTTGACTACTCGCGCAACCACTGGCCGCCGCACCCCTACAACCCGGCCAACAACGTCAACTATACCCATGAGGAGTCGGGCTTGGCGGCGGAGTATCCCGCACATCCGGGCCAGAACAAACAGCCGTTTTTCTTCACCACCCCGGGCCAGCGCAACAACACGGTCGTGCTCAGGCACCAGCGGCGGTTTGTGGAGCGGATGCTTGCGCACGCGCTCAAATACGACCATGTACTTTATTGTATTGATAATGAAACCTCGGCCGAGGAGGCTTGGGGTGCCTATTGGGCTGAATTCATTCGTGAGCGCGCTGCTGCGGCGGGCAAGCAGGTCTGCGTGACCGAGATGTGGGACAACTGGGACATCAGGAGCGAGACGCACCGACGCACGCTCGACCACCCCGAGCGCTACGACTTCGCCGACGTCTCGCAGAACAACCAGAAGAAAGGCCAGGCGCACTGGGACCATTTCCAGTGGGTGCGCGATTACATTTCCGAACGCCCACGCCCGCTCAATACCGTCAAGACCTATGGAGCCGATGGTGGGCGCTTCGGCGACAACCGCGATGGACTGGAGCGCTGGTGGCGCCACCTGATCGGCGGGGCGGCGGCGGCACGGTTTCACCGGCCGGACTCAGGGCTGGGGCTCTCGGCGCCGGCGGTGGCCTCGCTGGTGGCGGCGCGCAAGCTGGAGTCGCTGATCAAGCTATGGGACGTGGCGCCGGCCCAGGATCTGCTCAGCGAGCGGGAGGAAAACGAAGCCTATCTCGCCGCGCAGCCGGGTCGGGCCTATGCGCTCTACTTCACCGATGGCGGGGCGGTCGGGCTCGACCTCACGGCCGCGCCGGGCGAGTATGATCTTCACTGGATTGAGATCGCGACGGGGGAGTGGGGCCCGCGGGCGACGCTGCGCGGGGGACGCGTGGCGCGGCTGAAGGCACCGGGGGCCGGTCATTGGGTCGTCGCTCTGGTCAAGCGGGACGCGGCGGCGCCACAACCTGAAACATGAGCGCGCCTCAGTCGCAGGCGGGCGCCTTGTGTTTGCGCGGTCGGCCGTTGGGCAGGGCGTGGAGCCGGCGCCCCAATTGGGCTTCCAGTTCAGCCAGATACGGGGCGTCCGCCAACGGGCGGCCGGTGCTGGTGGCCTGCAGCAGCCGGGCCAACGTTTTGGGGTCCTCGCGCTGGCGCAGCCGCTCGCGCCAGTCAAGCCCGCCCACCAGCCGCAGCCAGCCTTGGTTATCGAGCAGGCCATAAAAGTCAAGCTCGCCCAGATGGGCGGCGGCGCTGGACCACGACCAAAGCCACGGCAGGCGGACCAGGCGGGCGCGCACGGGGTTGCGCTCGATCGCGTGAATGGCCTCGAGCACGTGCCCGCCCTCGAGCAGACAGGAGCGGAAGCGGTCGTGCCAGAGGTTGCCGCCGCGGCCTCGGGCGCGATTGGCGTATTGGGCATAGCGGAAGTGGATGCGGCCGATGGCGGCGGCCAGGTCCGGTGCTCGCGCCGGACGAACCACCAGATGCACGTGGTCCGGCATCAGGCACCATCCCTGGACCGACATTTCATGGCGGTGAGCTTCCTCGGCCAGCAACCCCAGATAATGCATGTAGTCCTCGTCGCAATGAAAGACTTGCTGGCCGTTGTTGCCGCGCTGGACGGCATGGTGAAGCTGGCCGGGGATGACGAGGCGCGCGACGCGTGGCACGTGGCAGAATCCTTTCTTGCGGGGCGCTTGACTGTCCCCGCTATTGAATCGGCTTGTCGCCGGAGGGTCAAGCTCAATTGTGCGATCAGGAGCAAGCCGAACTACTCTCCCCGCACGTGATAACATCCCAAAAAAAGAGCCGGCCCTCGTGGGCCGGGTGTCTTGGCGGAAATTTGAAAAAATCCAGCATCAATCAGCTCAGCATGCGAACGCGAGCCTCATCGGGGGATGTCACGGGCTCGGCGAGCAGCAACTGGCCGGCCTTGATTCGATAATAGGCGTGGCGCAGCCCATAGATGCACGAGGTCCACTCCGAACACAGATCGGGGAAGCGGCGCGCCAATTGGCGCAGTCGGGCGATCGCCTGCTCGAAGCAGCGCAGGCGATCGGCCGGGGCCAAGTCGAAGACCTCGTAATCAAACTCCAGATGGATGCGGCCGCGATAGGTATAGACGAAGGTTTCGACCCCTTCGATCCGCGGGCGGTTATGGATCCATTCGCGGATTTCGCGGGTCTGCTCGCGGGTCAGGGCGTCGAAGACGAACCCGTCGAGCGAGGTGTAGCTGTCGAGCCGCTCGAGCAGGGCGGGCATGGCGTCATCCTGCTCGCGTTGAAGATGATTGAGAATCTTGCTGATTGCCTCGTTCATGACCATGAACTCCCCGTCAGTCTGGTTTTCGTATCGGTCATGGAGGGTTCGGGCATGAAAGCCAAGGCAGGGAGAACAGCCGCGGGCAAAACAACGGGTCAGGGACAGCGGAACCCTTCAGGGGGGAAACACCCGAGACATGGCTCGGGGAAATCCCTATGCCTTTATTGTTAGACCCATTGCTCCGATTTGGCAACTTTTTTTTCGATGATTGGCGCAGCTTAATTTACGAGGTCGGTTGAGCCTTTGGTTGGGCCATTTAAAACCCACGCCTGCAGGTCTCATTCGTCGGCGAAATGCTCGTTGTAGAGGTTCTGGGCGGTCTCATAATCGGCGGCTTGGCCGATGTCGAGCCAGACCTCGCGCAGGTCGTATTTGGCGACCGGGCGGGCCTCGGCCAGCATCCGCTGGATCAGCGTGTCGACCCCGTAATAGGTGTCGGCGGGGATGAGGTCGAACAGCGCCGGCCGGAAGACGTAGATGCCTGCCAGCACGTCGAATTCGAAATCGGGCTTCTCCTCGATGCGCGTCAGGAAGTTGTCCCGGTATTCAATATGCCCGAAGGAGAAGGGCGCCAGGATCTTCTTGATGGCGACGCACAGGTCGGCCTCGAGCGTAAGGGCGAAGTTGTAGAAGGCGCCGAAGTCGATCGTGGAGAGGATGTCGCCGTTCATGACGATGAAGGGTTCGGTCAGCCGGTCGCGCAGCAGGGTGACGGGGCCGGCGGTCCCGAGCGGCTTCTCTTCCTTGCTGACGGTCAGGCGCACGCCATAGCGCGAGCCGTCGCCGAGGAAGTTGTTGATGTAGTCGGCCTTGTAATTGGTGGCCAGGTAGATCTCGTCGAAGCCGAACTGCTTGAGCCGGCCAATCTGGATTTCGAGCAGCGATTTCTCGCCGATCGGCAGCAGCGGCTTGGGGATGACCTCGGTCAGCGGCTTGAGGCGGACGCCGAGGCCCCCCGCCAGGATGACGGCCTTCATTGATGGCTCCCCCTAAACATGATAGACCGCCGGCTTGTAGAGCTCCTGGTGCTCGCGCAGCCAGCCGATGGTGCGATCCAGCCCGCGCTCCAAGTCCCAAGAGGGCTGCCAGCCGGTGTGGGTCACCAGTTGGGCATGGTCGCAGCGCAGGCGGTCCACCTCGCTGGTGGCGCTGCGCACGCGCTCGGGCTCGACCTCGGCATCAACCTGGACCCCCATCCGTTCGCTGATCCTGGCCAGCAACTCGCCCATCCCGATTTCCTGATTCATGCCGATGTTGGTGGCCCGGCCGATCAAATCGTTGCAGCCGGCAATGGCCAGCAGGGCGGCGGCGGTGTCCTCGACGAAGGTCAGGTCGCGCCGGGGGGCGAGATTGCCCACCTGCAGCCGGCGGCGGCCGGCGAGGATCTGGGTCACCACGGTCGGGATGAAGGCGCGGGCGGATTGGCGGGGCCCATAGGTGTTGAAGGGCCGGGCCACCGCCACCGGCAGCCCGAAGGATCGGTGATAGCCAAGGGCGAGCTGATCGGCGCCGACCTTGCTGGCCGCATAGGGAGACTGCGCGACCGTCGGGTGCTGCTCGTCGATGGGGACGTATTGGGCCGTGCCGTAGGTCTCGCTGGTCGAGGTGACCACCACGCGCTCCGTGCCCAGACGGCGAGCTGCCTCGAGCACATTATAGGTGCCCTCGACATTGGTGCGAATGTAGGCCAGCGGCGACTCATAGGAGTAGGGGATGCCGATCAGGGCCGCCAGGTGCAGGACGGTGGGGCAGCCCTGCATCGCGCGCCAGACCGAATCGAAATCGCGCACATCGCCGGCGATGATCTCGATGCGCTCGGGCTCGGGCAGGGCCTCCAGCCAACCCCAACGCCCCTGCGAGTTATAGTGAACCAGCGCGCGCACGGGCAGGCCCAGTGCCAGGCAGAGCTCGACCAGGTGGGAGCCGATGAACCCCCCGGCGCCGGTGATCAGGACCGGGCCGTGAATCCTTGCGAGTTGACTGGAGTCGATCACGATGCATCCCTTGCGCGCGGCGGCGCGCCAGATTCAATGCTCGACGGCTGTCATATTATAGGTTGGCCCCACCGGGGCTTCAATAGCCATCCGACATGGCCGAACAAACGGAAGCGCGGCAGGAGTCTGCCGCGCTTCGGGGTCAAGGCTGCTGGAGCGGGTCCGGGGAAGTCAGGCCCGGGTGTGGTTGTGCTCAATGCCCAGGCGCTGTTCGAGCTGGAACAGCCGTTCGGTCAGTTGCTGAATCTGGGCGGCCAGCCCCTCGGCCACGGCGCCACCCGCAATTCCGGTGGTGGTCAGCATCTCTTCCAGCGCGTCCTCGGGTCGGGCATGAACGCAGAAGATCGAGAACAGATTGGCTGAGGTCAGCACGTTTGAGACGCCCGAGGGTTGACGAACCACCAGCGCGGAGCGACCTTGGGCCTGCGCGCATTCCTTGCGCAGATGCAGGAGCACGCCAATGCCGGCGCTGTCGATGAAATCCACCTGGCGCAGGTCGATGACGATGTAACGGCGGCCATCTTGAATGGCCTCCTCGATCATGCGTTTGAGCTTATAAACTTCGAGTTGGGCCAAATAGCCATGCAGCGTCATAATCTGGACCGATTGGCATTCAATATGGCTGATTCTCAGGCGCATGCTCATCAGGGAACTCCTCGGATTGGGGGACCGGCCCGCGCCGGAGAATGCGCCGGCACGGGATATGGCGACACATTCACCTATCGGCACGGAGGCGGCAGTGGTCAAGCGTATGGCTGAATTTTTTACGTAAAACCCGGCTTGGCCCGCTATCGATAACGACGCCAGTGCGGGCCGGCCGAGGTTACGATGGGCGGACCGACGGTCTCGTGGAGCAGCAGATCGCCGGCGCGCTGGTGATAGGCGCTGATCAGCAGATGGCCATCGTCGGCGATTCGCAGCGCCGGGCGCACCCCGCGTGTCCCCTCGGCCAGCACCACCGGCAGGCGCCATGAGCCGCCGACGGGGCGCGACAGCAGCCGGCTTGCCCCCGCGCTTTGGTCGTAATAAACGATATACTGCTGCTTGAGCGCGGGATCGAAGGCCATGGCCGGGTAGAGCCCGGTCTCGCCGATTTCATCGAGGTTGCTCACGACCCAGCCCTCCGCTCCGCGTTCGGCGTAACGCAGGGCCGCGCGTCCGATGTCATGGTAGGCCAGCGCGGGCTTGCCGCTGGCGGGGTCGATCGCCATGGTGAGGAACCAGCCGGCGGGATTCATGGTCGAGCTTTCGACCTCTTCGCTGACCAGTTCGCTGCCGCTCAGGCGCATGTAGCGCGGGCCTTGGAGGTTGTCGTCGAAGCAGGCCAGGTGCAGCTCGTTCTCCGGACCCCAGGCGAGCGCCAGAAAACGGCCGGTCCCCGAATTGAGCACCACCGGCGCCTCGAAGAAATGCAGGTCGTGGATCGGCTCGTCGACCCCGGCCAGCGGGGCGACCAGGCAGCGCGAGCGCTGCTCGTCGGCGTCGTGGAAGGCGAGCGCCAGATCGGTGCCCTCGGGATTGATCGCCAGCTGGATATAGCGCCCGACGTTGCGGCCAGGCTCATGCCCGGCCACCGTGCGGATGTGCCACTCCACACCGTCCCAGACCGCCAGCCGCACCGCGGTGTTGATGCGGTCGTAGTAGGCCAGGTAGATGTTGTCGAGCGGATCGACCGCCAGCGAGACGTATTCCCCGACGTCGGCCGAGCTGGCGTCGATGAGCACGTCGCTGCCCTCGGCGGGCTGGCCCCCGCGCGGCCAGCGTGCCAGCCGCAGCGTGCCCTCGCTCTCGCTGTGATAGGCGACGATGACCTGCGTGGAGCTGAGGCCGATGGCGGACCAGGTGCCGACCTTGAAGCCGTCGATGAAGCTGAGGGTCGGGCTGCTGACGCCGTCGAGGGTGGCCAGCTTGAGCCCGCCGACCGCGGAGTCATAATAGGCGACTTGAAGCCGCTGGCCGTCGGCCTCGAAGCCGGCGCTGGTGTAGGCGCCGGCGGCGGGGCCGGCATCGACCACCGCTGGCTCGGTCCATTCCTCATTTGAATCCAACCGCGTCATCAGCAGCCGGCCCATCTCGGCGTCGTGGAAGGCCACGGCCAGCGTGCCGGTGGTGGGGCCATGCGCGAGCGCCGTCCGCTCGCCCCAACCGGCGTCGGCCGGGCTGATGAGGGTCGAGCTCCAGATGCGCCCGCCCTGGGGGGTGGGGTCGCCGCGGGTCAGCAGCACGCCGCTGTCGGCGCCGCCCCAGCTCAGGCGCTGGCGGCTGGTGAGGAACAAGCGGTCGCCGGCGGGGAAATAAACAGCGTCCAGGCCGCTGCCGGCGCGGTCGGTCACTTCCAGCACCTGACGGCTCCAGCCGCCCTCGGGGCCGCGCGCCAGCGCCACCAGCTCATCGCGCGTGGTGCGGTAAAACAGGTGGACGCGGTTGTTGCGGTCGGCCAGCAGCCGCATCGGGCCGGTGACGCTGTCGGGGGCCAACGACTGCTCGCGCTGCCAGCCAAAGCCGTCGAACCAACCGTAGCGCAGGTCGCCGGTGGTGGCCTCGGAGGTCGTACGGTCCTGCCAGGCGACGTGGATCGTGCCCATGGCGTCGATGGCGATCGTGCTTTCAAACCCCGTATGGATGAAGCTGCCGCCCGAGCCGAAGTCGAGCTCCTCCACCAGCCAGCGCGCGTCGAGTTCGGGGCGCGCCACGCGCAGGCGCCGGCCCTCGCCCTCGCGCCGCGCCTGGTAGGCGATCGCCGGCTGGTAGTATTCAATGAAAAAGAGCGCATTGCCGTTGGTGGCGCCGGCGTAGGGTTCGGCCAGCTCGATCAGGTTCTGCTCCGCGTCGACGGCCGTGACCTCGAGCGGCGCGCCGGCCGGCATGACCCGCAGCCGCCCGCCCACCAGGTTCGCTGTCGGCAGGGTGCCGGTGGTGACCTGCACCGTGCGGCTGCCGGTCTGCAGCATGCCGCGGGCGTGGACCTCTTGCGGCGCTCCGATCGCGAGCGAACTGAAGCGGCCCGTGTCGCCGTCGGTGTCGATCACCTGCACGGTCCAGTCGCGGCCCTCGCCGCCGCGGCGGGCATAGCGGAGTTGACCGTAAGTAGCGTCGTAGTAGGCGGCATGCTGGCCGCCGAGGGGGTCCAGGCGCAGCTGGACATGGGCGCCGATGTCGCCCCCGCCCTGGGCGGCATCGCCGGCGATGATGCGGGGCGGGATGACTTCGGCGTGGCGCGATTGGGCGGCGGCCGGGGCCAGCGTGGCCAGCATCAGGGCGGCCGCGGACAGGATGGTCAATGGAGAAAAGCTCATACTGGGGCAGAACCTGAAAAAATTGGGGGGATTCCCGCATGGAAAACCACGCACAGCAAGGATAGGACAACCGGGCGCCGCTGGCTAAACAAAAAGGCGCCGCCGCCCGATTTCCAGTTGAATCACGCGCCCGGGTAGGATAGCATGCTTGAGTCCGTGCCGACGCCCAAGTAGCTCAGTCGGTAGAGCACATGCATGGTAAGCATGAGGTCAGCGGTTCGATCCCGCTCTTGGGCTCCAGTTAAGTCCCGCAGAATCAAAGCTCTGCGGGGCTCTTCTTTTTTAAGCCAGGTAGTCTCACAGGTCCCGGGGGATCGCCTTGGGGATCTCGCGCGCCTCGTTGAGCCAGGCGCCGGTCAGCTCGAGCGAGAGCACCTTGCCGACGTCGCGCGGCTTGTCGAGGCTGACAAAGAGCAGCTCGAGTTCCATCTGCGAGCCGTCGGGCAGCGGCATGCGGAGCGTGCCGGTGCAGGGCGGGCTCCAGTTCATGTGCGTGATCTGGCCCTCGGGAGACCAGTCGAGCCAGGTCTTGATGGTGGTGGTGCGCAGCTGCGGGAAGGTGTTGCGGATGACGGCCCAGCGCGCGCGGCGCACCCCGGCATGGGGGCCTGCGTGATTCGCGCGGTTAAAGATTTCGGCGCAGCAAACGACCAATTTGACGCTCCCGATCGGCCCCATCAGGCCCCGGAAGAAGCTGCCGTCCTGATGAAACTGCCGCGCCGTGGGCGAGGCCTTGTAGCGGATTTGGAGCATGGCTAATTGCATTCTGGTTGTCGAGATGATGGGAAACCCAACCGTGCCAACCTAAGGTAACTGCTGGACTTGGATCTAACCAAATGCTTATTTGATTGAAGAGTTCTTGCTTCCATACCGCGGCCGATTAAGACCCGTGGTTTGGGAAACAAATAGCGGTAAGGAGGAGCGGAAATGGACGATGAATCTGAGCAAATCAAGGAGGTTTACGCGAGATTTGGTCTTGCAATGTACCATGCACAAGTTCTTGAGCACGGACTGGTTAATGCGGTTTTTATCGTTCATGTGTTACCCGCAAGAAATGAACTTGCGCGTGACATAGGAGAATGGCAAGCGGTTGTGGATGCTTTCTACAGCAAACACTTTGAACTCACCATGGGACGGATGATGAAAGCTCTGCGATCGATTGCCAAGGTTCCAGAGGAACTCGATGGGATGCTACGGAATGCTCTTACCAAAAGAAACTGGCTGACTCATGATTTCTTCCGTGATAGAGCCTTAGAGCTCACAACAGCGCTTGGGCGTGAACAGATGCTGCGAGAAGTTGATGACTGTCGAGATCATTTTGAAGCAACTGATAAGAGTCTCGATGCTACTGTTGCCCCGGTTCGACGAGCTGCGGGAATAACAGACGAATGGCTGGAATCACAAATACAGATGCTCAAAGGTGCTGATCAAACGTGAGAAGGAAACCTTTCTCGGAAAGACGGCAGTCGCAGCTAGGAAGGTGCCGCAGCCGGGGGCGTAATTCCCTGCACTGCAGCCTGGCGCGGTAGCGAACGCTGAAAAGTCTCTCTAGAAGGATGGTTTTCACGGATTTGCACTTTTTCTGTAACATTCCTCCTCCCCCGGCGATCTTGTTGACAGCATGATCGAGCGCATCATGATCTGCGGGGTCGAGCGAATGCACCTTTTCGAAAAAGATCTTTTGGAAACGGAGTCTGTTGGCGACGCCGCGCTGGTGGAGCGAGCGCGGGGTGGCGATCAGACAGCGGCGGGGCTACTGGTCGAGCGCTACTGGCGCTATGGCGTCGCGTTGGCAATGGCGACTACTCGTGAACACGACGCAGCCGAGGACGTGGCGCAGGAGAGTTTTGTACAGGCCTTCCGCCAGCTGCACAGCCTCCGGCGGCCGGAAGCATTTGTCGGCTGGCTGGGTTGTATCGTGCGCCGGCGCTGCGCGGACCACGTCCGCCAGGCGCGCCGGCGCCGCACGGTGTCGATCGAGCAGATCCCCTTCACGGTTCTGACCGACGCGTCTGCGCCCCGGGCGGAGGAGGTCAGCGACACGCAGCTTGAACAGGTTCGCCATGCGGTGGCGGAGCTGCCGGTGCGTTACCGCGAGATTGTGCTGCTGCGTTTCATGGACGGACTTAACTACAACGAGATAGCGCGGCGTCTGGGCCAGCGGCCGGGGACGGTTCGCGTCCGGCTGCATCGTGCCCTTGGGCGACTGCGTCACCAACTGGATGGACTGCTGGCGGAGGATTGAATGATGGATTGCAAACAACAAGGCAACGCGCTCGCGAAACTGCGCGAGGGGACACTGACTCAGGCCGAGCGGCGGGCGATGGACGAACATGCCTGCGACTGCCCCGGCTGCTCCCGTGAACTGGCGGCCCTCGAGCGGCTCGTGGGCCTCGTTGGGCAGGCACATTATCCCAAGCGCTCGGCGGGGCAGGCGGCACGCCGCGTGCTCCAACAACTGCATGAGGAAAATGCCGACGGGAGCACCGGCAACGCCCACTTGCCTCGATGGTGGCAGCGTCGCCTCTCGGTCCCGCTGCCGGTGGCCACCTCATTCATGCTGCTGCTTGGGCTCTCGCTCTTCCTGCGCCTGCCGGCGACTGCGCCACCGCCCGGCGCCGGCGAGCATCCAACGGCGCAGCCGCATCCGCGTGCGCCGGCCCCCCCCTCGGGCGCGGGCTCAACCGTCCTTGCCGGGCTGGAGGAGCAGGGCTATCGCGAGGTGGCGCTCTATCTCCCCGGCGAGGGCCTCCTATACCGCTGGCATTACCACGAGCCCGGCAACTGACACGGCGAACCAGGTTCGGCCGCCTTACCCGGCGTCGAACCGAGACAGAACTAGGAGCAAACAAGATGAAACCCAAGATCATGCTCATGATCGCCGCCCTGATGGGACTTTCGGCGTTCACTTCGGCGACGGCTGCGGACGGCACGTTCGGCGACGTCCTCAAATTGCGCCAGGCGAATATCGTCCTTTTCTCAATGGCCGACACGGCCGATTCCTATGTTCCCTCGGGCAGCGCCTCGGGAAAGGCATCCTCTATGCTCGGACTCAGCTACTCGGGCGAGGGGCGCGTGTTCATGGTTGAAGTCAGGCTCAGCGAAAAGGACGACCGCTTCTTGGCCGACGTGGCGCTCGTACCCGGACGCGGCGATCGCGGGACGGAGGCCCGCACCTTTCAACTCGACTTGACCGACCTCAAGCCGCTCCAGCTTGAGTTGGCCCGCGATGAGGCGACTGGCCGCCGTTATGCGCTGCAGGTCACCCCCTCAATCGACGTCATCGACCAGCGCACACGCCCCTTCGACCCGGCAAGATTACGCCTCGAGCTGTTCTACTTCTCAAGCGGCCCAGTGATTGTCAACGACGAGCGCTACGTCGGCCGTATGGGCGCCGGGGGCGGCGAGCTGGCTTGGCTCGAGTTGCCCGGCATCGGCCAGGTCGAGTTCTCGCTGAAGCGCTTCCGCGGTGCCGAAGCGCTGGGAGCACTGTACGAGGGAACTATCGGAATCAAACTCGAGGACGGCCAGCGAATCCAAATCGATGGCGTGACCAACGGCGTGCATAATCAGGTCATTCCGGGCGGCCCTTACACGGTGTGGGTGCGCTGGACGCCGAGCGAGCTGAGCTTCGAGCAGCAAGTGGAGCAGACGTTGAGCAAGTTTGAAGGAATGCAGCGGCAGAACGAATTACCGCCGGATGTTACGCCTGAACAGATTGAGTCGATTCGTCGGGGCATTCGCCGGGGCTCACTGATGGGCTCCGGAGTGATGGGTATTCCGCAGAAGGACCGCCTCTAGCCGTTCGCGCTAAACGGAAGCAGAATCGCGGCGGGGCCATCCGGCTCCGCCGCGCGCTTTGCTTTAGGATCTAATTTCGAAATTTGCGACGGACGGGGCATGAGCATTGTGCGGGTCCGAGTCGGCTTTGGCCAGATCTGCCTGGCGCTGATCTTCAGCGATCAGGCCGACGATCGATGCCGTGTTAACCTTGATCGCCTCGGCCACCAGGTCCTCAACCGGCCGCTCGCCGGCGCCGGGGCGGCACAGGACTCCGATCAGGGCGCAGCCGTAGAGGAACTGCGCCGGCGTGATCTGCGGGCCGACCGGCGGCATCATCAGGATCGGCTGCTGGGGCTGGTTGCGGTCGCGCATGAAGGGCGGGATGAGCGTCACGGGGTCATCACTTTCGGGGAAGTCGGCAGGCAGGGGGAAAGAGGAAAAAAAACCCCTCGCCTGCCTTTCCTGGCCGGATAAGGGGAGCTTACCCCCGGCTTTTTTCCTTCTCCTGCCAAGGCCATTTGCCGGTCAGCTCCACGTTCAACGTGAAGCTGAGGAACGTGCGAATCAGCACCACGATCACCAGCACCCCCACCGTCATGAAGGTCAATTCGACGGCGACGGTATGGATGATGTCGGCGGCAACTAAAAACTCGAGCCCCAGCAGGATGCCACGCCCGAGCCCCTCACGCACATCGTGAAAGGTCCGGGTGGTGCCAGACCGGGTCAGCAGCCGGTATAAGCCAACGCAGAATGCACCGACCGCAATGCCCATGATGATGAGCACGCCGATGGCCTCGGTCAGCGCCGCGCACCACTCAGCCAGGAGCTTGACCTGTTCAACCATGAATGGATCCTCTCACCGGCTGTCGTGATTCGAGGGCGAGCTTTTCGGCCTGGATCGGGTCCAGCGTCGTCGCCATGATCCCCAAGACCGCCTTGATGGCGGCGTCGGCCGTCTGGTCGTCGTTGATAAAATCGGGCCCACGTGCGTGCTGTATGAAAGATGGATACCTCATCGAGGGGCTCCTGCCTTACAAACAGAAGGCGCAAGACTGTCATATTTATTCCATTTTACTGCCGGTCGACGGCCGGACCCAAAAGGTTTTGGGACGCTCGGCCACCAGGTCCGTCGCGCGGGGCCGGGGCCGGGAACCGGTTTTCCGCTCGTAGCCCACTGACCGGGTTAAGGCCAAATCTGGCCGCAGTTTTCATTTGCCCATTTGGGAATGTGCTTGATAAACTCTACCCTCTGTCGCGCCTCGTGCGGAGAGGTGGCCGAGCGGCTGAAGGCGGCAGATTGCTAATCTGTCCCGCTTTTTTCCGTTCGCCCTTATTTTTCAACCCTCTACAGCCTCGGATTTTGGATTTATGCCGGAATGTTGCCGGCCGCCGTCCAAAACCGCTCGCTCAATCAGCCCTGCAATCGACTTCAACTCCTCGGTCTCGATCCTCCGGTAATGGCTCCCCAGCACATCCCCGGCCGCATGGCCCATGTAGCCCTTCAGCAGCCGGTCATTGGCACCCAACCGCCCCGAGCTGGTCGCAAAGGTCGCCCTCAGCTTGCGCGCCGGCACCTGAGCCAGCCGCGGAAGGCCCAGCTCTTTGGCTGCCCGCGGCAGAGTCGAGCACCAGCGCGAGGACAAGGACACCATCGTCCACAGCTTCCCGTTGCGGCGGGTGAAGATCTCCCCGCTGGCCGGCCTGATCTTCTGGCCCGCGATCGCCGCCTTGAGTGCCTCACGCACCGGCCGGCAGACCGGGATCGTCCGCCAGGAGTCGCGGGTCTTGGGCTTGTGCACGCCGGTATCAGTCACCGTCACCAGCCCAGCCTCCAGATCCACGTCCTGAACCCTCAATGCCGAGGCCTCCAGCATCCTCAGCCCCGCCAGGGCCTGCAGGCATGCCATCGGCCACAGGTCGGGGGACTTCTCCCGCAACCACTCCAGCAGCGCCCCAGCCTCAGCCAGCTCCAGGCACTCAATCACCTGGCGCACCGGCGCCGCCATCTGAATGCGCGGCAGCGGCCTGATCGTCTCCGGGTAGTTCTCCGCCATATAGCGCCACGCCATCTTGATGACGAACAACCGAAGCCGCACCGTATCCCGGGCCCGCCCGGCCTCCTCCAGCTGGCGGACATAGCGCTGGACCATCGCCGGCCTGAGCTGATCCCACCGCTTGACCGAAGCATGCTGCTCGGCCAGCCAGTCCCCGAAGAGCAGGCCCATGCGCGCGTATTCCTTGCGCACGTGGGGCCGCGCCCCGGACAGCTCGATCGCCTCAGCCAGCGCCTCGGCAATCGTCGGCAACCGCTTGCCAGGGATATAACCGCGGCTGTTGAGAGCATCCATCGCCAGCTGCTCGGCCAGCTTCCGGACCTCATCCCGCTCAAGCCCCGTGAAGCGAAGGCGCACGTCCGCTTTCGTGTTGGGGTCCGTATAACGCACGAGCCAGAAGGGCTTCCCCTTGATGGCCGTGCGATGTTCTGTGACCATCACCAGGTCCCGGACCTTGAATTGAGTCAATCGCGCCAAGTCGTTCACCTCCTCCCCGAGCCGGTTTGCCGGGAAGAAGGGCCGGCGGTTCATCACCGGCGGGGAGGGGTTCAGTGCTGCGAGCATCGGCTTGGCCTCTGGTTTCATTGTTTCCGCCTCCAAGCCTGGGTTGTCAATCGGATTGTCCATCGAGATCCCCCAGCAGCCGCTCGAGCGGCCCCATATCGGAGCTGCGCTTCTTGCGCCGCCGCTTCTCGGCCGGCCGCTTCACCCTCGTGGCCACCGGCTCATCCGCCTCTCCAAGCCCCTTGGCTTGCCGCTGGGCTTCGATCAGGTCCTCCCCCCAGAACAGCTGCCGGAAGACCTTGCGCGGCCTCAGGCGGCCAATGTAGGTATCCACGTCGACCCCAGTCGGCCCGAGCAGCTCGGCCAGGTCTGAGCGGGTGTAGTAGGCGAGTGGATCGAGCTTGATCATTCTGCCGGCTCCACGTCGATTACCCTGCCCTCGGAGCCGTCGCGGCCGTCCTCGAGGTATCTGCCGGCCGGACTGGGGTTCTGGAAATAGGTCGGGAACATCGTCGCCATGATCGCGCGCTTCTCCGCGATCTTGCGTTGCTTCTCCGCTTCGGCCTCAGGGTCGGCCAGGGGCGGTTCCTCGTTGTAGTGGGGCACCAGCGCATCAACAATGGCCTTGGCCTCATCGGATGCGCCCTTGCCTGCCCCTGGACCCCCATGCGCCGGCGCCGCGCCCGGCTGCATGTCCGGATGAAGCGGCGCCAGCTCGCGCATGACCTTGACGGCCGAGGCCATCACCGCCCCCACCTCCTGCCAATTCATCTTGTTCTCCCGGACCGCCTCGAGCACCCGGCGCTTGAGCTCCGGCCCCAGCTCCCCCACCATGTCCGCCAGGCTATCGGCGAGCATTCGCACCTTCTGGTGGACATTCCTAAGCCCTTCGATTTGATCTTGCTGGGCCTCTATGAGCATTTCCTTTTGCCGCAGTGTCCCCTGTAAGGCTATTGCCTCAGGCTTCTTCGCAAGCCGTTTCTTCTCATGCTTCCCTGATGGAGCCGAACCCGGCAATTTCGATTTGGCACTCGATTTGCCACTCGGTTTGGCACGCGGGAAACTCGTTTCTCGCATCCAGTTTTCGCGGGCCGCCCACAGCCTCACCGACCGCTCCGAGTATCCTGTCTTCTCGGAGATCCAGGCGAGGGGCCGCCCGCGCTCGTAATAGGCGCGAACGGCTTTTCTCACCTCGGCAGTGCTGTGGGTTCGCCCCGCCATGGATCAGTCCGCCTGCCCTTCCCGATGAAGGGCCAGCCCTACCGGCGGCCGCGGTATGACGTACCAGCCATCCACACGAACGCAACTCAAGCCCGGATCCTTGCGGCCGTTCTTGAGCCAGCCCACCCGCCGCATGACCACGGCCAGATCCTGCTGGAATGCCATCCACTCCTGCCCCTCCGCCTCGGCCTTCGCGACCAGTCGGCCGATCTCCGCCGCCGGGTCGATCACAACCGAGTGCTCGAGCCGACAGCCCCGCGGCCGCTGCCCCGGTTCGCCCTCGCATGACTCCAGGCAGGCCGAGCAGTAGCGCGAGCTCGCCGGAAGCCCCTGCTGGGCCTCAGCGGCGGCCAGGTGGGCGAGAACGTCCTCGCCGGCCTGCCGATACCTCTCGCGCCGGGCTTCCCGCTCCTTCTGCTGGGCCTGCTCGAGCAGCCCCTCCCAGAACGCCGCTCGCGCGGCCGGGTCCTGCAGCAGCTCCACCCGCCGCGCCGCCGCCAGCTTCCACCATTCCGCCTGGGCGTCGATGTCCCACTCGGCCAGAAACCGAACCACCGACTCCGCCGGCAACAGGTGCGCTTCGAGCTGGCGGCTGCCTTGTTTTTCATCCTTCTCTGCCATGACCATGGCCTCCTTTCATGTTTGACCCGTTCTCAGAAGTTGAGGTGCCGCTTCTCGCGCTCGAGCTGATCGTAGAGCTCACTGAAGCTCAAGGCGGCCGCCGGCGCGGTATAAGCCCGCTCAGTCATCCGGATTGAGGCCGCGCCGCCTTCGATCAGGCCCGCCCACTCCATCGCCCGCAGGGCGCTGCAGCGGGGGTGGGCCTCCATGTAGGCATCGACGCAGGAGAGGAGTCGTTTATCGGCCATCACGGCCGCCATGCGTGCCTGCTCAGAGAAGTGGCGCCCGATCGCCATCTCAGCATTGGGGCGAGCGGCTGTTTCACGTGCCACCGCCTCAATCAGCCGCTCGCGCCGATCATTGGGCGCCAGCTCCAGGCTGAAGGCCAGATAGCTCCCGCGCGCGTCCCGCCCCTCCTTGAACGTGGCCCCCAGCGGCGCCATCCCCTTGACCTCCGGCACGCTCACGAAGCTGACCGCGCGCACCGCCAACTGACCGAAGATGCTTCTGGGGTAGATCTCCACGCTGCGCTTGGCATAGGGCCGCTCGGCCAGCCAGGCCTTCAGCTCGCTCGTCACGTCGGCGAACCACGCCAGCAGGCTCGAGCCCCGGCGCTCCAGCCGCGTCACCACCCCGTGCGGCCCCTGCGTGTCGTCGTGATGCAGCGTCAGCACCGGCTCATGCGTGCGCGGATTGAAGCTGGCGACCAGCTCGTCCAGCTCGGCCTCGGTGAACCGCCCCTTGTCCCCGTAATCGCCGGCCCGAAAAATCTCGATCGGCATTCCCTCCAGAACCTGTTCCATCTTTCCGCTCCTCTGACTGACTTGATTGGGGTGATACCCCTTGTTGCCCCGACCACACGCCCCCACTCCGCACTTGGCTATCCGCTCACCGCCGCCAGCGCCCGCGCCTGCCGCGCGTACAAGTGCCGCAGTTGCTGCTCACTCAAGCTCGCCGGGTCCACCGCGTGGAAGTGGTTCGACATCTCGCCGATATGCACCCCGCCCTTGGCCTCCGCCGCCGCCTCGCCGCTCTCCTCCGACCCCCGCTTGCGCATGCGCCCCATCCCGAACTTCCGCCGCGCGCCCTCGCCCTCCTGCTCGCCCCCCTCGCCGCTCGCGTCCAGACCCACCGATTCCATCGCCGCCGTCGCCAGCTCGGCCGGCTGCGCGCCCCCGGCCCCGCTCAGCAGCCGCTGGATCAGCGCCCAGTTGCGCCGCACCACCGGCGCCGTGATGACCGCCTCCCCCGGGCTCAACCGCGCCTTGACGATGTCCCCCGCCCCGCGCGGCCCCGGCACCAACCCGCCCTTGCTATACCCCGGCGCCTCTTCCTCGCCGTCAAACATGACGCCAAAGATCTTCTTCCAGGCCCCCGCGATCCGCCCCGCCGCGCTCAGCGGCAGCATCGCCAGCTTCTTGATGTCCAGCGTCCCCACGATCACCACGATCTCGCCCAGCGTCCCCAGCACTGCCTCCAGCGCCGCCCCGATGACCTGCAGGATGTTCGAGGTCGCATTGAGGAACGTCATCACCCCGCCGACCGACTCCTGATCATCGAACCAGGCGAGGATCTTGTTGATCCACTCCCAGACCGCGGCCAGCAGGTTCCCCACCCGGTCCAAGAACGTCTGAATCTTGTCCTGGTTATTCGCTATCCAAGCCATGGTGCGCTCGAAGACATCGATCAGGAACCGCAGCGCCTCCCCGCCCCAGGCCTTCAGCCGCTCCTCGTTGGCCTGCACCCACGCCGCCCCGGCCGCGAGCGCAGGGATCAGCTGCCCCTTGATGAATTCCTTCAGCGGCTCGAGGAATGGCTCACCGGCCGCCGCCGCCAGGTTGCGTACGTTGGTCCAGAGGCGCCGGACGACATTGGCCAAGGTGCCGTAGAAGATCGCGGCCTCTTTGGTCAGGGCGGTATTTTCAATGATCTCATCCGCCGCCAACTGGCTCGCGCGCGCAAATTCTTCGGTGGCCAGTGACCCGGAGAGCAGCATCTGGATCATCCGGGCATCATCGAACCCGAGCTGCTGCAGAACCCCGAAGAGGTTCCCACCGGAGATGCGCAGCCGCTCGAACCCCTCGAACAGCTTGCCCACCGTCCCGGCCGGGTCGCTCTTGAACATAGCCTTCAGCTCTTCGGCATTGACTCCGATGACCTTGGCCATCAGCGCCAGCTCGGAGCCGCCGCTGCGCGCGGCCTCTTCAAGCGCGATGGTCTCCTGTCTGTTGTAATTCAGCGCGCGCCCCAGGTCCTCGATCCGCCGCTGCATCTGGACCGCCTGAGTGCTATACCCCTGCCCGCTGCGCACCATCCGATCCAGGTCCTCACGCGATCGCTTCAGCTGAAGCTGCAAATCAGCTTCAACCTTTAGCAACTTCTTGCGCGCCTCGGCCATCCGCTCATTGCCCTCGGCCGAGCCCTCTGTCAGCCCTGCCATGGTGATGATCAGCTTGCTCATCGCCGTCCCGCCCATCTCCGAGCGGATGCCGACCGACGTCAGCCCGGCCGCCAGCGCCAGGATCTGCTCCTGCGAGATCCCGGCCACCGTGCCCGCGCCGCCGATCCTGATGGCCATCGATAGCAGCTTGTCTTCGCTGGCCGCCGTCTCATTGCCCAGCCGAACCACCACCGAGGCCAGCCGGTCCACGTTCTCAATCCCGCCCGAGGTATTGAGGCGGAATTCATTGAGCGCATCGGCCGCGGCCTCCGCGGTCATCTCAGCGGCCACGCTCATGTCAGCCACCACCCGGGTATAGCTGATCAGGTTCTCAACGCCCCGGACGCCCGAGCGCCCGCCCTTGGCCATGATCGTGGCCAGGTCCTCGAAGGAATGGGAGGTCTCCGCGGCCATCGCCCTCAACGCCTGGTTGAGCCGGGTATAGTCCTCCTCGGTCCCGTCCACCACCTTGCGCACCATGGCGAAAGCTGATTCGTAATCGCTCGCGGTCTTGAGGAAATAAGCGCCGGCGCCGGTCACCGCCGCCCCCGCCACCGCCGCCCACTTCATCAGCGTGCGCATCCAGCCCAGCACGATCCCCGTGGCCCGGCCGACCCCTCGCATCACCGTCGAGATCGGCCCGCCCAGCCCGATCAGGGCCGAGCCGAACCCGTTGGCCTTGGGCGAGGCCTCGCCCAGCTGCTCCTTCGTCCGCTCGATCTGCTCGGAGAGCGCCTTATAGTCCCGGCTGCCATCCTTCAGCGTCGGCAGCAGCGCTTCCATCGCCGCCAGCTTCTTGCGCAGCTCCTCCTCGGTCTGGCCGATGAAATCCCGCAGCGTCTCCTGCCCGTCGGCCAACTCCTCGCCCGCCTCCGCCAATGCGTCCATCCCGCCGGCGGCATCCTCGATGCCCTCCTGGCTCCCCTCGAGCGCCTGGGCCATCTCCTCGATCGCGCCCCCGGCCTCGCCCACGGCCGCCTCGACCGCCGTGGCCATCCCCTCGAGGGTTTCGCCGGCCTTCTCCGCCCCCTCAGCCACGGCCTCACCAAGCTGCTCGGCAATCTCGCCCAGGGCCACGCCGGCTACGTCGGCCTTCTTGGTCATTCCCTCCAGCGCATGGTCGGCAACCTCGGCCATCCGCCCCGCCCCCTGCAGCGCCTTGCCCAGGCCCAGCTCGAGCTTGCGCACGAACGAATCGATCTTGTTCTCGAAGGGCGTGCCGTCGGCGTCGATGCGTGCCAGGATCTCGAAGACGTTGGTTTCGCTCATGGGGCAAGGTTCCTTTTCTTATCGCTTGGCGGAGGCCTGCGAGATTCGATCGATTTTGGGGAGCATATCTTCCAGCGAGTCGCGCAGGCTGCGAAGCTGGGCGGTTTCGAGCGCCGGCGCGAGCTGCGCGGCCACCACCGCGGCCCAGTCCTCGCCCCGGTTATGAGCCCGCTCGAGCCGCTTCGAAACCTGCCCGATCAGCCCAGCCGTCTCCTGCAGCGCCTGCCGTGCCAGCTGGGACTGCCGGCGAAGGTCCGCCACCGCCGCCTCGGCCTTGGCCTCGGCCGGGGTCTGGACCCGTTGCCCCCTGGCGAAGGGATTCAGCTTCATAGCCGCCGGCTCCGATCCGAGGCCAGCGCGTCCAGCACTTCGGCGAGCGCGCCAAACCCCTCCATCGCTTCAGACAGGTGCGCGCTGAGCTCCGCCGCGCGCGGCTCAGCGGCCTGGTCCATTTCCTCGATCGCACCGATGAGCCGCCTCAAACTCGAGATCGCCCCGAGCACTCGGAGCTCGTGCCCAGCCGCTGCCAGGCGCAGCCTGTCTGACCTTCTTTTTGCGGGCCGAGTGTCGATCGTCCGTGCCGCCCCGCGTCGACGCGAGCTGGCCTTGCGCTCCTTCACCGGCGCGCCCGGCGCCTCGCTCCCATTGCCGTTCTCATCCATCGTCCCTGCCCCCCGTCGTGAAGATGGCCGGCGCGGTATCAGCCCGCCAGGCCTCGAGGATCGAGCTGAAGCTTTTGCCCAGCTCCCCCAAACTCGTCGCGCGCTCGCGGCAGCTGGCCGCCTCCGGCGCCTGCATCAGCCAGATGAGCGCCGCGGCCACGTCGCCCTCGGGCGAATTCACCCCCACCAGCCCAGCCAGCAGCTCCCGACTGGCCCACCACGCGCTTGTGCCACAAGGCGGGGCGCCGCGCCGCTGCTTGCCCAGGAAGAGCAGCAGCCCCGGATGGAGCCCCGCGAGCTGGTCCAGCCCCTCCAGCGGGTCCTCCTCGAGCTCGGGCTGGCGCGCCAGGTCGCTCATGCTGCTGACCGCCTCATCGTCGCGCCGGCCAGGATGACCACCGTCGCCTGGTCGCGCAGCCGGTCCGCGATCGCAGCCCAGCTGGAGTCGCGCGCCAGATCCTTGAGCGAGCTGTTGAGGGAAACCGCCGTCGGGAGCGCCGCGTTATAGCGCGCAGAGACCAGTTGCCAGATAACCTCGGTTGCCCAGGCGGAGGGTTTGATCTTGTCCAGGTCATCGATCATGAGCAGCGGCGTGCGTTGAAGGCCCTCCATGATCGCGGCGCCGCCGATCCCAACGGCCTCGCTTCCGCCGTCAAAGGTCGCCCTGATCTTGGCTAACAGCGTAGCCGTGTCGACGAAGAGCGCCTGCTGGCCGGCCCCCCTCGCCGCGTGGACCAGCGCCGCCAGAAGATGGCTCTTGCCGGTCCCGACCCCGCCCCAGCAGATCAGATTCATCCCGCGCCGGCCCGCCAGCCATGCCGCGCCCTGGGCGTGGGCCTTGGCCAGCTCGGGGAAGCCCGCCGGCACAACTCCCAGCCGCGCGCCGGCGAATCTCTTGGGCAGCGGGAATTCGCCCTCAATCTCGCCATGCGCCCGCCCCTCCGCCGCGGCCCGCGCCCGCTCGGCCACCCGCGGGCAGGCGAAGACTCGCCCGACCGAGTCCCGCACTTGCCCCGAGCCGGCCAGGTGGGGCGGATTGACTGCCGCGCCGCAGTTGGGGCAGTCGATCGAGCATGGCAGCTGGGTCTGCTCGCGCATCAGTTGTTCCTCCATCCGCCGGCGGTCTCATCGCCGAGGTCGAAATTTTCCAGCGCCCCCGGGCTGCCCAAGCCCCGCGCCGGCGCCGCTGCCTGCTCGAGCAGCCTGGTCAGCCGGTCCGGCTGCAGGATGAATTCGAAGGACGCCCGCCAGCCCCTGTCGTTCTTGCCCAGGTGGAATGGCGAGCGGTTGATGAATTCGATTCCCGCGCGCCAGTCCGCCAGGTCTGGATGCTCCTCGAGGCGCCGCCGGATCGCCGCCAGGCGCTTGGGCGAGGCCTTCAGGACCCGGGGCAGCTCCGGGGCCGCCAGCTCGTTCCAAAGCGCCACCAGCTCACGGGCGGCCTCCACGGCCGGCGCGGTCTGCTCTTCGCCAAAAAGATCGAGCTCGTCCACGTCCGAATCCTCCGAAGCATCCGCGGCGCCAGCCGCAGATGTAATCTCTTGTTTTGTCTTGTTCTGTTCTGTCGCGCACGCGCGCGAGGCGGCAGGCCCCTGCGGGATCGTCGCACCGTCCTGCGAGAATCCCGCACCCTCCTGCGGGATCGTCGCATCCCCCTGCGTTGGGGGCACAATCTCGAGCAGGCTGAGCGCGATAGCCCGCCGCAGGAGCTCGACCACGATTGATTCCGGCATGCGCGTCAGCGTGGCCAGCGTGCGCGCCGTGTGCGGGCGCCCTCCGTCCCGCAGAAGCGTGCCCCGCGGGGTCGAACGGGCCGCAGCCATGAGGATGGTGGTCCAGCAGCCCCAGTGCGCAGCGCCGTTCGGATGGTCGAGCAGCTCGACATAGCTGTCTGAGGCAAGATCAGTTGGCAGCGCCAGCCAGGCCAGGTTTTTCAGCTCGCGGGATCGGTTGACCTCGTATCGCTCGGCCCAGCGCGCCACGCGCAACAGCGGCGGCGGCTCCTGGATTTCCTGGTGGTTGAGGTCTTCGAGCATCAAAATGAAAAACCGCCGACTCCATCAGGCTGTGGGCCTGTGGGGGAGGAGCCGGCGGAGTCTGCATTGGGAGGCAGACACGAAAATTCTAAAACCGAAACGTCCCAATTTTCCAGGTCCTCCCCCGAAGACCTCGCTTTGAGCGACAGCTAAGTTGTAAGCCATCGGGGGAGCTTCGCAAGATATTATATCGGGAATTATTTGCCTCTCTGAATATACCTTTTCTTCCAACTAGAACACCATGAAAGGGGCAACTCAGCAGAAATTGAACATTGAATTTATTGGGGTTTATCCCCCGCGAATATACCGTTTGTTACCGCATTTCAACTTCAAGCCAAAAGTGCAACTCAAGCGAAATTGTGTATTGATTTTATTGGGGTTCTAAAGAAAAATGCGGCCCACTGGAAGACCGCATTTTGGGTGCAATTTGGTGGCAGGCCTTGATTCAGCGCAAAGGCCCCAGTATTTCAAGCCACTCAACATCGTTTTTCAACCTGGCGATCTGCTGCTCGAGCTCCTTGGAGCGGCTGGCGGCCCAGGCCAGGGCTCCCGCGGAATCATTGTAATCCTTGCGAATCGTGTCAGCCCCGCCGGCGCGCCCCTTGAGCAGGCTGCTGATTGATGCAAAGACATACTTCTTCAATCCTGTTATCTTGCCACAGTGTATTGTGAATAGCCGCTCCAGTAGCCCGAAAAGTCGATTCAAGGAAAGGTAATAAGCGGTTGTGTTCTTGCTTCCGCTGAATGGGCTCTCACCCCCGCGGCGCAGCTCGGCCAGCCGCGCGCTCAGTTCTTCTATTTCAAGCCTCTTTTGGGCGAGATTCAGGGCGCCGTGAGTCTCTTTTTGCAAGGGCAGACCTTCGCGCGCCGCCTCTATCTTTACGCGCGCCACATGGATTCTGACAGCATCACTTTCATAATCCGAAGAGATTGTCTTATCCGGAAATTGTATCAGTGTTTTTAACAGATCATTTGTAAGGCCTTCGATCTCATCGTTGCGCTGGTCTTTTGTTCTTAATGCCCCCAACAGGTCCCCGAGCGTCGTCTTCTCACCCTCAAGCGCCGGCACCTGGATCAACCGCGCCAACAGCTCGCGCCCCCTTGCTTCTTCCTCAGCCGTGTGCACCATCAGCCCCCCTTCTGCCATACAAAAAGGGGGCGGCCAGGCTCCCCAGCCGCGAGCCGCCCCCATTACCCTCGCCCAGGTCAGTTAATGCTTTCGGCCTTCTCGAAGCATTCCGGACACAAATAACAGCCTGCCTTGTCGGATTTGATGAAGTAGGCTTGAGCATCATCCGGATCAGCCTGAGCGTCGATGGTAAAGTCCACGTTTTCCGCCATTTGTGTCAGGCACTCGACACAGATAACGCGCTCGCATTCCGGGCACGTGGCCATCGAGCGCTGCGATACATCATCCTCGTTTTGATACGAACACTTGTCACATTCCATGACATGTTCTCCCTCTAAAGTCTTTGGGAGGACTCTATGGAACCTCCCCCAAACCATGCCGTGCCGTGGAGGCCTTCATCCCCCTAAGCCGCCGCCGTCGCCGCCGTGGCCTTCACCCCGGCGAGCTTCTCGATCTCAGCCACAGGGTCAGCCTCGCCAGGGGCGTATGAATACGCCAGCAGCTCGGCCGCCTGGTCGAAGCCCAGCTCGCGCGCGATCGCAAAGAGCGGGGCCATGAGCATGCGTGAGCCCGGCCCGTCGTCATCCACGTCCGCGTCGATCCTCTTCTTGTCCCAAGTCATGAATGCCGCCCGAGTCAATTGGAGCTCGACCTCGCCGGCGGCGCCCTGAGCCGGCCCCGGGCTCACCACCATGTTGGTCCCACCAAGGCCTGGGGTAACGTCCGCCTTCGGAACCACCTCAAGAATCGCCGCACGGATCAGTTGCGGGATCTCCACGCGCATTTGGAGAGGGCTGATCGCTTCCAGGAAGCGCAGCCCGAATGTGCACTCGCTTGTGGCGCTCGGGTCGTGCCATTGCGCATCGATGGCGCTGTCAACCTTGACGGAGGGAAAGCGAGCCCGTACAACCTCAAGGACCCGCTTAAATGCTGCCCGTGCGGCCTGAGCGTGTTCGGCCTTGGCCTCGCCCAGAGTCGTGCCGGGGGTCCCAATGCAAAAGTAAGTCCACGTCTTAAAGCGGTATTCCATTGCTATTCTCCTGAGGCGCCGGGCGTGATAGAATCCCGGGCAGCCATTTAGCAGCCTGGGGAGTGTAGCCCAGGCGGCTTGGTCAGACTCGCGGGCTGGTTGCCGCCGGCCCGCGAGTCGCTCAACTTCCAGTTACGCAGCGATCCCCTCCAACCTTTCCCGCGCCAGCTTCTCGATCAGCTCCATCTCCTCCTGCGCCAGCTTCTCGATAAACTCGATCGGCGAGGGCTCCGAAGGCGCCAGGGCGATCGCCGCGAGCTCGGCCAGATCCCCAAGGTTCATCTCGCGCGCCGCCTTGTAGATCCCTACGAGCGGCAGCCGATCGACCAGGCCCAGACGATCGTCCATGTCCGGGTCGAGTCCCGATGCAGGCCAAAAAAGAAAAACCGCCTGCTCCAAGGCTGACGAGCGCTCGCCCGCATGCGCAAGAGCCACCAGCGTTTCAATCTCTCGGGCCTCCGGCATCACCTTCGCCAAGGCCTCCGCGATCTGCCCCGGCAACGCATCCCGGATGGCCAATGGCGAGCCGCCCACCGTCAGCTGTAGGCTGAAGAAGCACGAGCTCCGCCCCTGCGGCCCGATCTCCACGTCGGGCTCGATCAGCACATCGACCTTGGCGCGGCTCTCGCCCCCATAGGCGACACTCAGCGCAATCCGAACATGATCGGCCGCTTCCGTCACGCGATGCACAAGCTCTTCCTTCGAGCCCATGAACCGCTCCACGTAAAACGCCACATGTGTCTTGAAAGTGATCATTGGTTTTCACAACCCCGTTGCCCCTGTATAGTGTGGGGCAGCTTCAGGCGGCCGCGAGCTAACCGCGGCGGCTCGGAGTCAGGTGCCTGAGATCTGTTGCAGCAGGCCTCAGGCACCGTCAAAATGATTCGTGTCGAATCACCTTCCCTTCCCGCGCTTCGGTGCGCCCGCGCGCAGCCGCTCCGCGATCAGCCCGGCCAGCTCGTCTTCTGAGCCCACGCCGGCCAGGTCCACCCCGCTGGCCTCCAGGCCATCGAGAATGGCCCGCACGAGCCCAGCACGCTCGATGATCACGCCGCCGGCGCGAAGACTTAGCTTCAGGTTGTCGACCCAAAGAATGTTTCTGTCCCGAAGCAATATATTGACCGGCTTGGTCCCCTTCACCTCGCGCGCCATCTTTGTCCCGGCCCCCTCTCTTGTGCATGACCCAAAGATAGCACAACTGCGCAACTTGGAATCAAGCAAAAAATGACGTGACCTTTTAATTATTTTCAGCCGCCCGCCGCCCGGCCCGCTCCAGGCGCTTCCAGATGGCCCCGTGGGTCATGTTGATCCCCCGCTCCGAGCGCAGCGCCCGCGCGATGACCTTCGGCCCATGCCCCTCCGCTCGCAGCTCCATAATTCGCCGCTCGATCCAGCCGCTCAGCTCGAGCTGTTCAGCGAGCTCTGCCGCGGCCGCGCGAGCAGCTCGCGCGTCTTCAAGCCGAAGCTTCACCTGGGCCAGCCGCCCCTCTAGCAGCTCGATTCTCGCATCCAACGCCCGCGCGCGCTCCTCAAGCCCTTCCCGCCGCTTCTGATAATCCACTTGCCACCCCTCCCTTCGAGCGCTATAACCCCCCGCAGGAGGCCACCATGTTCATCCGCATCTCCATGGACGCCGAGCGTTTCCGCGCCGCCCTCGATCGACTGCGCAAGGCCTCCGCCGGCGCCCTGCGTGGCGGCCTCGAGGAGATCGCCGTCGAGCAGACCAACGTCGTCCGCGATCGCCTCCCCTCCGCCCACCGCCGCCTGGCGCGCTCGGTCATCCCCCAGGTCCTCGGCCCCGCCCGCGCCCCCGTCGCGCATATCGGCTCCCCGCTCCCCCAAGCGCGCATCACCCACTTCGGCGGCACCATCCGCACCCTCGAGGCCCGCGGCCTCACCCCGACCCCCGAACAGGCCGCCCGCCGCGTCTTTGGCAACAAGCCGATCAAATACCTGACCATCCCGCTCACGCACGCCCCCTTCAACACCCCGCCCTATGCTCGCGCCAGGGACTATAAAAACACCTTCGTCCTCAAGAGCCCGCGCACCGGCAAGCTCTACATTGCCCAGAACGCCCACACCGAGCGCTCCAAGAAAGGCCGCGCCACCACCCGCTTTCAGGGCCGCAACAGCGAGAAGGCCCAGAAGGGCACCCCCGCCCAGCGCCAGGCCGGCCTGCGCCTCCTCTTCCGCCTGGTCGACCACGTCGACGTCAAGGCCTTCCCCTACCTCTACTGGTCCCCCGCCGACTCCGACCGCGCCTCCCGCATCCTCTCCCGCCACCTCGCCCGCACCCTCAAACCCTGATCCCCTTTGGGCTTTTCTACTCTTCTACGAAGAATAGAATCCTGTTCGCCTCACCGATGGCTGCGCTGCCAGCGCGCCTTGCTCGCTTCATGAGAAGAGATCGGCCGCGGCTCGAACCTATGGCCGGCCTCGAGCGCTTCGATTCGCTTGGCGATGACCGCCCGGCGGGTCCGGTCCCCCTCGAGCTGGCTCCGGAGACGCCCGCGCCAGGCGAGCAGCCGCCGGCGCTCAGCAAGGCTCCCAGCGGCCTCCAGGCGCAGCGCAATTCGCGCGAGCTGCTCGAGGTTCAACTGGATCCGCTCCTCGACCCACGCCAGGCGCTCGCGGTTGATCCTCAGCTCGGTTTTAATGTCGATGCCCAGCATCAGCTCATTTCCTCCCCGCCGGCATTGACTGGCTCGGGCGCGGGCACCACCTCCACGCCATCCATGCTCACAAGGGCGATTTTCCCTTCTAGGTTAATCCGGAAGGGCTGAAACGCCCCGGCGGGGTCCACCCCTATTCGGCGGGCCTCATCGGCCAGGTGTGGGGGCAATCCTCCGTGCAAGGCCCTGAATAAGGCAACGGCCCTCCCGCGCCAGAAAACTCGATCATCCAGGCCCAATTCGTCTGCGAGATATTCAAAACTAAATCCGCCCTCGCGGGTATCTTTCAAGAACCAGGCAAGCGAAAACATGGCAGCCTGAGGGCCATCCTTCAAGTTGAAGAATGCTTGGTACGCCCTGACGAAGATACCCTCAAAAAATACATGCTCATTCTGGCGCCTCATCAGGCCGGCGGGGTGGTTATACACTCGCTCAGACCTTACCGCCTCGCTCATGCCCTCGCCCCCCTGGATTGGATTTGAGAAAAAGGCCCCGGCTAAGGCGCCACCCTCAGCCGGGGATTTTTATGCCAGATCTTTGCCAAGATTGAAGCCGGATCAGGGCCGGAATGAGGGCGGAACAGATTTTTTCTCTGTTCGCACCCTGTCTTTTTTGATTGAACGTCAAGGCTTGAGTGGATATGATTTACCCTCTGTCGCGCCTCGTGCGGAGAGGTGGCCGAGCGGCTGAAGGCGGCAGATTGCTAATCTGTTGTAGGGGTTAAACCCTACCCCGGGTTCGAATCCCGGCCTCTCCGCCATTTTGACTGCGTGCGTTTCTGCAACCGATAAGCAAATATACATGACGATGTTTTGGACGTCGGCGATCTCCCGGCTGAAAGCCGTGGGAAATGAAGCGCTTATTTAAGCCGCAGGCTCAGGTTTCGCCGAGCGCCCGCTGAAGGCCCCGGCGGATTTACAGGCCCACCAGCAGGCGCTGTGGGTCCTCGACCAGGTCCTTGATGCGCGCGAGGAACTGGACGGCCTGGCGGCCGTCGATGATCCGGTGGTCGTAGCTGAGCGCCATATACATCATCGGCCGGACCTGCACCTGTCCGTCGATGGCGACGGGGCGATCCTGGATGCGGTGCAGCCCGAGGATCGCTACCTGGGGCAGGTTCAGCAGCGGCGTGCTCAGCAGCGAGCCGAAGACCCCGCCGTTGGTGATGGTGAAGGTCCCGCCGCGCAGCTCCTCGACGCCCAGCTTGCCGGCGCGGGCGCGTTCGGCCAGCTCGCGCACGGCGCGCTCGATCTCGGCGAAACCGAGCTGATCGGCGTTGCGCACGACCGGCACGACCAGCCCCTCGGGCGTGTCCACCGCCATGCCGATGTCGTAGTAGTATTTATAGACGATCTCATCGCCATCGAGCTGGGAGTTGACCTCGGGGAACTCACGCAGGGCGCTGGCGGCCGCGCGGACGAAGAATGAGCTCAAGCCGAGGCCGACGCCATGGCGTTCCTTGAACTCGTCGCGGAATTCGCGCCGGATGCGCATGACGGCGCTCATGTCGACCTCGTTGAAGGTGGTCAGCATGGCGGCGGTGCGCTGGGCCTCCACCAGCCGCTCGGCGATGGTGCGCCGCCGGCGCGACATCCGCACCCGCTCCTCGCGCTCGCCGGGCTGGCGCTCGGGGCTCGGCTGGGGACGTGGCTCGGGCGGGGGCTCGGGACGCGGTTGGGCGGGGGCGGGCTTCTGGGCGGAGCTGCCCTCGGCGCGGGTCTGGGTTTGGGCGGCGGCGGCCATCTCAACAGGCACCTCCGCGGAAGGCTGGACCTCGGGCTCGGGGCGGGAATGCATGCGTTGGGCCGGCTCGGCGCTGGCCGGCGGCGGCTCGGCCGGCTCGCTTTTTTCGGGGGTGGCGGCGGGCTCGGCGGGCGCTTTGGCCGGCTCGGCTGCCTCGCCTGCCTCGGCGGCCTTGGCGGCCTTGGCCTCTCCGGCCTCGATGGCGCCGATCCGCTCGCCGACCTTGACATCCTCGCCGTCGCCGCGATCGATTGAGGCCAGCACGCCTGAGGTCGGCGCCGGCAGCTCGACGTTGGTCTTCTCGGTCTCAAGCTCAAGCAGCACGTCCCCGGCCTCGACGCGATCGCCGGGCTTCTTCAGCCAGCGCACGATCGTCGCCTCGGTGATCGATTCGCCCAGTTCGGGGATCTTAATTTCAGTCGCCATGAGACTCTGGCCCTTCGGGGGATTTTTGTAATCAACAACCAATACGAATTCTCAACACCGAGACTACCATTCAAGGTAGGTCGGGTCTTCGACCCGACATGGCCTCCAGTGTCGGCTCGAAGAGCCGACCTACCAAACAGGCGGATTTGAACCGCAAAGGCGCGGAGAACGCAGAGGAATCGCAAAGGAGCTGGCGGCCCAGGTAACCAGATCCCCCGAAGCAGACTGAGAAAGAAGCGAGCAGCCCCTGCGTCATTCGGGATCGCATCTGGGCTCAGCCTTTCCTGGCGGCGCGGCGGCGGGCGGCGGGCTCGGGTGCCGGCTCGATCAGGCGCGCCTTCTCCACAAGCTTCTTCTGGTTGAAGGCATGCCAGGCGGCCGAACCCTCGGCCGGGCTGGAGTAGCGCGGCCGGCCGAGGTAGTGCAGCGGCAGCTCTCCCGCCACCTCCCGCAGCAGCGGCCCGACAAAGCCCCAAGGCCCCATGTTCATCGGCTCCTCCTGCAGCCAGACCAGCTCCTCCAGTTGAGGGTAGCGCTCCAGCAGCGCCGCCACGTCTTCCTTGGGGAAGGGGTAGAGCTGCTCCAGGCGCGCGGCCGCAAGTTCGGCCGGCCATGGCTCCTCGCCGGCGGTCAGGTCGACCCAGACCTTGCCGCTGCACAGGATCAGGCGCCGGACGCGCTGGGGGTCGGCCTGGGCGTCGTCGATGACCGGCTGCCAGTGGCCCTCGCTCAGTTCCGAGAGCGGGCGGGCGATCAGCGGGTTGCGCAGCAGGCTCTTGGGCGACATGATCACCAGCGGCAGCGGGTCAGTCTCGAGCAGTAGCGCCTGGCGGCGCAGCAGGTGGAAATACTGGGCGGCAGTGGTGCAGTTGGCGACGCGGATGTTGATGTCGGCCGCCAGCGAGAGGAAGCGCTCCAGCCGGCCGCTGGAGTGATCGGGCCCGGCCCCCTCGTAACCGTGGGGCAGCAGCATCACCAGCGAGGGGGTCTGGCCCCACTTGGCGCGGGCCGAGACGAGGAACTCGTCGATCAGCACCTGGGCGCCGTTGATGAAGTCGCCGTATTGGGCCTCCCAGATGACCAGCCCGCGCCCCTGTTGCAGGTTGTAGCCGAACTCGAAGCCGAGCGCGCCGGCCTCGCTCAGCGAGCTGTTGCGGATGTCGAAGGAGGCGCGCGCCTGGGGGAGGTTCTGCAGCGGGCAGAAGCGCTCGCCGGTGCGCTGGTCGCGATAGACGGCGTGGCGATGGCTGAAGGTGCCGCGCTCGACATCCTGGCCGGTCAGGCGCACCGGCAGCCCGTCCTCGAGGATCGAGGCCAGGGCCAGCTCCTCGGCGCTGGTCCAGTCCACGGCGCGCTCGCCGCCGCCGGCGATCGCCTCGCGCCGGCGCGCCAATATCTTCTCAAGCTTGCCGTTGATCTCGAAGCCCTCGGGCAGGCGAGCCAGCGACTCGTTGAGGGCCAGCAGCCGCTCGGCCGGGGCGGCGGTGCGCACGCGGCGAGCCGCTCCGGGCGGAGGCGGCTTGGGGTGCGGGCTGCGGATCATTTCCTCGGGATCAAGCTCATTGAACTTGCCCTGCAGCAGGTCGTAATACTTGCGCTCGAGCTGCTCGGGCAGCTCGGGGGCGATCCGGCCCGCCCCGGCCAGCCGCTCCGCCCAGATCTGGCGCACCGTCGGGTGCTCGTTGACCAGCCGATACATCATCGGCTGGGTGAACATCGGCTCGTCGGCCTCGTTGTGGCCCCAGCGCCGGTAGCCGACCAGGTCGATCAGGAAGTCCTTGCCGAAGCGCCGCCGCCAGGCGCACGCCAGACGCACGACCTCGATGCAGTCCTCGGGGCAGTCGGCGTTGACATGGATGATCGGGATCTCGAAGCCCTTGGCCAGGTCGCTGGCATACATCGTCGAGCGGGCGTGGTCGGGGTCGGTGGTGAAGCCGAGCTGGTTGTTGGCGATGATATGCAGGGTGCCGCCGGTGGTGTAGCCGGCCAGGCGCGAAAGGTTCAGGGTCTCGGCGACGATTCCCTGGCCGGGGAAGGCGGCGTCGCCGTGGATCATGACGGCCATTGCGAGCAGCGGATCGTGCGCCGAGGTGCCGGGGCGGTCCGCGGAGGTGCCGAGCGCGCGCGCCATCCCCATCACGACAGGGTTGATGAATTCCAAGTGGCTGGGATTGGGCGCCAGCCGCACGTTGATGGTTGAGGTCCCGCCGCCCTCTTCCATCTGCCACTGGGTGCCGCGGTGATACTTGACGTCGCCGGTCCAGCCCAGGTCGTTCTGCGCCGCCACGTCGAGCCGGTTGATCGGGTCCTTGAACTCCGCCAGGATCTGGTCGTAGGGCTTGCGCAGGATATGGGCGAGCACGTTGAGCCGGCCGCGGTGGGGCATGCCGATCAGGACGTGGCGCACGCCATCGGCAGCCACCGCGTGCAGCGCCTCGTCCAGCATCGGCACCATCACGTCCAAGCCCTCGATCGAGAAGCGGAACTTTCCGGGGAAGGCGCGGTGCAGGAAGCGCTCGAAGACCTCGACCTGGGTCAGGCGCTCGAGCAGCTCGACCTCCTCGATCGGCCTCGCCGGCGGGCGGAAGCGGCGCGACTCGACCGCCTCGCGCAGCCAGTCGCGCTCCTCGGGATCGGTCACGTGGTCGAAATCATGTCCGGTGAAAGCCGAGTAGATTTCCCGCAGCGCGCGGATCGCCTCCAGCGCGTTGGGCTTACCCTCGGCCGCCGGGCCGCCGATCAGGCTGGCCGGCAGCCGCGCCAAGTCCTCATCGGTGATGCCGTGGAAAGCGGGGTCCAGCGCCGGGTCCTGAGGCGGCGGGGTTCCCAGCGGGTCCAGTTGGGCCGGCAGGTGGCCGAAGGCGCGGATCGACTGCGCCAGGTTGACGGCGCCGGTGATCTTGCCGATCAGCTCCTGGCCGACCGGTGGCGGGGCGGCGCCGACGCGCCCCTCGCTTGCGGCTGGTGGTGCGGCGGGATCATCGGGCGGGCGCCAGTTTTGAAAAAATGCCCGCGAGGCCGGGTCCACGGAGGACGGATCCTCGCAATAGCGATCGTAAAGGTCCAGCAGGTAGCCGGCATTGCTGCCGTAAAAGGGGTCCCATGCGCTCATGATATTTCAGCTCGCCGGAGATTGCCCAGGCCCGGGGGGCGGCTCAGGGCCGCCATCTTTCGTCGCGCGAAGCAGCTTCATCTAACATATCACAGGTACGATTGTTTTATGATTCCGCAAGCCCCGCCCGGAGGCATGGCGCCCGGGCGGGCTTGCGGGACCGCGGGGCGCGGGCCTAGCGCTTGGGCCGCATCACGTGCGTCGCTTCGCCATAGAAGACCTCGGCCGATTCCATCAGCGTCTCCGAGAGCGTCGGGTGGGGATGGATCGAATCGGACAGGTCGCGGGCGGCCGCCCCCATCTCGATGGCCAGCACGCCCTCGCTGATCAAGTCGCCGGCATTTGAGCCAACGATGCCGATCCCCAGGATGCGCTCGCTGCGCTTGTCGATGATCAGCTTGGTCAGGCCCGCCGTGGCGTCCAGCGTCAGGGCGCGGCCCGAGGCCCCCCACGGGAAGCGGGCGACGGTGAAGTCCAACCCGCGTTCCTGGGCGTCGGCCTCGGTCATCCCGGCCCAGGCGACCTCGGGGTCGGTAAAGACCACGGCCGGAATGGCAACGTTGTCGAACTCGGCGCGGTGGCCGGCGATCACCTCGGCGGCGATCTTGCCCTCGCGCGAGGCCTTGTGGGCCAGCATCGGCTCGCCGGCGACGTCGCCGATCGCGAAGATCGTCGGCTCGCTGGTGCGCCGCTGAGCGTCGACCTTGACGAAGCCCTTGGGATCGATCTGGACGCCGGTGTTTTCCAGCCCCAGGTTTTCGCTGTTGGGCCGCCGCCCGATCGAGATCAGCACGCGATCGAAAATCAGTTCTGGCGGCACGCCCTCACCCTCGACCTGGACGTGGATGCCTTCCTTTTCGGCGCGCAGCCCGGCGACCTTGGTCTTGAGCAGGATCGAATCGAACTGGCGCTCGAGCTGCTTGTGCAGCGGGCGCACCAGGTCGCGGTCGGCTCCGGGGAGCAGCCCGTCGGTCAGCTCGATGACCGTCACCTTGCTGCCCAGCGCCGCATAGACGCTGCCCATCTCGAGGCCGATGTAGCCGCCGCCGACGACCAGCATGCGACCGGGCACGTCGGGCAGCGCCAGCGCCCCGGTCGAATCCATCACGCGCGGGTCCTTGATCTGGAAGACCTCGGGCACCGCCGGCCGTGAGCCGCTGGCCAGGATGGCGTGCTCGAACTCGATGCGCGCGGGCACATCCTCCTGGCCGTTGGCGGTCAGCTCGAGCGTGGTGGCGTTGACGAACTTGGCGCGGGCGTTGAAATACTTGACCTTGCGCGCGTTGGCGAGCTGGCGCACCCCGCCCACCAGCTTGCCGACGACGGCGTCCTTCCAGCCGCGCAGCCGCTCCACGTCGACCTTGGGCTCGCCCAAGTCGACGCCCCAGGCCGCCGCATGGCGCGTCTCGTTGACGAGCTTGGCCACGTGCAGGAGGGCCTTGGAGGGGATGCAGCCGCGCAGCAGGCAAACGCCGCCCATGTTGGGGTCGGCATTAACGATGACGGTTTCGAGCCCCAGCTCGGCCGCCTGAAACGCCGCCGTGTATCCGCCCGGTCCGGCGCCAATCACGACAACCTGGGTCTTGAGTGTCTCGGCCATGTTACTTCCTTTTTTCAAAATCCAATGCAGAAGATGAAAATCATCCGCCCCGGCGGCGCGACCAGGCTAAATCTCGAGCAGCAGATTGAGCGGGTTGCTGAGGGCCGCCGCCACGTCGCGCGCGAAACGGGCGCCGTCGGCCCCGTCGATGACGCGGTGGTCGTAGCCCAGGCAGAGGGGAAGCATCAGCCGCCATTGCGGCCGGCCCTCGTGCATCACGTATTCCTTGCGCGCGCGTGAGAGCCCCAGGATGCCGACCTCGGGCCAGTTGACGATCGGATTGAACTGCGTGCCGCCGATGCCGCCCAGGTTGGTGATGGTGAAGGTGCCGCCCTTCATCTCGTCGGGTCCGAGCTTGCCGTCGCGCGCCTTCTTGGAGACCGCCGTCAGCTCGGCGGCCAGGTCCAGGATCGATTTTTTGTCGACGTCGCGGATGACCGGCACGAGCAGCCCGCGCGGGGTATCCACCGCCACGCCGATGTGGATGTAGCGCTTGAGGATCAGCTTGCCGGAGGCCATGTCGATGCTGGAGTTCATCGCCGGGTATTTGCTCAGCGCGCGCGCGAGCACCTTGAGCGCAACGGCTGTCACCGTCAGCTTGACGCCGTCCTTGCCCGCCTGCTCATTGCGCTGCTGGCGCAGCGCCTCGAGCTGGGTGATGTCGGCCACATCCTGATGATGGACATGTGCGACGGTCTGCCAGGAATAACTGAGCCGCTGGGCGATCACGCGGCGGATGTTGGAGAGGTCTTGGGCCTCGACCTCGCCCCACTTGGCGAAGTCGGGCAGCGGTTGCGGGGCCGGGCCGCCCCCCGCCGCCGGGCGCGCCGGGGCGGCCGGACCCTGACCGCTGGCGGCGCGGCGCGCGTAGGCCTTGACGTCCTCGGCGGTGATGCGCCCGTAGCTGCCCGTGCCCTCGACCTGACTGATCTCGATGCCGATTTCGCGGGCGAACCGCCGCACTGACGGCGAGGCGGGCGCCAATGGCCGGTCGTCGGGGCTGGAGGGGGCGCTGGCCGCCTCGAATTTGGCGGTGGCCTCTGGCTGCGCGACCTGCGCCTTGTGCTCGTCGTCGCGCTGGCGCTCGGCTTCACCCGCGGCGGCAGCCTCGGCCGGGTCGCGCGGTTTTTCGGGGCCGGTGCCGACCTGCTCGGCCTCGGCCTGGGCCTCCTTGGCGGCCGGTGAGGCCGCTGCCGCCGCCGGGGCCGGCTCGACCTTGCCCTTGTCTTCGGTCGCGGCACCGCCCGCCCCGCCGTCCAGCGTCATGATCGTCTGGCCGACCTGGATTTCATCGCCTTCGTGGACGAGGATGCGGCCGACGGTGCCGTCGCTTTCGCTGGGCACCTCCAGCGTCGCCTTTTCGGTCTCGATCTCGACGACCGGCTGTTCCTTCTTGACCGCGTCGCCCTCGTGGACCAGCACGCGCACGATCTTGGCGCTGGCGACGTTCTCGCCGACGTTGGGCAGCTTGATTTCATTTGCCATGAGTCCAGGCTCCTTCGAGCAAATCTGCGGTATCGATGATGATCCGTCGCCCTCAGCGCGTGACCGGGTTGGGCCGCTGCGGGTCGATGTGCAGCTCGTGCATGGCCGCTTCGACCGTTTCGGCCTCGATCTTGCCCTCGGCCGCCAGTGCCGACAGGGTCGCCACGACCACCCAGCGCCGATCGACCTCGAAGAAGTCGCGCAGCGCCTCACGCGTCTCGCTGCGGCCGAAGCCGTCGGTCCCGAGCGCAACGAACCGGCCCGGCACGTGGTTGGCGATCGACTCGGGCAGCGCCCGCACGTAGTCGGAGCTGGCCACCGTCACCGCCTTGCCCGCCCCCAGGCACTCGGCCACATAGGGCCGGCGCGCCTTGTCCTTGGGGTGGAGCATGTTCCAGCGGGCCGTGTCACTGGCGTCGCGGTGGAGCTGCTTGTAGCTGGTCACGCTCCAGACGTCGGTGTGAACCTTATATTGTTCCTCAAGGATTTCGGCGGCCGCCAGCACCTCGCTGAGGATCGTCCCGCTGCCGAGCAGGTTGGCGCGCAGCTTGGGCCGTTCCAGCGCGCCCGGGCGCACCTTGTACATCCCCTTGAGGATGCCCTCACGCGCGCCTTCGGGCATCGGCGGCTGGGCCTGGTTTTCGTTGTAAATCGTGATGTAGTAGATCAGGTCCTCGCCGAGGGTATACATCCGGCGCAGGCCCTCCTCGATGATCACCGCCGCCTCGTAGGCATAGGCCGGATCATAGGCCATCACCGAGGGATAGGGGTAGGCCAGCAGGTGGCTGTGGCCATCCTCGTGCTGCAGGCCCTCGCCGTTGAGGGTGGTGCGCCCGGCGGTGCCGCCCATCAGGAAGCCCTTGGTGCGCATGTCGCCGGCGGCCCAGATCAGGTCGCCGATGCGCTGGAAGCCGAACATCGAGTAGTAGAGGAAGAACGGGATCATCGGCAGGCCGTGGGTGGCATAGGCCGTGCCGGCGGCGATGAACGAACTCATCGAGCCGGCCTCGGTGATCCCCTCCTCGAGGATTTGCCCGTCGGTGGCTTCCTTGTAGTAGAGCAGGCTCTTGGCATCGACAGGCTCATAGAGCTGGCCGATGTGCGAGTAGATGCCGAACTGGCGGAAGAGCGCCTCCATGCCGAAGGTGCGGGCCTCGTCGGGCACGATCGGCACGACGTAGCGCCCCACCCGCTCATGCTTCATCAGCTTGGTCAAGAGGCGCACCACGGCCATCGTGGTTGAGACCTCGCGCCCGGCGGTGCCCTCGTGGAACTCGTGGAACAGCTCGGGCTCCAACTGGGCGATCTTCTCGGCGCGCACGCTGCGGCCGGGCACATAGCCGCCCAGCTCCTTGCGCCGCCGATGCAGGTACTGCATCTCGGGGCTGTCGGGGGCCGGCCGATAGAAGGGGGTCTTGGCGACCTTCTCGTCGTCCACGGGGATGTTGAAGCGCGTGCGGAAGCGGCGCAACTCGTCCTCGTTGAGCTTCTTCTGCTGGTGAGTGATATTGCGCCCCTCGCCCGCCTCGCCCAGACCATAGCCCTTGATCGTTTGGGCGATGACGACGGTGGGGGTGCCCTTGTTCTCGGTGGCGGCCTTGAAGGCGGCGTAGACCTTGGCGGGGTCGTGCCCGCCGCGCACCAGCCGGCTGAGCTGGTCATCACTCATGTGCTCGACCAGGCGCAGCAGCTCGGGATACTTGCCGAAGAAGTGCTGGCGGATGTAGGCGCCGCCCTCGACCGAATATTTCTGCGACTCCCCGTCGACGATCTCACCCATCCGGCGCACCAGCAGGCCCGTCTCGTCGCGCGAGAGCAGTTCGTCCCAGTCGCCGCCCCAGACCACCTTGATGACGTTCCAGCCGGTGCCGCGGAAGGTGGCTTCCAGCTCCTGGATGATCTTGCCGTTGCCGCGCACGGGGCCATCGAGGCGCTGCAGGTTGCAGTTGATCACCCAGATGAGGTTATCCAGCCGCTCGCGGACGGCCAGCCCGATCGAGCCCAGCGTCTCGGGCTCGTCGGTCTCGCCGTCGCCGACGAAGCACCAGACCTTGCCCTGGTCGGGTTCCTTGATGCCGCGGTCCTCCAGATAGCGGTTGAAGCGGGCCTGGTAGATCGACATGAGCGGCCCCAGACCCATCGAGACGGTCGGGAACTGCCAGAACCCGGGCATCAGCCATGGGTGGGGATAGCTGGAGAGCCCGCCGCCCTCGGCCAGCTCGCGGCGGAAGTTGATCATGTGCTGCTCGTCGAGCCGGCCCTCGAGGAAGGCGCGCGCGTAGATGCCGGGCGAGGCATGGCCTTGGAAGTAAATCTGATCCCCCGCCACCGTGCCGTTGGGTGCGCGGAAAAAGTGGTTGAAGGCGACCTCGTAGAGCGTGGCCGCCGAGGCATAGGTCGAGATGTGGCCGCCGATGCCGTCGGCCGCCTTGTTGGCGCGCACCACCATGGCCATCGCGTTCCAGCGGATGATCGACTTGATGGTGCGCTCCAGATCGCGGTCGCCGGGGTAGTGCGGCTGGCGCTCGAGCGGGATCGTATTGATATAAGGCGTGTTGGCCGTGAAGGGCAGCGTCACGCCGCGCAGGAAAGCGTGCTGGCGCAGGTTATAGATCAGCTGGCGGACGCGCTCGGGGCCGGCCCGCTCCAGCACCTCCTGGAGCGAATCCAGCCACTCCTGGGTCTCCAGGGGGTCTTGGTCGACCTCGGTGCGGAGAAGTTCCTGCCGGCCGGGGCTCTTGGTCTCTATCATGACGACTTATTTGTCTTTCTGCTGAATTGGGGCCACTGCGGAGCGGGTGGAAATCGTGGCCCATCCCTTGGTCGCACAATGGCCTTGCTGCTGATGACGAAAAAATCAGACCCAACTGGCCGCGGCCGCGATTGTGTGCACCGCCGGGCCTCCGATGCGCCTACCAGAACCCAACGAATTTAACATAACCACCGGCGGACCCGGAACGAAAAGATATTTTGACCCCGATGGCCATTGTCATGGCCGGGCGAGAAGGCGGGCGTAATATTGAGCCGCTCAGGCCGCCTCGGGTGCTTCGGCGGGGGCGGCGGCGGGCGGTTGGCCGTAGATGAACTCGACTTGCCAGCCCAGCACGATCATCAGCACGATCAGGCTGACCGGCAGCCGCCAGGGGAAGCTCAGGGCGGCATCCACCAGCATCAAGACCAGCGCGCACCAGACCGCCAACTGGCGGAAGGCAGCACGCTCGTCGGGCTCGCGCATCAGTCGCAGGTAACCATACCAGAGGAAGAAGCCCAGGAACGCCAGCAGCGAGACCAGGCCGACCAGCCCCTGCTCGGCATAGACTTCCAGGTATTCACTGTGGGCGTGGCCGGGCGTGGTGCCCGAGATCGAAGGCATGACATCCTGATAATACGGGCCATCCTCGGACTTGAAGACTTCGAGGGTGGCGGGCCAGAAGCCGGGGTCATACATGGCGAAGCCGCGTCCCAGCAGCGGGTGCTGGTCGCCCATCGCGATCGCGGTCTTCCAGTAGAACAGGCGGCTGCGGATTTCGTTGGTCGAGCTGATGCGGTCGACCAGGTCGACCGGCCGGCCGGTGGCGGCGACCAGGAGCATGAGGGCCACCAGCGCCCCCAGCGCAAGCCCCGCCCCCAGCGCCAGCTCGCCCAGCGGGCCGCGGGCGGCGCGGTTGCGCAGCCAATAGCGCAGCCCCAGCAGGAACATCGCCGCCGTCCCCACGCCCAGGCCCAGCCAGATCGACCGGGTGCGCGCCAGCAGGATGCAGCCGGCCAGCAGGCAGACCAGCGCCAGCGCGAGCGCCCGCGGCGCGTGGCGACGCTGGCCCTGGGCCAGGCTGGCGGCCAGGAAGATCAGCGGCCCCAGCACAGAGCTTAAATAGTTGGGATGGCCGATCGTGGCGACCACGGCATTCTTGCTTAACTGGCCGCTGTAGCGCAGGAACTCAAAGCCGTAGTGCTGGGCGATGCCGTAGACCGCCAGCAGCGCCCCGACCGCCAGCAGTGCGACCGTCGCGCGCGTCAGCAGCGCCCGCCGCAGCGGCGAAACCACGATCAGCATCAGGAACAGGAACGCGCACAGCGGCAGGATCGCCTGGCGCAGCGAAAAGAGCAGGTCGTTGGAAAAGGGCAGCGAGGTGGCGACGCTGGCCGCCAACGCCAGCGCCAGGCCCAGCGGCAGCCATGCCGGCCGCGGCGGGCGCGCCCAGCCGAGGGCCCAGGCCGTCCCCTGCGCCGCCGTCGCCGCCAGCACCGCCAGCGAGAAGAAATAGGCCTGCCCGACCTGCGGCTGCTGCAGCAGATAGATCACCACCAGTGGGGTGATGGCAGCGATCAGCGGGAGGATCCAGGCCATCAGGCGTTCAAAGCGGGTCGGGGCGCAGGTGGGTGAGGGTGGGCGCATCAGGGCAATCCCCGGTGTTGTTTGGCGTAACCGTATTGCAGGATTTGATTGATCGTGGCGCGCGCGCCGTCGGTGCCGATCCAGAGCGGCGTGGCCGGGTCCAGCTCGGCCCCCGCCAGCCCGAGCAGGAACTGGCGATAGGCCTGGGCCATGTAGGTCTGGCGGCGGACGCCCTGCATCTGGATGATGTGCTGGTTACCCATAAAGAGCCAGGCGTTGGGGTCGTGGGGGGCTCGCACCGACCACGCGCGCGTGGCCTCGGCAAAACGCCGGCGCGCCTGCTCGAAGGCATCGCGGTCGACCGGCGAGCGTTGCTCCTGTTGGCGTTGGAGTTCCTGCACGCGGTTGAGCAGCAGCCGCAGCCAATAGGGGGTGAAGCCGGGCTGGGAGGGGTTGATGACCACGCTGTCGGCCATCGCCTGCTCGGCCAGCTCGTGCTGGCCCAGGCGCTCGTGCATGCCGGCGAGGAAATAGAGGCTGTTCTGGGTGTGCTGGACCCGGAGCGCGCGCTCGAGCTGCTCGATAGCGCGGACGTAATCGCGCTGGCGGCCCAGCACGCTGGCCCAGGCGTTGCGGATCTCGCCATTGGTCGGGTCGCGCCGGACAAGGCGCCCCAGCTCGCGGTCGAGCATCTCGATGGTGGCGAGGTTGCTGGTGTCGGTCAGCGGCGGCAGCCGGCGGAAGCTCAATTCGGTATCGAGCAGGAGCAGCGTCACGAGGCCCAGCAGCAGACAGCCGGCCGCCAGCAGGATTCCCATCAGCCTGAGGGCGGGCGCCGGGGGGGACAATGCCGTCCCGGGCGGGGCGGCGGGCGGTGGGATCGGGTCCTGTGGGCGCCGGGCCATGGCTCAGTTTCCTTCCTGGGGCGCGGGTTGGGCGGCGGCGGCCACGCGCGGCCACTCCAGCGGCCGCCCGGCGATCCGGTCGGGCTCGCCCAGCCGTTCCATGTAAATGACCAGCCGCACCGGCAGGGCATTGGGGGCCAGCTTCAGCTGCTGCTCGACGCGGCCGCGCGCCGGCGTGTTGGGTTGGCGCCAGTGGGCGAGGACCTTGTGGTGGCTGTCGAGCACGAAGCCCTCCAAGTTCCAGAGCGGGCCGGCCTCCGCCGGCAGGGCGTAATCCAGGCTCAGCTTGCCGGCGGCGGCATCCAGGGCGAGGTTCTCGATCGCGAGGTCCTCGCGCGGAAGCTCAAACTCCAGCGAGGGATCGCCCAGCAATTGATATTGCGAGTTGGCGGAGCCGCTGGCCAGCGACTTTTTGACTTCAACGAACAGGTCGCCCAGCCGGGCATGGCCGCGCTCGTGCAGCAGCCCGAGGAACTTGTCTGTAAAACGCAGGTTCAGCTCGGTAAAGGAGCGCGTGTTGGCGCCGATGACCCCGATCGCCCCGCCCTTGGAGATGACGAAACTTTCACCCAGCGTCTGCGGCCAGTGGGGGCTGTCGAAATCGTTGGTGTAGCAGGTCAGGGCGAAGACCAGCGGCAGCGCGCGGTGATTGTTCAGGGCGGTCACGTGCGCCTGATCGAAGAGGTGGCGCACGAAGCCGCCGGCGATGGCGGTGGGGCCGATCTCCCAGACCGCGCCGCCGCCATGGCCGAAGAAGGCGGTCAGCAGATTGCCTTCGTTGAGGTGGCCGACCAGCCGGCCGTTAATTTCCTGGTGATACGCTGCATCCGAGCGGACCAGGTCGGTCTGCATGTAGTCGATCAGGTAGCGGGCGGCCAGATGCTTGCCGATCAGCGAGAGGGAGTGATTGCGCGCCCAGGTGTGCGAGGCGGCGATCATCAGGAACCGGCCGCGCCAGGGGCCGCGCCCCTCGCCGTTCTCATAAGCGATGATCTTGTCGATGGCGGTGTTCAGTTCCTCGGGGGTGCGCGCCGAGAGCCGGCCGACGGCCAGCGCCGGCGCATCGGCGGGCCCCTCCAGGCTGGCGAAGTAATTGTCATTGGCCGGCTGCCCGCTGTGCACGAAGCTCCAGGCGGGCATCTGCGTCACTTCCTTGTGGATCGAGTTGGCGTCGCCCACCAGCATGACGTAGCGCAGCCGGGGCGGGTCCTGCGACTCGTAGACGTGGCGGATGTAGTCGCGCAGCGGCGCGGGGCCGGGATAGCCGCTGGCGCGCTCGTTGAAGATTTCGCGGACGTCGACCAGGGCGACTTCGAGGCCGCGCTGACGCTTCCACTCCACCAGCCGCCCGAGCGGCTCGATGAACTGCGTCGGGGCGAGCACCAGCAGCTCGGCGGAGCTGGGCTGCTCGAAGTGGCCGGCGATCCGCGTCGGCTGCATCTCGAAGGGGCGGCGCAGCTCCTCGCGGGTCAGCGCCAGCAGCCAGGTCGGCCGCCGCGGCAGCTCGACGTTGACCGCCCGGTAGCGCGAGCCGCTGCCCTGCTCAAACGGGGGCGCCTGGTAGCGCAGGCCCTGCTCGGGCTCCAACAGCAGGATGGCGTCGTTGGCGAACTGGCGGATGCTCAGGCGCAGCGGACCCTCGCCGGCGGGGGGCTGATCCTCCGCGGGCGGCTCGCCGATGCGGCCGGCGGCCCCGGCGAAGAGGAACTCGTTGAGCCCGCCGCGAATCTCGGTGCGCTGGCGGAAGTGGACGCGGAACCAGTCCAGGTAGATCATGTCGATCTTGAGGCCGGGGGTGGGCGGGGCGCCCTCGCGGCCGGGCTCGAGCAAATCAAGCGTCAGCCAGTTGGCCCCCTTGCGCAGCACATTGGCCGGCACCGTCAGCCGCAACCGCTCGCGGTCGGTGCCCCAGGAGAACTTCTCGATCGGCTGGCCGTTCAGCTCCACCGCCATGTTGTGCCAGGCGCTGTGGGGGGAGTCGCCCATCACCGTGCGGGCGACCATCAGCAGTTCCATCTGGACCGGCTCGGCGCGCTCGATCTCGGGCAGGTAGAATTCCATGGTTGCCTGCGAGGGCGACTCGCTCGTCGGCGGATAGGACAGCCGCTGCCAGAAGACGAAGTCGGTCGGGTCCTCCTCCAACCGCAGCAGGGGGAAGAAGCCCCAGATCGGGTCCTGCTCGAAATGGCTGCGCCCGCCCACGGTCACGACCGGCCAGCCATGGGGGTCGTGGCGGGCCGGGGTTTCGAGCGCCACCGTCTCGTAGCGGCGCGGTTGCACGGGCGCGGAATCCAGGTGCAGCATCAGGTGCTGGCTGGGGGGGTAGTATTCGCGCTCCATGTTGACGAACGGGACCGGCAGGTTCTCGCGGCCCTCCGAGAAGAAGATGATTTCGCCATCGGGCCCCAGCCGGCGGCCGGCGCCCTCGATCAGCAGCGGCACCGACTGGTCCAGGTGCGCCAGCGCCAGCCGACTGGTGGCGATCGTGTCGGGGTCATACCCCAGCTCGGCCAGGTCGCGGCCGGTGATCCGGTAGACGCCGCGTTCGTCGCAGATGATCTTGACGGCGCGGCCCTCGGCGCCGACTGGTTCGTCATCGACTCCGCCGCAGCCGGCGCCCAGCAGCGCCGTCGCCAGCAGCATCAGCGCCAAGGCGGCCAGTGGGAGGTTTCGACTGGGTTGATCGGGTTGGGGCGGCTTGAGCATCGGGGTCTTTCGGGCAGGTGCTAAAGGGCTCATCATATTGACGTTATGATGATGCGGGATGGCACCGCCCCAGTCAAGCGAGAAGCGGATGATGGCTGCCCGCCTTTGATCCTTCGCCTGCCCCACATCCGAACGCGAAACATGGCGCCAGCGGGGAAGGGGGCGGAGGCGCGTAGCCGGAAATGAGTGAAGCAAAACTCCCCGGACAGCGGCATGTCAGCAGCAAGCCCGCCATTTGGATCGGATAATCGCTGCTCTTTTTTCCAGCTTGACTCATGACCATAATCCATTTAGCCTGAATCAAGTTGGCAAGAAGTTGATTTGTAGTTTTTCAAGTGCACACATTGAAAAAGCGGAGGCTGGCTTATGAGGTTCCTGACGTTGTTCCAGCGGCAGTCCCTATCCAGACATGCCTGGATGGCCACGATCATCTTTCTCTGGTTGACCAGCGCCCCGGCGATGGATGCCAGTGAAATTATTGAAAATTATCGAAGCTATCAGACCAATTTCAGGCGAAGTAAAATCGAAGTATACCAGCACCTCGAGCGAAACTTGCATGGCCGGAACGTTGAGGAATATGTCGAGGCCGTTATCAATAATGCCGATGACAAGTACCATGTTGTTGAGAAGCTGTGGGGCTTCTGCATGGGAAATAGAAAGATTTTTCCCAAGGAATTCGCGAGAACCCGATCAAACTTATATAATGGCAGCCAGGCATATATGTATGGGCACAGCCCAAGCCATAAATCCACAACGTGGTATTTTTTCGACCCCTCGACCATTAAGCAGCGAAATATGCATTCTATGATGGCGGATGCACCCATGCGTGGGTATTTCAACAGCGAATATCAGGATATTGTCGCAGCTCTCGAGCAAAACCAGGTCAGTGCAGCAATTGACCAAGATAATCCTGATGTAGTTGTTCTAAGTTCCGGTCGCGACGATTTCAGCGTAACTGTAAGCTTCGACATCAAAAGAGGATACAATATAGTCTGGGCGGAATTGAAAGAAACAGTGAGGTCAGGGGCTGGATTAGAACGCTCATTCACCTACAGAAATGTGGAACTGGTGCAGGTCAATGATTTATGGATCCCAGCCGAGGCGATATACGATTCAAGGCGGCATTATGGCAATGGCATGATCGATGATGCCTTCCACACCATAAAAAGAACAAAGATTGAAATTGATCCCGATTTCTCCAGCTACCATGCATTTGAACCCTATGAAGTTATTGATGGAGCACTTGTCGAGCACTATGCTCTTCCCGACAGCTTCCGTTGGGATAAGCAGAAAATGAATCTGGAACTAATCGAGAGCATGGTAAGCAACCACGCCAAATCAGAGACGATGAAAAATAATGCCGCCACATCAATCAAAGAACCATAATCAGTCTCCGACATAGCGGCCTGATTGATGATTCGGCCGGGTTGTTCGGGTTGGGGCGGCTTGAGCATCGGGGTCTTTCGGGCAGGTGCTAAAGGGCTCATCATATTGACGTTATGATGATGCGGGATGGCACGGCCCCAGTCAAGCGAGAAGCGGATCGATGGCGGCCCATGGCCGCATCTTGACACCGCTTCGCCCCCGTTGTGGTAGGTCGGGTCTTCGACCCGACATGGCCTTAAGTATCGGCTCGGAGAGCCGACCTACCCCTCCCGTGTCTATGTGTTTAATGCTGGTGACGGGAGAGTTTGAGCACACGGTCCTCGTCGTCGAGCTCGACCCGCAGCGAGTCGTAATCGATCCCCAGCCCCGACCACATGCCGAGCATGTATTCCAGTTTTTGGTCATCGGGCTCGCAGCCGCACGATTGCACACGGAAATAATCGGGCTCGCCCAGCAGTTCCACCACCTCGGCGCGCGTCATCCCCGTTTTGAGGACTTTAGTGGTCAGATCGACAAACATCTGACCGCGCGGATTATCAGAGTCAAGGCTGCCGTCGTACTGGACCCATAGCTGCCGGTCAAAGGTTCGATCATCGAACGGATCGTCGATGCTGAGGTGCAGCATGATCATGAAAAAAAGCGGCGGGACAATGACAACCAGCAGCGCCACCACCGGAATGGCCGCGAGGATCAATATGATTATGCCTCGCCCGCCGTTCTGTTTTTCCTCTTCCATCCTGCTGCTCCAAGGCATTCTGATGCTCACGGTTCGGGAGCAACAATCAGCCTACTGCTCCCTGAGCATCTTGGCCACGGCTTCCTTTTCATGGGAATCCCAGATCCACGCCGGCGTCCAGTAGCCGCGATGAGAAAAAGCGCGTGTCAGTAGATCAGTGTGCGACCGGCCATCGACGTGAACGTGCGCGAACAGCGGCCACAGGTAAGTGCGGCTGCCCTCGCCGAACCCGACCCCCGCCACCGGCGGCATCATATCCATCTGCCAGCGGCTGAAGTAGAGATTGAGCAGCTTGAACTCCCCCCGGTAGCCGTCGTAGCCAATCAGCGGCGGCAGGTAATGGGTTAAAATGCCCGGGTCGTCCTCGGCATCATGGTTGGTGCCGGCTGTCATATGTTCGACATACCACCATGGGAACCAGAGCGAGTAAAGTCCGCTCGGCTGCGAATTCCTGCCGTTGGGCCAGTGCTCGCGGTTGCGCTCCAGGTGCAGCATCAGCACCGATGGGTGCGCCAGGGCGTAGCTCGTGGAGTAGCGGTCGGAGAGCCGCGAGACCAGCGCCAGCGAACTCAAGCCGCCCTCCCAGCTGTTCTCCTGAAGCGAGAAGATATCCGAGCCGGCCGGCTGGATGCCTGGTTCATGGTAGCGCGCAACCCCGAAGAGTCGCTCGCCGCTGTGGCCGTAATAGAGCGGCCAGAGGCGCAGCAGGCGCTCCTCGCCCGACGACTGATATTTGAACAGCGGCCAGGCCAGCTGGACCTCGCGCGCATCCTCGGCGCTCAGGTTTCGGTAAACCGGCCAGAGGTCCACCCCAGCCATCTGTGTTCCATCAGCTTTAATTACATGGAAACGGCTACAGCCGCCGGTCATCATGATCATGACCACCAGCAAGGCCAGGCTGTTGAGGGACTGTTTGAACCGCATTTCGTCCTCCATCGGGAGCTGATACTACTTCGTGACTAAGATCAGAGAACCTGGGTTGCAAGCTGTCAACAAAAAAGGGAGCCAAGGCTTTGGCGGCCTTGGCTCCCTTGGCGTCTTGGCGTGAACCCGCTTTACTCCATGATCCCGCCCTCGGTCATCTTGCGCGGGTCGAGCAGGCGGTCGAGTTCCTCGGCGCTCAGCTCGGTCTCCTCGAGCGCGACGTCCTTCAGGCTGCGGCCCTCGGCGTAGGCGCGCATTCTTCGAGCGTTGCCTGAAGCAGAACAATCAATCGATCTTCTGGCTCGCCAACCGGTCCAGCCATGGATCGTGAAGGGTGATCTTATCGCCGTGGGTCGCCCACCACTCGCGCAGGGCGGCGAGGTCTTCCTCGAAGGAGTTGGTCGGTCGCGGCGGTTGGGGCTGGCCGCTGGCCTGGGCGCTGTTGGAGAGCAGGACGAGCAAGCCTCCCCGGAGTGCACGTGTCAGCGAATTTCCTTCGGGTGGTGTGATCGACGAGTGCGATGTGATCGTCGGCACGCCCACCAGTTCGAGGGCGCGCGGCAGCGCTTCCTTATCGCCACGGCGGGCCAGAGCCAGCGCGGCCCACGCGCCCGCATCGCCAGAAAGCCCCGTCCGCTCGCGCAGCGCCCGCAGCCCGCGGGGCTCGTTCTCGAAGGTCAGATAGACCGCGCCCGCGACGGAGATCAGGGGGTCGCTGGCCTCGAGCAGCCGGGCCAGGTGAGCTTCGCGGTTGCCCGTGCAGTGAATGGCGAACAACGAGCCGAGAATGTAACCGAAGTAGGCTTTCTCGTGCCTTTGCCGGGCACGCTTCCCATCGATCAGGTAATTGGCCACAAATTTGGGATCGCGCTCGGAGAGGATGAAGAACGCGCGTGCCCAGTTTCTGGTGCCAGTGAAATCGTCTGGCGGCGAGTCGTTTGCCAGCGTCCGGCGCAGCTCATCCCTTTCGCCTCGCGTCAGTTCCGCCGGCACCTGATATGGGCGCGCTTCAACAAAGGGCACCGGGGGATCGAGCAGGCGGCGGATGCGGTCCAAATGATGGCTTTCGACGAAGGTCGGATTTTCCTCGGCAAAGCGCAGCGTGATCGGTCCGGCGGCATTCATGATCGCATCATTGAGCCCGCCATGCTCCGATGAAGGATGAGACTGCTTGAAATCATGGACCAACTGCAGGATTTCCTCGACCGAGCTGGCGGCCAGCGCCTTGGGCAGGAGTTCCTCCTTCAGCTTGTCGCCCCATAGGAACTGGAATTCCGCCCGGTAACGGTGCAGTTCCTGCTCGGCCGGTGTCAGCGCCAGGAAGTCGATCACTTTTTGCCGTTGATCCACAGGTAGTGCGGCGTGAAATCGGGCATCTGCCGGCATGATGCGCATCTTGATCGGTGCGGGAAGTATGTTGTTCAGGGAACTCATCTCCCGGGGGGCTTGCTCGATCCCGCGCAGCTGCAGGAAGGCGATGCTCTGGCTGCCAACAAGACTGATATAGGGTGCAAGATTGTAAGGATCGCTATGTCCGAAAGCCAGTAGTTCGCGGCCGGCGAGAACATCGCCTTTCCAGACTTCAATCACACGATAGCGCGCCACGTTCTCGCCGGCGACAGTGCATACGATCACGCCGACAAAATCGCTCTCCTGTTCGCTCGATTCCCAGCTTTGCGGAATATAGTCCACGGGGAAGGCTGGCTGGTGGAGGAACAGTCCCGGCAGTGCAAGCCACAGCAGCAACAGGCAACGAGTTTTCATGAAACCACTCCACCGTGTCAGTGGGGAACTTTGCTACCCTTCAGGGTGCATTATGCTGGAGCGCGTATATATTGATTGCAGGAATCAGGTTTATGTTCCATTGAAATTAGAGCATTTCTCGGAAAGAAGCAGTGATGAGATGTCGAGCGAGAGCAAGGTCAAGGACGTCCGTAAGCGCAGGCATAGATCTTGGCCGCTGCTCGCAGCCGTCGGATCGCGCTGATTACTTTCGAAGCTCAACACGCTCTGAAGTCCCGGCCTTGAGCTGAAGGACACAGCTGACCCTCAATTCGATCCCAACAACGGCGGGCGGTGAACTGGAGGCAAGCCTGATCAAAGGGGCGGCGGATCATCAGCAAGATTTCATGAAAAAGGAGCCAAGGCTTTGGCGGCCTTGGCTCCCTTGGCGTCTTGGCGTGAACCCGCTTTACTCCATGATCCCGCCCTCGGTCATCTTGCGCGGGTCGAGCAGGCGGTCGAGTTCCTCGGCGCTCAGCTCGGTCTCCTCGAGCGCGACGTCCTTCAGGCTGCGACCCTCGGCGTAGGCGCGCTTGGCGATCTTGGCGCCCTTGTCGTAGCCGATGACCGGGTTGAGCGAGGTCACCAGGATCGGGTTCTTGCCGAGCAGCTCGGCCATCCGGCCGCTGTTGACGGTGAAGCCGGCGACGGCCTTGTCGGCCAGCATCGCGGCGGCGTTGCCGAGGATCTTGAGCGACTCGAGCAGGCAGCGCGCGACGACGGGCATCATCACGTTGAGCTGGAAGTTGCCGCGCTCGTTGCCGATCGTGACGGTCAGGTCGTTGCCCATCACCTGGGCGCAGACCATCATCATCGACTCGCAGATGACCGGGTTGACCTTGCCCGGCATGATCGAGGAGCCGGGCTGCAGCGCCGGCAGCGCAATCTCGCCCAAGCCGGCGATCGGGCCCGAGTTCATCCAGCGCAGGTCGTTGGCGACCTTCATCAGGGCGCTGGCGGTGACCTTGAGCTGGGCCGACAGCTCGGTCGGGATGTCGAGGGCGGCCTGGGCGGCCATGTGGTCCTCGGCCTCGGCGAAGGGCAGGCCGGTGGACTTGGCCAGCAGCTCCGCCGCCGTGGCGGCCAGCTTGGGGTGGGCGTTGATGCCGGTGCCGACGGCGGTGCCGCCCAGCGGCAGCCGGCCCAGCCGCGGCAGGGTCCACTCGACGCGCTCGATCCCCTGGCGCACCTGGGTGGCCCAGCCGCCGATCTCCTGATCCAGCCGCACCGGCATGGCGTCCATCAGGTGGGTGCGGCCGGTCTTGACGACGTCCTTGAACTCGGCGGCGCGCCGGCGCAGCGTCTCCTCGAGCTTGCGCAGCCCGGGCAGCAGCGTCTCGCTGGCCTCGAGCATCGCCGCCACGTGGATCGCGGCGGGGATTACGTCGTTGCTGGACTGGCCCATGTTGACGTGGTCGTTGGGGTGGACCTTCTTTGCGGCGGCCTCGCCCAGGATCTGGTTGGCGCGCGTGGCGATCACTTCGTTGGCATTGGTGTTGGTCGAGGTGCCCGAGCCGGTCTGGAAGATGTCGATCGGGAACTGGACATCCCAGCGGCCCTCGGCGACCTCGGCGGCGGCGGCGGCGATCGCCTTGGCCAGCCCGGCGTCGAGCAGCCCCAGCTGGGCATTGGCCTCGGCGCAGGCGCCCTTGATCATGCCCAGCGCGCGGATGAACACGCGCGGGAAGGGGATGCCGCTGACGGGGAAGTTCTCCACCGCGCGCTGAGTCGATGCCCCATACATTGCATCGACGGGCACCTGCATCTCGCCCATCGAGTCCTTGACGATCCGATATTCCGCCATTGATCCGCATCTCCTTGTAGCTTCGCCGCCGCGCCAGGGAGGCCCGGCAGCCCAACAGTTTATCCCAAACCCCGGCGGCTTGAAATTCAGTTTTTTGCGAAATCGACCGCTGCCGGAGCCGACCGGACCTCGGCGCGAGCTTTGACGTTGAATGCCAGCCCGGCCAGCCCCGCGATCAGGTAGCAGAGGGCGCCGACATAAAAGGCCCCCACCAGCCCCACCGTGTGGGCCAGCGCCACCGCCAGCACCGATGCGCAGACCGAGAAGGCCCCGTTGAGCCCCCAGTACCAGGCCAGCGGGGCCTCGGGGTCGCGCGCGGCCGACTGGAGCGCCAGCGGGAAAGGCATGCCCATGAAGAAGGCCACCGGGGCGATCAGCAGGCCCGCCAAGGCGATCCGCAGGGCGTTGGGCGAGGAGACGAAGGCATCCATCACCCACAGCGCCGCCGCCAGCGTGGCCACCAGCAGGATGGCGATGGTCACACCCAGCCCCAGCAGTTGCGCCGGACCGGCCACCCGCGAGCGCCCGCCCCACAGGCGCGGGGCGACCATCGAGCCCAGCCCGCTGGCCAGCAGCATCGTGAACAGGCAGACGGTCAGGCTGTAGCCGGGGTGGCCGAGGAAGATTGTAAAGCGCTGCATCAGCGTCAGCTCGATCAGGATGTAACCCAGCCCCAGCATGATGAAGTAGAGCGCCATCGTCAGGCGCCGCCCCAGCGGGGGTTGCGCGGCGCCGGAGCGCCGGACCAGCCGCCCCTGAATCCACAGCGGCACGATGATGAAGGCCAGCGCCATCAGGACCACGGCGAACATCAGCGAGCCGAGCATGACCAGCGGCTTGAGGTTCATCGTATAGATGTATTCGCTCCCCTGGCGGGCCTCGCGGTCGAAGATGTCGCCCCAGCGCAGGATGCTGAAGAAGAACGGCCGGTCGTCGGTGGGCGGCGTGATGACGTAAGGATAACGGTTGCAATACTCAAGCAGGTCGGGGGCGAGCATCACCCCCGAGAGGTGCTCGTCGGGCAGCTCGCGCGGGGTCACCAGCAGGCTGAAGTGGTTGCGCTCGGCCCACTGCTCGAAGGTATCGATCTCGGCGGTGGTCAACGGGCTCTTCTTGACGACGATGACGGCGGTGGGTTGGGCATTGGGATTGGCCGGCTGGGGTGTGCGCGCCATCAGGATGTGGGCGCGGAAGTCCGCCACGCCGAGTTCCTCGAGCGAGGCGCGCGCCAGCGCCAGCAGCCGCACCGACTCGACCGGATTGCCCGGCGTATACCAGCGGGCCATCGTCAGCAGCCCGTCCTTGGTCAGCCGGTCGAAGAACATGCGCCAGCCGTCGGTGGTGTAGAGCGAATTCTCGGTCAGCACGAAGGCGCCGGCCGCCGTGGCGGCCCAGGTGTCGATCAGCGAGGCCTGGATGATGTCGAAGGGGCGGTCGCTGCGGGCGATGCGGCTGCGCGCCTCGTCCACGACGATCGAGACCCCCGGCCAGTCCAGCGGGTTGCCGGCGAAATCACCGAAGGTGCGGGTGGCGGCCTCGACCACGCGCGAATTGATGTCGATGCCCAGCACCTCGGGCTGGCCCCAGGCCTTGGCCGCCAGCACGTCGCGCCCGCCGCCCGAGCCGATCACCGCCACGCGCGAGTTGGGGCGCAGGGCATGGGCCGCATAGCAGATGTCGTGGAACGGATAGAACATGTCGGCGAAGCTCTCGCCGTCGAACTTGATGATCGGGGTGCCGGCGAGCGTGTCGATCAGGATCATCTGCACCTCGCTGGAGACCTGATCGATGAATTGGGGGGCAACCTGCTCGCCGCCGCCGAAGGCGGGGTAGGCGATCACGCGCGAGATCGAGTTCCACTTGTCGAAGGAGAGGAAATCGGTGGGGAAGGTCCAGCCGCGCAGGTGGCGGATGCGGAAAGTCTCGTAATTGCCATGGCCCGCGAGCAGCGTGGCCAGCCCCAGGCAGGCCACCAGCGCCAGCCCGATGCGCCGGCGACGTCCGGCCGCCCCGCCCCCCAGCGCCAGCACCAGTCCCGCCACCCCGATCAGCAGCGCCACGGCCAGCATGTAGCCCACCCCCCCCAACCCGCCGCTCAGCGGGGCGAACAGCAGGCAGCCCCGCGCCGCGCCGGCCAGGTCCACGCCGTAAAGCCAGTTGGCCCGCCGCGGGAAGCGTGTCAGCGCCAAGGCCACCGCCATCCCCGAGAAGGTGAACGGCACGGCCAGCACCACGCTGATCAACATGAGTTGGACGGCCACGACCTTGTTATTGTCGATGTTGAAGCGGATCGCCAGCAGCACGGCCACCGCCGCCACCGTCGTCAGCGCAAAGCCCAGGCTCAGGCGGGTCATCCAGAGCTGGGCGCGCTCGGCGCGGAAGACCCGCGGCATGAAGTGGATCAGGACCGCGCCGAAGGCCATGCCGAAGAGCGTGACCGAAATGGCAAAAAACGCCATGTGGTAATACATGATGACGCTGAACAGGCGCGTCAGGCCCAGTTGCAGGAGCAAGGTGGCCAGAGTCAGCAGGAAGAGGCCGCCATAGAGGGTCGGCCCGGGGCGCGGCGCGCTGGAGGGGGTCGGGATGGCGGCGGTCTCGGCGCGCGGGCCGTGGTCATTCCTAGAGTCAGGCATGGCAACTCGAATCTTTTGAATAGTGGACGAACCCTCGGCGGTGAGGGTCACGGCCGGCGCATGGCCGCCCCGGCGCCCGCACTGATCCTAAAATAGGCGCCCGCAAGTGACAAGCAAATTGCCCGCCGGGGGCACATTCTCTGATCTTCATCTTTTTTTTTCGCAAAGATGCAGACAAAATGGCCAAAGGTCGCAAAGGCAGGTATTGAATCATGATCTTCCAGATTCAACATGATGTTCATGATGTCACCCACCCGAATCGCCTCCGCAACGACTTTGCGTTCTTTTTTGGTTCTCCGCGACCTTTGCGAAAAGAATGAAGTTTCAAGGTATTGCCCTCCGGGGGCACATTTGACTAGCCCGCGCCGCCGGGCCTGCTAAAATGAGCCCCTTGGGGACACCCCGCACCTCCGATGGAAGGGCCGAAGACCATGAATGATCAGTGGCGACCGGAAACCATCGCCGTCCACACCGGCGTCTATAAGGATAAGACCTTCAACTCGGTGACGACGCCGATCTACGCCAGCTCCAATTTTTATTTCGACCGGCTTGGCGTGACCAAGGGCTACGATTACAGCCGCACGGCCAACCCGACGCGCCGCGCGCTCGAGGAGAACCTGGCCGCGCTCGAGGGCGGCGCCGACGCCTGGGCCACCGCCACCGGCATGGCGGCCCTCACCACGATGCTGATGCTCTTCAAGACCGGCGACCATATCGTCACCGGCCACGACATCTATGGCGGCACCTGGCGGCTGCTCGACACGATCGCCCCGCGGATGGGGATTGACGTCAGCTTCGTCAACATGGGCGACACCTCGGCCGTGCGCGCGGCAATCCAGAAGAACACGCGCGCCATGCTGATCGAGACCCCGTCCAACCCGCTGCTCAACCTGGTCGACATCGCCGGCATGGTCTCCATCGCGCGCGACTCCAAGCTGACGGTCATCGTGGACAACACCTTCATGACGCCGCTGGGCCAGCGCCCGTTCGAGCTGGGCGCCGACATCATCATCCATTCCACCACCAAGTACCTTAATGGCCACAGCGACGTGGTGGGGGGCGCGGTGATCAGCCGCACCCCGGAGCTGGCCGCCCAGGTGGCCGCGCTGGGCAATGCGCTGGGGACAGGCTGCTCGCCGTTTGATGCCTGGCTGGTGCTGCGCGGCGTCAAGTCGCTGCCCCAGCGGATGGCCGCCCACACGCGCAACGCGATTGAGGTGGCGCATTACCTTGACGGCCACCCGCGCGTGCGGCGGGTCTACTTCCCGGGGCTGCCCGGCCATCCGCACCACAAGCTGGCGCTGAGCCAGATGAACGGCTTCGGCGGGATGGTCAGCTTCGAGCTCGATACCGAGCAGGTCGTGATGGACGATTTCTTCGGCCGGCTGCGGCTGTTCCTGCTGGCCGAGTCGCTCGGCGGGGTGGAGTCGCTCGCCGAGCAGCCCTGGTCGATGAGCCACGCCTCGATGGGCGAGGCGGCCCGGCGCGCCAGCGGCATCACCCCCGAGACGGTGCGCCTGTCGCTGGGCATCGAGCACCCCGACGACCTGATCGAGGACCTGCGGCGCGGGTTGGAGGGGGAGTGACCCCTGTGGGTGAGGTGGTTCGTTTTCCATGATGAGCGGCTTCATCGATATCTCGCTGCCGTTGCGGCCGGGGCTGGTGGTCTGGCCGGGCGATCCGCCCTTTGAGCTGCGGCGGACGGCGGAGCTGACCCGCGGCGATGCCTGTAACCTGAGCGAGCTGCACTTGGGGGCGCATGCCGGCACGCATGTGGATGCGCCATACCATTATATCGAGGCGGGCGCGAGGATCGACGAGGCGCCGATCGAGGCCCTGGTCGGGCCGGCACGCGTGCTGGATTTCAAGGTCGACCGCATCGGCCCTGCCGAGCTTGAGCCCCATCAAATCGAGGCGGGCGAGCGCATCCTGCTGCGGACCCGGAATTCGATGGGCGCGCTGCGCGCGGCGAGCTTCAGGCCCGAGTTTGCGCGGCTGACGGCCGGGGGCGCCGAGTGGCTGGCCGGGCGCGGCATCGCCGCCGTCGGCATCGATTACCTTTCGGTGGGCGGCGAGGACGCCGAGGGCGAGGCAATCCACCGGTCGCTGCTGGGGGCGGGCATCTGGCTGATCGAGGGGCTGGACCTGGCCGCTGCCGCGCCGGGGGCGTATGAGCTGATCTGCCTGCCGCTGCGCATTGAGGGGGCCGAGGCCGCCCCCGCCCGCGCCCTCCTGCGGCCTTAAATCTTCAGGTCGAAAGAGATGTTCACGAAAGGCACAGTGCAGCCGGGCCGCAACCAATAAAATGCAGCCACGAATGGACACCAATTTTCACGAATGATTCAAACGCCATGATACCAAGATGGCCGAGGGGCCATGGTTGCGAGAACCATTTTAAATACATTCATCGCCGCAGATGAAAACTATGCCCTTAAGGGCTACGGCCCGTCGCCCAATTCGGGGCGAGGATTCCCGCTCAGTCGGTACTATCGGAAATTTCTTTGCGCATCCTCTGCGTTCTTTGCGGCTCTGCGGTTCAATCTTCCCAGTTTGGTTGCGGCTATGCCTCGCCGTGTCATTTGAGAGCTTAAATTTCAGGCAGCGGGGCGTCGGGCAGGTCGGCGGGCATCGGCGCGACGGCAGGCTCGATGACGCGCATCGAGCGCCAGCGCCCCTGAACGAAGCGGGCCAGAAAGCCGAGCGCCACCAACGAGACGTAGATTGTCAGGAAGACCCAGACCGTGGTGATGCCGGCGTCGAAATACTGGACGGCGATCCATGAGGGGGCGACCATCAGCGACCAGCCGAGCGCGAAGGCATACCACATCACGAAGCGGGTGTCGCCGGCGCCCTTGAGCGCCGAGGCCATGATGACGGTCATCGTGTCGAACAGGCAATAGATGGCGACAAAGCGCAGGATGGCGATGGCCATCGGCCGGAGCGTGTCGATCGTCGCGGCGTCGGCGCGCACCATGAAGGGGTCGATGAAGATGCCCGGCACCAGCAGGTAGAGCGCGGCGAAGAACAGCATATAGATGTAGCAGATCTGGAAGCTGGACCAGGTCGCGCGCGCGGCCAGGTCGGGCCGCTCGCGGCCGAGCCACTGGCCCACCAGCGCCTGCACGGCGATGCCCGCCCCCACCAGCGGCATGAAGGCCAGCATGTTGATCTGGAACGCCAGGTTGGTGGCCGCCAACTCGGCCTCGCCGATGCGCCCGACGATGATCGCGAAGAAGGTAAAGGCGAGGATATCGACCAAAAACTGGGCGCCGCTGGGCAGCCCGAAACGCATCAGTCGCCGCAGGATCGGCAGGTCGATCCGCCAGCCCGAGCGGGTGGAGAAGTCGCGCTCGTGGCGGCCGGCAAAGACCAGCACCGAAAACAGGATCGCCCCCGCCGTCTGCCCGATCACCGTCGCCCACGCCGCCCCGGCGATCCCCCAGGCCGGGAACCCCCAATTGCCAAAGATCATCGCGTAACTGAAGAGCAGATTGACGACCGTCAGCGCGACGTTGACCCAGAAGACCGGCCAGTTGCGCCCCAGCCCGGTAAAGAAGCTGGTCAGGGCGTTGTTGTAGACCGTCACCACCCCGCCCAGCATCATGATGCGGAAGTAGGTGCCCTCGAGCTCCTGCAGCGCCTCGGAGTGGCCGGCCCAGCGGAAGATCGGCCCCGAGGTCAGCGCCAGCAGCGGCAGGATCGCCCCGCTGGCCAGGCTGAACCAGATCCCCTGCCAGAGCGCGGGCCCGACCCGGCGCGGCCGCCCCGCCCCATGGTATTGAGCGACGAAGACGTTGACGTAACCGGCCGTTCCCATGAAAAAGCAGATGAAGGTGAAGGCCAGCAGCCCGGCCGGCATCGCCGCCGCCATCGCCAGCGGGTCGTGCCAGGCCAGAAACATGCGGTCGACGAAGTGCTGGATCGTCCAGGAACTGGTCGAAAGCACCAACGGGATCGAGACCACGATGATGTCGCGATAGCCAGCCGGCCTCGACCAACGGGAAGTGCTCTCCGCCACCGCTTGCTCGCCCTGATCCATCACCGCCGCCATCGCCAGCCCCGTAGATTCGCGAAGGCCCTGCGCCTCACCGCCCGCGCAGGGACCAAACCTGACACTATATCAATCCGGGCGACGCGCTGACAAGGATCGTGGACGGCCCATGCTGGGCTAGTTCTCTGATTGCCGCCCGATCCGCACGGGGCCGAGCAAGCCGGAGGGCTCGGGGGGCAGCATGGTCAGCCCGGCAACCCTTTGCGCCTTGTTGGGTCGGGCGAATATCGCCCCAGGGTTGTATAAAAGCGTGCGGACGTGGTTGAAGAGCGTCGTCGTCAGCTTGATCTCCAGCGTGTTCTCCCCGGGCCGCAGCGCCGGGGTGATGTCATAGTCGTGCCAGCCGTACCAACGCACCCCGAGCGGCTGGCCATTGAGCGTCACCTCGCTGACCGCGTTGAGCACCTCGCCCAGGTTGAGCCGCAACACCTCGCCGGTCGCCCCGTCCCAGTCAAGGCGCGTGCGGTAGAGGATTGTGCCGGCGAATGAATGGAGCCGGGGATCGGGCGAAGCCGCCAGGTCCTGCAGCGTGAACCCATCCAATGTAAACGGCGCGCCCTCGTGCGCCGGCTGGAAGGTGGCTTCCCAAGGGCCGGTGATCTCGACAGTCGTCATCGGCGCCAGCGGCAGCGGGGTGGGGGGCGCGGCGGGGGTTCCCGGTGCAAACACCAGCAGCAGCGACTCCAGCGGACGCAGCGCGATCTCGAGCCGGCCGTCGGCCCCGATCGGGTACGGCGCGCGTGTGCCGGTTTCGGGGTCCCAGCGCCAGACGCCCCGCTCGGTCTCCGGGAAGACCGCGCGCAGTGTGACGTCCGCTTGATTGGTATTGGCGAGGAAAATCAGGTCGGAGCGATCGTGGCGGTGGTGCAGCAGGTAGACATCCTCGACCGGCCGCTCCAACGCGAGGGAGCGCCTCACGGACAGGCTGTCGAGTAACCGGTCGGTCCAGGCCAGGCAATCCTCCTCCTCCCGCGGCGCCGGAACCTGCGCCACGCCTCCGGCGCCGGCCAGCAACCGTTCGGCCGCCATTTGGATCTCGCGGTCGTTCTCGCGCGCGTCCCGCAGGCCGGGGGAGCGACTGGGCGTCGTCCCGACGAAGGCGATCCGCCCCCCCGCCGCCGCATAGCGTTCCAGCGCGGCCATCGTCGCCGGCTGGAGCGTCTGGGCCTGATAGACGATCAGGGCCTCATAGGCCATAGGGCCAAAATTGATCTTGCCCCCCTCATAGGTGGCCTGCTGCAGCAGCGTCTCGCTGACGTAATCGGCGGCCGCGCCGTTCTGCTGGATCCAACGCCAGAGGTGGTGCGCGTGGGGCGGCAGGGTCTGGAACGGGACGCGGGTCAGCCCGTGGGTGCTCCAGGTATCGGCCGAGGGATAAAGCAGCGCCACCTGTGCCACCGGCCGCGAAGCCTGAAAGACCGCCGACAGGCGGGCATTGTAATCGGCCCAGAGCTTGAAATAGGGCCACCAGGTGTTCTGCTCGCTGAAGTAGGCGCCAAAGCGCACCCAGCCGGGAAAACCGGCTTCGGGTGGGCTGTAATTGAAGCCATGCAGCACCGAATGGTTGATCCCCATGATGAAGTTGAAGTCGTCGGCGCCCTTGAAGACCTCGAGCGTGGCGCGGAAGACCCCCTGGGTGTTCGTGTGCGCCTCGCTGCTGATGATCGACCGGCCCGCCTGATGCCCGCCCGAGGAGGCATACTTGGTCCACATCGGCCAGCCGTGCCAGTCCCTTTCGGGGCCAAAGAGCCAGTTGTTGCTCTCCGGGATATCGGGGATGCGGTAGGCGTCCTCGATCCCCATCAGGAACGGCAGGCCATAAGCCTGATAGCGCGAGAGGGTGCCGTTGGCATTGCACCAGGCGTGGAAGGTCTCAACGAACCGCTCATGAAACAGCTCGACCAGCGTCCGGCTGTAGTCGTAGCGCGCGCGGCGCAGGGTGTCGCTCCAGGGGTCGGCGTCCTCGATCGGCTGCTCGAACTCGATGATGAAGGGGAGGTAATCGAGCAGGTCGTAGCCGCGCCGCCGCTTGAACTCGGCGGCCAGGTCATCGGTCCAGTTGGCCCCCGCCAGCTCGATGCTGTCGCAGAACATCGCCCGCAGCGCCGGCCCAAGCCGCCCCCCCAGCACCGGCCCCAGCTTCTCGCTCATCTGGTTCAGGTATCGCGTCAGCGCCTCGCGGTTGTAATGGTCCACCACCGAGCCGGCCGCCCCCGGCGCGCCGAGGCGGACCGTCCGGTAGCCGCGCTCGATGAACACGCAATACAGCACATGGCGGCCGGGGGGAACCTGGACCGTCAACGCCCCCTCGGCATCGAGCGTGTCGGTCAGGTCGATGCGCTGGCTCAGGTCGCTGATCGGGTCGGGCGTCAAGATCACCTGCTGGATCTGGGTCGCGGCCTTGATATCGCGCGCCTGCGCGGGCAGCTGGACGAGCTCCTGATTTTGCAGGCGCACCGACCGGGGGCCCTCCAGCTCGATCCGCTTGACCGAGACACGCTGGCAGATTTCGTCGGGCTCGAGGAACTCGGCCCCGAACGGCCAGCCCGAGCCGACGATCATGTCGGCAATCATCCCGCGCTCGGCGCAGGCGCGCGTCACCTGGCGCACGATCTCGTTCCAGTCGTCACTGAGCCAGGTGTGGGCCTCCGGCGTCAGCGCGGTCGGGGGGAGCGCGATCGGGTTGATTTCGACCCCGCCGATCCCGGCAGCCTGCATGACGTCAAGCTCGCGCAGGAGTTCATCGAGCTCGACGGCATTGCCGTTCCACCACCAGCGCATGAACGGCCGGGCCTCGGCCGGCGGGTTGGTGAACCGGTCCCATAATTCATCCGCCGGCGCGTCCGCTCGCGCCGCCTGGGCGTTGGCCGCCAGAACCATCAAACCCGCCAGGATCATCCAGACACGCATCGCCGCTGCCCTCCGCATGAAGTGAGCCATGGTAGTACGAGATGTTCACGAAAGGCACGAAAAAGATCACCAAAATGAACTCGGCCCCCGGCAGCACTTCGTACTACTATCCTTCGTTTTCTTGGTATCCTGCGAAGATTCTGCCGCCCCTTCAGGGCTCGGATGTTTGGGCACCATGACCGGGGGTTCCCTGCGGTCACCCCCGGCTACTCGCGGTCGCCCCTGCGGGGCTGGGTTATTGACCGAATGAGCAGGGAATCAACCCACGGCTGTCAATCCCAACCTCCGATCCAGGCCAGGCTTGATCACCTTTGCGCTTCCTCGGCGTCCTCTGGGCCTTTGTGGTTCAATTTGAGCGGATGCGCCCCTTGGCCATCTTGGCGTCTTGGCGTTCAAATCATTCGTGCAAATTGGTGTCCATTCGTGGCTGCATTTTTTGGTTGCGGCTCGGCCGCGCTGGGTTTTTGAACGGCACAAATTCTTGAGGGATCGGGGAATCAGTTGGGTCACTGAACGCCCCTTGGGGTTTGAAAGTGGCCGCGGGATCGATTAAATTCAGCTCCATCAGGATCGAGTCGGCTGGTCAATGTATCAGGGGCTGGGATGAAAACACGACTGGACCAACAGGCATTCAATGGGTCCGACGGACAGAACGAGTCGTCCGCCATTGAAGACCCCGTCATTGCCGAGCGGTTGGCGCGGATGAAGCAGCGCTGGCCGGTCATCGGCGAACTAGCCGATCATCCGTTGACCGAATACCTGTGCCAGGCGCGCATCCCTCCGCTGCCGATGACGGCCCGGCTTAAGATGGCGTTCTTCTGTGTTTTCATCATCGCTTTTCTTGGTTCTCAATTTTTGAAAAACCTTCCTTGGCTCGTGGGCTTGGCGGCCCTGTTGGGGGGCATCGTCTGCATGCTGCTCAACGGGAAAATGCGACGGCGGCAGCTGTCGGCTGAACTGCCGGCCCTGATGAAGGCCAAAAACCTGGGCATGCTGACCCAGCTGAAATTAGCGCCGCTCGACATGCGCCGGCTGTATGCGATCGAACTGGGGCGGATTTATTGCTCCAGCGGTGAGGAACTGCGCCAGATCGGCCTGTTGCTCTTCTGGCTGCTGGTGCCGCCGGCGGTGGTGATGGCGGTGGTGATGGCGTTGGGGCTGAATGATGTCATTGAATTCTTTAACCAGCCGAGTCGTCTGGTGCTGGTGGTCATTTATGCGTTGATCCTGTGGCTGTTCAGCTTCGGGAGCTATTACCACCGGGACTTGGAATTAATTTCGGCCTTGCGGGTTATGCGTGGCCCGATCCACATCGGCCGCAAGGAAATCCGGGATTTTTTGATCATTTTCCTGTTCATCCTGATGATCCAATTCGTAATCCCATTGGCCTATCAATCTCTGCCGCCAATGCTGCTCGATTTCTTGATTTTTGCGGCGTTGCTGGTTGCGCTGACAAAATATAACTATAATTTACCCCAAAAGACCGAAAAGGTTTTCGAGCTTGAAAGCCGGCGGGGGCAGGCCTTGCTCGACCGGTTGGTGGGCTACGAGGACTAAGCGGGTTCAAACGGAATCCGACACGAGGGGGCTCACTCCCTGCCGACAAAACATTCAACTCAACACGTGGTCCGCCGGGCGATCCGCCTCCTCGGGCGACGGCAGATCCTCCAGCCGCGCCTGACCGCACAGTGACACCAACGGGACCTGGTAGTGGCGGGCTGCCTTGCGGATGAAGTTCATGCGCGCGCCCGTCTGCGCCGAGGAAAACAGGCCGTGGCGCAGCAGTCTCGCCCAGCCGCCCTGGCCCGGCTCCCGCTCCCGGCGCTTACTGATCAACTTGCTGCCGCGGCGCGGGTAGACGATCCGTGCCAGCAGCATGACGATTTCGTAGCGCGGCAGCGGGCGCGCCGCCAGGTAAGCCTCGAGCACGCCGGCGAAGGTCTCGAAGTCCCAGCGGTAATAAAGCATCAACTGGCGCAGCGGTCGTTCAAGGTCCTCGTAGGCCAGGCCCGGCCGCATCCGGTCGTAATCGATCAGTGACAGCCGGTCGTCCTTGTCGATGATGTAATTCCAGCCGTGGGTGTCGCCGTGGATCCAGCAGGGGGTGGCGGGGTGGTCATCCTCGAGTCGATAGTTGTTCGCCAGCTGGGCCATCGCGAGTGCGCGCAGGACCTCGACGCGCAGGAACTCGGGCATCGTCGCGGTTGGGTTGGCCGCATGCAGCACCGGGTCCTTGTGCCCCCGCACGAAATCGGCGGGCACCGCGACCTCCGGCTCGGTGGCCAGGTGCAGCCGCGCCAGCAGCCGCATCAGCACGCGCATCTGGGCCGGCTGGAACAGGTCGGGCGGGTGCCCCTCGACCCACTCGATCAGCGACACCAGGCGGCCGTCCTCTCCCTCGGCGCTCCACTCGCCCGCCAGCGTGGGCAGGTAGGCCGGCAGCGGCAGTCCCGCCCGCTCGCGGCATGCCTGGATCACCTCGAGCAGCCGGTCCAAGTGGGGGCGTTGGTCCGCCATCAGACGGCTGATTTTCAGCGCGAGGACACGGCCATCGGCGCGGATCTTGTAGACGCGCCCCTTGTGGGGCGGGGCCAGGGTCTCGACCTGGTCGATGCCCCAAGCCGAATGCAGCAGCGCCTCGAGTGGGGATGGCAACGCGGCAACAGGCGCCGGCCGTCGCCGCCGCAGCGCCCGCCAGCGGCCCGAAAGCCGCCCGAGCAGGCTGGCCAGCCGCCGCAGCGCATGGCGCCCGATGCGGATGCGGTAAAAATCGTGCAGGAACCGTTCGCTGGACCAAAAGAACGATGCCAGCGGGGTGCGCGCCACCAGCGCGGCCAGCAGCCAGCCCAGCAACAGGCCCACCAGCAGGTCGCTTAGCCAGGCGGACCCGGCCAGCACATGCGCGCCGCTGCAGGCGAGCGCCACCAGCGCCGTCGGCACGATCAGGCGACGCCCGAACAGGAACATGTTCAGAAAAAAGGCGGTAAAAAAGTAGGCGGCGCGATCCAGTGGAAAGCTGTTCTCGTGCGTGAGGTCGATGCTCATGCCATACAGTTCCTGGACCTGAACGAACGAGGCGATCCTCTGGTTGGGGCTGGTGCGCAGGATCGTGTCCAGCAGCATGTTGTCCACCAGCTGGTAGGCCACGCCCAGCACCAGCATGAACAAAAGGGCCAACGCCAGGTGCCCGCCCGGGTTGACCTGACTGCCGCGGTGGCGGCGATACGCCTGCATCACGAGCAACACCATCAACAGAGTGCCGAAGAAATCGCCCGGCTCCTCGAGCAGGAAGACCATCGTCAGGTCAAACGTGCGTGAGTGGCCCAGCAGGGCATTGGCGCGGTTGGCGACCAGCAAGTCGAACTGCGGCAGCCCCACCAGCTCGCTTGCGACGGCATAAACCCACAGCCCCGCCAACGCCACCAGCGGCGCCAGCACGGCCCACCTTGGGTGAAACATCGGCCGGCGGGGGTCGGGAGGAGGTTGGACGGCAGACTTGTGTTTCATGGGGCCCTACTTTGCCAGCGCACCCCGCCTCAGGCAATTGGAATCGGTTCGCCGATCGGCCGGGGGGCCGAAACTGACAATGGCAAATTGCATTGGCGGCGCTTGCAAACGGGCGGGAGTTCTGGATAAAGTATCGGATTCATATCCGTGCGCCAGGTGCGCGGGCGATCCCAGCCTCCACAGGAGCGGCCCCACTCATGAGCTTCCGCATTCTGATCAGCGACAAGATGTCTCCCGAGGGATTGTCCTATTTCACCGGCCATGAGGGGTTTGAGGTCGTCTATGACCCCGAAATCACGATGGAGCAGCTGGCCGGGCGCCTGGGCGAGTTCGATGCGCTGGTCATCCGCAGCCGCACCCGCGTGACGCGCCAGATGCTGGCCAGTCCCGGCAAGCTCAAGATCGTCGGCCGCGCCGGCGCCGGGGTCGATAACGTCGATGTCGAGGCGGCCACCGAGAAGGGTGTCATCGTGATGAACACCCCCGGCGGCAACACGCTCTCCACCGCCGAGCACGCGATCTCGATGATGCTGTCGCTGGCGCGGCGCATCCCACAGGCCGACCGGACGATGAAGGACGGGCAGTGGGACAAGAAGAGCTTTGTCGGCGTCGAAATGTTTGGCAAGACGCTGGGCGTGGTCGGGCTGGGCCGGATCGGGCGGGTGGTCGTCGAGCGCATGCAGGCCTTCGGGATGGAGGTCCTGGCCTTCGATCCGCTGCTGACCCAGGAGGCGGCGCAGAAGCTGGGGATCAAGCCGGCAACGGTGGAGGAGATTTGTCGTCAGGCCGACGTGATCACCGTCCACGCCCCACTCAACGAGGACACCCGCGGGCTGATCGGCGAGGCGGCGCTGGCGACGATGAAGCCGGGCGTGCTGATCGTCAACTGCGCGCGCGGGGGGATCGTCGACGAGGCGGCGCTGGCCGCCGCCCTGCGCGAGAAGAAGATCGCCGGCGCCGCGCTCGACGTCTTCGAGCAGGAGCCGCTGCCAGGCGAGCATCCGCTGCGCGGGCTTGACAACGTCGTGCTCACCCCGCACCTGGCCGCCTCCACCGCCGAGGCCCAGGAAAAGGTCGCGCGCGACATTGCGATCCAGATTCGCGAGGCGCTCTCGGGCGAGATGATCCGCAACGCCGTCAACGCGCCCTCGGTGGATGCCAAGACCTTCGCCCGCATTCGCCACGCGATCGACCTCTGCGAGCGCCTGGGCCGCTTTGCCAGCCAGTATGCGGGCTCGGCCATCACCGCGCTCGATATCGCCTTCAGCGGTTCCAAGGCCGAGCACCCCACCGAGCCGCTGGTCACCGCCGTTTTGAAGGGGTTTTTGGAGTATCACATCGACGAGCCGGTCAACCAGGTCAATGCGCAATACCTGGCGCGCCAGCGCGGCATCCGCATCAGCGAGACCCGCCGCACTGAGACCGACGATATTTATGCCGGGCTGGTCACCGTGCGCACGACCAACGAAAGCGGCGAGACGCACGAGCTGAGCGGCACGGTCACCCAGGAGCGCCAGGCCAAGATCGTCACGATCGACGGCAAGCGTCTGGATATCATTCCCGAGGGTCACATGCTGGTGGTGGCCAATCGCGACCTGCCGGGCTTCATCGGCCAGATCGGCACCCTTTTGGGGCGCGTCAACATCAACATCGCCCAGATGAACGTGGGGCGCACCCGCGCTCACGAGGAGGCGCTGACGGTGATCAACGTCGATGAGCCGGTGCCGGCCGAGGTGATCCGGGAGATCTGCCAGCTGCCCCATGTGCTCGCGGTGCGTTCGATTGTGATATGATCAGGCGCGGGGTCGGGTCTCCTTGCTTCTTCATTCATTTCGCAAAGGTCGCGGAGAACCCGGAAAAGAACGCAAAGTCGTTGCGGAGGCCTGCCTTTGCGACCTTTGGCCATTTCCTTTGCGTCTTTGCGATAAAAAAACATGAAGGATCAGAGCGGGCCGCGGCGGCGTAAATAAGGGGTTGACAGACTGGCCGCCGTTTTTCTATAAAGTTGGTTTCGTGCGGTCCGCGCTGGAGCATTGGCGCGGGTCATGGCTGGCCCGGGTGCCGCCCCCGCGCGGAGCAGAAGCAGAAGCCGTCAGACAGGAAATCGAGTCATGGGTTACACCGCATCCGCCAACGAGCAAACGCTTCCGGAAAAATGGTACGTCATCGACGCTGCGGGCATGGTGCTCGGGCGACTGGCCAGCGATGTCGCGCACGTGCTGCGCGGCAAGCACTCGCCCCAGTTCACCCCGCACGCCAACATGAAGACCCATGTCATCGTGCTCAACGCGGACAAGGTCGTCCTGACCAAGGACAAGATGCGGACCAAGACCTATTATCGCCACACCGGCTGGCCGGGCGGCATCCGCAGCATTTCGGCCGAGGCGCTCAACGCGCGCAAGCCGGGCGAACTGGTGCGGATCGCGGTCCAGGGCATGCTGCCCAAGAACCGGCTGGGCCGTGCGACGATGACGCGCCTGCGGGTCTATGCGACCGGCGAGCATCAGCATCACGCCCAGAAGCCCGAGCCGCTGCCCGTGCGCACGGTCGCCGCCGAGTAAAGATTTTTTCGCCAATTTGGACTGAAACCAGACAGGGGTTGAGACAGACATGGAGCAATATCTGGGAACCGGACGGCGCAAGTGTGCCGTGGCCCGCGTTTACCTGCGGCCCGGCCGCGGCCGACTGGTGATCAACGGCAAGGCCCCCGAGGTCTACTTCTCGCGCCATCCCAACATCGAGGATATCGCGCGCTCGCCGCTGCGCGAGACCCACACGCTGAGCAAGTATGACGTGATCGTCACCGTCTCCGGCGGCGGCGTCAAGGGGCAGGCCGATGCGATCCGCCACGGCGTCTCGCGCGCGCTCCAGCTTGCCAACCCCGCCCACCGTCCGGCGCTCAAGGCGCTGGGCTTCCTGACCCGCGACCCGCGCGAGAAGGAACGGCGCAAGTATGGCCTGGTCAAGGCCCGCAAGGCCTTCCAGTTCTCGAAGCGCTAAAACCGGTTATACTGCAAATCCGGCCGCCGGGTGTCCACAAGGGACGCCCGGCGGCATGTTTTTTTATGATCTGGTTTATTTGGCTCCTTCGGACTCCGCCCGGCGGCGCAGCCACTCCAGAGCCTCCTCGCGCGTGCGCAGCTGGCCCTCAAGCTGGCTCTCGCGCGCCTCGCCCAGCAGGCGGCTGAAGATCGGGCCGGGGGTCAGTCCGAACGCGATCAGGTCGTCGCCCCGCAGGAGCGGGGCGGGCAGCAGTGCCCGCTCCCGATCCTCCTCGGCCAGTTCGCGCGCCATCCGGCGGCAATACTCCCAGTTGTCGAGCTTGCCATGGCTGCCGAGGCAGTCGGCCTTGTGCAGGGCCAGATGCAGGTCAAACTCGGGCTGGCCGAGGAAGCGGCGCAGCGTGGCGCGGCTCATCCGCTGGACGTCCATGAAGCGCATGTGCTGGCCGACCAGCTCCACCACGAGCCGGCACATCCGGCCAGGCAGGCGCAGCCGCCGGCCGATCGCCTCGGTCATCTCCGCCCCCACGTTCTGGTGTTCGGGAAAGCGGATGCGGTCCTCGCCGCGCTCGAAGGTGGGGGGCTTGCCGATATCGTGGAGCAGCGCCGCCAGCGCCAGCTCGGGCGGGGGCTGCCCTTCGGGCCAGGCCTCGGCCAGCGCCGCCAGCACCCGCCCTGTGTGGATGAAGACGTCGCCTTCGGGGTGATACTCGGGGGGCTGCTCGCAGCCGTGCAGCGGCTCGATCTCGGGGATGGAGTGCGCCCACAGCCCCAGCTCGCTCATCAGATGCAGCACGCGATCGGGGCGCGGCCCGGTCAGCATGCGCAGCAGCTCGTCGCGCACGCGCTCGGCGCTGATCTCGCGCAGCAGCGGAGCGCAGTGGACGATGGCGGCGGCGGTGGCAGGCTCCAGCTCCAGATCATAGGCCACCGCAAAGCGCACCGCGCGCAGCAGGCGCAAGGCGTCTTCCTCAAAGCGCAGCAGCGGCTCCCCGACCGTGCGCAGTTGCCGGCGCTCGAGGTCGGCGCGCCCGGCGGCCGGGTCGATCAATCGGCGCCCCAGCGGGTCATAGTAGATTGCGTTGACGGTAAAGTCGCGGCGCCGCCAGTCCTCGGCCAGCGTGCCGTAGCGGACCTCCCCCGGGCGGCGGCGGTCGACGTAGCTGCCCTCGCTGCGGAAGGTGGCCACTTCGAAGACGTGGCCGTCGGGGCGCACCAGCACGACCCCGAAATGTGCCCCCACCGAGCGCGCCGCCGGCAGCAGATCATGCACCGTGTCGGGGTGGGCCGCCGTCGCGATGTCGATATCAAGGACCTCGCGCCCGAGCAGCCAGTTGCGCACCGCGCCGCCGACGAAGTAGGTCTCATGCCCGCCCGCCCGCAGCCGCGCCACCAAGCCCGTCGCCATCGGCCACAGCGGGCTCGCGGGGTCGGGGGGCAGGTCGGGGCTGGGGGGCTCGGGGCTCATGCCCCAGTATCGCCCGGGAGTGATGAAAATGTCATGCCCCAAGGGGTGTGTTTAGCGGGAGTGGCCATACACGCCACGGCTGGCGGAGACCAATTTGCACAGCAAGAGGCGTTAGGCGAGATGGTCTCATTGCTCACTTCACCAGCAGTGCTGGAAACCAAAGCCGCGGCAGCGGCGACACAAGGTAGCCCCGTGCGTGAGCGCGGGGTTTGGCGTGTCCCCTCCCCCCTAAGCCGCGGCAGCGGCGACACAGGATGCTCTTGAACAAAGTGTCGCCCCTGCCGGGGCTTATGTGGCCAACGGAGTCGGCAAGCATCAGGCTATTGCATGGCCTGGAGAGGGAAATCGGGAGGATAAAAGGGTCGGCAAATGTCGAAAAACACAGACGCCCCAAGGGGCGGATGAAAACGGCGGCGGCGGCTCAGACGCTGAAGAGCACATGCATGATATCGCCGTCCTGGACGATGTAGTCCTTGCCTTCCAGGCGCAGCTTGCCGTGGCGCTTGGCCTCGGCGAGCGAGCCGAGCGCCAGCAGTTCGTCCCAGCGGATGACCTCGGCGCGGATGAAGCCGCGCTCCAGGTCGCTGTGGATTTCGCCGGCGGCGGGTTGGGCGCTGGTGCCGCGGCGGACGGTCCATGCGCGGCATTCGTCGGGGCCGACGGTGAAGAAGGAGATCCGCCCGAGCAGCTCGTAGCAGAGCGCAATGACGCGGCGGGCGGCGGGTTCGGCGACGCCGAAGTCGGCGAGGAAGCCGGCGCGGTCCTCCTCGGGCAATTGAGCGATTTCCATTTCAAGCTGACCACAGAGGCGCCCGGCGAGGGTCTGCGGGGCCTCGGCCAGCGCCCCCAGCGGCGGAGCCTCGCCGGCGGCGGCACGCCACTGTTCCTCGCCATCATTGACCAGGAACATGGTCGGTTTAAGCGTCAACAGCTGAAAGCCGCGGATCGCCTTCTCCTGCTCCGGCTCCAGAGTGATCGAGCGCGCCGGGCGGCCCTCCTCGAGGACGACCTTGACCGCGCGCAGGGCCTCCAGCTCCAGTTGCAGGCCGCGCTTCTCGGCCACCGGCGCCCGCAGCAGCTGCTTGTCGATCCGCTCCAGGCGTCCATCGACCTTGTGCAGGTCCGCCAGCGCCATCTCGAGCGCAATGGCCTCGATATCGGCGGCGACCTCGGGGGGGGCGCCGGCAGCGTTCTCGAAGCCGCGCACCACGACCAGCAGCGCGTCCGAATTTGAAATCTCAGCCATCTGCTTCTCGCCGAGGGCCTCGCCGCCGCTGCCTTCCCCGCGCGCCACCGGCGCCAGGTCCAGATACTGCACGGTGGCGGGGGTGAACTTTTTGGGCTTGAACAACTCGCCCATCTTGTCCAGCCGGCCGTCGGGCACCTTGACCACGCCGGTGTGGGTCTCGGCGCGGCCGGTGGTGAAGGCCGAGGTGGCCACATTCTGGCCGGTCAGGGCGTTGAAGACAGTGGTCTTGCCGCTGCTGGGGAAACCGGTGATGGCGATGCGCATGGGTCGGGCGCTCCTGGCGCGAAGATAGAACCCTCTACCATTAACAGGTCCGGCCGGCGGAAGCCAGCCAGAAGCGGCCTGGCCGCCATTTCGCAGTGCATGGCCCCAAGCCATCCCGGCCCGAGGTTCTCAACGGCACGTCGAGATCGTAGGCCGTCGGCGCGGTCGATCCGCAATTGGGGGTGGTTTGGGGTGGAAACGGGGTGTGGGAGGGGTGTAATGTATAGCTACTGACGCCCACAGGCCCCGAACGCGCCAATCCATTGGACCGGTGGCTCAAGCATGCGGTTCCGCGATCTGCCCATCGAGCGCAAGTTGTTTGTGCTCATCCTGCCCATCTGCCTGATCCCGGCGGCGATCTTCATGGTGCTGACGGTCTGGGGGGCGCGCATGTCGTTTGAGCGGTCCATGGGGGACAAGCTCAGCCTGACCGTTGCCGATTATGCGCATCGTTTTGATAGTTTTTCGCGCCTGCGGATGCGGGCGCTCTCGCGGCTCGAGCCCGAGGACCTGCGCCGGATCGCCGCCGGGGAACTGCCCGTGGACAATCGGTCGCAGCGGGTGGGGCCGCGGCGGGCGGCGCCGACGGGCAGCGGCCTGTTCGGCCCGGGCGGGCTCATGGCGCGGCTGGAATGGCTCGATGCGGCGCTGATCTACCATGACCCGGCCGAGCCGCCCGAGGCGCTGCTGCTGGCGCCCGACCTGTCGCAGCCGGCCCCGGTGCTGCCCGCGCCCTTTGTGCGATATTGGTATGACATGCGGGCGAGCCTGCCGACCACCGGCACGCTGGTGGACGTAGTGCTGGACTATCCCGAGCCGGTCGGCGAGCAGCCGGCGGCGCTGATGATCCTGCCGGTCCAGCTCGACGAGGAGCGCGAGGGGTTGATCTTCTACGCGGTGCGCACCGAGCGGCTGCTGGGATTGTGGCGCGAGTATGCCAATCTGAACAGCGACATGCTGCTGGTGCGCTCGGAGCGGGGGCGTGTGCTGTTCGCCTCGCCTGCGAGCCACCCGCTGCTGGCGAAGATGGAGATCTCGGCCCGGCGCAATGCGGAATGGTTTCCATTGGGCAACCAGATTGTGGCGCATGCGGCGTGTCCGGACATGCTGACGCGGCGCGACCAGAGCGGGGTGGGGTCGGTCTGGACGTTCATGCTGCAGTATGACATGGGGCATTTTACCAGCCAGCAGGATTCGCTGATCTGGCTGGCGGTGCTGGTGGGGCTGGGGCTGGTGCTGGCGATGCTGGGGCTGGCCTCGCTGGCGGCCAGTTGGCTGACGGCGCCGCTGCGGGCGTTGCAAGACCAGGCGCACCGGGTCGCGCAGGGCGACCTGAGCGTGCATGCCCCCGTCAGCAGCCGCGACGAAATCGGCGCCCTGGGCGACGCCTTCAATATCATGGCGCGGCGGCTGCGGGCGACGTATCAGACCCTGGAGGAGCGGGTGGAGGAGAACCGGCTGCGGGCCGAGCACATCCACCTGATCAACGAGATGGCAGGCGCCATTATTCGTGCCCTCTCGCTGGACGACATCTTCACGATCCTGCGGCGTGAGCTCGAGCGGATTCTGCCCTTTGACGCGATCTGGCTGGCGCGGCTGGAGGAGGGGCGCGGGCTGCGGGTGACCCACATCAGCCCGGGCGGGCTGATCTCGTTGCGCGAGCGGGTAACGATCCCGCTGGAGGGTTCGCTGCACGGGCGGGTGGCGGCCGAGCGCGAGACGCTGCGCGCGGAGATCGGCCCCGACAACCGGATCGAATTCTTCGAGACCCGCCTCTTCAACAGCGAGGGGTTCCAGTCGTTCCTGATCGCGCCGCTGCCGGCGCGCAAGGGGATCATCGGCACGCTGGCGGTGGCCTCGCTGGCGCCCGACGCCTATAACCAGGAACTGGCCGAGGTGGTGGCCAGCCTGGCGCGCACGGTGGCGATCTCGATCGAGCAGGCCGACCTGTTCCGCCAGGTGTCGGAATTTGCCGCCGAGTTGGAGCGCAAGGTCGACCAGCGCACCCACGAGCTGGACCTGGCCAACCAGAAGCTGATCCAGGCCGAGAAGTATTTTGCCACCGGGCGGATGGCGGGCAACCTGGCCCACGAGGTCAACAATCCGCTGGCGATCATCAAGAATTACATCCAGATCGTACGGGCCAACCTCATGGGAGCCAGCGGCGGGCGGCGCCGGACCGACCCCAATCTGGAATGCCTGGAGGTGATCAACGAGGAGGTCGACCGGATCGCGCGGCTGGTGCACCAGTTGCTCGACCTGCACCGCCCGGTCGAGCAGCGGATCGAGCCGGTTGACATCAATCTGCTGATCCAAGAGACGCTGGCGATCGTGGAGGAGGATTTCCGCCGCACCGGCATCGAGGTGGTCCACGAGCTTCAGCCGCAGTTGCCGCGCCCGGTGGTCAGCGCGGACCTGATCCGCCAGGTGCTGATCAACCTGATCCGCAATGCGCGCGATGCGATGGAGCAGGGCGGGCGGCTGACGATCCGCACCAGCTCGATCACCGAATGGCTGGGGGGACAGGAGCGCGATTCGGTACGCGTGCGGGTCAGCGATACCGGCTGCGGCATCCCACCCGAACAGCTCTCGCAGGTCTTCGACCCGTTCTTCAGCACCAAGCCCTCCGACAAGGGAACCGGTCTTGGGTTGTGCGTGTCGTATAGCATCGTGCAGATGTATCAGGGGACGATCGACCTGGAGAGTGAGCCGGGACGAGGGACGACCGTCATCTTCAGCCTGCCGGTGGAGGACCGGGGGCGGGTGTTGGAGACGGGCCCGCAGGCCGCGCTGGGGGGCACCCAGCCTTGAAAGCGTTTGCAAATAGGTGAGGTGGCTGTTAAAAAAAATGGCAGGGCGCCCCACTGCGCCGCTGCTGTAAGCCTGACGATGCCATGGGAGGGCGAGACCGGAATGACCGGGCGCGCCAGATGCCTTTGCTCCACGCCGCTCAAGCTGTTGCTGCTGCTGGGGTTGGGTGTGCCGCTGGGGTTGATCGTGGGCTCAAGCGGGGATAAGGGCCAGCCGCTGGCGGCCGCCCCGGCCGCCCAGGCGCCGCCGTTGCCGGCCGAAAGCGCCGTGCCGGGCATCACAATGAAGGGCTTCCACGTCGAGATCCTCGAGGAGGGTCGGCGCACCAGCTTGGTCAAGGCCCGCCACGGCCGGCTCGAGCCCCAGACCGGCTCGATCAAGCTCAACGGCATGGAGTTGGACTTCTACGAGGAGGGCCAGATGGTGGGCCAGGCGATCAGCCCGGCCGGCCGTCTCTGGCTGCGGCCCGATGAGGCCCAGCGCATCGGTCGCAATGATGTTTTGTTGTGGGAGGAAGGCAACCGCCAGGTCCTTTACCGTGACGAGACCAGCATCCTGCGCAGCCCCCGCATCCGTTTGTTCTATGAGCAGGGGCTGCTGCGCTCCGACAAGTTCGAGCGCGTCTTCAAGATCCAGGACAACTGGGTGCAGACCACCGGGGAGCGCATCGAAATCCTGCTCGAGACCGGCAACAACCCGATGGGCGGGGAGCGGATCAGGGAAATCAACGCCAGCGGCACACAGGATCGCCAGGCAACTTGGAAAATCATCGAAAAACCGGATTGGGTGCCATGATAAGATTGATGGTTCGATCGACGACACTGCTGGTGCTGGCGGCGCTGGGGCTGGGGGCCGGGGCCGCGGAAAGTCCGACGGCCGGCTTTGGCCTTGGCGGCGGCGGCAGCAGCTTCAAGGTTCCTGAATTCATGACCTACGACAAGCTGGTGTGGAACGAGCAGGGCCTGCGCGTGGAGGGCAATGTCGAGATCAAGGATTCAATGTTCAACCTCAAGGGCGCCAACAGCATCCAGTTCGATGAAAAGAAGGGCCAGTTGATCGCGACCGGTCCGGCGCTGGAGATTGACATTCCCGAAAACAAGATCAAGGCGCGCGCCCGCAAGCTGGTTTATTACGCCGAGGAGCGCAAGACGGTGCTCGATGGCGATGCCTTCATCCAGCAGACCACCGACGATCAGCGGATCGAGTCGCGCGGCGACATCATCACGATCACCCAGTCCGAGGATGGCAAGACCGGGATGACGTCGGAGTCGCGGCCGGGCTCGACGCGCCGCCCCGAAACCAAGGCCTTCCCGCTGCGCCCGGCCGAGCCCAAGGCGCAGACGGCCGCGCCGGCCGCGCCCAAGCGGGTGGGGGGCGACATCAACCTGATTCGGCTGCCGCAGTCCGACAGCGGGCGGTGAGCACGGTCATTTGAGAGAGTGGGCGGCCGGCGTCCCCAGCGGAGCCGGCCGCTGTGCATGCAAGACCCAAGAGCAATCCAGCAGGAGAAACGCGCGGTGACACCAACCACGGGCAAAATCATTGTGACCGGCGTGGCCGGCTTTGTCGGCTCCTCCATTGCCCAGCGGCTGCTTGGCGAGGGCGCCGAGGTGGTCGGCGTCGATTGCCTGACCGACTACTACGACACCCGCATCAAAGAGCGCAACTTGGCCGGGCTGCTCGAGTGCGAGCGTTTCAGCCTGATCCGCAAGCCGATCCTCGAGGTGGACTGGGCGCCGCTGCTGGAAGGATGCCAAACGGTCTATCACCAGGCGGCCCAGGCGGGGGTGCGTGCCAGTTGGGGCCGCAGCTTCGAGTGTTACACCAGTTGGAACGTGCTCTCGACCCAGCACCTGCTCGAGGCGATGAAGGGGACTGGCGCGCGAATGGTCTATGCGAGCTCCAGCTCGGTCTACGGCGAGACGCGCCTTCTGCCGATGAGCGAGGAGCACCGGCCCCAGCCGATGTCGCCCTATGGGGTGACCAAGCTGGCCGCCGAGCACCTCTGTGTGCTGTACTGGCGCAACTTCGGGGTGCCGACCGTCTCGCTGCGCTACTTCACCGTCTATGGCCCGCGCCAGCGCCCCGACATGGCTTTCCACCGCTTCATCCGCGCCGGTCTGCGCGGCGAGCCGATCCTGCTCTATGGCGACGGCGAGCAGACGCGTGACTTCACCTTCATCGATGACATCGTGCAGGCAAATATTTCGGCGGCCGGTCAGGGCGAGCCGGGCGGGGTCTATAACATCGGCGGGGGCAGCCGGGTGACGGTCAACCACGTGCTTGAGCTGATCGGGCAGGTGCTGGGACAGCCGTTGGCGGTCGAGCGCACTCCGCGCCAGCACGGCGACGTGACCCACACCTATGCCGACACCACGCGCGCACGCGCCGACTTGGGCTTCACCCCGCGCGTCAGCCTGGCCGAGGGGCTGGCCCGCGAGGCGGAGTGGCTGCGCGCCCATGCCGATCTGCTGCTTTAGCCATTGAAGACTGGGAAAACTCAGGCGACGGACTCGGGCTGGGCGGGGGAGCCTTCGGGGCGGGCGAGCCGGGGACGACGGCAAACCAGGCCATCCCGATGGGGATCGAGACCGTCATGCCGGCCAGGTAAAACGGGGTGATGAGCAGCGTGGGGAGCGGCTCGGGCAGCCCCTTCCGAAGCCCGGCGCGCGGCGGCTCGAGCAGGCTCCGGTTCATCCGGTGGGCTGCCGGCACCGCCCGCGGCAGCGCCAGCACCGGCCGGACGACCAGGCGGTCGACCAGGAAGGTGGCCCCGGAAAGTGAGGCGCTGGCGACGCGGCCGGCGACCATTATCGGGGGCAGCAACGCGCAGCCGGATAGCAGCACAAGCCAAGTCAGCACCAGAATCTGCGACGACTGGGGACGCATGGAAACTCCTCGCGCGTACGCCAAATGTTGTATCATGGCCGGCGGCGGGATGAAATCTTCAACTGGGCCCAAGGGTCAGGTCGGCCAGTGGATAACCTGTCGATGCTTGAATTTTGGGCCGCACCGGCAGAAAATGATTGCGCCGCCGGCACCGGCTGACATAAGAGGAATCAAGGCAGTGCTGGGCCATGGCGCCGCGGCCGCCAGAAAAATGGGACCCTTGCAGGGGATGGATAGGAGTGATGTTAAAAATCCAGCTCATCGATGATGAAGAAAACGGCCGCGAGGCGTTGTCGCGCCGCTTATTACGCAAGGGCTGCAAGGTCATGCTCAGCTCGGAGGGTGATGAGGGTTTCGAGCAGGCCGTCGCCGACGTTCCCGATCTGATCGTGATTGGCATGAGCCTGGTGTTGCCCGATGGCTGGGAAGTGACGCGCCGGCTGAAGTCGGACCCGCGCACGGCGGGCGTGCCGGTGGTGGCGTTGCTCGAGGAGGACACGCAGGACCAGCGGGAGAAGGCCATCGACGCCGGCTGCGATGATTACCTGGCCAAGCCGCTGCACATCGAGAAGGCGGTCGAGCACCTGATGCGGCTGTTGGAAAGCCGTCGCAACAACTGAGGTTTGACCCCCATCGCCCGGCCAGGTGAGCTGACCGCTGCTTAAGATCTCAACCCGTACAACCGATACGTGCCGGGGGTATTATGCCGAAACCGACGCTTGATTGAAGGTAACCATGAATCGCCGCCTGTCGCATCGATTTTTGCCGCTGCATCTGCTGGCGGCAATTTTCTATTTGCTGGGCTTGTGCAGCCTGACGGGAGCGGCGCCCGTAGCGCCGCCTCCGCCGGCCATCGCGCCGCCGATCGCGGCGAGCTTTCCCGAGGACACCGACCGCGACCTGCTGGATGACTCGCTGGCGGCCCGGCTGGCGGAGGCTCGCGCCCACGCCTCTTCCTCGGTGCCCAGCCTCAGCGCGGCCGCCGAGGATCTGCTCGGCCAGCCCGTCGAACTGGAACTGGTGTTTCGTGAACCGATCCGTCAAGCCCAACTCGACCGCTTTCTGGAGCTGGGGGGCGAGGTCGATTATGTCTACCAATCGGTCTCCCATGGCTGGAACGGCCGGTTGCCGTTGGGGATGATCGACCGGCTGCCGGCGCTGATGGGGGCCGAGCTGGCCTTGGTGCAGGAGCCAAAGCCGATGGTGGCGGATCTGCAGACGGCAACCCGCAATGGCCGGGTCCGGCCGGTCTGGGCGGCGCCTTTCGCCGGCTCCGCCGCTGGCTATCGGGGCAACGGCTCGATCACCATTGGCATCATCGATACGGGCCTGGACGGCACCCACAGCGACCTTGTCGGGCGGATGGCGTACTGGAGAGACTTTACCGGCGACCGGCTGGCCACGGCGGCCGATGTTCAGGAGCATGGCACCCATGTGGCCGGGGTGGCCTTGGGCAGCGGGGGCGCCAGCGGCAGCCAGACCGGCAACCTGCTATACACCGACAGCGGCAACCTCTCTACGATTTCAGCCGGTTCCTTTACGCTCAGCCCCGTGGAGATCCCGCCGGCGGCGGTCACAATGAGCTCGCTGGCGCAGTGGCAGGATGGGGGCTCGACGAGCCTTTATGGATTTTATCGTGAGCAAGGGCAGCCCGGGGCGCTCTACTCGATCAGCAGCGCCAGCAGCGGCGCCACCGGCCTCACCGAGAGCAACAACTTTACGGCCCAGGCGACGCGTCAATACCAGGCGGGGCTGGCCAGCAACGGCTCGATCACGCACTACCGGATCCTCAACACCATCAGCAACTGGCAGGCCATCGGCGATGGTTTCAACCGGCTGAGCGGGGTGGCGCCGGGTGCGCGCTGGGCGGGGGCACGCATCTTCGACAATACGGGCTACTCGGTGGGAAGCTGGACCGGCGCCGCCATCGACGACCTGGTGACGCGCCGGGTCGAACTGGACCTGAAGGTGATCAACCTGAGCATCAGCACCAGCGGCACCGGCATCGACACCCCGCTGCGCCAGAAGGTCAACGCCGCAGTCTTGAACGGGGTGGTCGTGGTCTGCTCGGCGGGCAACGACGGCAATGCCTCGAGCGGCTCGCGGGCGATCACCGACCCGGGGCGCGCGGCGTTGGCCCTGACCATCGGCGCCTCCAATGACATCAACCAACTGACTGAATACACCAGCCACGGCTTTACCGTTCCCTCCTCGGTGGCGGGGCGCGAGGAGGACTACAAGCCTGACCTGCTGGCCCCCGGCGGCTCGAGCTATTACTCCTTCATCCTGGCCCCCGACAGCAACACCGCCGACGCCCAATCGCCCGGTTTTGCCGACGGTCGGGCTAACGATTATGTGAACCTGAAGGGCACCTCAATGTCCTCGCCGTTCGCGGCGGGGGCGGCGGCGCTGGTCATCGACGCGATGCAGCAGGCCGGGGTGACCTGGGATTTCAACAGCGGCAACCACTCGCGGCAGGTCAAGATGCTGCTGTGCGCCACCGCCAGCGAGACCAACGACGTGCGCGAGGTCAATTACGGCTACAACCCGACGCTCCAGCGCGCCGCCGCCGGCCCCGAGGGATATCCCGTCGGCAAGGATCGCTATGAGGGTTATGGGCTGCTCAACGTGGACGCCGCGATCGAGGCGGCGGTGATGCGGCTTGAGGTCGGCCAGTCCGCCGCCGCGGTCTTCGGCTCCAATCCCGGCGACCGGCGTGCCTGGGCTCGGCGGGTGCTGCTGCCGGCGGGCCAGGAAGTCAGCTTTGCGCTCAACAGCCCCGCCGGCAGCGACTTTGACCTATATCTTTATCAGGGCGAGCCCAGCGCCTACGGCACGCCGCAACTGGCAATGTCTTCGGCCAGCACGGCCGCCTCGGAAAAGATCACTTTCACGGCGCCAGCGTCGGCCGATTACGTGCTGGTGGCCCGGCGTGTCAGCGGGGCGGGGGAATTCACGGTCTCGAGCTGGATGACGGCGGAAAATCAGCCGCCGCTGCTTGACCTCAATGGCGGGGCCGCAGGTGCGGACGCCAGCGTGACCTTCACCGAGAAATCGGCGGCGATTCTGCTCGTCCCCGACGCTGTTGTCACCGAGCCCAACGGCGACCTCCTGACCGAGATGCGCCTGAAGCTCAGCATTGCGCCCGAGCAATTGCAGGAGAGCATGTCGGCCTCGCCGATGGGCGGGGTGGTCATTCACTACTCCCACACAGGCGAACTGGTGCTGGTGGGCCCGGCCTCGGCCGCGGTCTATCAGGCAATCCTGCGGACGGTGACGTATCACAACGCCTCCAGCAATCCGACGACGACGCCTCGGCAGATCGACGTGACTGCGACGGATGCGGGCGGCGCGGTCAGCCAGCTGCGCCGGATCACGCTGGGGATCATGGCGGTCAACGACCCGCCGCTGATCGACCTCAATGGCACGGCCGCCGGCGTCAACCATGGCGTCACGTTCCAGTATGGCAGCGGCGGGGTGCTGCTGGCGCCCGTGGCGCTGGTCAGCGATCCCGACAACACCCAGCTCAGCGCGCTGAACCTGACGCTGGGGAACCGGCCCGACGGCACCCTGGAATCGCTGAGCGCGACCGCGTCCGGCGCCGTCACGATCGCGGCCTATGACCCCGCCACCGGCCTGTTGCGGTTGAATGGTCCGGCACCGCTGGCGGACTTCCGGACGGTGCTGCGCTCGGTGCAGTATCACAACACCAGCAGCTATCCCGACAAGACCAACCGCACCGTCACCGTGACCGGCTGGGACCCGGTCGGGGCCGCGGGGATGGCGCAGGCGACGGTGACGATCGCCTTCAACCCGCCCCCCGTGGTCGACCTGAACGGACCGGCGGAAGGCTACGACCGTGCCGCCACCTTCACCGAGAAGGGCGGGCCGGTCGTGCTGGTGCCCGCCGCCACCGTCAGCGACCCCGAAGGCGAGCTGCTGAGCGGAATGCGCCTCAAGCTGGTCAGCGCGCCCCAACAACATCAGGAGAGCCTGGCGGCGATCCTGCAGGGGGACGTGCAGGCGGCCTATAATTCGGCCACTGGCGAATTGCTGCTGACGGGGCCGGCTTCGGCGGCGACCTACCAGGCGATCCTGCGCACAGTGGCTTATAACAACCTCTCGGCCGATCCGGCACGGACGACGCGGCTAATCGATGTGACGGCGACCGACGCGGGCGGCGCGGTGAGCGTGTCGCGCCGGATCACGCTGACGATGGTGACGGTCAACGACCCGCCGATCATCGACCTCAACGGGGCGGCCTCCGGCATCCATCGGACCGTCACGTTCAAGGAAGGGGGCGGCAGCATCAAGTTGGCGCCCGAGGGGATGGTGATCGATTATGACAGCAAGCAACTGGCCTCGATGACCCTCAAGCTGGCCAACCTGCCAGACGGCAATCAGGAGGTTCTCCTTGCGACCGCCAGCGGGGCGGTCACGATCGCGCCCTATGACCGGGTCAATGGGCTGCTGCGGCTCAACGGGCCGGCGCCGCTGGCCGATTTCCGGGCGGTGCTGCAATCGGCCCGCTACAACAACATCAAGTATTACCCCAACATCAGCGATCGCACGATCATGGTGAGTGCGGAGGATCCGCTGGGTGCGATCGGCTCGGCGCAGGTTACGGTCAAGGTGGTCTCGAATAACCTTGCCCCCAGCGAAATCCAAATCGAGGAGCGTCCGGTCAGGAAGGGCGATCCCGATGGGACGGTGGTCGCGCTGCTCAGCGTCGTGGATCCCAACACCGCCGACACGCACACGCTGAGCTTCGTGCCGGGCGGCGATGGGGACGGGCGCTTCGCACTGGTGGGCCAGGAGCTGAGAGTTGCCGACGCGGCCCGGCTTGCCGCCGAGCCGCAACTGCTCTATGACGTGGTCGTGCGGGCGACTGACAACGGCGGGTTGAGCCTGGACCGGACGCTGACGATCGGCTTCAAGGGAAAGAACGCCGCCCGGAACTGGTCATTGTATCGCTGAGGCGGATGGGCGCATGCGATAAATTTGCCCTCTCCCACCGCCGTCGCGTAGGCTGGTATCTGGGGGTGGTGGGAGTTTTGGATATGCCTTTATACAATTGCACACGCGCCGGGTGGCTGGCGGTGGGGCTGGTGGTTCTGGCTGTGGCCGGATGCCGCCCACCCGAGCCCGAACAGCCGCCCCTGCCCCCCGAGCCAACGCCGCGGCTGCAACGGACCCTGCCGGTGACGGTCAAACCGACCCTGCCTCCCCCGCCGATTGCCAGCGTGATGCCGGGCCATGAGCAACTCGAGTCGCTGGCGTCGGCGCCCGAGGGCCAGCCGGTGGTGGAGGTGCGTCCAGCCGCGCCGGCGGCGGCCGTGGCACCGACCAGCAGGTCGATGGATCTGCGGCTCGACGTGAAACGCAATTCGCCCCCCAAGGCCAGCCCAGCCACGCCGGCCGAACGGCGCCAGATTTATCGTGAACTGCTTCAGGCGCGGACGCGGGCGCAGCGCTCGGATGTCATGGAGCGCCATGCCATCACCCCACGGGCCGCCGATGCGATCATGAACGAGGGCGAAGCCTCGGACTGGTAACGCCCGAGTGGCCGGCGGCCATGCCCAGCGCTGTCGCGGCTCATCTTGCGCCAGCGGCCGAGCCCCCGTTGCCGGGGCAAAAAAAACCATCTTCCAATGCTTGATCCTCCCGACCTTCGATGCTAGGATGCGAGCGTGTGTGACATGGGGGGCGATCTCCATGGGGCACGACCGGCCGAGGCGGCGGGGCTTCAGATCGCCCGAGATTCCGACGGCGGATTTCACCTATCGGAAAAACGCTTGCATTGGATTTGCGTTGATCCTATATTGACCGCATCTTGTGCCGAAATAATAACCATCAAGGCACAAGGGCATCTCTCCATCGCCGTCACCCGCTGCGGTTTCACAGATAAGCGGATCGGGTCAAAGACGGTGTTAAGGAGTCCTTCAGGGAGGTTTTATGAGGTGCAAAAGGGACATCACCTGCTGGTCGACTGCCGACACGTAGCGCGCGAGATTTGTCTCGACGACGAACTCATCCTCAATGCCATGGCCCGCGGTGCAGCACGCGCCGGCGCCAAGGTCATTTCTCAAATCCGCTACAAATTCGGTCAGGATTCGCCCCCGGGCTTTACCGCCGTCGTCATGCTTGACGAGAGCCATTGTTCGGCTCACGCCTATGCTGACGAGGGCATGATTGCCATGGACGTCTTCACCTGTGGTCGCACCGATCCCCGTAATGTGCTGAAGTACATTATGGAAGAGGTCGACCTGGGCGAAGTGACGGTCACGGCCATGCCGCGCTTCATCATGGAGCCGGTTGCGGTCGAGCAGACTGCATAAGAGGGTCCGGGGCGGCGACACGAGTCACTCAGCCCCGAAAGGCAATGCGACATGACGTCCTCGCGTGAACTCCACGACGGGCGGGCCGATGGTCTGCGCCCACTTGAAAGCCTCGATCTCACCGCCATTGGCGGTTTTGCCGATCTGCTGCGAGCGATGGGCAAAACCGCCTTTGGCGGCCGCCAATTGGGCGAGGCTTTCGAAATCCTGCTGGCGATGGCCCGCGATCTCGAGGTGACGGTCGTGCTGACGGTCTCGGGGGCGATGAGCGTGGCCAAGATGGGCCGCATCATCTGCGAGCTGCTGGACCGGGGGATGGTTCATGCGGTGGTCTCGACGGGTGCGCTGATGGCGCACGGCGTCACCGAGTCCATCGGCCTGACCCACTACCGGCACGAGGCGGGCCACGACGACAAAGCGCTGTTCGAGATGGGTTACAACCGCATCTACGACACGCTGGAGATGGAGGGTAACCTCAACAATGTCGCCGAATTCATCGCCGGGGTGCTGGGCGAGCACGAGCCGCCGGCGGGGGTCTGGTCCTCGGCCGAATTCTGCCGCGCCGTCGGTCGCAAGCTCGACCTGATCGACCAGGGGCCTGGCATCCTGCGCAGCGCCTGGCGGGCGGGGGCGCCGGTGTTCGTGCCGGCCTTCACCGACAGCGAGCTGGGGCTGGACATGGCGACCTGGGCGATGCGGCGCGCGCTGACCGAGCGCGGGGCGCAGGAGCCGCCGCCGACGCCCGAGGAGCTTTTCCGCACCGTTCCGACTTTCAATCCGTTTCTGGACCTGCAGGAATATGCCCGCCTGATCGGGCGCTCCAAAAAGCTGGCGATCTTTACCATCGGTGGCGGCGTGCCGCGCAACTGGGCCCAGCAGGTGGCGCCTTATTACGACATCACCGCCGACCGGCTGGGCGTCGAGCTGCCCGAGCCGAAGTTTCAATACGCGGTGCGCATCTGCCCGGAGCCGGTCCACTGGGGCGGGCTGTCGGGATGCACCTACTCCGAGGGCGTCAGCTGGGGCAAATTCATCGACCCGGCCGAGGGCGGGCGCTTCGCCGAGGTCTACGCCGACGCCACCACCGTCTGGCCGCTGCTGATGAAGGCGGTCTTCGAAGAGCTGGACAAGCCGGCCAAGTGACCTTCCATCCATAACCGATCATTGGGGTGAAAACACGGGGTGCAGGATGCGCCTTGGTGTTTTCATGCCTTTATGGAACAATTGAACTACAGAGAACAGGGTCGTTTAACTGATGGAATTCCCGTCTTTTCTTGGCATTGAACCATCCACGCCGGCCGAGGCCGAGGCGCTGCTGCTGCCGCTGCCGTTCGAGGGCACGGTCTCCTATGGCAAGGGCACGGCCCGCGGGCCGCTGGCGATCTGGGAGGCCTCGACGCAGCTCGAGCTGTGGGACGAGGAACTCGATGCGGACCTGGAGGAGCTGCGCGTCTTCGGGTCGGCTCCGCTGCTGCCCGACTTCGGCGAGCCCACCGAGGAATACCTGGGCCGCGTGCGCCAGACGGCGCTGGCGTTGGGGCTGCAGGGCGGGCTGGTGGTGGGCGTCGGCGGCGAGCACAGCCTGACCCCGCCGCTGGTTCAGGCCGCCTGCGAGCGCGAAGGGCTGGACCCCACTGCGCTGACGGTGGTCCAGATTGACGCGCATGCGGACCTGCGCGACCAGTATGAGGACAGTCCCCACTCGCATGCCTGCGCCATGCGCCGCGTGGTGGAGATGGGGGCCCGCGTGCTGGCCATCGGCATCCGCTCGGTCGAGCGCGAGGAGGGCCGCTTCGGCCGCGAGTGCGGGCGGGTGACCACCTTCCATGCCCAGACGCTGGCGCGCGACGCCGGGGCCGAGCTGGACCTGTTCAAGACGCTGGGACGGCTGGCTGGGCCCATCTACCTGAGCATCGACATCGACGGGCTCGACCCCTCACTGTGCCCCGGCACCGGCACGCCGCAACCGGGGGGGCTGGGCTGGTGGCAGACGCTGAGCTACCTGCGGCGGCTGCTGCTGGAGAATCCGTCGATCCGGCTGATCGGCGCGGACCTTTGCGAGACGGTGCCCCAGGAGGGCACATCGATCAACGAATTCACCGCCGTGCGCCTGCTGGCCAAGGTGCTGCTCTATGACGCGGTCCGGCGCGGGCGCCTGGGCGGGCGCCAGACCCCCTGAGCCGCCCTCAGGGGAAGCCGATGCCGGGCCCCAGATAAAAGATATCGCCGTTGGAGATCGTGCCGTTGGTGGGGTCATAGACCGCCCCCTCGGTATGGTCGTGCTCTTCCCCGTCGTCATGGTCGTCATCATGACCATCGTGGTCGTCTTGGTGGTCATCGCCCGAGTGGGGGATGTCGGCACTGTGAATCAGGTCGGGGCCGAAGCTGACCAGCATGTAGTGCATGCGGGGGCTGGCGGGGCGACCGAAAGCTTCCTCGCACAGATCGTTCAACACCTCCCTGTAGTTGTAGCGTGGGTTGTTCTGCTGGCGGATCGTCAGGTAATCGGTCGTCAGGCAGAGGTAGACCGGCGAGGCATCATCCTCCTCGTGGACGGCAAAGGGGTCGGCGGGCCGGCTGCTGATGTAAGCGATCGGGGTGGTCAGCAGGACCGGCACGCGCGTCTCGAATGGCGTGACGTGATAGGCGCGCAGCGGGTCGGTGAGCTGGCGGCCATTGCCGGCTGACGGGATCGCGTAGTGGTTGTGGTCGACCCGATAGGCCTCCATTCCCAGGGCGATGGTGCGCAGGTCGTTCTTGACGCGCGCCACCTTGGCCCGGGTCTGGGCCTCCAGAAAGTTGGGCACCGCGATGGCGGCCAGGATGGCGATGATCGCCACCACGATGAGCAGTTCGATGAGCGTAAAGCCCCGTCTGGGGGCGTAGATCGGCATGCTGGATGACTCCTGACGATTGCAACCGCCACCCCGGCCGGCGGGCATGAATCAACCGCCGCCCGGCATGGCGAAACTGTCGCCGGCTCACGGGAGCCGACTCGGCCGTGGATGATCAAGGCATCATTCAGGCTTGGAGCAGGAGGGAGACGGGCGGCGCTCGGGCCGAATGGGAGCGATTGGCACCGACACCCGTGGGACGGTCATCGGCAGGCCAAAGGATATCCGCGATCCCATAATCGGGCAGCGATGGGGTCGTGGGGGGCTCGGGCAGCGTGAACTGCGCGCCGGCCAGGCAGATCTGGCATTGCGAGGCCTTGCCCGGTTGGGGGTCGTGGTGATGGCCGTGGTCATGGCTGTTGTGGTGCGCCAGGCCGTGGCCGAGCCATAACCCTACGGCCAGCCACGCCAGCGCCAGCATCGAAAGATAGTGGAAGCGCGGCGGCTTCCGGTTCATGGCATCCACCCAGTCCCGGCAAAGTCAGGCCACAATCAGACGAACAACCCGAGAATAATTGACAGGCGAGCCATCAGGCAAAGATATTTAATTCGACTCATCCATATCGGGCGCCTCATGCACTCGCGACCACAGCTCGTGCCGGGATGGGTAGGTCGGCTCTTCGAGCCGACACTGGAAGCCATGTCGGGTCGAAGACCCGACCTGCCATTTTGGAGCTCGTAGCAAGATGCGCCGCATCATGTACTCGCGACCACAGCTCGTGCCGGGATGGGTAGGTCGGCTCTTCGAGCCGACACTGGAGGCCATGTCGGGTCGAAGACCCGACCTGCCATTTTGGAGCTCGTAGCAAGATGCGCCGCATCATGCACTCGCTACCACAGCTCGTGCCGAGATAGGTAGGTGGGCGCGTCGAGCCGACACAGGGGG